>NZ_WJBG01000127.1 GCF_009709555.1 Streptomyces blattellae | reverse complement strand
GTGATCGGCCTGCTGCCGGGCCGTACCTGACCGGTCAACGGGAGGCGAACTCGGGTGCCCGGGTCTTCATGGCAGCTTCTGGTGGTGTGATCGGACTGTTGCCGGGCTGGGTTTGACCGGTCATGGGGTGGCGAACTCGGGTTCCGGGGCCGCCATGGCAGTCTCCTGGCGGGGCGATCGGACTGCTGCCGCTCCGCGGCCACACCGGGCGGCGAACTCGGGCTCCCGGACCTCCACGGGAGCCTCCTGGCGGGGCGTCTCCTCGGTCCGTGACGTCCGCCGGAGCCACAGCACATCCCGTCCGAACGACCACACCAGCAGCCCCAGCGCCAGCGCCACGATGCCGAACGTCGCCGCGTACGGCAGCAGCTTCGACGCGCCCGCCAGCAGGAACACGCCCTGAAGCGCGGCCACCGTCTTGCGGGCGGTGCTCGGCGGCAGCGGGGCGTTGAGCCACGGCCAGACACGGGCCGCGGCGACGAAGACGTAGCGCATGGTGCCGATCAGCAGCACCCACGGACCCAGGAACATCGACACGTACACACTCAGCACCAGGATCAGGAACGCGTCGACCTCCATGTCGAAGCGTGCGCCGAGCGCCGTCGAGGTGCCGGTGCGGCGGGCCACCTTGCCGTCGACTCCGTCCAGGATCAGCGCCACCGCGGTCAGCCCGACGAACAGCGTGAGGGGCGGCGGACTCTGGAAGGAATCCGCGACCAGGGCCGTGACACCGCCGACGAGGATGGAGCGGCCGAGCGTGACCCGGTTCGCGGGGCCGAAGGACCGCGGCCGGGAGCGGTGCAGGGCCCGGGAGAGCACGGCCCAGGTGGCGATCGCGAACGTGAGCCCGGTCAGCCAGCCCGCGGGCCCCATCCCGATCGCCGTGCCGAGCAGGGTCAGCAACAGGATCTGCACACCCGCTCCCACAGCGGTCTCCTGCTGGACGAGCCTCGCGTCGTAAGTGTGGTTCAGGGCCACCGAACATCCTCCGGCCGTGTGACAGAGTCGATCAACGCCGCTACGTTGTGCGCGGCCTGTGCACCTCTCCGTACGTGGACGGCTACCCGATCGTTCAGGAGGACTCCGATGAACCCCACCGCACGCGCCTTCTGGCTCAACTCGCCCGGGCGCGGTGAGACACGTGAGGTGGATCTGCCGGAACGCGGCACGGACGAAGTACTGGTGCGCACGCTGTTCTCCGGGGTCAGCCGCGGCACCGAGACGCTGGTCTTCCGCGGCGGCGTGCCCGAGAGCCAGTACGCGGCGATGCGGGCACCGTTCCAGGAGGGCGAGTTCCCCGGCCCGGTGAAGTACGGCTACCTCAACGTCGGCGTGGTGGAGGAGGGCCCGGCGGCACTGGTCGGCCGTACGGTCTTCTGCCTCTATCCGCATCAGACGCGGTACGTCGTCCCGGCCGCGGCCGTCACCGTGGTGCCGGAGTCGGTGCCCGCCTCGCGTGCCGTGCTCGCCGGGACGGTGGAGACCGCCGTGAACGCGTTGTGGGACGCGGCGCCGCTGGTCGGCGACCGGATCGCCGTGGTCGGCGGCGGCATGGTCGGCTGCTCGGTGGCCGCGCTGCTGGCCCGTTTTCCCGGCGTACGCGTCCAACTGGTCGACGCCGACCCGGCACGCGCCAAGGTCGCCGAGGCACTCGGCGTCGGCTTCGCGGCCCCCGCGGACGCCCTCGGCGACTGCGACCTGGTCGTCCACGCCAGCGCCACCGAACAGGGCCTGGCCCGCTCGCTCGAACTCCTCACCGCCGAGGGCACGGTCCTCGAACTGAGCTGGTACGGCGACCGGCGGGTCAGCCTGCCGCTCGGCGAGGCCTTCCACTCCCGGCGCCTGGTCATCCGCAGCAGCCAGGTCGGCACCGTCTCCCCGGCCCGCCGGTCCAGCCGCACGTACGCCGACCGGCTCGCCCTCGCCCTGGACCTGCTCGCCGACCCGGCCCTCGACGCGCTCGTCACCGGAGAGTGCGGCTTCGAGCAACTCCCGGACGTGCTGCCGCGGCTCGCGTCCGGCGAGATCCCGGCGCTGTGTCACCGCGTCAGGTACGCGGACACGCCCTGACGGACACGCCCTGACGGACACGCCCTGACCGACATGTTCTGGACGACAAGAGCGCCTGACCTCCCAAAAAGGGGAACAGGTCGCTGAACAAGGCATGGCAGAGAGCCGTACTACACGGCATCCCCGGCGGCGATCAGCCGGGGACCAGACGCGCCGCACCTGGAGGGTCGTCCGTTGTTCAGCATCACCGTCCGCGATCACATCATGATCGCCCACAGCTTCCGCGGCGAGGTCTTCGGGCCCGCGCAGCGCCTGCACGGGGCGACGTTCCTGGTGGACGCCACCTTCCGGCGCGAGCAGCTGGACGACGACAACATCGTCGTCGACATCGGACTGGCCACCCAGGAACTCGCCGCCGTCGTCGCCGAGCTGAACTACAGAAACCTCGACAACGAACCCGACTTCGCCGGAGTCAACACCTCCACGGAGTTCCTGGCCAAGGTCATCGCCGACCGGCTCGCCGAGCGGATCGAGAAGGGCGCGCTCGGCGAGGGCGCCCGGGGCATCGCGGGCCTCACCGTCACCCTGCACGAGTCGCATGTCGCCTGGGCGAGTTACGAGCGTGCCCTGTGACCGACACGACCATGGAGCCCCCCGCCACCGGCAGGGCCCTGGAGCCCAAGCGGCTCGACTACGTCCCCGTGCAGCACTCCGCCCTGAAGAACGCGGAGATCATCCCCATGTCCCTGCGCTCCGTGCACTTCGTCATGCCGGGCGGCGTCGACGACCCGGCCCGGCCGAGCGGCGGCAACGCCTACGACCGGCGGGTGTGTCTGGACCTGCCGGGCTTCGGCTGGCAGGTCGAGAAGCACACCGTGGACGGCGGCTGGCCCCGGCCGCAAGCGGACGCGCGTGCGGAACTCGCCCGCGTCTTGCGGCAGTTGCCCGATGACACGGCCGTCCTCCTCGACGGTCTGGTCGCCTGCGGCGTCCCCGAGATCGTCGTCCCGGAGGCCGAACGCCTGCGCCTCGCCGTCCTCGTCCACCTCCCGCTCGGCGACGAACGGGGCCTTGCGCCCGCGGTGGCCGCGGAGCTGGACGCCAAGGAGCGCGCGGTGCTGCGCGCGGTGCCGGCCGTGATCGCCACCTCCGACTGGGCCGTCCGCCGCCTCGTCGCCCACCACGGGCTCGCCCCCGAGCGGGTCCATGTCGCCGCCCCCGGCGCCGACATCGCCCCCCTCGCCTCCGGCACGGACGGCGTCTCCCGGCTGCTGTGCGTGGCCGCGGTGACGCCCCGCAAGGGACAGCACCGGCTGGTGGAGGCGCTGGCCGCGGTGGCCGACCTGCCGTGGAGCTGCGTATGCGTGGGCGGCCTCGGCCACGACCCGGCGTACGTGGCCGAACTGCGGTCCCTGATCGCCCGGTACGGTCTGGAGGACCGGCTGGTACTGGCGGGACCGCAGGCCGGCGCCGAACTCGACGCGAGCTACGCCGCCGCCGACCTCATGGTCCTCACCTCCTACGCCGAGACCTACGGCATGGCGGTGACGGAGGCGCTGGCGCGCGGCATCCCGGTGCTGGCGACGGACGTCGGCGGTCTGCCGGAGGCCGTCGGCCGCGCCCCCGACGGCGGCGTGCCCGGCATCCTCGTCCCCCCGGAGGACCCCCTGGCCCTCGCCGCCGAACTGCGCGGCTGGTTCGGCGAGGCCGACGTACGCCGCCGCCTCAAGGCGGCTGCCCGAGGACGACGCGCCGCCCTCGACGGCTGGGCCACCACGGCCCGCAGCCTGGCCGCGGTACTGGGCCGACTGCCGAACCAGCCCAGGAGGGCGGCATGAGGAAGACAGCGACCACCCAGCACGGCGGCATCCCGGCACAGCCAGGCCCGCGGGAACTGCGGAATCCGGCACCGGCTCAGCAGAACGGGACGCTTACCGCCCGGCAGGGACAGCACCCCACCGAATCCGCCGACTCCGGCCAGCCGCCCCGACCGACTGCGTCGCGTCCCGGGCCGGGCGGTGTCACGACGGCGACGCCTGGGGACCGGGCGGCGAAGTATGAGGCGGGGGGACGTGGCCCGGCTGTGGGAGCGGGGGCGAGGGGTGTCTCTGGGGCGATGGAGTTCGGGGCGGGGCTGGAGGTCCGGTCGACGGAGTCCGGGGCCGGGGCAGGGGTTCCGGCTGTGGGAGCGGGGCCACGGGGTGCCTCTGGGGCGTTGGAGGCCGGGGTGAGGAGTGGAGGCCGGTCCGCGGGGCCGGCGTCGAGGGGCGCCGTCCCGTCCGCGGACGACGTCATCCCCGGCGCCGGGCCCGCCCCCCGCCCCGGTGAGCGGCCCACCGTGCGGTTGCGTGAGGACGGGCCCGAGGAGCCGCCGCGGTATGCGCCGGAGTGGCTTCAGCTGCGGGAAGAGGCCGACGCGCTGGCGCGGGCGGGGGAGTTGCTCGATCCGTTGCGGATCCGGCTGGCGAATCTGCCGGGGCGGGCCGGCGGCCTGGTCGTGCACGACCTGGGCTGCGGCACCGGTTCGATGGGGCGCTGGCTGGCCCCCCGACTCGACGGCGCCCAGCACTGGATCCTGCACGACCGCGACCCCTACCTCCTGCACTTCGCCGCCGTGTCCTCCCCGCGCTCCGCCGCCGACGGCAGCCGCGTCACCGTCGAGTCACGCCGCGGCGACGTCGCCCGGCTCACCCCGGACGCCCTCGCCGGTGCCTCACTGGTCACCGCGTCCGCACTCCTCGACGTCCTCACCCGCGAGGAGATCGACACCCTCGCCGCCGCCTGCACCGGCGCGGGCTGCCCGGCCCTGCTCACGCTCTCGGTCGCCGGACGCGTCGACCTCACCCCGTCCCACCCGCTGGACACGGAGATCGCCGAGGCGTTCAACGCCCACCAGCGACGCTCCGGCCTGCTCGGACCGGACGCGGTCACCGTCGCCTGCGAGGCCTTCTCCGACCGTGGCGCGACGGTCCATATGCACCCCAGCCCCTGGCGCCTCGGCCCCGACGAAGCCGACCTCACCGCCCAGTGGCTGCGCGGCTGGGTCGGCGCGGCCGTCGAGCAACGCCCCGAACTGCGCGGACGCGCCGACGCCTACCTGCGCGACCGCCTGGAGGCCTGCACCGCGGGCGAGTTGAGCGTGACCGTCCACCACACCGACCTGCTGGCGCTGTCACGGCCGATGGGCGGGACGTCATGACCGCACAGGCGGTGACCGCCGAGGCGGCGGTGCGGGTGATCAGGGTCCGTGCGGCAGCGGGGGTCCGCGCGGTGGCACGGGTCGGTACGGGCGCTCGCGTCACGCCGCCCGCCACGACGCGGACCGCGCCCACCTGCGCGAAGACACGCCAGGCCCACGCCCCCCACCGGCCCGCCGAACTCGCCCCAGGCGCTGCTGTGGAGAGGCCGGCGGCCATGGACACCGCCCCGCTCGCCGATGCGCGCCGGACCGCCGTCGACGCAGCGTCCGACGGCACCACCCGCCCCGCCTTCCTGCGCCGCCTCCGCCCCCACCTCGGCACCATCGCGGGCGTCGCCATCCTCGCCGTGCTGCTCTGGCGCATGGGCAGCGGCGTGTTCCTGGACGGGCTGCGCCGCATCGACGTGGTGACGCTGGGCGCCGCGGTCGGGATCGGCGTCGTCACCACCGTGTTCAGTGCCTGGCGCTGGGCGCTGGTGGCACGTGGGCTGCGGATCCGGTTGCCGTTCGGGCCGGCCGTGGCCGACTACTACCGGGCGCTGTTCCTGAACGCGGCCCTGCCGGGCGGCGTGCTCGGCGATGTGCACCGGGCGGTGCGGCACGGGAAGAGCGAGGGCGACCTCGGCCGCGGGGTGCGGGCCGTCGTACTCGAACGGGCCGCCGGACAGGCCGTGTTGGCACTCGTCGGTGCCGCGGTGCTGCTGACCATGGAGTCGCCGGTGCGGGACGAGACCCGGCAGTTCGCGCCGCTGATCCTGTTCGCCGCGCTGGGCGCGAGCGCGGTCGTCCTGGCGCTGCGTATGAACCGGGCGCCCTCCCGCCGCGGGCGTGCCCTGCGCTCGACGCTCGGCGAGGCCCGCCGAGGCCTGCTGTCGCGCCGTAACTGGCCCGGCATCGTCGGGTCGTCCGTCGTCGTGCTCGCCGGTCACATCGCGATGTTCGTGCTCGCCGCCAGCGTCGCGGGCTCCGCCGCCTCCACCGTCGTACTGCTGCCGATCGCGGTGCTCGCCCTGCTCGCCATGGGCCTGCCGCTGAACGTCGGCGGCTGGGGACCCCGGGAGGGCGTCACCGCCTGGGCGTTCGGTGCCGCCGGGCTCGGCGCGAGCAGCGGACTGGCCGTCGCCGTCGTGTACGGCGTGCTCAGCTTCGCGGCCAGCCTGCCCGGCGCCCTCGTCCTGGTCGCCCGCCGGCGCTACCCCCGTGAGTCACCCGCGTCACCCGCGGCATCCGTGAACAACGACAAACACGCGCCGAAGGAATCCGCGAGGCTCTCCAGCAGCGCCTTCCCTTTTTCCGCCGAACCCAGCGAAGGACGCCCGATGACACCCGAATCGGTATAGGCGGACATTCCGCGAGTCAGCAGATGACGCCGGTCGTCCGCGACGAAATCAGCGGTCTCATAACCGGGCCTGACCCATTCAGGATGAGCGTGCAGAAGGATGGAGGTCTCAATTTCCCCCGCGTGCATGTCGGTGAGCAGCGAGGTCCGCACCCCCGCCCGCTCCCGCGCCGTCTCCCAGTCCTCCCCGGCCGGGAACAGCGCCATCGACTCACCGCGCGCGGAGGATTCCTGAACGACGTTGCCCAGTACGTAGTTTCCGCCGTGCCCGTTGACCAGCACCAGCGTGTCGACGCCCGACCGGCGGAGCGAAGCCGCTATGTCCCGTATCACCGCGTGAAGGGTGACGGAGGAGATGCTGACGGTCCCCGGCCAGGCCGCATGCTCGTGCGAGCAGGAGATCGTCACCGGAGGAAGGAGGTGCACCGGGTGCGCGGCGGCTATCTCCCGCGCGACGGCACAGGCGACGAGCGTGTCGGTGGCCAGCGGAAGGAAGGGGCCGTGCTGCTCGAAGCTCCCGACGGGAAGGACGGCGACCTGCCGTGAGACGCCTGCCCCGCGCGTGCGTACGTCCTGTGTGGTGTCCGCCGGCAACAGCCCGTATGCCGCCGAACGCGTTTCCGTACCACTCATTTCCTCACGGCCTTTCGTCTCTGCTTAGGAACCAGATCATGACAGAAAACATCGGCGTACTCGCCAAGAAGTCACCGCAGAAGTCCGCACAGCGGACGGGCGTCGAGCGTGTCGTGAATGCGCCCCTGCCCACGGTGTATGGGGAATTCCGCGCGGTCGGCTATCTCGACCACGATCGCGGCGACGAGCAAGTGGCCCTGGTCCACGGTGACATCGGCACGGACGACGTCCTCACCCGGCTGCATTCCGAATGCCTGACCGGCGACGCCTTCGGCTCCCAGCACTGCGAGTGCGGCGATCAACTCGCCTCCGCGCTGCGCGCCGTCGTCGCCGAGGGGCGCGGCGTCGTCGTCTATCTGCGTGGGCACGAGGGCCGCGGCATCGGCCTGCTGGGCAAACTGCGCGCGATGGCGCTGCAGGCGGACGGCCTGGACACCGTCGAGGCGAACCTCGCGCTCGGTCTGCCGGTGGACGCCCGCGACTACGGCGTCGCCGCACGGATCCTCGACGACCTGGGCGTGCGCTCCGTACGCCTGCTGTCCAACAACCCGCGCAAACGCGAGGCGTTGCTGGAGCACGGCATCAAAGTGGCCGAGCAGGTCCCGCTGCTCATACCGCCGTGTGAGAACAACATCACCTATCTGCGGACGAAGCGGGAGCGCCTCGACCACCACCTGCCCCATCTGGACGCCGTGGCGCACTGGTCCTGACTGCCGTGGCGCCGGTCCGGACAGGAAGAGGGAATGACCGACGACGTCCTCTTCCTCTCCGGGGACCGGGTGGGGCGTCTGCCCGGCGGCGCCGCCCGGCCGTGATCGACGCCGCCGAGGAGGCACACACGTGAAGCTGCAGGCTCGGGTCGTCGTCATCGGCGGCGGGGTCATGGGCACGAGCATCGCCTACCACCTCGCCCGCGCCGGCGTACGGGACGTCGTCCTGGTGGAACGGGACGAGCTGGGGGCCGGATCCACGTCCGAGGCGGCGGGCGGTGTGCGGGCGCAGTTCTCCGACGAACTCAACATCCAGCTCGGCGCCCGCAGCCTGGAGGCCTTCGGCCGTTTCCGCGAGGAGGCCGGATACGACAGCGGACTGCACCGGGTCGGCTGCGGGGGAGGGCGCATTTCGCCTGCTCCAGTTATGTGTCGGAGGCGGTCCTCGATCAGGTGCCCGCGGCGACGGGGGCGGGGCTGGTCGTGCTCACCGAGGCCGGTCTCGACCCCGGCATCGACCACCTGTTCGCGCACAGCCTTGTCGCCCGCGCCCGGGCGGAGATCGGCGCCGACACGGCGGCCTCGTACCGCCTCACCTCGTACTGCGGCGGCGTCCCCGCGGTCCCGAACGACTTCAGGTACCGCTTCAGCTGGGCGCCCGCGGGGGTCCTGGGCGCCCTGCGCTCACCGGCCCGTTACATCGAGGACGGCGCGCAGACCGTCGCCGACCGGCCCTGGGAGGCGACCCGGGAGCATGTCGTCGACGGTGAGACCTTCGAGGCCTACCCCAACCGCGACAGCCTGCCCTTCATGGAGCAGTACGGACTGCCGCCCGCCTGGAAACCGCAGGCCTTCGTCCGCGGCACGCTGCGTCTGGCCGGCTGGCTGCGGGCCTGGGACGCCGTGTTCGAAGAGCTGAAGGCGGGCGACGACGGCCGGATCGCCGCCCTGGCACAGGAGTTGGCGGCCACGTACCCGACCACCGAGGCGGACCGGGACCGGGTGGTGCTCGCGGTGTCGCTGGAGGTGAACCAGTGGTCCGGCGGCTACCTCCTGGACCTGACCGGCGACGCGGAGGAGAGCGCGATGGCCCGCTGTGTCTCCCGCACCCTCGCGCTCGGTGTCCGGCACATCCTGGACGGCTCCCTGCCACCGGGCCTGAGCCGCGCCGCCGGGACCGCGGCGCGCTCGCGGGAGTGGCTGGACGAACTCGCCCGGGACGGCGTCGAGTTCACGCTGAGCTGATCAGTCGGTGACGGCCTCGTACACGAGCCGCTTGAGGTCCGGGAACATCGTGTGCGAGGTCCGGGGCCGCACCTGGGTCATGAACTGCACGGTCAGATCGCGGCCCGGGTCGACGAAGAACGTCGTCGTCGCTACTCCGCTCCAGCCGTAGGTGCCCAGCCCCGAGGGCGCGAGCGTCCGGGCCGGGTCGATCACCACGGAGACACCGAAGCCGAAGCCGACGCCCTCGTTGCCGGGCTCTCTGTGCGGGGGAGCGCCGAAGGAGCGCAGATCGGCGCCGCCGGGAAGGTGGTTGGAGGTCATCAGGTCCACGGTCTCGGGGGCGAGCAGGCGGACGCCGTCGAGTTCGCCGCGGCGCCGCAGCATCTCCATGAAGCGGTGCATGTCGTACGCGCCGGTCACCAAGCCGCCGCTGCCGGACAAAAACCTGGGCCGGCCGTGCAGCGGCAGCCCGGGGATCGGCTCGATGCCGCCGCCCTCGGTCTCGCCGTACAACTCGGCCAGCCTGCCCGCCTGTTCGGCCGAGACCTGGAACCCGGCGTCGGGCATCCCGAGCGGCCGGAAGACGCGCTCCTGGAAGAACTCGTCCAGGGACTGCCCGGACGCGACCTCGATGACCCGGCCCAGCACGTTCGACGCCACCGAATAGTTCCACTGCGTGCCCGGCTCGAACTGCAGCGGCAGGCTCGCGTACACGTCGATCGTCTCGGCCAGGTTCGCACCCGGCGGAACCGCCGACTCCAGGTTGGCCTCGCGGTAGAGGGCGTCGACGGGGTGGGAGTGGTAGAAGGCGAAGGTCAGGCCCGCGGTGTGGGTGAGCAGATGCCGGATCAGCATCGGCCCGGCGGCCGGGCGCGTGGTGACGTCGGCGCCGGAGCCGCTGTCGTACACCTCGACGCCGGCGAAGACCGGCAGGTGCGCGGCGACCGGGTCGTCCAGCGACAGCTTGCCCTCCTCCATCAGCAGCAGCGCGGCGACCGCGGTGACCGGCTTGGTCATGGAGTAGATCCGCCACAGCGTGTCCGCCTCGACGGGCAGTCCTGCCGCGATGTCACGCCGGCCGTGCGTGGTCAGATGGGCGACGTGTCCGCCGCGCGAGACGGCCACCAGGCAGCCGGGCAGCCGCCCCTCGTCGACGTAGTGGGCGAAGTACTGGTCGAGGCGGTCCAGCGCCTTCGGGTCCAGCCCCACCTCGTCGGGTTCGGCCTCTTGTCGCAGCAGTGCCATCGGTGTCCTCCGTCGCTTTCGTCGAGGTGCGGTCCGGCATACCCAGCCGCAACGCCCTCGGATCCCATGGTCGCGTAGGAACGCGTTTCCGGTCGTTCGGACAGGCACGATCGACGGCCGACGTGGCGGAAAGCACAGACAACGCCGTGCACGGGTGCGGTCCGTCGCCGGGGAATGCGAAAAGCCCCCGCACCGGTTGATCCAGACATGACTCACGACTCGTCTCAGGACGCTCTGCTGGCGCTGCTCTCCGAGACCAGGGCCGGAGTGCTGGTCACCCTCAAGCGCGACGGACGGCCCCAGCTGTCGAACGTCAACCACGCCTACTACCCGGGCGAGCGGATCATTCGGGTCTCGATCACGGACGACCGCGCCAAGACGCGCAATCTGCGCCGGGACCCCAGGGCGTCGTACCACGTGACCACCCCCGACGCCTGGGCCTACACCGTCGCCGAGGGCACGGCCGACCTCTCGCCCGTCGCGAAGCACCCGTACGACGAGACGGTCGAGGAGCTGGTCCGGCTCTACCGCGACGTCAGGGGCGAGCATCCCGACTGGGACGACTACCGGGCCGCGATGGTCCGCGACGGGCGGCTGGTGCTGCGCCTGAAGGTGGCGCGGGCCTACGGCATTCCCCGCCGGGCCTGAGCCGGCTCGGCGAAGTCAGCCGCGGTTCGGCAGCGCCGCGCACCGAAGTGGCACGCCTCGGTGAAGCCGGTCACCAGGGTGATCAGGAAGGGGTTCACGGACAGCTTCATCAGCAGGGCGTTCGGGGCGGGTCCGCAGACGAAGGCCGTGTGGCACATGGGTGCGAGCAGCGGCCGTACCCGCTCCACCGCCTCCGCCACCTGGATCCGGCCGGTCGCGGAGGCGCTGGTCGGCATGGGGGTGGCGGAGGGGCGTGCCGAGCCGCTCGCCACCCTCGTGATCAGCGCCCTGGAGGGAGCGAGGTCAGGGCGTTGATGTGCCGTCCCCATGCCGCTGGGGTGAAAGGCGGGCCCGGGAGTCGGCCGGCGGACTGGTCCGCCGTATCACCGGCCGGGAGGTGCCCGCGCCCGCGCAGCACGCCGCACACCGCGCGGGCGGTCACTGGCGGTTGACGGTGCGGGTGACGCCGGCGACGACCGTGGTGGCCAGGAGCCAGCCGAGGAGGACGAGGGCGTACGCCAGGGCCTGCTGCCGGCCTTCCGGCGCGAAGGCCGCCTCCTGGCCGAAGGAGATCACCGGCAGCAGCAGGTCCAGGGTGTAGAAGACCGCATTGAACCGCGGTGCCTCGTCCGCCTTCAGCGCCGGCGGCGTGTGCAGCGCGAACGCGACGGAGCCGATGGCGAGCAGGGACAGCAGCCAGCCCAGCGCGCGCATCGGCCGGAAACCGTAGCCGACGGTGGCGTCCTGGACCTGCCCCCACAGCCGGCCGTACCAGGGCAGGGTGGTGCGGTGCCGGCGCTGCTTGGCGAGCTGGACCAGGCGGGCGGCGTGGTCGTCGCCGGTGCGGCGGTAGGAGGCGGTCAACTGCTCGTAGCCGTGCGGGTCGAACCTGCCCTCGTCCCGCTCCAGCATGGGCAGCCGCTGCTCGGGCGGCACATGCGGGGTGAGCGAGGTGTAGGTGAGGTCGAGGATGCGGACCTGGTCCGGGAGCATCTCCGGCGCCAGGTTGAGGTGCTCTATCTGCGAGCGGCGCAGGTTGAGCATGCCCTCGATCTGCGGCCCCCTGCGCAACCACACCTCGCCGATGACACAGCTGCTCGCCCGCATCGCGGTACCACCGGGGTTGGACAGCGTGCTGCTCAGCAGGTCCAGCCGGCCGGGTATGCGAGCGCCGCGCATGTCGATACGCCCCTGCGCGCTCAGGCGTCTGCCGAGGACATTGGCGCCGACTTCTAGGGCCTCGGCGCTGAGGGCCGAGCCGCCGGGGTTGCGCAGTTCCGCGTCCTCCAGGTCGAGCGAGCCCGCCACGGTGGCGCCGTCGAGCCGGATCATGCCCTGGGTGCGCAGGCGGCGGGCGCAGAGGTCGTCGTCGACGGTGACCTGGTTGAGCTGGAGCACCGGCTCCGTCGTGTCAGTGGCGGTGACTTCCGCCTCGTCCAGGTACAGCGCACCGGAGATCTGCGCGCCGTCGAGCCGCACCGGCCCACCGATCCGGCAGCGGGTCAGTGTCACGCTGCCGTCGATCCTGCTCCGCGCGGCCGCCAGGCCGGGCAGCACGGAGCCGCGCAGGCTGAGGTAGTTGAGCTGGGCACCGGCCAGGCGAGGGGCTTCGTCGAAGCTGCAATAGCCGAGGCGCACCACGCTGTCGACCGTCGCGAAGCGCAGGTCCAGTACACCGGTGATCCGGGCCCCGAGCACCTTCAGGGCCGCCACTTCCCCTTGCTCCCGGGGGCCGTTGAGGAGGAGCGCCCGCAACACGGACGCGCGGACGGTCCGTTCCGGGCCGTCCTCCGCCCCCTCCGGGCGGAAATCCACGGTCGTTCCCGTAGCGAAGGCCCGCCAGACGCGCTGTTCGGCCGGTGTCAGATCGTTGATCTCCATCGGCCACGACTCTGGCGGGCCCGCTTTCCCGGTGTCAACCGGCTATGACCGGACGTTCCGGGTCCGCCACGGCCCGCTACTCCTTCGACTCGACGGCGTGGCCGCCGAACTGGTTGCGCAGCGCCGCGATCATCTTCATCTGCGGCGAGTCGTCCTGGCGAGAGGCGAACCTGGCGAAGAGGGACGCCGTGATCGCGGGCAGCGGCACCGAGTTGTCGATGGCGGCCTCCACGGTCCAGCGGCCCTCGCCGGAGTCCTCCGCGTAGCCGCGCAGCTTGTCCAGGTGCTCGTCCTGGTCGAGGGCGTTGACGGCGAGGTCGAGCAGCCAGGAGCGGATGACCGTGCCCTGCTGCCAGGACCGGAAGACCTCGCGCACATCCGTCACGGAGTCGGCCTTCTCCAGCAGCTCCCAGCCTTCGGCGTAGGCCTGCATCATGGCGTACTCGATGCCGTTGTGGACCATCTTCGAGAAGTGGCCCGCACCCACCTTGCCCGCGTGGACATAGCCGTACGGGCCCTCAGGCTTGAGCGACTCGAAGATCGGCTGGAGCCGGTCGACATGCTCCTTGTCGCCGCCGACCATCAGGGCGTATCCGTTCTCCAGGCCCCACACGCCGCCGGAGACACCGGCGTCGACGAAGCCGATGCCCTTGGCGCCCAGCTCCTCGGCGTGCTTCTCGTCGTCGGTCCAGCGGGAGTTGCCGCCGTCGACGACGGTGTCGCCGGGCTGCAGAAGGCCGCCGAGTTCGTCGACGACGGACTGGGTGGGGGCGCCGGCCGGGACCATCACCCAGACGATGCGCGGCGCTTGAAGCCGCTCGACCAGTTCGGTCAGGCTGCTGACGTCGGAGACCTCGGGGTTGCGGTCGTAGCCGACGACGGTGTGGCCCGCGCGGCGGATCCGCTCGCGCATGTTGCCGCCCATCTTGCCGAGGCCGACGAGGCCCAGTTGCATCGGTTGCGTCGGTGCCATGGTCAGTTCTTCTCTTCCTTGAGTTCGCGGCAGGCGGCTACGAGGGCGGCGGTGGAGGGATCGAGACCGGGGACGGCGGCGCCTTCGGTCAGGGCGGGCTGCACCCGTTTGGCGAGGACCTTGCCCAGCTCGACGCCCCACTGGTCGAAGGAGTCGATGTGCCAGATCGCGCCCTGCACGAACACCTTGTGCTCGTACAGCGCGACCAGCTGGCCGAGGACCGACGGGGTCAGCTCGGGGGCGAGGATCGTCGTGGTCGGGTGGTTGCCGGGGAAGGTGCGGTGCGGCACCTGCTCCTCGGGCACGCCCTCCGCGCGCACCTCGTCCGCGGTCTTGCCGAAGGCCAGCGCCTGACCCTGGGCGAACAAATTGGCCATCAACAGGTCGTGCTGCGCCTTCAGTTCGTCGCTCAGCTCGGCGACCGGCCGCGCGAAGCCGATCAGGTCGGCCGGTATGAGCCGGGTGCCCTGGTGGATCAGCTGGTAGTAGGCGTGCTGCCCGTTGGTGCCGGGCGTGCCCCACACCACCGGACCCGTGGTCCAGCCCACCGGGTGCCCGTCCCGGTCCACCGACTTGCCGTTGGACTCCATGTCGAGCTGCTGCAAGTAGGCGGTGAACTTGGACAGGTAGTGGCTGTACGGCAGCACCGCGTGCGACTCGGCCCCGAAGAAGTTGCCGTACCAGACGCCCAGCAGGCCCATGATCAGCGGGGCGTTGGCCGCTGCGGGCGCGCTCCTGAAGTGCTCGTCGACGACGCGGAAGCCGTCGAGCATCTCGCGGAACCGGTCCGGGCCGATGGCGATCATCAGGGACAGCCCGATCGCCGAGTCGTACGAGTAGCGTCCGCCGACCCAGTCCCAGAACTCGAACATGGTGTCCGGGTCGATGCCGAACTCGCTTACGTTCCGGGCGTTCGTCGACAGCGCGACGAAGTGCCGGGCCACCGCCTTGTCGTCGCCACCCAGCCCGGCGAGCAGCCAGGACCGCGCCGAGGTGGCGTTGGTGATCGTCTCGATCGTGGTGAACGTCTTGGACGCCACGACGAACAGCGTCTCCGCCGGGTCCAGGTCGCGGACGGCCTCGTGCAGGTCGGCGCCGTCGACGTTCGACACGAAGCGGAACGTCAACTCCCGTGCGGTGTACGGGCGCAGCGCCTCGTAGGCCATGGCCGGGCCCAGGTCGGAGCCGCCGATGCCGATGTTGACGACATTGCGGATCCGGCGGCCGGTGTGGCCGGTCCACTCGCCCGAGCGGACGCGGTCCGCGAAGCCGGCCATCTTGTCGAGGACGGCGTGCACGCCCGGGACGACGTTCTCGCCGTCCACCTCGATCACCGCGTCCCGCGGGGCGCGCAGCGCGGTGTGCAGCACGGCGCGGTCCTCGGTGATGTTGATGCGGTCACCGCGGAACATGGCGTCGCGCAGCCCCGGCACCTCGGTGGCGGCGGCGAGTTCCTGGAGCAGGGCCAGCGTCTCGTCGGTGACCAGGTGCTTGGAGTAGTCGACGCGCAGATCGCCGACGCGCACCACATACCGCTCCGCGCGCCCGGGATCGTCCGCGAACAGCTCACGCAGCCGGGGACATCGCAGCGCGTCCGCGCGGTGGTCCTCCAGGGCCGTCCACTCGGGCCGCCTGGCCGGTTTGGGGAAGTCAGACATGGGCGGGGGTCCCTCCCTCGCCGCGCAGGGCGATGGCGTACATCTCGTCCGCGTCGAGGCGGCGCAGTTCCTCGGCGATGAGTTCGGAGGTGGTGCGGACCTTCAGCGCGAGAGTGCGTGCGGGCTGGCCGGGCAGGGACAGCGTGGCCAGCGGGCCCTCGGGACGGTCGATCACGATCTCGCCGCGCGCGGTGGACAGGCGGACCGCCGTGACGAGCGGACCCGCGGTGACGACGCGGTCGACGGTGACGTCGAGGCGGGCCTGAAGCCAGCGGGCCAGCAGCTCGGCCGCCGGGTTCTCCGCCTCGGCCTCCACGGCCGCCGAGGTCACCTCCACCCGGGCCTGGTCCAGGGCCGCGGCCAGCATCGAGCGCCACGGGGTCAGCCGGGTCCAGGCGAGGTCGGTGTCGCCGGGCGCGTAGGAGCGGACCCGGCTCTCCAGTACCTGGAGCGGGTCGTCCACGGCGTACAGGTCGGTGATCCGGCGCTGGGCCAGCGCGCCCAGCGGGTCCTTCGCCGGGTTCTCGGGCGCGTCCGCCGGCCACCACACCACGACCGGCGCGTCCGGCAGCAGCAGCGGCAGGACGACGGAGTCGGCGTGGTCGGACACCTCGCCGTACGTCCGCAGGACCACCGTCTCGCCGGTGCCCGCGTCGGCGCCCACCCGGACCTCGGCGTCGAGGCGGGAGTTGGTGCGGTCGCGCGGGGTGCGGGCGTGCCGCTTGATGACGACCAGGGTGCGCGCGGGGTGTTCGTGCGAGGCCTCCTCGGCCGCCTTGATCGAGTCGTAGGCGTTCTCCTCGTCCGTGACGATGACCATCGTCAGGACCATGCCCACGGCCGGTGTGCCGATGGCGCGGCGGCCCTGCACCAACGCCTTGTTGATCTTGCTTGCCGTGGTGTCGGTCAGGTCGATCTTCATGGCCTGCGCCAGCTCCGTCCGTCTCGTGCGAGCATCTCGTCGGCTTCCCCGGGTCCCCAGCCGCCCGAGGCGTACTGGGCGGGCCTGCCGTGGTTCGCCCAGTACTTCTCGATCGGGTCGAGGATCTTCCAGGACTCTTCCACTTCCTGGTGGCGGGGGAACAGGTTGGCATCGCCCAGAAGGACGTCGAGGATGAGCCGCTCGTACGCCTCCGGGCTGGACTCCGTGAACGACTCGCCGTACGCGAAGTCCATCGACACGTCCCGGATCTCCATCGAGGTGCCCGGCACCTTCGAACCGAACCGGACGGTCATGCCTTCGTCCGGCTGGACCCGGATGACGATCGCGTTCTGGCCGAGTTCCTCGGTGGCCGTCGAGTCGAACGGCGAGTGGGGCGCCCGCTTGAAGACCACCGCGATCTCGGTGACGCGGCGGCCCAGCCGCTTGCCGGTGCGGAGGTAAAAGGGGATGCCGGCCCAGCGCCGGTTGTCGACCTCCAGCTTGAGCGCCGCGTAGGTGTCGGTCGCCGACTCGGGGTCGATGCCGTCCTCCTGGAGGTACCCGGGCACCTGCGCGCCGCCCTGCCAGCCCGCCGCGTACTGGGCCCGCACGGTGTGCTCGCCCAGGTTCTCCGGCAGCCGCACGGACTTCAGGACCTTCAGCTTCTCGGTGAGCAGCGATTCCGCGTCGAACGCGATGGGCTCCTCCATCGCGGTGAGCGCCATCAGCTGCAGGAGGTGGTTCTGGATGACGTCACGCGCGGCGCCGATGCCGTCGTAGTAACCGGCTCGCCCCCCGATGCCGATGTCCTCGGCCATCGTGATCTGGATGTGGTCGACGTACGACCGGTTCCAGATCGGCTCGTACATCTGGTTGGCGAAGCGGAGCGCCAGGATGTTCTGGACGGTCTCCTTGCCGAGGTAGTGATCGATGCGGAAGACCTGGTCCGGCTCGAACACGTCGTGCACGATCGCGTTCAGCTCACGCGCGCTGGCGAGGTCGTGCCCGAACGGCTTCTCGATCACCGCACGCCGCCAGGAGCCTTCAGGAGCATCCGCCAGCCCGTGCTTCTTCAGCTGCCGGACGACCTTCGGGAAGAACTTCGGCGGTACGGAGAGATAGAAGGCGTAATTGCCGCTGGTGCCCCGCGAGACATCCAACTCGTCGACGGCGGACCTAAGCTGCTTGAACGCCTGGTCGTCGTCGAAGTCGCCGGGGACGAACCGCATGCCCTCGGCGAGCTGCTGCCAGACCTCCTCGCGGAACTCGGTGCGCGCATGCGCGCGCACCGAGTCGTGTACGACCTGCGCGAAGTCCTGGTCCTCCCAGTCCCGCCGGGCGAAGCCGACGAGGGAGAAGCCCGGCGGCAGCAGGCCGCGGTTGGCGAGGTCGTACACCGCCGGCATCAGCTTCTTGCGGGACAGGTCGCCGGTGACGCCGAAGATGACGAGCCCCGAGGGACCGGCGATGCGGGGCAGCCGCCGGTCGCGGGCGTCGCGGAGCGGGTTGTCCCACCCGGCGGTCTCGATGCCAGGAACCTCGGTCATTCCGCGTCGGCCTCCTTGCTGTCCAGCGACTTGGTGACGGTGGCCAGCAGGTCGTTCCAGGCCGCCTCGAACTTGGCGACGCCCTCGTCCTCCAACTGCTGCACGACCTCGTCGTAGGACACCCCGAGCGTTTCCACGGCGGCCAGATCGGCGCGTGCCTGCGCGTAGCCGCCGCTCACCGTGTCGCCGGTGATCTCGCCGTGGTCGGCGGTGGCGATCAGGGTCGCCTCCGGCATGGTGTTGACGGTGCCGGGCGCGACCAGCTCGTCGACGTACAGGGTGTCCTTGTAAGCCGGGTCCTTCACACCGGTCGAGGCCCACAGCGGGCGCTGCTTGTTGGCCCTGGCGCCGGCGAGGGCGGTCCAGCGCTCCCCGCCGCGTGTCGGATCGCCGGCAGAGCCGAACCCGTCCTCGTACGCCTCGTAGGCGAGCCGCGCGTTGGCGAGGGCCGCCCGGCCCTTCAGCGCGAGGGCCTCGTCGGTGCCCAGCACCGTCAGCCGCTTGTCGATCTCGGAGTCGACGCGGGAGACGAAGAAGGACGCCACGGAGTGGATGGCGGCGAGGTCGAGGCCCTTCGCGGCGGCCTTCTCCAGACCCGCCAGATAGGCGTCCATCACCTCGCGGTACCGCTCCAGCGAGAAGATCAGCGTGACGTTGACACTGATACCGAGGCCGATGACCTCGGTGATCGCCGGGAGACCGGCCTTCGTCGCCGGAATCTTGATCATCACGTTGGGCCGGTCGACCAGCCAGGCCAGCTGCTTGGCCTCGGCGACGGTCGCCTCGGTGCGGTGGGCCAGCCGCGGGTCGACCTCGATGGAGACCCGGCCGTCCCGTCCGCCGGTCGCGTCGTACACCGGCCGCAGGATGTCGGCGGCGGCGCGGACGTCGGCGGTGGTCATCATCCGTACGGCCTCGTCGACCGTGACGCCCCGCGCGGCGAGATCGGCGAGCTGCTCCTCGTACCCCTCACCCGAGCCGATCGCGGCCTGGAAGATCGACGGATTGGTGGTCACGCCGACCACGTGCCTGCTGTCGATGAGTTCGGCGAGGTTGCCGGAGGTGATCCGCTGGCGGGACAGGTCGTCCAGCCAGATGGAGACGCCCTCGTCGGACAGGCGCTGGAGGGCTTGCGCGGTGGCGGTCGCTTCGATGGTCACAGTGTCATCTTCTTTCTGGCGATCGGATCAGGCACGCGCGGCAGCGAGGGAGGCCCGGGCCGCGGCGGCGACGTTCTCGGCGGTGAAGCCGTATTCGGCGAACAGGGTCCTGGCGTCGGCGGAGGCGCCGAAGTGCTCCAGCGAGACGATGCGTCCCGCGTCCCCCACGAAGCGGTACCACGTCAGACCCACCCCGGCCTCGACGGCGACACGCGCCTTCACGGACGGCGGCAGGACGCTCTCGCGGTACTCACGGGGCTGCTCCTCGAACCACTCCACGGACGGCATCGACACCACCCGGGTGCCCACACCTTCCGCCTCCAGTTCCTCGCGTGCGGCGACCGCGAGCTGGACCTCGGAGCCGGTGGCGATGAGGATCACCTCAGGAGTGGGGGTGAAGGACTCGCGCAGGACGTAACCGCCCTTCGCCGCGTCCTCGTTGCGCGAGTACGTCGGCACGCCCTGACGGGTGAGGGCGAGGCCGTGCGGCGCCGGGTCGGTGGCGTGCCGCTGGAGGATCCCGGCCCAGGCGACGGCGGTCTCGTTGGCGTCGGCCGGCCGGACGATGTTCAGGCCGGGAATCGCCCGCAGCGAGGCCAGATGCTCGACCGGCTGATGCGTCGGACCGTCCTCGCCGAGCCCGATGGAGTCGTGCGTCCACACGTACGTCACCGGCAGCTGCATCAGGGCCGACAGGCGTACGGCGTTGCGCATGTAGTCGGAGAACACCAGGAAGGTGCCGCCGTAGACGCGGGTGTTGCCGTGCAGCGCGATGCCGTTCATCGCCGCGGCCATGGCGTGCTCGCGGATGCCGAAGTGAACGGTACGGCCGTACGGGTCGGCCTCCGGCAGCGGGTTGCCCTGCGGCAGGAAGGACGACGTCTTGTCGATGGTGGTGTTGTTGGAACCGGCCAGGTCGGCCGAGCCGCCCCACAGCTCGGGAATGACCGCACCCAGCGCCTGGAGGATCTTGCCGGAGGCGGCGCGGGTGGCCAGGGCCTTGCCCTCCTCGAAGACGGGGAGCGCGGCCTCCCAGCCCTCGGGCAGCTGACCGGCCACGACCCGGTCGAAGAGCCGGGCGCGCTCGGGCGAGGCGGCACGCCACTCGCTGATCCGCTTGTCCCAGGCGGCGTGCGCTTCGGCGCCCCGGTCGAGGGCGGCCCGGGTGTGGGCGAGGACGTCGCCCGCGACCTCGAAGGTCTGCTCCGGGTCGAAGCCGAGGACGGCCTTGGTGGCGGCGACCTCGTCGGCACCGAGCGCCGAGCCGTGCGCGGCCTCGGTGTTCTGCGCGTTCGGCGCAGGCCAGGCGATGATCGTGCGCATCGCGATGACCGAGGGGCGCCCGGTCTCGGCCTGCGCGGCCTTCAGCGCCGTATGGAGCGCCTGGACATCGATGTCGCCGTCGGCGGCGGGCTCGATGCGCTGGGTGTGCCAGCCGTAGGCCTCGTACCGCTTCAGCACGTCCTCGGAGAAGGCGGTCGCGGTGTCGCCCTCGATGGAGATGTGGTTGTCGTCGTAGAGGAAGACCAGATTGCCGAGCTTCTGGTGCCCCGCCAGTGAGGAGGCCTCCGCGGAGATCCCCTCCTCCAGGTCGCCGTCGGAGACGATCGCCCAGATGGTGTGGTCGAACGGCGACTCGCCCTCCGGCGCCTCCGGATCGAACAGGCCGCGCTCGTACCGGGCGGCCATCGCCATCCCGACGGCGTTGGCGACGCCCTGCCCGAGCGGACCGGTCGTGGTCTCCACGCCCGCCGTGTGCCCGTACTCGGGATGCCCCGGCGTCTTCGACCCATGGGTCCGGAACGCCTTCAGGTCAGCGAGCTGCAGCTCGTACCCGGCGAGGAAGAGCTGGGTGTACAGGGTGAGCGAGGTGTGCCCGGGGGACAGCACGAACCGGTCCCGCCCGCTCCACTCGGGATCGGCCGGGTCATGACGCATCATCTTCTGAAAGATCGTGTACGCGGCCGGAGCGAGGCTCATCGCGGTGCCGGGATGGCCGTTCCCGGCCTTCTGTACGGCATCGGCCGCCAGAACACGGGCGGTGTCGACGGCACGCCGGTCGAGCTCGGTCCACTCAAGACGGCCTGAGGTCTGCGCGCTCATCTTCAAGAAGTCCTCACGGAAAGGGGGTGACCAGCGGAACACCTTCAAAACTAAAAGTCTGACTTTTGAGAGGAAAGGTCATCGTGTGTCAGCCTGTGGTGAAAGTGGGACACAGGACACCGGGGCAGGGGCGGCGCGAGCACGACATGGCGGACACAACCATCCAAGCCGGGGACGGTGACGGCAGCGGAGACGGCATCAGAACGTTCCCTTTCCCGGTCGAGCTGAGCGTGTCCGGTGTCGGGATGCAGGTCGGCCCGCTGGGCACCGGCCGAACCTGGCACGCCGCCGACGCCCCGCTGGACCGCGTGCACCGCATCGACTTCCACGTGGTGATGCTCTTCACCGCGGGCCCCGTGCACCACATGATCGACTTCGCCGAGTACGAGGCGACGGCCGGCGACATCCTCTGGATCCGCCCCGGCCAGGTCCACCGCTTCCCCCGCACGAGCGAGTACCGCGGGACCGTCCTCACCATGCAGCCCGGTTTCCTGCCCCGCGCCACCGTGGCCGCCACCGGCCTCTACCGCTACGACCTGCCGCCCCTGCTCCACCCCGACGAGGCACAACGCACCGGCCTCCAGGCGGCCCTGGACCACCTGCGACGCGAGTACGAGGACACGGCCACCCTCCCCCTGAGCCTGCACACCTCGGTACTGCGCCACTCGCTCACCGCGTTCCTGCTGCGCCTGGCCCATCTCGCGACCAGCTCAGCGGAGGCCGAGCGACAGCAGGCCGACACCACCTTCACCCTCTTCCGGGACGCGGTCGAGAAGGGCTTCGCCACCAACCACAGCGTCAGCGCCTACGCCGACGCCCTCGGCTACTCCCGCCGCACCCTCGTCCGCGCGGTCCGCGCCGCCACCGGCGAAACCCCCAAGGGCTTCATCGGCAAACGCGTCATCCTGGAGGCCAAGCGTCTGCTGGCCCACACCGACATGCCCATCGGCCGCATCGGCGCCGCCATCGGTTTCCCCGACGCCGCCAACTTCTCCAAGTTCTTTCACCAGCACACAGACCTGACCCCGGCGGCATTCCGGGCGGAGCTACGCGACCGACCCCGGTGACCCGCCCGCCGCGAGGGAGCCGCAGGGGGCGTGCCTGTGTCGAGAACCCGAACGCACAGCGGCGCGAAGCGCTGAGCACGTTCGGGTTGTCGACACAGGCTTTCAGCGCTCCCGGGGGCGACCGAGCCATTCAACACAGCGCGTCGTCAGCCTCTCGACGCGGGCCGGCGTGAAACACCAGCTCTCGACTCACCTCCCGAAGTCGAACCAGTTCACGTTCACGAAGTCCGCCGGCTGCCCGCTGGTGAACGTCAGATACACATCGTGCGTCCCCGTCACGCCGCTGATGTTCGCCGGCACGGTCCGCCAGGCCTGCCACCCCCCGGTGTTCCCGATGGCGAAGCTCCCGATCGGCGCGTTGCTCCGGCTGTCCAACCGCACCTCGACCAGCCCGCTCACGCCACCCCCGGCCCCACTCGCGACCCGGGCATTGAACTGGGTCGCCGCGGTGGACCCGAAGTTGACGCCCCGGTAGAGCGCCCAGTCGCCGTTGGCCAGCGCGCCGATGTTCTGCCCGCCCCCCGAGTCCGACGTGGACTCGGTCATCGTGCCGGACTGCCCTTCGTACGACTCGGCCTGAATGGGACTGTAGGCGTCACGGTTCCCCGTCGGCGGAGGCGTGGTCCCGCCCCCACTGGACAGCACCTGCACATAGTCGACGACCATCGAGTGCCCCGGCACGGTCGCGGCGTCCGGACCGCCGCCGAACGCGTCCACGAACCCGCCGCCCATCGCCACGTTCAGGATGACGAAGAAGCCGTGGTCGGTGGCGTTGCTCCAGGTCGTCGCGTCGACCTGATCGGCCCGTACGGTGTGGTAGTTGATGTCGTCGACGTAGAACCGGATCTGTTCCGGGCTCGTCGAGCGGTCCCACTCCATCGCGTACGTGTGGAAACCGGCCTGGCAGGTCGCGCCCGGGCAGGCCCGCGAACCGCCGATACCGGTCGTCTCGTTGCACGGCCCGCCGGGGCTCGTACCGCAGTGCATCGTCGACCACACGGTGTTGAGCCCCTGGACGTTCTCCATGATGTCCAGCTCGCCGACGCTCGGCCAGTTCCAGTAGTCGCCGCGGTAGGGCGAGCCCAGCATCCAGAACGCCGGCCAGTAGCCGCGGGCCGCGTCGCCGGTGACGTTCGGCATCTGGATGCGCGACTGCACCCGCAGCGTGCCGCCCGACGGCGCCTGGAAGTCGGTGCGGTTGGTCTCGATCCGGCCGGACGTCCAGTTGCCGGAGGCGTCCCGGCGCGGGGTGATGCGCAGGTTGCCGTTGCCGTCCAGGGCCACGTTGTCGGTGCTGGACGTCATGGTCTCGATCTCGCCGGTGCCCCAGTTGGCGGGGCCGCCGGGGTAGCCGGTGCCGGTCGCGTACTGCCAGTTGGCGGTGTTGACGCCGGTGCCCGCGGCGCCGTTGAAGTCGTCCACGAAGACCTGCGTCCAGCCTGACGGCGGCGTGGGGGCGTCGGCGAGCGCGGACGGGGTGGCGGCCGCCGCGAGACCGAGGGTGCTCACGATGGCGACGAGTGCGCGCCGCAGGGGGCGCCGTCTGTGGGGTGTGCCGGAGGTTTCACTCATGGGGAGGGGCCTCTCGGGTACGGAGTCGATGTGCGGGGTTGCTCTGGAGAGCCGCGCTTGAGTACGCGCTTGAGAGCGCTCTCAGAATGTGGCCAATGTGCTCCCGGTCACTCCAGCCGTCAAGA
Organism: Streptomyces blattellae; assembly: GCF_009709555.1. Lineage (GTDB taxonomy): Bacteria > Actinomycetota > Actinomycetes > Streptomycetales > Streptomycetaceae > Streptomyces > Streptomyces blattellae. The sequence goes on along the minus strand of NZ_WJBG01000127.1, from coordinate 254,622 downwards.
GGTAAAACCACGAACGTCCTTGCGTCCCTGTGGAGTTCATGCCATGAATGGCCGCGTACCGGTCCAAAAACGCGCACCGCATGGCCGCGGCGCCCAGTGGTGCGCCGGCTCAACAGACGGGGCCTCGCGGGTGAGGGGGAGTTCGGCTCTTCCGCTTGTGATCATTCTCATGCCGTTGAGGGGGAACCTCCGGCCCGGCAATTGCCTCTCAATGATCGAAACAGAGCGTTCACAGCGTGTGCATGGTGTTGGACCGGGGGTTGCGATCACTATCGGTGCAGCTGCCCGCACTCGCCGTCACCACAGGAGTCCCGTATGCCGAGCCGCCGCCGATTTCTCACCGGGGCCGCCGCCGCGCCCGCCGCGCTCGCGGCGGCCACCGCGTGCGAGGCCGGCGACGAGGCGCAGCCCGCGCAGCACAACAAGCCCGCCGCGGCCATGCAAGCCGTGCAGACCCCGGCGTCGGGCCGGCTCAACTTCGTGGTGATCCTCGCCGACGACCTCGGCTACGGCGAACTCGGCTCCTACGGCCAGAAGCTGATCCACACGCCACGCCTGGACGCCCTCGCCGCCGAGGGCCTGCGCTTCACCGAGGCCTACGCCGCCGCCCCGGTGTGCGCTCCCTCACGCTGCTCGCTGCTCACCGGGCTGCACAGCGGACACTCGACCGTGCGGGAGAATCCATGGGGGCCGGGCGGCCAAGGCGCCCTGACCGACCGGGACTTCACCTTCGCCGAGGCGCTGCGGGCGCTCGGCTACCGCACCGGCATCATCGGCAAGTGGGGCTTCGGACCCGAGGCCCCCGACCAGCCGAGCCACCCCAACTCCCGTGGTTTCGAGGAGTTCTACGGCTACATCGGCCACGGCCGCGCCCACGACTACTTCCCCGACTACCTGTGGCACAACGGCACCCGGCAGGAGATCCCCGAGAACAAGGGCGGTGCCCGCAAGGTCTACGCCCCCGACCTGATCCAGGAACGCGCGCTCAGCTACCTCAACGCCCACCAGCACCAGCCGTTCCTGCTCTACCTCGCCCCGACCGTGCCGCACGCGCCCAGCAAGGCACCGGATGTCGGCCAGTACGCCGACCGGCCCTGGACCGGCCCCAACAAGCGGCACGCCGCCCAAATCACCACCTTCGACACCCTTGTCGGCAACGTCACCGACCGGCTCACCGAACTCGGCATCGCCGACCGCACCATCGTCCTCGTCACCAGCGACAACGGCCCGCACGAAGAGGGCGGCACCGACCCCGGACTCTTCGACGGCAACGGCCCCCTGCGCGGCATCAAGCGGAACCTTTACGAGGGCGGCATCCGCGTCCCCCTCATCGCCTGGTCCCCGCAGCGTGTACGGTCCGGCACCACGGACCGCCCCACCCCGCTCACCGACCTGCTGCCCACCCTCGCCGACCTCGCGGGCGCACCCGCCCCGACCGACGTCGACGGCCTCTCCCTCGCCCCGCTGCTGCGCGGCTCCACGGACGCGCCCCACCACGACAGCCTGTACTTCTACCGCAACCACGCCGGCATCACCCCGCGTTCCGACGCCTACGACCTCGGGCGGGGCCGCCGTCTCGCGGAGGCGCTGCGACGCGGCGACCTGAAGGCCGTGCGGTTCGCACCCGGGCGTAACCGGCGGGCCCCGGACGACCAGTGGGACGTAGAGCTGTACGACCTGGCCAGGGACCCCGGCGAACTGCACGACCTCGCCGCCGCGCGGCCCGCCCAGGCGGAGGAGCTGGTGAAGCTGATGCGTGAGTCATGGGCGCCGGTGTACCCGCGCAGGCCTTTCGGTGTCAGGCTCCAAGTCACCGGCCAGGGCCAGGAGTTCACCGTCACCGCCACCTTCGCAAACGGCTCCGCCCGGCCCTGGACCGCCCCCCGGCTCACCCTGCACACGCCGAGCGGCTGGCGGACACACGCGCTGGACGCGGTCTCCGCGGCCCGCCTGCACCCGGGCGAACACCTCACCGCCCGCTGGCAGGTCACCCGCACCCGGGTCGCCGCGGTCACGACCCTCACCTGCCGGGGCACCGCACACCACAAGGACCACGAGGTGACGTACACGGCGAGCAGGACACTCGACTGACGCGAGGCACGACGACCCGGGCTCGATCAGTCCGTGACCTGCCGGTACGAGTACACGGTCGTCGACAGCGCGCAGATGCCGGGCTGGATCACCTGGGCGCGCAGGGTGCCGCCGCGCACGTCGTAGTCGACGCCCTCCGTCTCGAAGGCGCCGGTGCACACGCTGCGCTGCGGTAGCGCGAACAGGCTCTTGACCGCGCCGGTGACCGGCCGGCCGTCGAGCTTGCGGTCCAGGTCGACCTGGAGGAGCGGGCGGCTCTCAGGGAAGAGGGTGCCGGTGGCGTCGTCCGAGGCGCACACCAGGCGGGTGTCCGTGACGAAGTCGCAGCCCTGGATGTCGCGCACCGGCTTGTCCAGGGTGATCTGCCCGGCCTCCTTCAAGTCACCGCCTGTCTGCGGGGTGGACGGGTTGAGCAGCGGAGCGGGGAAGACCTGGAGCCGGTTCTGGTCGCCCCACTCGCCCGACACCAGCCACTGCCCGTCGGGCGAGACCGTCGCGAACGAGTTGTTCAGCTTCTCGCCCGCGTCGAGCTGGTGGACGTACTCGTAGCGCTTCCCGGCGGGGGTCGTCACCGCGAACATCTTGGACGTGGCCGTGTCCGGGCCCTGATAGGCGTCGAAGGTGTAGCCGTTCGCGATGTCCGGGTCGCCGATGTGGTTCCAGCCCCTGATACGCAGGTCCAGCGGGATGTCCGCGAGCCCCCGGTACAGCAGCGAGCCGTCGGCCCGGCTCGCGAGGCCCTGGCCCCCGCCCAGGGTGCCGGTGTGCGCCGTGCTGGTCTCCTCCCAGCGCCGGTCACCGGCGGCGGAGGCGGTGCCCGCGCCCAGCGCCAAGGCGAGTAAGGCAGCCAGGGACACAAGTTGACGTTTCATCAGGCACCCTCCACGTCGACGAACACCGGGTTGGAATAGAACCATGTATCCGCCCACGGGTCACCGTTCCCCGGCTCGTGCGGGATCGGCCCGTGCGGGTCGATGGAGGCGCCCAGGTATCCGGCGCCGTTCCGGTTGCCGTCGCTGCCGCGCAGCCGGACGTAGAAGGACTCGTCGTCGGCGGTGAGCGGGATGCGCAGGGTGTAGGTGCCCTTCCTGCCGCTCACGTCCTTCGACTGAACGACCTTGGTGTCGGGTGCCTTCCAGGTGTCCCGGTCGGCCACCGGGCCGCGCACCGCGCCCCGGATCAGGTCCACGTGCTTCAACTCGGGCAGGATGCCCTGCGTGTTGGGGCGTGAGGTGGTGGTCACGGTGACGTTCAGCGTGAGTTTCTCGCCCTTGCGGACGCGCAGCCGGCCGCCCAGCGTCACACCGGGACCGTGGTCGCAGTCCCGCTTCAGTCGGACGTCGAGCCCGTCGAGCAGATGCCCGTGGTCGAGCCAGACCCGGCCCGCGCGCAGGCCGGCCATCACGGAGCGGTAGCCGTAGCGGGTGACGCCGACGTGGGTGCGGCTGAACTGGCCGGGCCAGAAGTCGCCGCCGGGTTGCGGGGAGTCGGTGTTCACCGGGTCGGGGATCTTGCCGGTGTTGTCGAAGTTCTGACCGGGCAGCCAGTCGCCGTTCTTCCAGGTGTCGAAGACGACCCGGTGTACGTCGGAGTTGGTGGTGATGGTGAACAGCTTGCCCTCGGCGAGCATCGCGTCCCACATGCCGCCGACCGTCGCCGTCATCCAGTCGAAACCGCCGTACAGCACGTACGTGTCCTCCGGGTAGCCGGCCCAGGAGTCCGCCGACGGCTTGTTGGTGTACTCGCCGCGCTGCGAGTCGGGGCCCTCCCAGCCTGGGATGCCGCCGCCCTGCGCGCCGGGTGCGCCCTCCATGCCGATCATGATCTCGGGGGCCGCGTCCCGCCAGTTGCGCATCTCGTGCGGGGAGTCGATGCCCAGCCGCATCGGGTGGTTCGCGAAGACGAGGACGTCGTCGATGTATCCGGTGCGGCGCTGTTCGGCGAGCCACTGGATGGCCTTGACCGCGTGAGCCTCGTTGCGGGCCGTGTTCGGGTTGCCCGGGGCGCCGTCCGTGTAGCCCAGCAGCTTGCCGTCGTACGCCAGCTCGAACTGGGTGAGGACGTCGACCTCGTGGGGGCCGGGAGCGGCGAAGATCGTGCAGTGCTCGGCGGCCGGGATGTACCACTCCAGGCCCTGGAAGATCAGCTGGCGGGGGTTCTCGGTGCGGGCCTTGAGGATCTCCTCGTGCTCCATCTTGGCGCCGTACCAGGCGTGCCCGAAGTTGGAGTGCTCGTTGAACACCATCCAGTCGAGGCCGTACTCGGCGGCCGCGGTGGCCAGCTGCGAGAAGGTGTACTTCGCGTCGTGGCTGTAGACGGAGTGGACGTGATGGTCGCCGACGAGGTAGGCGAGGCGCGGGTCGTCGCCGCCGAAGGGCCGCGAGGACGCCGCCGCGGGTACGGCCGCCGAACCGAGGGCGAAGGCGGCGCCGAACAGGCCCGCGCGGCGCAGGAGTCCGCGCCTGGACAGGCCCTGCGGGTCGAGTTCTGCAGCGGATACGGACGGGTCGGCCCAGGCGGGCAGTTGCTGGTGGTTCATGGTCGATGCCTCTCGATGCGAAGTCGTCAGTGGTTCATGAACGACGTGATGGGCAGGGCACGTTCGGCGATCCGTACGTCGCCCAGGCGCCCGTACAGGATCTGGTCGATCTTGCTGCCGTACTCGTAGCCGCCGAGCAGCCACGGCAGGCCGACAGCGCTGATCCCCGTCGCGGGAGCCTTCGGGTTGCGGACCACCGGGCAGCCCTCGACGTACATCGTCGTGTGCTCGCCGTCGTTGACGACCGCGAGATGCCACCAGGTCTCCAGCGGCGTCTCCTGGCCCCAGTTGGTGGCGATGCCCTCCTGGTTCAGCGGGCGCATCGCCCACTGCGGCTCGCGGTCGTTCGACAGGGACAGCGTGGCGAGCGGCTCGTCCGGATCGTCGGCTGTCTTGCCGGCGGCGCCACCCGTGCCGGTGCGGCTGACCAGGCCCGACCAGGCGTTGTGGGACGGGTCCCAGTCGGCGGGGAGGCGGTAGAAGGCCTCGATGGTGTAACCGTTGGCGAAAGTCGCCGAGTTGAGCGGAGCGCCGTCGACCGTGCGCAGGTACGCGCCCTTCAGCGGGGACTTGAAGCCCTGGAACTCCAGGCTGCCGTGGCCGGGCTGGTCGGGATGGTGGTCGGCGGACCAGCCCAGCCTGCCGCCGCCCACCGTGACGAGTGCGAGGTCGTTGCCGCGCCCGGACAGGTCCCGGACCGTTCCGCTCACCGGCTCCTCGAAGCGCCAGTAGGCCACCGTGCCCGGGATCAGCATGCGCGACGCGGGCCGGGCCGGGCGCGCGGGCACCGGATCGAAGCCGGAGAAGCGGCCGGCGAAGTCGATGTCGACGGTGAACCGGTCGGCGTCACCGCTGAGTTCGATCTCCTGCCGCTCCAGCTCGTTGAGCCCCTTCGCGGCCCGGCCCAGAATCCACGGGGAGACCGTCTCCACGTCGATGACGTTCCGGTCGAGGTCGAAGCGGTACAGGCGGATCATCGCCGCGCCGCCGAAGTAGCGGTTCTGGTAGTTCGTCAGGTGCAGGTGTACGTCATGCCCCGCCGCGTTCCTGCGGGTTGCCCGGGCGGCCGGCCAGTAGTGTCCGTTGAGAGTGAGGAAGATCTGGTCGTGGTCCTCGACCAGCCGGTCCCACAACTGCTGCCCGTAGGACGACAGCGTGTCGTCCTCGACGACCAGCTCGTGCGTGGTGAGGATGACCGGCGTCTTCGGGTGCGCGGCCATCACCTCCTCGGCCCACGCGTACCCCTTCGCCGACAGCCGCCAGTCCAGCGCGAGCACCATCCACTCGCGTCCGGCGGCCTCGAAGAGGTGGAAGGTGTTGTAGCCGTCGGGGGACGCGCCGCCGAACGTCCTCGTGCCCTCGAACCGCCCCGGCCCGAAGGCGTCCAGATACGGCGTCGCCCCGCGCTGGTCGGTCGTGGACGACTTCACGTCGTGGTTGCCGGCGAGGACGCTGTAGCCCACGCCCCGCCGGTCCAGGAGCCGGAACGCCTCGCTGATCGCCGCGACTTCGGGCTCGGTGCCGTTCTGGGTGAGGTCGCCGAGGTGGGACAGGAAGACGGTGTTCTCCTCCCGGCCGTGCTCCAGCAGATAGCGCAGGGACGCCGCGACCGGCGCCTTGTCGATGCTCGGCCCGTCGAAGAGGTACTGCGTGTCCGGCATGACGGCGAGCGTGAAGCGCCGGCTGTCCGGGTCGGGCCGCCAGTCGCCGGTGAGGTCGTCGGCGGGCGCGGCCTCGGCGACCGCTGCCGGGACGGCGACGGAGGCCGTCGCGGCGGCACCGAGCAGCGCGGTGGCGCGGAGGAAACTGCGTCGTCCGGCGCCGGCCTGCGTGGCCTCGCCCTGGGCATGGTCATGCGAAGTACACACGTGGGCTCCGAGACAGGGTGACGGGGAAGGTGGCGGGGGTGATGGGGAAGGTGGCGGGAGTGATGGGGGGAAGGGGAGGTGTTGGGGGAGTCGGGGAGTCAGAGAACGCGCAGAGTCCAGCTCCAGCGGTGGATGCCCGGTGCGACCCGATAGGAGGGGAAGGTGTCGGGGCCGCACGACGCCGTGCCCAGCCCCCGGTGCGCCGCGTCGATGTGCACCACGCACCCCGGTCGCGGCACCAGCTCGTCGTGGTGGGCGGCGGCGGTGAGGTCCTCGGCGCGGTACCGGGTCACCGAGACCTGCCGGGGCTCGTCCAGCCGTACCGCGAGACCGGTGGCGTCCGGCGCGGACAGCGTGAAGTGCCGTACGCCGTGCCGGCCGCCGCTTTCCTGCGGGCGCAGATAGGGGGTGAACAACTCGTCCACGGGCGCGGAGTGATGGCCGACGACCGCGCCCGCACTCCGGTCCGGATACGACTCCCAGGGCCCCTGCCCGAACCACTCCAGCAGGTCGAGCCCCGGCACCGTCTCGAACACCGTGCCCACCCGGGCCACGTCCTGGAAGTCCTCCGGCAGCTCGGCCGACTCCTCGACCCGCACGCCGCCCTCGACGGCGGTGAACACCTGGACATGCCGGACGACGCCGATCGTCCCGGCGTACTCGGCGTACTCGGCGTACTCGGCGTGCACGGTCACGCGCTCGCCGTCCCGCCGCACGTTGACGACCTTGCGGACGAGCGCGTCCAGCCCCCAGGCCCGCCAGCGCGGCGCGATGCCGCCCAGTTCGTCGTTGTCGGTGGGCGCCCGCCACAGCGACAGCGTGGGGGCGGCGGTGAGGAGGGGATGGACGAGGAGGCCTTCACCGTCGACCTCGACGGGCGGGCCCTGGACGGTCGCCGGCTTCGGCGCCGCCGCGTCCCGCAACCGCAGCTGGGGCGCGCACACCTCGGTGCCGCGCGGCCCCCAGGGCTCGTCGTCCTTCGTGGTCACCCGCAGCGTCACCCAGGCCTCGCCGCCGTCGTCCGGCAGCTCGAAGGGCAGCGGCACGGTCGCCGTCCCGCCGGGAACCAGGTCGGGCAGCTCGGCCGGGGCGGTCAGCGTCCGTCCGTCGGAGAGGGCCAGCTCCCACCGGGCGGACAGCCAGTCCAGCCCGCGGAAGGACTGGTGGTTCTCGACCTCGGGCCCCGCGTGCCGGAAGCAGGTCAGCCGCACCGGCGCCGCGATCTCCCGGTGCTCGTACATCACCGGCTTGGGCGTGCCGTCGGGGAAGACGATCCCGTCGGCGATGAACGCGCCGTCGTGGATCTGCTCGCCGAAGTCGCCGCCGTACGCCCAGCGATGGCCGGGCACGGCGACACCGTTGTTGTAGAGCCCGGCGCCCCCACGCCCGGCCGGTCTTCCGTCGCTCACGCGTTGCAGGATCCCGTGGTCCCAGAACTCCCAGATGAACCCGCCCTGAAGACCCGGCGTTGACTCGATGGCGGCCCAGTGGTCGGCGAGCGTGCCGTTGCTGTTGCCCATGGCGTGCGAGTACTCGCACTGGATCAGCGGCCTGGTCTGCTCGCCGGACAGCGCGTGCGCGACACAGTCCTCGATCGGCGCGTACATCGGGCAGGCGATGTCCGAGGCGTCGTCCGTCGCCGCCCAGTCGAGTTTGGCCGCCCCCTCGTACTGGATCGGCCGGGTCGGATCGTGCCGCCGTACCCAGGCTGCCGCCGCGTCATGATGGGCGCCGTAGTCGGACTCGTTGCCCAGCGACCAGATGATCACCGACGGGTGGTTCTTGTCCCGCAGCACCATCCGCGAGACCCGGTCCACGAAGGCGTTCAGATAGCGGGGGTCGTCGGCGATCTCATGGGCGTGGTCGTGGGACTCGATGTCCGCCTCGTCGACGACGTAGAAGCCGAGCTCGTCCGCGAGGTCGTAGAGGGCCGGGTCGTTCGGGTAGTGCGCGGTGCGGATCGCGTTGAAGCCGAAGCGCTTCAGCAGGACGAGCTCGGCGCGTATGTCGTCGTACGACACCGTCCGGCCCGTCAGCGGATGGAAGTCGTGCCGGTTCACGCCCCGGATGTAGATCCGCTCGCCGTTGACGAGCAGATACCGGCCGGTGATCCCGACGTCGCGGAAGCCGATGCGCTGGTGCGACGTGTCGGCGACCGTTCCGTCGGCGCGGTGCAGCCGGACGGTCAGTCCGTACAGCTCGGGTGTCTCGGCGGTCCAGGTGCGGACGCCGGGGACGGTCGCGTGCAGTCGTGCCTCGCCGAGAAAGTCGGAGACGCGCTCCTCGGCGGTGTTGCGCCGGTCGAACTCGGTGTCGCGCGCGAGCGGTTCCCCGTCCAGGTGGCATGTGACATACCACCCTTCCGGCAGGGCACCGCGCGTGTCCCGCACCAGGCAGTCCACCCGCAACCCGCCGTCGGCAGGCGCCCGTACCGTCACGTCCGCGAGATACAGCGGATCCGTCGCGTACAACAGCACCGACCGGGTGATCCCGCCGTGCCACCACTGGTCCTGGTCCTCGATGTGGGAGGCGTCGGACCACTTGACGACCGTGAGCCGCACGGTCGCGGACGAGCCCGGGCGTACGACATCCGTCAGGTCGAACTCGGCCGCCAGATGCGAGTCCTTCGAGATCCCGACCGGCCGCCCGTCCACCTGCACCAGCAGCACGCTCTCGGCCGCACCCACCTGGAGCACGATCCGCCGGCCGGCCCACTCGGCGGGGACGTCCACCGCACGCTCGTACACACCCGTCGGATTCCCGGACGGCGAGTCCGGCGGGAACTCGGCGAACGGCATGCGGACGTTGGTGTACTGGGGGAGGTCGCCGGTGTCCTGGAGGGTCCACGCGCCGGGCACGTACGACGAGGACCAGTTCGCCGGCACGGGGGCGTCCGGGGAGGGCAGCAGCTGGAAGCGCCACTCCCCGTCGAGGTTCAGCGCCCCGGTGCGCCGGTCGACCGCGTTCATCGGGATCCGTCCCCAGGAGGTCACCTCGGGTGCCTCCCAGGGGCGGAGCGCCAGCATGGGGTTCATCCGCGGACGGCTCCCTTGGCGAGGTCGCCGATGATCTGCTTGGCGCCGATCGCGAACACGATCAGCAACGGGATCAGGGCGAGCAGGGCGCCGGTCATCACGATGCCGTAGTCGGTGGTGCCGTGGGTGCCGTTGAGCTGGGACAGCGCGACCTGGAGGGTCACGTTGTCGGGGTTGGTGAGGGCGATCAGGGGCCAGGCGAAGTCGTTCCACTGGCCCATGAAGGTGAAGATGCCGAGGAAGGCCAGGCCGGGCCGGACCACCGGCAGCGCCACGTGCCAGTACTGGCGCAGGAAGTTCGCGCCGTCGAGCTTGGAGGCGTCGAGCAGTTCGTCGTGGATGGCGGTCTTCATGTACTGCCGCATCCAGAAGATGCCGAAGGCGTTGGCCGCGGCCGGCACGATCAGCGCGGTCATCGAGCCGATCCAGCCGATCCGCGCCATGACGACGAACTGCGGGATGACCGACAGCTGCGCGGGCACCATGAAGATGACCATCAGCATCCCGAACAGCAGTCCCTTGCCCGGGAACTCGAACTTGGCGAAGACGAAGGCCGCCAGCGAGTCGAAGAGCAGGACCAGGAAGGTCACCGACGTCGCGACCAGCAGCGAGTTCCACATCGACCCGAAGAAGTCGATGGCGTCGAAGAGGTTGCGGACGTTCTCCAGGAAGTGCGTGCCCGGCAGCAGTTTCGGCGGGTACGAGAAGATCTCCGACGAACTGTGCGTCGACATGATCACGGCCCAGTAGAACGGGAAGGCCGAGATCACGGTGCCGATGATCAGCGGGAGGTGCAGCCCGATGGCCCTGCGGCGGGACCCCTTGATGGATGGCATGATGCGCCCCTCCTACTCGCCCCGGCGCTGCACGAGGCGCCAGTTGATGATCGAGAAGAGCACGACGACGAGGAAGATGCCCCACGCCACCGCCGCTCCGTACCCGAAGTCGTTGTTGTCGAAGGTCTGCTGGAAGAAGTAGAGGACCATCGTCTGGCCCGAGTGGCCCGGACCGCCCGCGAACGTCGAGTCGTTGGTAGTGGTCTGGAGCAGCACCTGCGGCTCGGAGAAGCTCTGCAGACCGGTGACGGTCGAGACGACGAGCACGAACAGCAGCGTGGGCCGCAGCAGGGGCAGCGTGATCCGGAAGAAGGTCTGGACGGGACCCGCGCCGTCCATGCGCGCGGCCTCGTACAGGTCGCTCGGGATGGTCTGGAGTCCGGCGAGGAAGATGATGGCGTTGTAGCCGGTCCACTGCCAGGTCATCAGCGCCGCGATGGTGACCTTGATGCCCCACGGCGTGTTCAGCCAGGCCACCTGGTCGAGCCCCACCCCCCGCAGGACGGCGTTCACCACGCCGTTGTTGGTGGCGAAGATGGAGCCGAAGACGATCGCGATCGCGACGACCGAGGTGACGTTCGGCAGGAAGTACGCGACGCGGTACAGGCTCTTGAACCGGACCGCCGAGTTGAGCATCACGGCGGTGACCATCGCCAGGAAGATCATGGGGAAGGTGGCCAGCGCCCAGATGATGATCGTGTTGCCGATCGAGTTCCAGAAGTCGGTGTCGCTCAGCAGGTACTGGTACTGCGAGAGCCCGGCCCACTCCATCGTGCCGAGGCCGTCCCAGCGGTGGAAGGACAGGTAGAGGGAGAAGCCCACCGGGAACAGGCCGAAGGCGAGGAAGAGCAGGTAGAAGGGGGAGATCGCGGCGTAGAGGTGCCAGTACTTGCGCCAGCCCTTCTTGGGCTGGGTGGGGGAGGGCTTCGCCACAGCGGGCGGGGTCTGCTCCAGGACGGCCATCAGTAGCTCACCCCCAGGTGCTTCGCGATACGCCGGCACTTGCTCATGGCGTCACTCCATGCGTTCTTGGGGTCCTTGCCGAGGACGCCGACGTTCTTGATCTCGTCCTTGATGGGCTGCCCGAGGGCGGTGTCGTACGGGCTGTTGTAGGCGACGGTGATCCTCTCCGCGGCCGGACCGAAGATGTCCGTGGTGACCTGGCCGCCGAAGAAGTCGTCCGGCTCCTGGAGTTGCTTCAGGCCGAACGAGGCCGGGGTGGACGGGAACAGACCCGCGTCGACGTACCCCTGCGCCTGGTTGGCCGCGTTGAGCATCCAGGCGATGATCTCGAAGGCCTGCTCGGGCTCCCGGCACGCCTTGGTGATCGACAGGAACGAGCCGCCGTTGTTGGAGGGCCGTACCGGCATCTGGGCGATCCGCCACTTGCCCTCGGTCTTCGGCACGCCGTTCTTCAGGTCGAACGTGGCCCAGGAGGCGCCGAGCTGGCTCGGCAGCTTGCCGTCCTGCACGGCCGACAGCTGGTCCGGGGTGCCGGTGACGAGGTCCGAGACGATCCCCCGCCGCTTGGCCTCCACGGCGAGATCCCACGCCCGGCGCACATGCTCCTGGTCGCCGATGAAGTGGCGGTCCTTGTCGACGTACCGCTTGCTGCCCTGGTTGACCACGTTGTCGTAGACGCTGTTGACGTCGGTGAGCAGCTTCGCCCCCGACACCCGCCTGCCCAGCTGCTCGCCCGCGTCGAAGAACTTCTCCCAGGTGTTCAGCTCCTTCGACACGTCGTCGGGTTCGTACGGCAGTCCCGCCCGGCGGAACACCTGGTACTGGTAGAAGTGCGCCACCGGACCGCAGTCGATCGGGAAGCCGACCATCGTGCCGTCGTCGGCGATGCCCTGGTCCCACTTCCAGGTCAGGTACCGGCTCTTGTACTTCTCCGCGCCCAGCGTCCGCAGATCGATGAACTGGTCCGCGTTCGGCAGGTAGGAGGCCATGTCCTCGCCCTTGAGCCCCGCGATGTCGGGGATGTGGGCCTGGCCGGTGATGGTGGTGATGAGCTTCGAGCGGTACTGGCCGCCGATCTGGATGGCCTGGAGGTCGACCGCGCTGTCGTAGCGGGCCTTGGCGTTCTTCACGACGGTGTCGCTCAGGCCTCCGCTCCAGTACCACAGCACCATGTTCCGGCCGGTCGAACCGGTCGGAACGGCACAGCCGGTCGCCAGGCCGCCGAGTGCCGTGGCGGCCGTACCGGCCAGGCCCGCGCGCAGCAGGCCTCTTCGTGAGAGCCGCACAGCTCCCACCGCCTTTCGGGTGTTCACGGATCTTCGTGGATCTTCGTGTACCAGGGGGATGAGGGGAGATCAGGGCAGATGAGGGCAGATCAGTGGGGGGAGTTCGGGGGCGTCAGCGGCGCGTACCGGACCGGCGGTCCGGGGTCCTGCGGCATCCGGTCGGCCAGGAAGCCGTAAGAGCGCCGCAGGGCGGGGTCGTCGAGCGCCTGCCACCACTGGTGGATGCCGTACCAGCCGGGGGCGGCCAGCGCTCCGGTGCGGTGCCGGACCGACAGTCCGGACGCCAGCACCGCGAACTTCAGCCGCTCCACCAGCGGCCAGCCGCCGAGCGAGGCGGCGACGAAGCTCGCGCCGAACACGTCGCCGGCGCCGGTCGCGTCCAGGACATCGATGTCGAGGGCGGGAACCTCCGCGTACTCGCCCGTGGTCTGGTCGGCGGCGATCGCGCCGTCGCCGCCACGGGTGACCACGGCCACCGGCACCAGTTCGGTGAGCGTGCCGAGCGCCGCCACCGCGCTGTCCGTGCGGGTGTAGGCCATCGCCTCGGTCTCGTTGGGGAGGAAGGCGTGGCACAGGGAGAGCTGGTCGAGGAGGTCGGTGGACCACTGCCGGGTGGGGTCCCAGCCGACGTCCGCGTAGATCTGGGTGCCGTTCGCGGCGGCCTTGCCGAGCCAGGCGCGGGGCTCGGCCTCGATGTGCACCAGCGCGGTGCGTGCCTCGGGCGGGTCGCCCATCAGCGTGTCCTGCGAGTACGGCGGTACCTGGCCGTGGGTGACCAGGGCCCGGTCGTGACCGTGCGCGATGGAGACGGTGACCGGGGTGTGCCAGCCGTCCGCAGTGCGGGAGAGCGAGAGGTCGACGCCTTCCTGGCCGGCGAGGACGTCACGGCAGTGCTCGCCGTAGAAGTCGTCGCCGAAGACCGCGGCCAGGGAGGTCTTCAGGCCGAACCGGGAGGCGGCCACCGCGAGGTTCGCGATGCCGCCCGGGCCGCAGCCCATGCCGGAGGTCCAGATCTCCTCGCCCGGCGTCGGCGGCTTCCCGAGCCCGGTGAGGACGAGGTCGTAGAAGAGCAGCCCGGTCAGCAGCACATCGGGCCTGTCGTCGTCCACGCGCACATCCCTTCGTGGGGAGCTCGTCAAAACTCGTCATTTTCGATGACCGGAATCGTGCGCCGCTCGGCGACATTGGTCAATACCTCAGCAGAACTGAGCATGGAAATGATTGAAGATGACGAGTACTGTTCACAGCGTGCTGGCAGAACGACGACACCAACTCATCCTGCGGGCCCTGCGCTCCGGCGGTCCCGCGGCCGTGACCGATCTCTCCGAGCAGCTGGGTGTGAGCCCCGCCACCATCCGCCGTGACCTGGTGAAACTTGAGGAGGACGGCCTGCTCACCCGGGTGCACGGCGGCGCCGTGGCGGAGGAGGGCGACCAGCCCTTCGCCGAGGTCGCCGAGGTGCGCGTGTCCGAGAAGGACGCGATAGCCGAGCATGCGGCGGCGATGATCAAAGATGGTCAGTCGGTGCTGCTCGACATCGGTACCACCGCCTACCGCCTGGCCCGCCGGCTGCACGGCCGTCGGCTCACGGTGATCACCAGCAACCTGGTGGTCTACGAGGAACTCGCCGACGACGAGGGCATCGAGCTGGTCCTGCTCGGCGGCATGGTCCGCCGCGAGTACCGCTCCCTGGTCGGCTTCCTCACCGAGGACAATCTGCGCCAGCTGCACGCAGACTGGCTCTTCCTCGGCACCAGTGGAGTGCGCCCGGGCGGGCACGTGATGGACACCACGGTCGTCGAGGTGCCGGTCAAGCGCGCCATGATCAAGGCCAGTGACCAGGTCGTCCTGCTCGCCGACTCGGCGAAGTTCCCGGGCACGGGCATGGCGAAGGTATGCGGTCCCGAGGACCTGGACATGGTGGTGACGGACGCGCCCGTGGACGCTGCGACGCGGGCCTCCCTGGAGGAGGCCCGCGTCGAGGTGGTACTGGCAGGAAGGGGGCAAGCTTGAATTCCCTCTCCTGGATCCCTCGGGTCTTTCGGGTCCCTCGGATTTTTCGGATCCTTGAGATCCCTCGGAATCGAAGGAGACTGCTGGCGCACACCGCTCGATCGCTCAGCAGGCGATCGAGTCCTGCGCGATCAACATCAGCCGGGCTGAAACCAGCCCGGGTTCTTGGCACAAGTGCAAGGAGTCAGCGCGTGCTTGGTTCTCGCGACGCACTATGCGGAGCCCGCCCGTGCACGCGGGCAGATGCCCGCCCAACGGCCGAACCTCCGTTCCATGACCGGCTCCGTGAGGTTCCCCGCCGGCCTGAGCGCCAGGGCACGCTTGGAGGAAGCCGGTGAAGCTGACCATTCTGGGCGGCGGCGGATTCCGCGTGCCGCTCGTGTACGGCGCGCTCCTCGAAGACCGCGCCGAGGGCCGGGTGACCCGGGTCGTGCTGCACGACCTGGACGCCACCCGGCTGAACGCCGTGACCCGCGTGCTCGCCGAGCAGGCCGCCGGCGTCCCCGACGCTCCCGAGGTGAGCGCCACCACCGACCTCGACGAGGCGCTGCGGGGCGCGGACTTCGTGTTCTCCGCGATCCGCGTCGGCGGCCTGGAAGGACGCGCGAACGACGAGCGGGTGGCCCTGGCGCAGGGCGTCCTCGGCCAGGAGACGGTCGGCGCCGGCGGCATCGCCTACGGCCTGCGGACCGTGCCCGTCGCCGTCGACATCGCGCGGCGGGTGGCCCGCCTCGCGCCCGACGCCTGGGTCATCAACTTCACCAACCCCGCCGGCCTGGTCACCGAGGCCATGTCCCGCCATCTCGCGGGCCGGGTCATCGGCATCTGCGACTCGCCGGTCGGCCTCGGCCGCCGTATCGCCCGGGTGCTCGGCGCGAACCCGCGAGAGGCGTGGATCGACTACGTCGGCCTCAACCACCTCGGCTGGGTGCGCGGCCTGCGCGTCGCCGGCCGCGACGAGCTGCCGCGCCTGCTTGCCGACCCCGGCATGCTCGGCTCCTTCGAGGAGGGCAAGCTCTTCGGCCCCGACTGGCTGCAGTCCCTGGGCGCCGTCCCGAACGAGTACCTGCACTACTACTACTTCAACCGCGAAGCCGTCCGCGCCTACCAGGAGGCCCAGCAGACCCGCGGCGCCTTCCTGCGCGACCAGCAGGCCCGCTTCTACGAGCAGATGCGCGACCCGAGCGCGGCGGCGCTGCTCGCCTGGGACCGCACCCGCGCCGAGCGCGAGGCGACGTACATGGCGGAGAACCGGGAGACGGCGGGCGCCGGCGAGCGCGACGCGGACGACCTCTCCGGCGGCTACGAGAAGGTCGCCCTCGCGCTGATGCGGGCGATCGCCCGCGACGAGCGCACCACCCTGATCCTCAACGTGCGCAACGAGCACACGCTCTCCGTCCTTGACAACGATGCCGTCATCGAGGTTCCGTGCCTCGTCGACGCCAACGGTGCCCACCCGGTCGCCGTCGACCCGCTGCCCGACCACGCCACCGGGCTCGTCTGCTCGGTCAAGGCGGTCGAGCGCGAGGTCCTCGCCGCGGCCGAGTCCGGCTCCCGTGCGACGGCCGTGAAGGCCTTCGCACTGCATCCGCTCGTCGACTCCGTGAACGTGGCCCGCAGACTCGTCGACGGCTACACCCAAGTCCACCCCGGTCTCGCGTACCTCGCGTAAGCGCGCTTTCCCGGCAGACTCTTCATCTCCCCGCAAGCTCTCTGGAGACTCTGATGCACGACGAACGCCAACGGATCGAAGAGCGCGTCCAGCGCCTTCACGACCA
Organism: Streptomyces blattellae; assembly: GCF_009709555.1. GTDB lineage: Bacteria > Actinomycetota > Actinomycetes > Streptomycetales > Streptomycetaceae > Streptomyces > Streptomyces blattellae. The sequence continues at coordinate 238,213 of NZ_WJBG01000127.1, read as the reverse complement.
GCGCATCAAGACCGCGGTCTACGCGGCCACCGTGCCGTTCGAGGTCGAGGCCTGGCAGGCACCGGGCGAGCCGGTCTCCTTCGAGGAGGCGGCGGCCGCCGCCTACGCTCCCTTCGCGATGGACACCCCGTGGGGCCCGCCATGGGGCACGACCTGGTTCCGGATGCGCGGGCAGGTGCCCGCCGAGTGGGCCGGCAAGCGCGTCGAGGCGGTCATCGACCTCGGCTTCGTCGGGGACTGGCCCGGCAACCAGGCCGAGGCGCTGGTCCACCTCGCGGACGGCACACCGCTGAAGGCGGTCAACCCGCTCAACCAGTACGTGCCCATCGCCAACCCGGCGACCGGCGGTGAGCAGATCGACTACCTGGTGGAGGCGGCCTCCAACCCGGACATCCTCGCGAACGAGTTCGCCGCCCCGACGCTGCTCGGCGATGTCCTGACCGCCGGCGACAAGCCGCTCTACACCTTCCGGCGAGCCGGCCTCGCCGTCCTCGACGAGGAGGTCTTCCACCTCGACCTGGACGTGGAGGTGCTGCGCGAGCTGATGCTGGAGCTGGGCGAGCACGACCCGCGCCGCCACGAGATCGCGCACGCCCTGGACCGGGCGATGGACCTGCTCGACCTCGACGACGTGTCCGGCTCGGCGGCTCAGGTGCGCGCCGCGCTGCGGCCCGTGCTGTCCAAGCCCGCGAACGCCAGCGCACACGTGGTCTCCGGCGTCGGCCACGCGCACATCGACTCCGCCTGGCTGTGGCCCATCCGCGAGACCAAGCGCAAGACGTCGCGTACCTTCTCCAACGTCACCGCGCTCGCCGACGAGTACGAGGACTTCGTCTTCGCCTGCTCGCAGGCCCAGCAGTACGAATGGGTGCGCGACAATTACCCGCGGGTGTGGGCGCGGATCCAGGAGTCGGTGAAGAAGGGCCAGTGGGCTCCCGTCGGCGGCATGTGGGTGGAGGCCGACGGCAACCTGCCCGGCGGCGAGGCGGTCGCCCGGCAGTTCGTCCACGGCAAGCGGTTCTTCATGGAGCACTTCGGCGTCGAGACCAAGGGCGTGTGGCTGCCGGACTCCTTCGGCTACACCGCGGCCTACCCGCAGCTCGCCAAGCTCGCCGGTAACGAGTGGTTCCTCACCCAGAAGATCTCCTGGAACCAGACCAACAAATTCCCCCACCACACCTTCTGGTGGGAGGGCATCGACGGCACCCGCATCTTCACCCACTTCCCGCCGGTCGACACCTATAACGCCCGCTTCAGCGGCGAGGAGATGTCCCGCGCCGTCCGCAACTACGCCGAGAAGGGCGGTGCCACCCGCTCCCTGGCCCCCTTCGGCTGGGGCGACGGCGGTGGCGGCCCCACCCGCGAGATCATGGAACGGGCGCGCAGGCTGGCCGACCTGGAGGGCTCGCCGAAGGTCGTCGTCGAGCACCCCGACGACTTCTTCGCCAAGGCCCGCGAGGAGTACCCCGACGCCCCCGTCTGGGTCGGCGAGCTGTACCTGGAGCTGCACCGCGCCACGTACACCTCCCAGGCCCGCACCAAGCAGGGCAACCGCCGCTCCGAACACAGGCTCCGCGAGGCCGAGTTGTGGGCGACGACGGCGGCACTGCACGCGCCGGGCTACACCTACCCGTACGAGCGGCTGGACCGGCTGTGGAAGACGGTCCTCCTCCACCAGTTCCACGACATCCTGCCGGGGTCGTCGATCGCCTGGGTGCACCGGGAGGCCGAGGCGGAGTACGCCCGGGTGGCCGAGGAACTGGAGGCGCTGACGCGGGAGGCGGTGGCCGCCCTGGGCGGCGGCGGAGCCCGGGTGTACAACACGAGTCCGTACGACCGCTCCGAGGTGCTGCGCGCGGCCGACGGGCCGGTCTACGTGGAGGTGCCGGCGGGCGGCAGCGCGCCGCTCGCCGCCGCCGAGCCCCCGCAGCCGGTGACGGTCGAGGGCCGCGTCCTCGACAACGGACTCGTGCGCGTGACGGTGGCGCAGGACGGAACACTGGCGTCCGTCCGCGACCTGCGGGCGGACCGTGAAGTCCTCGCCGGCGCGGGCAACCTGCTCCGCCTGCACACCGACCTGCCCAACTACTGGGACGCCTGGGACGTCGACAAGCACTACAAGAACCGCTACAAGGACCTGCTGGACGCCTCGGAGATCACGGTCGTCGAGCAGGACCCGCTGGTCGGCGCGGTCCGTGTCGTGCGGCCCTTCGGCAACGGCTCGACCATCACCCAGACGATCACACTCCGGGCCGGCAGCCCCCGCATCGACTTCGAGACGGACATCGACTGGCACGAGGCGGAGAAGTTCCTCAAGGCCGGCTTCCCGGTGGACATCAGGGCACCGCACTCCTCCGCCGAGATCGCCTACGGCCACATCCAGCGCCCCACGCACACCAACACCAGCTGGGAGGCGGCCCGCTTCGAGGTGTCCGGCCACCGCTGGGTGCACATCGCGGAGCCCGGCTACGGCGTCGCCGTCATCAACGACTCGACGTACGGCCACGACGTGTCCCGCACGGTCCGCGAGGCGAGCGAAGCGAGATGGGGGTCCCCCCGGCCGGAGGCTGGGGGAGGTACGACGACCACGGTCCGCCTCAGCCTGGTCCGCGCCCCGCGCATCCCGGACCCGGAGGCCGACCAGGGCCGCCACCGCTTCACCTACGCGCTGCTGCCCGGCGCGACCATCGAGGACGCCGTCGCCGAGGGCTACGCCCTCAACCTCCCGCTGCGCGTGGCGGACGCGGCGGGCGCACCCGAGCCGGTCGTCTCCGTGGACGGCGACGGCGTGACCATCGAGGCGGTCAAGCTCGCCGACGACCGGTCCGGCGACGTCGTCGTACGGCTCTACGAGTCCCGCGGCGGCCGGGCCCAGGGCGTCCTGCGCACCGGCTTCCCACTGGCCGGCGCCCAGGTCACCGACCTGCTCGAACGCCCGCTGTCGGACGGGGACCTCGCGGATGCCGTGGACGTCGTGGACGGAGCCGTCCGTGTCGGACTGCGTCCCTTCCAGATCCTGACCCTCCGCCTGAGCAGGAGCTAGCCGTGCCGATGCAGCAGTGGTTCTCCGACGCCAAGCTGGGGATCTTCGTGCACTGGGGGATCTACGCGGTGGACGGCGTCCAGGAGTCCTGGTCGTTCTACGACGACATCGTCCCGTACGACACCTACATGTCCCAGTTCGACCGCTTCACCGCCTCCCGGTACGAGCCGCGGGACTGGGCCAAGCTGTTCGCCCGGGCCGGCGCCAAGTACGCCGTCCTGACCAGCCGGCACCACGACGGCGTCGCCCTGTGGGACACCGCCCACGGCGACCTGAACGTCGGCCGCGACCTGATCCGCGGCTACGCGGACGCCATGCGCGAGCAGGGCCTCAAGGTCGGCCTCTACTACTCGCACTCCGACTGGAGCCATCCCGACTACGCCTCCACGCGCAAGCCGGGCCGTCCGCCGGAGCTGGAGGACAACCGCTACTCCGAGGTGGCGGCCGAGTTCGAGGACCTGGACGCCTGGGAACGCTTCCTCGCCTACCGGGACGGCCAGATCCGCGAGCTGACCTCCCGCTACCAGCCGGACCTGCTGTGGTTCGACGGGGAGTGGGACCGCAGCGAGGAGCAGTGGCGCATACCCGAACTGGCCGCGCTGATCCGCTCCGAGGTGCCGGACGTCGTGTTCAACGCCCGCATGCTCAGCGAGGGCGACTACGCGACCCCCGAACAGGGCGCCCCGGTCGTCCCGCCCGAGGGCCCCTGGGAGCTCTGCCTGACGATCAACGACTCCTGGGGTCACCAGCACCACGACCACAACCACAAGTCGGTCGACCAGCTGATCCGCTACTTCACCGAGACGGTCGGCTCAGGCGGCAACCTGCTCCTCAGCGTCGGGCCCAGGGAGGACGGCACGATCCCGCGGGAGCAGGTCGAGCGCCTCGAAGGGCTCGGCGACTGGATCGCCAAGCACGCGGAGGCGGTGTACGGCACCGTACGAGGGCTGCCCGCCGGCCACCACTACGGCCCGAGCACCCTCTCCAAGGACCGCCGCACGCTGTACCTCATCCTCTTCGACGCCCCGCGCAACGAGATCAACGTACGCGGTCTGCTCGGCTCCGTGCGCCGGGTCACCGTGCTCGGCGGCGGCACCGAACTGGCCCACCGGGTCACCGGAGGGCTGCACGAAACGCCGGGTGTGCTGTGGATCGAACCCCCCGCCGCGGCGGACCTCGACCCGCATGCCACGGTCCTCGCCGTCGAACTGGACGGCGAGCTGGAGCTGTACCGGGGGGCTGGACGTTTCTGATCGTGAAGGCGTTGTGGCCCCAACTCCCACGAAGATTTAAGGAAGCAGTAAAGTGCCTGGTCACGTCCGAAAACCCGGTGTCCGTGAGCTGGCACTTTGCCTGCCGGACACCTGGAGTTTGCATACTGCCCGTGAGATGCCCGGGTAAGGCGTACGAGAAAGGTGTCGCGGTGGGAGACTCGCGTAAGTCAGCGATCGGCAAGGGGCTGAAGCGCCGGGGGAGGCTGATGATGCAGGCGGTCAGCCCGCCGCGTCGGCCCCTGGACGCCATTCCCGCCCCCCGGCCCGCCGCGAAGCCCAAGCAGCCGGCATACGTCGCTCCGCTCGCCCCGCGGCTGGTGGAGTCGCCGGTCTTCGTGCTGTCCTCGGTGCGCTCCGGCTCGACCCTGCTGCGGGTGCTGCTGAACAGCCACAGCCGGATCCGCGCCCCGCACGAGATGCATCTGCGCACGGTTCACGTCCAGTTGACCCGCAGCTTCACCGCGGACGCCATGAAGGCGCTGGAACTCGACAAGATCGAGCTGGAGCACCTGCTGTGGGACCGGGTCCTGCACCTGGAGCTGACCCGCAGCGGCAAGGACGTCATCGTCGACAAGACGCCGCCGAACACCCTCATCTGGCCCCGGCTGGAACGATGTTGGCCGGGCGCCCGCTACATCCTGCTGCTGCGCCACCCGGGCGCGATCGTCGCGTCCCTGACCGACCGCCGCAAGGAACCCGACCACGAGGCCATCCTCGCCGAGGTGCTCAACTACTCGGAGAAGCTGGAGGAGGCGCGGCAGAGCATCCGGAACGCGCACATCGTCCGGTACGAGGAACTCACCGCCGAACCGGAGAAGGCCACCCGCGCCGTGTGCGACTACCTCGGCGTCGAGTGGGAGCGCACCATGCTCGACTACGGCAACAACGACCACGGCACCTTCCGCCCCCAGCTCGGCGACTGGAGCAGCACCATCAAGTCGGGCCGCATCCAGCCCGCCCGCACCGCCGACCCCACGGCCGAACTCGCGCCGCGCCTGAAGGAGATCGCGCAGGCGTGGGGGTACGAGGTCTGAGCAGACCTGGGCCGCCCGCGTGGGCGCGAGCAACCACGAAGACTCGCGCCCGGCAGACGGCCTACAGCGGCAGCGCCTCAGCCGTCACCTCGACGGAGTCGACCGGCGCAGGCGCCGCAGGCACCGGCGCCGACTCCTCGACCCTCTGGTGCGGCAGCGACACCGCCCGCAACGGCCGCGGCCCCGACACCACCGTGTAGTCCTGCCCGAGGAACGGCGGAACCATTTCACCCGGATCCTCACCCAGTGCCAACTGGACGGCCGCCCAGGGCGCGTTGACCCCGCACAGCGACAGCTGATGCAGCCCGCCCGCCGGACGCGTGTTGACATCCATCAGAACCGGTGTGTCCCCGAACATCCGAAACTGGATGTTGGAGAGATAGTGCAGCCCGAACCCCTCCGCGATCGCCCGCGCCGGCTCCAGCCACTGCTCGTGCAGAGTGAACCCGCGCCGGCGGCCGTCCTTCGTGCGGCCCACCGACAGCCGGATCCGGTTGTCGGGCCCGGTGAGGCAGTCCACCGACACCTCCGGCTGCTCCAGGCGCGGCATCACCAGCCAGTCCACCGGCTCGTCGGCCTGCCGCACCGCCTGCACGACCAGGTCGAGCGGGACGTACGAACTCGGGAACCCGGTCAGGTGCATCATCGAGAACGGGGCGCGCGTGATGTTGCGGAAGCCGACCCCGCCCGCGCCGGACGCCGGCTTGAAGCACGCCTTGTGGCCGCCCGCCTCCAACTCCTCGACGGCGGCGACGAGTTCGTCCGCCGACCGCACCCGCCACCACGGCGGCACCGGCACCCCGATCGCCTCGACCGCCTCGTACGCGATCACCTTGTCCTGGAAGACGGCCACGGCCTCGGGCGGCGGCGCGAGCACCGCCGTGCCGACCGCCTCGAACTCGGAGCGGTGCGCCACGATCGCCGCCTGCTGCATACGGGGCACGAACACGTCGATGCCACGGCGTACGCACTGGTCCAGGGCGTACTCGACATACGCGGCCGGGGACAGGCCCTCCGGCTCGACGTCGGCGGTGTCGGCGGCGGCCAGCACGGGGGAGTCGGCGTCCCCGTGCGTGGCATGGATCTCGACGGCCCGATCACTGGGATTTCGGCGCAGCTGATCCATGAAGAACACGTTCTCCGCGTACGTGCGGTTGAGCCAGACGCGTACGCGAGAGACCATGCAGGCCGCCTTTCACGGTTCGCGGGCACGGCGGAGCAGGCCGCGCCCGGCCTATCGAATGGAGGGAACACCAAACTGCCCTGCTGAAGGGAAGTTCGTGGTGGTGGTGTTGGGGCGATCATACGGGTTCGCGGGGGTGTGGCGTGCAACATGCGTGTTACGGATTCTCGATGGTGCACGTCGGGTCGATGGTCGCCTGCCGGCCCGCACTGTCCGCCGCCGGGATCCGCCTTGTCCGGGGCCCCGCGGATGTGCTGTCGTGGAGCCATTCGTGCGCGGAAGGGGCGAACAGGTGACGTCGACGGGCGGTGGTGCCGGGCAACTGCTGGCCATCAGCGATCTGCACATCAGCTACCCGGAGAACCGCGCCCTCGTCGAGAAGATGCACCCCGGCACGGACGACGACTGGCTCCTGGTGGCCGGCGACGTCTCCGAGACCGTCTCCGACGTGCGCTGGGCCCTGGAGACCCTCGCCGGCCGCTTCCGCAAGGTCGTCTGGGCCCCCGGCAACCACGAACTGTGGACCCACCCCAAGGATCCCGTCACCCTGCGCGGCGTCGCCCGCTACGACCACCTCGTCGAGGTGTGCCGCGAACTCGGCGTGCTCACGCCCGAGGACCCGTACCCCGTCTGGGACGGCCCCGGCGGCCCGGTGGCCGTGGCGCCGTTGTTCCTGCTCTACGACTACTCGTTCCTCCCGGCCGGCTGCGCCACCAAGGACGAGGGGCTGGCGTACGCGCACGGAACCGGGATCGTCTGCAACGACGAGTATCTGCTGCACCCCGACCCCTACCCGAGCCGCGACGCCTGGTGCCGGGCCCGGGTCGAGGCCACCGAACGCAGGCTCGCCGAACTGCCCGAGGACCTGCCGACGGTGCTGGTCAACCACTACCCGCTGGACCGGCACCCGACGGAGGTCCTGTGGTACCCCGAGTTCGCCATGTGGTGCGGCACCGGGCTGACCGCCGACTGGCACCGCAGATTCCGGGTCGAGACCATGGTCTATGGTCATCTGCACATCCCGCGGACGACCTGGCACGACGGTGTCCGCTTCGAAGAGGTGTCCGTGGGGTACCCGCGGGAATGGAGCAAACGCCCCCAGGATCCGGGGGCGTTGCGCCGCATACTGCCCAGGGAGGTCGGGCCAGGTGATCGATGAGCTGCTGCCCGCCTCGGTGGTGGCCGTGGAGACGTACGGTGACGACGAGCCGGCGCCGCTGTACCCCGAGGAGGAGGCGGTCGTCGCGCGGGCGGTCGACAAGCGTCGCCGTGAGTTCGCCACCGTACGGGCCTGTGCCCGCCGCGCCATGGAGAAGCTCGGCGTGCCGCCGCAGCCCGTCCTGCCCGGCGAACGCGGCGCACCGGGCTGGCCGGCCGGCCTGGTCGGCAGCATGACCCACTGCGAGGGCTACCACGCCGCCGCACTGGTCCGTGCCACCGACCTCGCCTCGATCGGCATCGACGCCGAACCCCATCACCCGCTTCCCGAGGGTGTCCTGGCCGCCGTGTCCCTGCCCACGGAGGGACCCCGGCTGACCAGCCTGTCCGTGCTCCGCCCGGACATCCACTGGGACCGGCTCCTGTTCAGCGCCAAGGAGTCCGTCTACAAGGCGTGGTTCCCCCTCACCCGGCAGTGGCTGGACTTCGCCGAGGCCGACATCGAGATCTCCGCGGAGCCCGGGGAGCGGTGGGCCGGCGCCTTCCGCGCCGAACTGCTGGTCCCCGGACCGTCCGTCGGCGGGCGGCGGCTCGGGCACTTCGCGGGCCGCTGGACCGTCCAACGCGGCCTGGTGGCGACGGCCGTCTCCGTGCCCCACGAGGCCCGGGTCTAGGTCAGGAGTCCGGGCACCAGCTCTGCAACAGCCGGAAGAACTCCTCCTCGTTGCCCGCGAGCCCCGCCTCCGCCAGCGCCTGCTCCGCCTCGGCCAGCACGGACGGCGGAACGGCGAACGGCCGGCCACCGCCCGGCGGCCCGGCGGCGGTGTCGAAGGCCGCCCGCACCGTATGCAGCAGTCGCAGATAGGCCTGTACGGCGGTGCGCTCACGGTCGGTCATCAAGGCGGTCGGCATCGGACGGCTCTCCCCACGTCGGCATCGTCGGTCACGCACCCGCGTGCGGGTGACGCACCTCCAAGCTTGCCGCCCCCCACTGACAATCGGGCTCGGCCAGCTGCCGGTTCGCCCACTCAGCCCATGGCAAGTGCCCAGCCACGCCCAGGATGACCAACTGGTGGCCGGGGGCGGTGCGTTCCTCGACGACCACGTCGGACCGAGCGCCGTACAGGTCCTGGGGCTGAGATCAGGACTCGGGCCGCTTGACGCTCTCCAGGAGCATGTCCAGCCATTCGGCGACCTTGTCGCGGTGCTGGTCGGTGGGCAGCTGAGCGGCCCGCCAGGCGATTCCGCGGACGCCGTGGTCCTGCAGCAGTCGCTCCAGCGGGTCGTCTGCGTCGGCCGCCGCCTCCCTCTCACGGTCGGCGAGCTTCTGCAACAGCTCCTGCTCGGTGCGTTGCAGGGTGCCCGCGAGCGCTTCGGGGTCCTCCGCCGTGAGGAATCCGGCATGCACCCGGAAGAAGCGCTGGACGGCGTCGCAGTGCTCCATGGTGGGGCGCCGGTCGCCGTTGATGAGAGCGCCCGCCTGCTGCCGCGACATGCCCGCGCCGTCGGCGATCTCCTGCTGGGTGTACTTGCGCCCGTTCGGCTTGAGCCGGGTGCGGCGCAGCAGGTCCAGGCGTTGCAGAAACCTGGCCTGCACATCGGGTTCGCCCGCGGGCCGGCCGCTCAGCAGGGCCTTGACCACGGGCTCGGGGACGCCGGAGGCGACGGACAGACGGCCGGTGTCGAAGACGTCCGCGTGCGCCACGCCGAGCCGGTCGGCGAGTGCGGTGACCCGGGCGACGACGGCCGGCAGAGCCGCCGTCGGGGCGCCGGGACTCTCGAAGCCATCCGTCACCGACAGATCTCCCACGTCTCTCACAGGCCTTCTCACCGGCATTCTCACCACACAGGGTTGCCGTGAACTTCCCGGAGAGTAGCCGGTGGCTCGAACTCGCATCCAGGTCTCGCCACAACTGTGGCCAATTTCAGTCGTCAACCGGCATGAAATGCCACGATAGTTGACACGTCTCGCGTCGGGGCAGGAGGATCAAGGCGCCGCGTGAAGGCCGCATAGGCAAGAGGGGTGACCTCCCGATGGCATATCAGGCAGGTGGGCAGCGTCCGGCGCCGCGGCCCGTTCCCGAGAGTCTTGAGGCCCAGGCGTATCTCCAGGACTACGCCGCCCTCCTGGAGGCCGTCCCCTTCCCGTCCGTCGTGCTGGACCACCGCTGGGACGTGGTCCTGGCCAACACCGCTTTCGAGACACTTTTCCTCGGCATCGGCCCGCACCCCACGGCCATGCCCTACGACAACTTCCTGCGCTTCGTCCTCTTCCACCCGGACGCGAGCACGGTCCTCGGGGAACACGAGTCGAGCTGGTGCCTGCCGATGCTGGCCCTCTTCGCCGCCGCCGTGGAGCGGCACGGCCATGACCACGAGCTGCAGTCGATCCGCCGGGACATCGCCCAGGACCCCATCATGGAGGCCGCCTACCGGCACGGCCTGCCGCACTGGATCCGCGCGGTGGGCGAGCAGGCCCTCGCCCAAGACGGCGCGGTCCGCCCGCTGCTGCACCCGGACCCGCGCTGGGGCACCACGGACTGCCGGGTCGTCGACGAAACCCCCCGGACACTGCACGAGATGGGCTACACGCGGATGACGCTCGTCCTGCGCCCCGCCCGCCGCGCCACCCCCGCCGGCCGCAGGGCCGCACGAGTCCGCCGCACGGCGAGCCACCTCACGGTGGTCTCCGCCCCCGACGCCTGACCGGGCACCGCCGGCGTTCAGGTCGCCGACGGCGCCCTGGTCAGGACGGGCGGCCGAACCTTCCGGGTCAGCCCGCGAACTCCCGCATCCACGCCTCGACTTGGTCGGCGGAGCGAGGGAGCGCCGCCGACAGGTTCTCGTTCCCGTCCGCCGTCACCAGCACGTCGTCCTCGATCCGGACGCCGATGCCGCGCCATTCCTCGGGGACGGTCAGGTCATCGGGCTGGAAGTAGAGGCCGGGCTCGACGGTCAGGCACATACCGGCTTCCAGGACGCCGTCGATGTAGGCTCCGTTGCGGGCCTGCGCGCAGTCGTGCACGTCGAGGCCGAGCATGTGGCCGGTGCCCGCCATGGTGAAGCGGCGCTGGAGGTCCAGCTCGTACACGCGCTCGGCCGGGCCGTCGAGGAAACCCCACTCCACCAGGCGGGCGGCCAGCGACCGCTGGGCGGCCTCATGGAAGTCGCGGTAGTGCGCGCCGGGCTTGACCGCGGCCATGCCCGCCTCCTGGGCCTCGTACACCGCGTCGTAGATCTCGCGCTGCAGCGGGGTGAAGGTGCCCTTGATCGGGAGCGTGCGGGTGACGTCGGCGGTGTAGAGCGTGTGGGTCTCCACGCCCGCGTCCAGCAGCAGGAGTTCGCCGGGGCGGACCGGGCCGTCGTTGTCCTGCCAGTGCATGATCGTGGCGTGCTCGCCGGCCGCGCAGATGGAGCCGTAGCCGACGGTGTTGCCCTCGACGCGGGCCCGGCGGAAGAAGGTGCCCTCGATCCACCGCTCAGAGGTGGCGATCGCCTGCGACAACTCCCGTACGACATCGGTGAATCCGCGGACGGTCGCGTCCACGGCGCGGCGCAGTTCGGCTGTCTCCCACTCGTCCTTGACCAGCCGCAGCCCGGACACGGCCTCCTCGAACTCGTCGTCCCGCTCCTCGTCGGTGGCGAGCACCGCCTCCAGTGACGGGTCGACGCCGCGGACGACACGGGTGGGGGTGCGGGTGGACTTCGCCAGGTCCTCGGCGATCGTCCGGATGTCCCGGCACTCCATGCCGAGCACCAGCTCCGACTCGGCGAGCGTACGGCGGCGGCCCATCCACAGCTCGGCGGTGTAGCCCGTCCAGAACTCGTCGCTGTCCCGGCTGTCGCGGGGGAGCTGGTAGCAGTGCGCGTCGTGGCCGCCGTCCGGGCGGGGTTCCAGGACCAGGGCGCCGTCGCGGGCCTGATCGCCGGTCAGGTGCACATAGCCGGTGTAGGGGCGGTAGGCGTAATGGCTGTCGTTCGAGCGGATCTTGAGGCCTCCGGACGGGACGACCAGCCGCTCGCCGGGGAAACGGGCGGACAGCGCGGCGCGGCGGCGGGCCGCGTACGGGGCCTGCCCGGTCGGCGTCAGGTCCCTGCGTTCGGTGTCGGCCCAGCCCGTCCGCATCAGGGCGGAGAGCTCGTCGGGGATTCCTCGGTAGAGAGAGTTCTTGCGGCCTTTGGCCATGTCGGGGGCACCTCTTCCGTGTGTGGTGGCGTTCCCAGGGTGACGACGTTCCCAGCTAGAGCGGTATGTGACATAGTACTGCCGTGAGCAAGCGACTGACCTGCGATGTCGTGGTCGTCGGGGCCGGCATGGCGGGCGCCGCGTGCGCCCTCTACGCCACCCGCGCGGGCCTCGACGTGACAGTCGTCGACCGTGGCCCGGTGGCCGGCGGCACGACCGGCGCCGGTGAGGGCAACATCCTCGTCTCCGACAAGGAACCCGGCCCCGAACTGGACCTCGCACTCCTGTCCGGCCGCCTGTGGGCCGAACTCGGCGCGGAGTTCGGGAAGTCGGTGGAGTACGAGGCCAAGGGCGGCGTGGTGGTGGCCACCTCCCCCAGCGGGCTCACCGCCCTGGAGCGCTTCGCCGACGGACAGCGCGCCGCCGGAGTCACCGCTCAACCCGTCGCACCCGACGCCCTGTACGACCTCGAACCCCATCTCGCCCCCGGCCTCCCCGGCGCCGTCCACTACCCCCAGGACTCCCAGGTCATGCCCGCCCTGGCCGCCGCCCACCTCCTCAAGGCCTCCGGCGCCCGCCTGCGCACCGGCCGGACCGTGACGGACATCCTGCGCACCCCGGGCGGGGCGGTCCGCGGCGTCCGCACCGACGGAGGCGATCTGCACGCCCCGGCGGTCGTCAACGCGGCGGGCACCTGGGGCGCCGCCCTCGCCGCCCTCGCCGGCGTGGACCTCCCCGTCCTCCCGCGCCGCGGCTTCGTCCTCGTCACCGAGCCGCTCCCGCGCATGGTCCACCACAAGGTGTACGCCGCCGACTACGTGGCCGACGTCGCCAGCGACTCGGCGGCACTGCAGACCTCGCCGGTCGTGGAGGGCACGGCCGCCGGGCCGGTCCTCATCGGCGCGAGCCGTGAACGCGTCGGCTTCGACCGGTCCTTCTCGCTGCCGGCCGTGCGGGCGCTCGCGGCCGGCGCGACGCGGCTGTTCCCGTTCCTGGAACGGGTCCGCGCGATGCGCGCCTACCTCGGCTTCCGGCCGTACATGCCCGACCACCTGCCCGCCATCGGCCCCGATCCACGGGTGCCGGGGCTCCACCACGCCTGCGGCCACGAGGGCGCCGGCATCGGGCTCGCGACCGGCACGGGGCAACTGATCGCACAGGCGCTGACCGAGAAGGCCCCGGACCTGGATCTGACGCCGTTCCGGCCCGACCGCTTCGGGGGACAGGACGTATGAGAACCCCCGTCGACCTGGCCGCGGCCCGGCCGGGTCCCGCCTTCACGGTCACCCTGGACGGCCGCGAGATCGAGGCGTTCCCCGGCCAGACCGTCGCCGCCGCGCTCTGGGCGGCCGGCGTCACCTCCTGGCGCACCACCCGCGTCGAAGGCCGGCCGCGCGGAATCTTCTGCGGCATCGGCGTCTGCTTCGACTGTCTGGTCACCGTGAACGACCGCCCGAACCAGCGAGCTTGCCTCGTGCCGGCGCGGCCGGGCGATGCGATCCGCACGCAGGACGGGACGGGGCACGATGACTGAACGGCCGCATCTCGCCGTCATCGGCGCGGGCCCGGCGGGCCTCGCCGCCACCGTGGCCGCCGCGGCGCGCGGCGTCCGGGTCACCCTCATCGACTCGGCGGCGGAGGCGGGCGGGCAGTTCTACCGTCAGCCCGCCGCCGCGCTCCGGGCCCGGCGCCCGCAGGCCCTGCACCACCAGTGGCGGACCTGGGAGCGGCTGCGGGACGCCCTCGCCGGACAGGTCGAGTCAGGCCGGGTCATGCACTTGACGGACCATCATGCATGGCTCGTGGAACGGCAGTCGGGCCGCTTCACGGTGCACGCGCTGCTCGGTCCCGAGCAGGAGGAACCGGCCGTCGTGCACGCCGACGCCACTGTCCTCGCCACCGGCGGATACGAGAAGGTGCTGCCCTTCCCCGGCTGGACCCTCCCCGGCGTCGTCACAGCGGGCGGCGCGCAGGCCATGCTCAAGGGCGCCCTCGCCGTCTCCGGGCCCACCGCCGTGGTCGCCGGGACCGGGCCGCTGCTGCTGCCGGTGGCGACCGGACTGGCCGCGGCCGGGGTGAAGGTGGCGGCGCTCGTCGAGTCCGCCGATCCCAGGGATTTCGTACGACGGACCCGGGCGCTCGCGGCTCAGCCGGGCAAGGTCGGCGAAGGCGCCCGGTACGCCGCCCGGTTGCTCCGGCACCGGGTGCGCACGCTCGTCCGCCACACCGTGGTCGAGGCGCACGGCACCGGACGCATCGAGGCGGTGACCGTCGCCGCGCTCGACGGCGCCGGACGCGTGCGGCCGGGCACCGAGCGGCGCATCCCCTGCGACACCCTCGCCGTCGGCCACGGCATGCTGCCGCACACCGACCTCGCCGAGACCCTCGGCTGCCGCCTCGACGGACCGGGCGTCGACGTCGACGGCGATCAGCGCACCGACGTCCCCGGCGTCTGGGCCGCGGGCGAGACCACCGGCATCGGCGGCGCGGCCCTCGCCCTCGCCGAGGGGCACATCGCGGGATGCTCGGCCGCCGCGCGGCTGAACGGTGCCGCCCCCGACCCGCACGCCTGGGCCGCGGCGGCCAAGTCCCGTAACGGGCTGCGGGAGTTCTTCGCCGCGCTGGACCCCGTGTACGCGCCACCCGCCCACTGGGCCGAGCAGGTCACCGACGACACCGTGGTCTGCCGCTGCGAGGAGGTGACCGGCGGCGCGATCCGCGAGGCCGTCGCCGACCTCGGCGCCGGTGACCTGCGGACCGTGAAGCTGCTGACGCGGGCCGGAATGGGCTGGTGCCAGGGGCGGGTGTGCGGGCCCGCGGTCGCGGGGCTGGCCGGGTGCGGTGAGACGCCGGGCCGCAGACCGTTCGCCCGGCCGGTGCCGTTGGGGGTGCTGGCCCGTGCCGGGGAACCGAAGCCGAGTGATGCGGCCCAGTAACTACGGATCAGAAGGTTGCAGGTTCGAATCCTGCCGAGTGCGCGAAGAAACACCAGGTCAAGGCCCTGATCCTCCCAAGTGGGGGTCAGGGCTTTTGCGTTGGTGTCTCACAGAATCTCACGCGTCACCGTCCATTACACCCGGAGGCGAGGAGCGCCGATGAGGTACTGCCAGCCACGGCGCGATGCCGCGGACTAGACACGACCAGCGGGGAGCAGAGTGCCCATGCCCGTCAGCCAGAAGCGCAAGGTCACCAAGAAGCGTGCCGTGCAGGGGAAGTCGCGGATGGCCTTGCCGCCGCCCGACTTGTGCCCGTTCGCCTGAGGCCGGGGCGATCGTCCCCGTCGGCGTCTACAGATTTGACACGAGTGAACCGTCGACGTCCGATTCCGTCTTCTGCCGTCCATGGCCGAGCACGAGCGCCAGCACGACGACTGGTTTCGTTGCTACTTCCTGTGCCAGTCGCCTCCGCTGTAGAACTCGCCGGAAACGACGACTTGCCGGGCCGAGGAAAGTCGCTTGATCCGGCAGGTTTGTTTCTGTTTCTGATGCCCGACGTTCAGTCAGCCGTCCCAGCTGAGTGAGTGGCCGAGGACCGTCCACGCCATGGCCTCAACGTATGGAACCAGCCAGCCCCTCCCGTACCCGGGAGCGCTGACGTCGTTGAGAACGAGTCTCTCGAAAATCGGGCTCAGCGCGAGCGCAACGTCCATCGTGCTGCGCTGATGAGATTCTGCGCATCGACGCCGTACACGGCGGACTCCCGGAGCGTCTTCCAGGTCCGGAGATAGGTGCCCACACTGGTTTCGTCGTCGATCCACAACTCCGCGTGCCAGTTCTCGACGATCACCTGATGGTCGTCGTAGATCCAGAAGGCGGTGGCTGGGGGGATCTTGAGCGAGGCATGCAGTGGGATGATCCCCAGCTCTACCGTGTCCAGGCCGACGGCTCCTGCGAGTCGGTCGAGCTGGGCCGCGAGCACCGAGGGCGGACAGATCAGGGCGTGAAGGGCGGCCTCCCACAGGATGAGGTGGAAACGCTTCGAGGAGTCGTACAGCGCCTCTTGCCGTTTCATGCGGGACCGGACTGCTTCCTCGGTGTCGCGTGGCGATCGCTGCAGCTCCGCGTACCTCGTGAAGATCGACCGGGCGTAGTCCGGAGTCTGGAGAATCCCGAAGATCATGGAGGACTCCCAGCCACGGAAGACGGAGGCGTCGGCGTGAGCGCTCAGGTGGGTGTCCTGGACTGGCTTGTGCCCGGCGGCCAGCTGTCGCCGCCATGACCGGATGTGGGACTCGAAGCCACGGAGGCGGGCCAGCAGCTCGTCGTACGCCTCGGCCTGGCCGGTTGCCTCCGCCCACTTGCGCAGGTCATCGGGTGTTGGAGTCTGTCTGCCGTTCTCCAGCCTGCTGACCTTGGACTTGTTCCACCCGTACTGCTCGGCGAGGTCCGTACCGGTGAGCCGGCGTCCAGGGGCGGAGAGCCGGAGTTCGCGTAGCCGTACCCCGAGAGCTTCTCGTGCCTGCTGATAGTCCGTGCTCACCGGTGCTCACCTGCTCTCAGTCCTCCTTCGCGGTCAGCTGCGCCGCGAACTGCTCGTACGGGACGGCGTGGTGCATCGCCGTGTCACGTGCCATGGCATATCGCAGGACTGCCGCAGGCTCCGTGATCAGTTCGACGTTGACCAGGTTGTCGCCGTCATCGAAGTTGAGGAGGGCGACCAGCCGGGAGTCGAAGATCCAGAAGTCTTCGTCGGGCAGGCTGAGCCGGTCGACATTCTCTCGCCACAGGTTGTGGATCTCCTCGCCGACGGCGCTGTTGCGGCGTGCGTTGTCGAGCAGATAGAGCTGGCCAGCCGTCGGCGGATCGTCGACGATGCGGACACGCTCGAACCGTTTGCCGAGCCCGGTCTGCTCGCCGCGCTCGGCACACCACTCGACGTCGACGCCTTCCCAGTTGACGGGCTCGCCGCGGGTGAACTGCGCGTACGTATCCGTGAGCTCGTCGGACGCGTACCGGCGGCGGGTTTCCAGGCGCCACGCCGTGTGCTCGAACTGCGTGAAGAGCCGGTCGAACTCATCCAGCCCGATGATGTTCGGCACGCGAGTGACCTCCTCAGGGGCGAAGTCGACGAGCAGTTCCCGTGGCACCACGATCGGCACCTCCCCCTCGTTCAGGTGCCGGAGCTGGGTGACGTCGTCAGGGTCGGTGAGGGCCGGGCCGTGCACGATGACCTCGCCCGTGTCGAGGTCTTCATGAATGGACGGGCACCCGTTGACGCCGCTGCCCGTGCCGTTGAAACGCAGTCGTCGGGCCATGATCACGTCCTTCCGCTGGGGGACTGATCTCCCAAGCTTCCCGGAGGTCGGCGTCTTCTGGTGGGGGTCCCATCGCCCCATATCGGCAACCTCGCGCAACCTCGCCAGGCAGTCAAGCAACTTCACGCAACTTCCATGGCGGCCATCAACTCCATGTCCGTAGCGTCCTGTTCATGCCTACGACGGAACTGCGGGACGTCGACCCGCACGCGGCGGCGGAGTCTCTGAGGGCGGCGCTCACTGAGGTCGGGATCGTCTTCCCCTCCCTCGGCGTCGACTTCGCGAACCCCGATCTGGCTGCGGCTGTCCCCACCACTCCTATAACCGCAAGCGGCTGCCCGCGCCCGCCGGTACGACCGGGGCAGCTCCTCCAGGTTCTCGCTGACACGGCGCCTCGACATCAGCCCACCCCCGATACCCGTCTCGTCGAAGGACCACAGACCTCCGGCGGGGTGGTCTCCAGTCCCCGCCTCAGCTACCCCACCCTGCACAGGTTGAGCCTGGGGCGGGTTGCCAGCACGGCACGACACCTCCCAGAAGGGGAACGTCCATGACCGTCATGCTCCACAGCCCTTCCAGCACCCGCACCAGGGATCCGAAGGAACTGCTCAACGGCGTTGAGCCGCACATCAGGCACCTGACCGTCAACATCCTGGACGGCGGTATGAGCCTGTGGGACCGCGAGGTCGCCCTGCTGCTGCGTGACCACACGATGGTGCGCGACATGGCCGAACGCATCCTCGGCAACGCCGTCATGTACACCATCGGCTGCATGGAGCACCCGGAGGTCCACCTGGGCGTCGGCAAGCTCGTCGACATCGGCGTTCACCAGCTCATCCTCGACACACCGGTGTGGTGGGCTCTCTGCGACGTATACAACGAGGGCCGCTACAAGCACCACGCCCCCTTCATCGAGCGCCGCCGCGACGGTCTGTGCCTGCGCACGGCGGACTTCCTGAAGTCCATCGGGTTCGACGTCGACGAGGAGCTGTGGGCGATCGACGGCACGGACTGCTCGCCGTGCGACAACAAGGTCCCCGACAGCCACTGACGGTCCTACGCTGGCCCCTGTCCTCCGCCCCCCGGAGGACAGGGGCCAGACCTGGTGAAGAGGAATTGCCTTGCCCGCACAACACGACATCGCCGCCGAGACGCAGCTGTGGGACACCTTCGCCGAGTCCGCCTTCAAGGACGACGCGGAACCGAGCTTCTGCTGGACCCAGTACGCCGGTCACGGACCCGGTCCGGAACTACTCGGCGCCCCTCGCTCAGTCCTGGAGATCGGTTGCGGCACCGGCCGCGCCCTCGCCCACCTGGCTCAGCACGGCATCACGGCCCGGGGCGTGGACCTGTCTCCCGTCATGGTCAAGAAGATCACCACGAAGTGGGCCAGCACTGGCGCGGAGTTCGTGTGCTCCGAGGTCCTGGAGTACCTGGGCGAACACGAGGACGCCTACGACGCCGTCTACTCGATCTTCGGAGCCGCCTGGTTCACCGACCCGAGCCGCCTCTTCTCCCTTGTCCGTCAGCGGCTCAACCCCGGCGGCGTCTTCGTCTTCTCGCAGCCTCCAGCCATCCCCGGCGCTTACGGGCCGCAGGGCATGTACAAGGGAGGCTTCGCCGGCAAGGCGATGTTCACCTACCGCTACAGCTACCGTCCGGCGGTGTGGGAGCGCATGCTGACACGGGCCGGGTTCGCCACGGCAGAGGCTCAGGTGCTGGACGCGCCGCATCCAGGGCACATTGGGACTCTCCTCGTCCGCGCCACAGCTCCGTGACTGAGCAGTGATGGAGCAGTCGCAATGCTGGCACCACACTGCCCCGGCGCCGGTCAGCGGCCCCAAGGGGTGACTGAACCTTGACGAGATGTCCGCCAGGATCGGCCGCTTGCATTGTGACTCCCCGCTGTCACCCTCTCCGTGATCTGGAGGTCCCGGTATGAGGCTTCGGGTCTGGCGGGGTTGGTGGATCGGTCGAGCTGGACGGCCAGATCCGCATCATCCGGCGCACCATCGACACTCCCGTCCGGCGCGTGAAGGCGAACAAAGCCCGTAAGGTTTCCGGTGTTGTCCAGGCCCACCGTCAAGCATCAGCTGAGACCAGAACGTCAGGCATCACCTGGGACCCGACACGATCGGCGGGGGCCGACTGTTGGAGTGGTGGTTGCCACCGTTGGTCTTGCTGGATCCGTGGTGGGTCGGCTGGCAGACCGTCATGGTGACAGCGCGACCGGTCGGAGTCGACGGCAGCGCTGACGGCAACGACGGCACACGGACGCACACGATCGCTGGCTTGCGCCATCTGAGTAGGAGGCCGTTGGCCCCCTCATGGCCAGCTGCGCGATCCAACCAGTAATATGTCACATTCCATTGAGAGGGAACCTCACATGACAGCCACCGCCAACCACCCCT
This sequence comes from Streptomyces blattellae, assembly GCF_009709555.1. GTDB lineage: Bacteria > Actinomycetota > Actinomycetes > Streptomycetales > Streptomycetaceae > Streptomyces > Streptomyces blattellae. The sequence goes on along the minus strand of NZ_WJBG01000127.1, from coordinate 218,670 downwards.
GGCAAGGCATCCTCGTCGCCACCGCCCTCCCGCTCGACGACGACCTCTCCGTGAACCACGCAAGGTACGCCGAACACTGCGCCTGGCTGGTCGAGAACGGCTGCGACGGCGTCGTACCGAACGGCTCGCTCGGCGAGTACCAGGTCCTCACCCCCGAGGAGCGGGCCAAGGTCGTCGAGACCGCCGTCGCCGCCGTCGGAGGCGAGCGCGTCATGCCCGGCGTCGCCGCCTACGGCTCGGCGGAGGCCCGCCGCTGGGCCGAGCAAGCACGTGACGCCGGGTGCGCGTCCGTGATGCTGCTGCCGCCCAACGCCTACCGCGCCGACGAGCGGTCGGTGCTGGCCCACTACGCGGAGGTCGCCAAGGCGGGCGTACCGATCGTGGCGTACAACAACCCCATCGACACCAAGGTCGACCTCGTGCCGGAACTCCTCGCCAAGCTGCATGCCGAGGGACACATCCACGCCGTCAAGGAGTTCTCCGGCGACGTCCGCCGCGCCTACCGGCTCGCCGAACTCGCCCCGGAACTGGACCTGTTGATCGGCGCCGACGACGTCCTGCTGGAGCTGGCGATCGCGGGCGCCAAGGGCTGGGTGGCCGGTTACCCCAACGCGCTGCCCGCCGCGACCGTCGAGTTGTACCGGGCGGCCGTCGGCGGCGACCTCGCCACCGCCAAGAAGCTGTACGAGCAGCTGCACCCGTTGCTGCGCTGGGACTCCAAAGTCGAGTTCGTGCAGGCGATCAAGTTGTCCATGGACATCGTCGGCCGTCACGGCGGCCCGGTTCGCCCGCCGCGCGTCCCGCTGCTGCCCGAGCAGGAGGCCGCCGTACGCGCCGCCACCGAGCGGGCGGTCGCGGCAGGACTGGCGTAGGCAATCGAGAGGGAGGCCGCTCATGCGCAGCAGACTCGTCCTGCACGCCGTCGACTCGCACACCGAGGGCATGCCCACCCGCGTGATCACCGGCGGGATCGGCACGATCCCCGGCGACACGATGAACGAGCGGCGGCTGTACTTCCGTGAACACCGGGACGACATCAAGCAGTTGCTGATGAACGAGCCGCGCGGCCACTCCGCGATGAGCGGCGCGATCCTCCAGCCGCCCACCCGTCCCGACTGCGACTGGGGCGTCGTCTACATCGAGGTCTCCGGCTACCTCCCGATGTGCGGACACGGCACGATCGGCGTGGCGACCGTGCTCGTCGAGACCGGCATGGTCGAGGTCGTCGAGCCGGTCACCACGATCCGGCTCGACACCCCGGCGGGGCCGGTCGTCGCGGAGGTGGCGGTGGAGGACGGCGCCGCGAAGGCGGTCACCCTCAAGAACGTGCCGTCCTTCTCCGTCGGCCTCGACCGCAAGATCGCGCTCGCCGACGGGCGGACGGTGACATATGACATGGCATACGGCGGCAACTTCTACGCCATCCTGCCGCTGGACGCGTTCGGCCTGCCCTTCGACCGCTCCCGCAAGGACGACATCCTCACAGCGGCCCTGTCCCTGATGGAGGCGATCAACGCCGAGGACGAGCCCGTCCACCCCGAGGACCCGTCCATCCGCGGCTGCCACCACGTCCACCTGTACGCCCCCGGCTCCACCGCCCGCCACTCCCGGCACGCGATGGCCATCCACCCCGGCTGGTTCGACCGTTCGCCCTGCGGTACGGGCACCAGCGCGCGCATGGCGCAGTTGCACGCACGCGGGGAACTCCCCCTGAACACCGAGTTCCTGAACGAGTCCTTCATCGGAACCCGGTTCACCGGACGGCTGCTCGGCGCCACCGAGGTCGCCGGCCGCCCTGCCGTCCTGCCCAGCTTCACCGGCCGTGCCTGGGTCACCGGCACCGCGCAGTATCTGCTTGATCCGACCGACCCGTTTCCGGCCGGATTCGTGCTGTGAGGCCCGGTATCATGTGACATTGCACTGAGCACCCCCAGGAGACGACCCATGCCCGCCCGGACCACCAACCTTCCCTCCCTCACCACCACCCCCACCACCCCCACCACCCCCACCACCCCCACCACCCCCACCACCCCCACCACCCCCACCACCACCCCCGCCATCCCCGCGCTCGGCGGCAGGAAGCCGAACTTCCGCGAACGGGTCGTGGATGTGCTGCGGGCCGCGCTGATCTCCGGCGAACTGCGCCCCGGCGAGGTGTACTCGGCACCGGGCCTCGCTCCCCGGCTGGGCGTCTCGGCGACCCCGGTACGCGAGGCGATGCTGGAGCTGGTGAAGGAGGGCATGGTCGATGTCGTCCCGAACAAGGGCTTCCGGATCAAAGTCGTCTCCGAGAAGGAACTCGACGAGTACACGCACGTCCGGTCACTGATCGAGATCCCGACGACCGTCGGACTCGCGGCCACCGCCGATCCCGACGACCTGAAGGCGCTGCGCCCGCTCGCCCTGGAGATCGTCACCTCGGCCGCGAGGGGTGACCTCATCGCCTACGTCGAGGCCGACCTGCGCTTCCACCTGCGGCTGCTCGCCCTGGCCGGCAACGACCATCTCGTCGTGGTCGTACGGGACCTACGCCGTCGGGCACGGCTGTACGGGCTGACCGCCCTGGTGCAGGCGGGACGCCTGGAGGCCTCCGCACACGAGCACATCGAACTCCTCGACGCGCTGCTGGCCCGCGACGGGGACGCCGTACGCGACATCATGACCCGTCACCTCGGCCATGTACGCGGCCTGTGGGCGGCTCGCGAGTGACGGCCGCCCCGGTCGAGGCCGGCGTGCGCACCACAGGTCCAGTTGCGCAGCGGTTCCCAGCCCAGCTCGTCCGTCAGGTCGACCCAGCCCTGGGCCTCGCTGCAGTACTTGTGGTGGCCGGTGACGTACACACGGACCCTGGTCGCTCGCACGGTACCGAGTGGGACGGCCTGGGCGCGGCGGTGTTCGGCCGTGCCGTCCGCGATGTCGCCGGTGTGGCAGACCAGGTCGGCTTCCAGGGTGCGACTTCTTGGCCCCGGCCAGCCGGCCGCCGCCTGCCGCACAGGGCCGGCGTCGAAGGCGGCTGTCAGCGCTCGCCGTCGGCCTCGTCCCCCGCAATCCAGACAGTCCGCCGCGTCCCATCCGGTGCGACCAGCCTCGGCTGCAAGGTGATGCTGATCCGATGGGTTCGCGACGTCGCGAATTTCCCGTCAGCGTTCGCTTCGACGACCCAGAAGCGGACCTTCCCACCCGCCCCGGCCTCGCGGTCCACCGCCACGCTCGCCTCGATCTCCACCGGACCGAGCTCGAACCGTACCGGTCCGGCCGGACCCTCGGCCATCGCGGCGTGCAGCTCCTGCCGCAACTCCCGGATCATTTCGGACAGTTCAATCACACCCTGCTCCTCGCCGCCGGCCCAGAGCCGGAATCCTACTGACGGCCCAGCGCGAACGAGCCCGGTCACGTGGACCCCGCGATGCTCGTTCGTCGATTTCGACCTTTCGTGCCCATGACGGCTGGGAAGGCTTAGCCGTAGGCTGTCCGAACCAGCGGGAAGCAACTCGATGACAGCCGGGGGGAGGTCACGAGGTGGGACAGCGCAGCGGTGCACGCGTACACATACGCGTACGCAACGAGCTCATGGCCGCCATCACCCGCGTACTCACGACGTCGGAGACGATGCGCCGACCGGCCGGTGCGGACATGGTGATGCAGGATCTCACTGCGGAGCTGGGGCCGCGTACGGCAATCGACCCCCGCCAGGACGGCCCACCGGCGTTGTGGATACGCCAACTGGTCAAGTCCTGTGCGGCTGTTGACGAAGGCCTGCAGACGCTGGCTCGGTGCTTTGGCTATGCCGAGCAGGGATCCGAGAGCTCCCTTGCGCTGTGGCGGCTGGTGGACGAGTGGGAAGCGGTGGCCTTTTTCGAGGACGCGGAACTGCATCCCCTGCGACCGGCCCTGCAGAGCATCCGCTCCGCCTCGTTCCTGACGCGGCTGGCCCGCCGAGCCAGCCACTCGCGTACCCAGGAGCTGGAGACCTGGTGCGACACCGGTTGGGAGGTGTTCTTGCATTTGGCCGGGGACAACGCGGCGGCGGACGAACTGCCCCCTGCCATGGCGTTCCTCGCCCTTGTCGCCGAGTATCTGGTCAAGGACGGCCGCACCAAGGAAGCCGAGGAACTGCGGCGTTGGAACCGGGGACAGGCTCAACAGCGGGGCCTGACCGACGAGATGGCCAACTGGCAGCAGGACGCCTACGATCCGCCCAGTGAACCAGCGCTCCATCCCGCATACCTGCTGATCCAGCTGGAACCGGACGGAGTCGACCTTGACAGCTACTACCTGTCGCATTGGCGTCAGTCCGATTCGGACGGGTGGCACCCGATGCCCGGTGAGACCCTCAAACTCCAGCGGACCGAGCTTCCCGCCGCAGTGGACCGTCTCATCGAGCAAGCCGAGGAACGGTGGGCAGACCTGCGCCAGCCGGTGATCATCGAGTACATCCTGCCGTGGGAACTGCTCGACGAGCCCGTGGAGTGGTGGAACAAGGAACTCGACGCGCCCATCCCGACTCCCCTGGTGATGGACTACACCGTGGTCCTGCGTTCGTTCGACCGACTGCGCAAGGGGGCATGGCATCGCCCCTGGAACAATCGTTGGCGCCAACTGAAGGACAGGCCGGCCGACAGCCGCTCGCACTGGAGCACGCCGGAGGGATCTCCCTTCCACCTGGAACGGGAGCTCAAAGAGGACGAACAGATCGTCTGCCTGGTGCTCAGCGAATCGCCGCGTACCGACTCCGCGACAGCCCATCAGGAATTCGTGGCGGCGCTGCGCGCGGGCATCCCTGCCCTGCTGTGGGACAGGAGCGGCTCCGGCCTGCCCTTTCGTGAGGCAGCCGCGGACATCGTCCGCGAGGGAGGACTGGCCGGGCTGCTGGAACGCACCCGCCGCTGGCGCAATGCGGCACTGGCCCTGGGACCTGAGGGTTGGAACGCCCATGTCGGCCGCCATCTGGCACTGCTCCTGGACGACCCCGAGCGACTGCCTGGGCCCGCTGCCCCAGCCGGTGGACAGGGCAGCCCCTGACCTGAAGTTGCCTACGAGCGGGGGAGATTGGAGGCCGCATTCCGTGATGCCGGATACGTGTGTCAGAGCGTGCGATCACCTGCCCCTGGCACGGGTAAGCTGCCGCGTGCACGGGGTGGTTGTCACGACTGTCAGCGGAGACGCGTCCCCGTCACCGCACCGACACCGCCGTCAATCCCCTGCGAGTGACCATGTCCACTGACGATGTCCGGCGCGGTCGGTTACGAGCCGGGACAGACACGGCACCCCTCTGGCACGCGTTGCTCCCGGACGGCGGCGCGACGCCGACGGAGGCGGTTCTGGTCGTCGATACCCACGTCAGCATGCGTGTGTGGGACCAGGTCGTCCAGAAGGTGCCCGAGACGCTGGCTGAGAACTTCACCCGGGTCAGGGTCGTCCGTCTGCTGGGCACGGACGAGACGGTGCCTTCGCGAGTGGCCACCGGACCTCTGCTTGGCGCAACCCAAGAAGGCACCCGACGGGTGATCCTCGTGGTCACGGATGGGCTTGCGGCCGGCTGGCACCTCGGCACGGTGCAGCCACTGCTCCGTGACTGGACGCTGACCTGGCCCCTTGCCGTGATCAACGTCCTTCCACCGCACCTGTGGTTTCGCACCGGACTCGACGTGTCCCACGTTCAGGTGAAGGCGCTCAGCACATGGTCGGCCAACGCGGTGTGGGAGTGGCGGCGGCGGGATGCGCCGGCCGGACTGTGGTCGGTCATCGGGGGAGAAGCGGAAGACGAGGGCGAGGGCGAGGGCACGGCGGAAGCAGACGCCCCGAGCATCGTTCCTGTCCTCTCTCTCAGCCAGCACGGAGCGCAGGCGCTGTCCGGAGTGCTCACCGACGACGAACCCCGGTGGCGGGATCTGCCCGCGCTGGTCGCCCACCGCTGGAAGGCCCGCCCCGACTCCGCACGGGCCTTTCCCTGGGCGGACGAATTCCTTGTCTCGCGGGGTTCGCCTTCCGCCGCAAGCCGCGTCTCCGACTTCCGGGCCGCCGCTTCCCCCACCGCCTTCCAGCTGGCGACTCGCCTCGCCGCGGCACCGCTCAGCCTGCCGGTCATTCGCGCCCTGATCCGCTCCACACCCGGCGCTGGACCAGTACACGCCTCGGAGCTCTTCCTCGGCGGCCTGGTACGCCCCACAGGAGTGCGCGACGACGCGCCCGAAGCCGTCGTCTACGACTTCCTTCCGGATGCGCGTGAGCAATTGCTTGCCGTGGGCCGGCGCAGCGCGACGATGCGCACCGTGCGTGAAGTGCGCGCGGTGCTGGCCCGCTCCCCGTCAAGCTCTTCTCTGCTGCCGCCTCCATCGGCGTCGTTGTGTGACTTGACTATTCCTGCGATCACGAGCCGCAATGCATATTTCCATCGCGTGGAACTGAGCGCGATGGTGGCCGTGTCCTTTCTTGGGCGTGCCGCCGTTCTCCGAGATGCCTTGCGCTGGCACGATCAGCGGCATGCGGTTCGCCTTACTGATCTTCCGCCCGCTGCGTCCGACGTCACTCCATCCCCTGACACCGTAGAAGACGAAGGAGCACTGCGCATGACTACCACGCCTCAGCGTCCGGAGGAAGGAGTAAGGACCGCACAGCCCCGCATTTGGAGCCTGCCTCCCCGCAATCAGAATTTCACTGGCCGGGCGGAGCTTCTCAATTTGCTGGACGAGCGGCTTGGCGAGGGCACGACAACGGTGCTGCCCGAGGCGATCCACGGTATGGGTGGGGTCGGGAAAACGCAGCTGGCGATTGAGTACGCATATCGACACCAAGCCGAATTCGACATCATCTGGTGGATTCCGTCCGAAAGGCCGGGTCAGATCGGCCAATCGCTGGTCGAACTCGCCAGGAGGCTGGGGTTGACCACTTCTTCGGAAGTCAACGTCGCCGGCCCCGCGGTTCGAGAAGCGCTGCGTGAAGGAAAGCCGTACTCCCGGTGGATGCTGATTTTTGATAACGCGGACAGCCCTGAGCAGGTACGTCCGTATTTCCCGACGGGCGGTACGGGAACCATTCTCGTCACCTCCCGCAACCGGCGCTGGGGGCTCGTCAGCGGCTCCCTGGAGGTGGACGTCTTCACGCGAGAAGAAAGTAAGGAACTACTGCGCGGCTCGGGACCGATCCTTGCGGAAGAGGAAGCGGAAGCACTGGCCGAAGCGCTGGGCGACCTACCGCTGGCCCTCGTCCAGGCCGCTGCCTGGCGGGCCGAAACGGGCATGCCGGCATCTGAGTACCTGCGTCTCTTCGAGAGCAAGAAGAACGAACTGCTGGAAACCGCCCCACCACCGGACTACCAACTGCCCGTTGCGGCTGCCTGGAACGTCTCTCTGGACCACTTGGAGACGCGCAGCCCCGCCGCGCTCCGCCTACTCCAACTGTGCTCGTACTTCGCACCGGACCCGATCTCCAGGAAAATCCTGTCCCGCCGCGAAAACAATCGCGACGACCCCTTTCCTGAGCTGAACGCGACGCTCAGCGACCCGATGAAGCTGGCCCGTGCGATTCGGGAGGTCAATCGCTACTCACTAGCCCGAATTGATCACCGTACCAACTCCATCGAGATGCACAGGTTGGTGCAGCACGTTTTGATCAACCGTATGAGCCCCCAGGAGCAAGAGAGCATGCGCGAGAGCGCCCACAGCCTGATGGCGACAGCCGACCCCGGGACACCGACCGACCCGACCAGCTGGGATCGGTACGCTGAGCTCTACACCCACGTGATGGCCTCGGACGCCCTCCGGTCGAGTCAGTCCTGGACCCGCGACCTCGTCATCAACGTCGCGAAGTACCTGTACCACTGGGGCGAACACGAGGTCGCCGTCGACTTCTCGCAGTCCGCCTGGAAGACGTGGCTGGAGCTGTTCGGTGAGGAAGACCATCAGACGCTGTTGATGGGGCAGTGGCTGACCTGGATGTACTGGACGGTCGGCCGGTACCAGGAAGCCTCCGACCTCGTTGAGCACGTCCGGCGCGTCTATGACCGCGTCGCGGACCCCGACGCCGAGAGCGCCCTCGACGCCATCGACACCGAGGCGGGCGTCCGCCGCGCCGAAGGCCGCTTCCAAGACGCGGTGGAGCTCAACCGCGTCGCCTACGAACGAGCGGTACGCGCCTTCCGTGAGGACGATCCCGTCACCCTGAACATCGCCCACAACCTGGGGGTGAGTCTCCGGCTGACCGGCGCGTTCCGAGAGGCGCTCGACCTGGACCGCAGGACGTGGGAGCTGAAGCTGCGCGTCTTCGGCCGTGACGAACAGCGCAGCCTCATCACGGAGAACTCGATCGCCATCGACGTCCGAGAGATCGGGGACTACATCGGCGCGCGCCGACTCCAGGAAAGTGCGCTGAGCGCGTCCCGCGAGCTCTTCGGCAGCGACAACCCCAACACCATCGACACCGTACGCGAACTGGGTATCGCCTGCCGCAAAGCAGGCGATCACGCACGCGCCCTGGAGTTCGCTCTGGAGGCCCAGGAAGGCTTCACCCGCCGCTACGGCGAAACCCACCCGCGGTCCCTGGCGAGCGCGCTGACCCTGGCCATCGCCTTGCGCCAGAACGGCGACCTGAACAGTGCGCACGCCCGCGGCCTCCAGGTCTGCGCCGGCTACCGCACGGTGTTCCACGAGCTGCATCCGTACACCATGTCGGCGGATGTCGGCCTGGCCATCTCCGAGCGGCTGCTGGGACGGCCGGAAGAGGCACGTCGGCTGGACGAGACAGCACTGGAGGCCTTGGTCGACGCGATCGGTCCGCTCCACCCCTTCACCCTGGTGACCGCCATCAATCTGGCCAGTGATCTGGCTGCTCTGGATGAGCACCGAGCGGCCGCGGACCGGGGACGGGAAACCCTCACACGGTGCCTGGAGACCTTCGGCCCGGACCACCCCACCACCCTCGCGTGCGCCGGAAACCTTGCCCAGGACCTTGTGGCCCTCGGCCTGCACGACGAAGGCACAGCGTTGCGCAGGGACACAGGAGAACGTCTGGAGCGCGTGCTGAACACTTCATCCACCGGGCAAGAAAATACTGTGCCTCACCCTGCAGCCGTCGATTTCCGGGCAAGCGCCCGGGCGAACTGCGACATCGACCCGCTTCCGCTCTAGCGTGCCCGCCGGCGATGGCTTCTTCGCTTCGGGTCATCTGTCCTCGGCCAGCCAGACTGCCAGCTGAACGGGGTCGTCCTGGTCCAGGCCGGCGGTCCTCAACGCCGCGTGGACAGCTCTGGCCCGTTCCGGATGTTCGAGCAGGAACCGAGAAACCCGACCGTGTTCGGGATCGTCAGCCAGGGCCCGTCCCAAAAGGGCCCAGGAGCCCGCCGGGGGATCATCGGCACGCAGTTGCTCCACCAGGACTCGGCGAGCGGCTGACCGCTCGCCGAGTGCCAGGAGCACATCTGCCCGTCCCGCCCCGCCGATCTGGTCCTCGGCCCGAGAGACCCAGTGCCCCCGTGGATCGGCGATGGTGTGCCGGGCAAGAGTGGCCGCGGTGTCGAGGCACACCGCCCCGGCGTCCGGAGCAGAACGCGGCGCGGCCTCCAGGAGGACGGATGGGCGTCCGTCTCCGCGCTTCCAGGCGCGTACGGCCTCGTCGACAGCCTGCGGGGAGGGGTGCAGATGATGGGCACGCCATTTGGCACGGTGATCTGTCGCCGCCTCGTACGCAAGGCGTATCCCCGTCCGGGACACCTCTTCACCCAACCACCGTTCACAACGCTCGCCCACCAGGTGCAGAAGACGGCGCCCTACGGCAGTCAACCGGGGATGCCGCCTGACATTCTTCAGGGTCTCCCACACTTGCTGACGGCAAAGAGAGAATTCGAAATCGGCCAATAATTCTGAAGCGGCAGATTTTCGGCGATGCGCCCGCCAGAAACGCGTTACACCGAAGAAGGCATATATTCCCTGAATGATGCCTTCCAGTGGACGGGGGTCATCGCGCCATGAAGCATAGAACAACTCGATCTCTGCATTCTCGTTTTCGACCCTGCGTAACAACGGTTCCAGATGTATGAAAGCGCCCAGCTTGATATGCTGGAATTCATGCACCAAGGTGGCCGCAAGCTGGGCAGGGGTGTCCGGTAGTGAAGCGCTGATCCCGCCGAAAGCCTCGCCTGCCGAACTGCTGTATGGCCGGAACTTCTCCCTCGCGTCCGCAGGTGCCAGAGAAATGAGCGGACCGTGCCGCATTTCCCACGCCGCAACCGGATCGTCACGTATGAGTATGTCCCACGCGTCGCTGAGCGATGAGCGCCAGACGTGCTCCTCCGCCGGGGACAGAAAGCGAGGTCCGCGGGGCGACGAAAAGGTACGGTAAGGATCATGCTCTTCCAGTACGAGGTGGAGGGCGGGCCCCGGCGGCCCGACCGTCAGCCGACGGGCCGGTAGCCAGCCAGGAGCAGCGTGCCGCCGGCCGGGATCCATGAGCACCTCTGTGCCGCCTGCGGTCATGCGCAGCGAGCCTTCCCGGCCGACGGCCTGTGCGGTCGCCCATGGCTCTACGTCCAGGCCCTCAAACCTCGCACAGCCCAAACCCGGAAGAGAAACGGTTCCCTGGTGGACCGGCACTTCCATGGCGAACGAAAGCCGGGCGCGGGTCGCTGCCGCAACGGCCAGCGCGGGCAGACGCCCCGTAACCACCCACAGCGGAAGCCGGCCGGAGGCGCCGTCCCTCAGCCGGCGCAGGGCCGAGGACACCCAGATGCCCGTGCCCGGAGACATCAGGATCTCTTCCACGAACTCGGGCGTCACCCGCTGAGCTCGCTCCAGCAGGTCCCATGCCTGGGCGACAGCCGCCGCCTCGTCGGCCGGGATGTCCTGGCGAACCCGGTCGAGGAAAGCACGCAGGAGCAGCATGCGGCGGCTGCGTTCGGCCTTCAGCAACCCGAGCATGAACCGGCCGGGGTCACCGTCATGGACAAGCGCCGGAACTTCCTCCGCGGAAAGGCTGTGGAAGGCTGGGTGGTTTCTGGCCGCGCCGACATCAGCACCCACGGATCCCCCCTGCGTCACTCCACTCGAGACGGGTTGCTGCCCCCGGCCCTGACCGAGTACGGGTCGTCGAGGTTGCTTATCAAGTGCTTGAGCGACTCGGTCAGATCTGGACCGTCCATGGAGCGCAGTTCCTCAAGAGATATGCCCGTAAGGTCCAGGATTCCAGAACCGTTCTCCGGACTGGCCTGCTCTGCGGCTGCCAAGTCCCCTCCTGTCAACGGCCGTTGCTCCATGCGGGGTCCTTCCCATGATGACCCAGAGTTGAGCCTTGCCGATACCCTGCGTACCGGCCAGTCACCATTTCACTTCATCCGTATTTGAGCGCTAATCGTCTCAGGATGCGTTCGAGGTGGCTGACCTCCGCCGAGTCCTGCTCCCAGTGCCGCAAGGCGTCGGTCACCGCGCTGAAGGTGCCCGGGTACCTCCGGCACGTGCGCAGTAGGCCGTGTACCTCGAAGCGGAGACTCCCGTCCCGGGGGCGCTGCGCCGCCAGACGCGGATCGGCCTCCTCCAGAACCGTGTCCAACCCGCCCGGCCGGCGCAGCGAAGGCAGGGCGGCCATCGCGTCCGTCACCTGCCATAGTTCGGCCGGATTCAGGAGAGACAGCAGCCGGGAGGGCACCGCAGGAAAGGACGGCTCCCCGGCGATCGGCAGTTGCGGCGGCAATCCGGCATGCCTGTGCATCATCGCCAGCTCGTCTTCCGCCAATACCTCGTACCAGCGGGCCACCCGCACCGCAGCCAGTCGGTTCAGGCCGTCCGCCCGATGATGCGCGGCAATCACACCGATGATCGCGTCCCCGAACCAGACGGCCGCACCGGACATGCCCTCCCAGGGAGAACGGTCCGGGCCCACCTCGTCGGCGGGCGGCGCGACAGCGACTTCCAGGGTCCCCTCGCGGCGGTTCGACAGAACGGAGACTCTGCCGTCCACGTGGCAGGAATCGCGGTATCGGGTCGGTCGCTCAGGCGCGGCACGGTCGGCACGGACGGCGGGCTGACGCATCTTGAACAGGGGGAACCCGACCGCGGAGACCTGCACCGTCACGTCGGCGTCCGGAACTCCCCCGAAGCGCGGGGGCGCGAGGGCCGACGGAAGCCCGGCAGGCAGATCTGTGAGTTCCAGCAGCGCCAGGTCGGCCCCCGCCGACGAGAACACGACCCGTGCCCCGGCTGCCCACTCCGCGGGGCGATCCGCCTCGAAACGGACTCGCAACGCGACTGCCGGCGTCTGCACGACATGCGCTGCGGTGACCACGTGACAGCCCGACACCCGGTAGCCGGACCCCCGTCGACCCGCGACACCAGTGGCGCGTCCCGTGATCACCTCGGCCACTCGGCTGATCTCCAGCCCTGCCGGACTCCTGTCGGGTTCGTCCACACGAGCCCTTTACCCCACCCAGCTGTCCGCCATGTCAGCCTCAGCAGGGCCGCCGCCACACCCCCGGCTCCGGTCTCTTACTGCGTGCGATGTCGGCGATCGTGCGGTTGTACGCCAGCCGGTCGCGCGCGGTCAGCGGGAATCCCGTCTCGTCGGCGTACCCCTCCACCAGGCCGGGCCGCACGGCGTCCACCTTGCGGCCGGCGCGGTGCAGCCGGGCCACCTCTGCCATCGGTCGCGGTGGGCCTTGTCGTGCCGTCGGTCCGGATGCCGCCCTCGGTGCCCGAACCGGCCGTCAGCCTCGTCGCCACCAGCACGCCGCACGCACATGCGGCACCTCTCATCGCTCCGTCTCCACCAGCGCGGGCGTCAACTCAGCCCAGGGGTTGGGAAGTTCACCCGTCACCGGCCCCGAGACCCCCGCGCCCCGCTCCCCAGCCGTACGGACGGCCAGCGGCACCAGCGCCTCGGGCACGCCGTAGACGAGATGGCAGAACCGCTCGGCCGGGTGCCGAGAGGTCCACGCCGGTCTGCTGAACGCCGAGACGTACGTCGACCAGTGGCCCTCGAACGTGACGACCAGGTCGGCCAGGCGGGCGTACCCCGGCGCCGGGTGGACGCCGGGGTTGAGGACGACCGGGGCCGCGCCGAGCCGTCGTACCGCCCGCACCAGGCGTCTGCAGGCGGCCAGTCCGTCGGGCGAGGCGGTCACCTGGTCGAGGAAGCAGCCGTCGGTCCCGTACCACTCGCGGTACCGGACGATGTCGGCCGTCACCTCGGCCGGGCTGCGGGCGCCGTAGTCGGTGTCGACGTATCCCAGCAGGCGGGCACCGGCCGCGCGCAGCGCTGCCGCCGCCGCGGTGAACGCGGGGTCGGGGGCCGGACCGGGGCCGCCCGCAGGGTTGAGGATCACCGCATACGTATCTGAGGCCGCCCCGATCAGGCGGTGCCAGGCGCCGGGATCCTCGGCCGGATGGACGTACAGCGGGATCAGCAGGCTCATGGACCCGGGCGTGCGGTCGCCGCCCACAGCTCGGCCAGTGAGTCGCCGAGGGTGTACGACGGCCGCCAGCCCAGCGCGTCCTCGGCGGCCGTGACGTCGGAACACTGCCACGAGACCTCCCCGGAGCGGGCGGATCCACCGCCGTTCTCCTCGATCCGCCCCCGGAACCGGGCGATGCGCGCCAGCGTCCGCACCAACTCCCGTACGGCAACGGCCTGTCCGCCGCTGATGTTGAGCACGCCCGGCAGGGGCCGCGGGGCCGACACCGCGAGCGCCGCCGCCCGTGCCACGTCCCGTGCGTCGACGAAGTCGCGGTACGCCGACAGATCGCCCAGCCGGATCACCGCGTCCGGGTCGTCACCCGCCTCGCGCAGCAGGCCCGCGATGCGGCCGGGCAGCCCGCCCGGCGGGGCGGCGGCCCCCACCGGGTTCCCCACCCGGAGCACCACCGCGTCCAGTCCCGACGTGGTGACGGCGACCGTACCGGCGAGCTTGGTCGCGCCGTACACGGCGACCGGGCGGGTGGCTTCCGACTCCGTCACCTTGGTGTCCCGGACGCCGGGGCCGTACTCGGCGGCCGAGCCCAGGTGGACCAGCCGGGCCACGGGGGCCGCCTTCCGCAGCGCCGCGCACAGCACCGCCGGTCCACGGGAGTTGACCTCGGTGAGGGTGACGGCGTCCCCTCCGGTCGCGCCCACGCAGTTGATCACGGCGTCGGGCTCCGCGTCGGCCAGGGTCCGGGCCAGTTCGTCCGCGCGGGCGGTCGCGAGGTCCATGCCGTACTCGGCGGCGGGCGAGCGGCCGGCGCCGAGCACTCGCACACCCGGCAGGGCGCGCAGGTGTTCGGCGACATGGCCGCCCAGATAGCCGGTGAAGCCCAGGACGAGAATGCGCATGGGGTGGTCAGGCTCCCTTCAGCAGCAGCGACTTGAGGGTGGTGAACTCGGCGTTGGCCCGGTCGTAGTCGTCGGGGCGGCCGATGTCCAGCCAGTACCCGTCGAACTCGTAGGCGTGCGGCGGGTTCTGTGTGTTCAGCAGGTCGAGGACCAGCTCGTCGAAGCCCAGCGGCAGCCCGGCGGTGTAGCCGTCGAGGGTGGACCGGGACAGCCCGTACACGCCCATGGAGACGCGGTAGTCCATGCTCGGCTTCTCGGTGAAGGCGACGATCCGGCTGTCGGCGGTGGTCAGCACACCGAAGTCGATGTGCACCTTGCGCGCGTACGTCGCGATGGTGAGCGGCGCGTCCGAGGCGCTGTGCCGGTGCAGGACGTCCGCGTAGTCGAGGTCGGTGAGGACGTCGCCGTTCATCACCAGGAACGTCTCGGGCAGCTTCTCGCGCATGGTGAGCAGCGGGCCCATGGTGCCCAGGGGGCTGTCCTCGGTGGCGTAGTCGACGGTCAGCCCCCACTGGCTGCCGTCGCCCACATACGCGCGGATGATCTCGCCCAGGTGGCCGATGGCTAAGGTGACGTGGGTGAAGCCCGCCGTGGCGAGCTGGCGCAGCACGATCTCCAGGATGGCGTGCTGGTCGCCGATGGGCACGAGCGGCTTGGGCAGCGCGGTGGTGTAGGGCCGCAGCCGGACGCCCTTGCCTCCCGCCAGGATCACTGCGTGCATGGGAACTCCTCCTTCGTGAACGCTTCTCGGGCGTTTGTCGATGTGCCTGACGGGCTCAGATGTTGTAGATGCCGGTCTTGTAGCGGGCCAGGTTGGCCGGGTCGCGGAAGAACTCGACGGTGTGCGCGAGGCCTTCCTCCAGGGAGTGCGCGGGCCGCCAGCCGGTGGCGGCGGTCAGCCGGCTCGCGTCGCAGACCAGGCGCATCACCTCGGAGCCCGCGGGCCGGATGCGGGCGGTGTCCTCGCGGACGTCGAGGCCGGTGTCCATCACCTTGCCGATCAGCGCGACGAGGTCGCCGACGGAGATCTCCCCGCCGGTCCCGGCGTTGAAGGTGCGGCCCACGACCTGCCCGGCGGGCGCGGTGCCGACGGTGAGGAACGCCTGCGCGGTGTCCTTCACGTAGGTGAAGTCGCGGGTGGGACGCAGGTCGCCGAGCGTGATCGTCCGTTCCCCGGCGGCCACCTGGCCGATGACGGTGGGGATGACCGCCCGCATCGACTGGCGCGGCCCGAAGGTGTTGAACGGCCGCAGCGTCACCACCGGCGTGTCGAAGCTCGCGTGGTAGCTGTCGGCCAGCCGGTCGCCGCCCGCCTTCGAAGCGGCGTACGGGGACTGGGTGTTGATGGGGTGGTCCTCGGTGATCGGCACGGTCCGCGCGGTGCCGTACGTCTCACTGGTCGAGGTGTGCACCAGCCGGGGCGTGCCCAGCGCGCGGACCGCCTCCAGCACGTTGAGGGTGCCGGTGACGTTGGTGTCCACGTAGCTGTGCGGCGCCTGGTAGGAGTACGGGATCGCGATGAGGGCGGCCAGGTGGTAGGCGCAGGCGGCGCCGTCGAGCAGACCGCGGACCGAGCCGGGGTCCCGTACGTCGCCGAGGACGATCTCGACCTGGTCGAGGACGTCCGGCGCCAGGGTCTCCAGCCAGCCGTAGGAGGAGAACGAGTTGTACTGCGCCATGGCTCTCACCCGGTGCCCGGAGGCGACCAGCGCCTCGGTGAGGTGCGAGCCGATGAATCCTTCGGCTCCGGTGACGGCGGCGAGTGGTGCGGTGGTCAACTCGGGTTCCTTCCGGTCGGTTGCGCGTCTGTGGGCAGGGGTCGGTTGCTTGCACGTGGTCCGCCTCACGCGTGCGGCGCGGGCCGTCCCAGCAGCCGCAGCACGTATCCGAGGAGACACAGGGCGGCGGCGCCGCAGCTGAGCGCGAGCACGCCGGTGTCCGATGGCCCGGCGAAGACGGTGAGCGCGCCCGCCCCGGCGGCGGCCGCGAGACACACCCCGGCGGGCGGCCAGGCCAGCCCGAAGGCCTGCAGCAGCAGCGCCGTCCACAGGGCCGCCGCGAGCAGCAGGAGAGGGGCGGGTTCGGTGTCGGTGAGCAGGGCCGCGGGGAGCAGGGGCAGCAGATAGGCGCCCAGGCAGAGGGCGAGGATGCCGGCCGACCGCACCTGGAACGCGGCCGGTGTGGCGGTCGCCCGCAGCGCCTTCACCGACAGCCCGCGGTACCGGTACAGCAGCCACTCGGCGGGCCCCATGCTCACGGTCAGCACGATCACCGCGTACGGCTGCTCCCGCCCCGTCAGCAGCACCAGCGCCCCCGCGGCCAGCCCGAACAGGCCGTACGGCAGCGACCGCAGGAGCGGGGGCCGGGGGGCGCCCGGCGCGGCGGAACCGGACAGGGCGGAGCGCAGCGCCCAGCCCGCCGCGGCGACCGCGCCGAGCAGGGACAGCAGCGGCAGCCCGGCCCGCAGCACGGCGCCGGGCTCCCACCACGGCAGCACCGTGGCACCGGCGATCAGCGGGGTGAGCGCGGCCAGCAGCAGCCGCTCCCCGCCCAGCACCAGCAGTACGCCGGCCGTCGCGAGGTACACCGACTGCGCCCCCGCGGCCAGGACCGCCGGACCGGACCCGGCGACCACCGCCCCCGCAGCCGTCGCCGCGACGGCGCCGAGCGGGGCGCCCTTCAGGAGCGTACGGCCCGCCTCCCGCCGTCCCGTCGTCATGCGCAGGAAGGCCCGGTGCCCCAGGGCCTGACCCCACGCCCAGGAGACGAGCCCGGCGACGATCAGTACCGACACGGCGCGGTCGGCGTGCCACAGCGGTGCGGTGAGCAGGTAGGCGAGTCCCGGCAGGGCGAACAGGGCGCCGCGCAGGGCGCACCGGATGTGGTCCGGTTGCCAGGGGTCGGCCGGTGGCGCGGGCTCGGGGAAGGAACGCGGCACCCGCTCGTACAGGGCGGTGGCGAGGGAGAACAGGTTCGGGTGGCCGTAGCGCTCCTGGATGACCTCGGCGGTCAGGCCCTCCGACTCCAGCAGCGCGGCGACCTCGTAGGAGTGCACGGCAGGGCCGATACGGTCGGCGAGGTCGGCGGCGAGCGAGTCGACCGCGGCGTGGTCCGCGCCCCAGCGCGGCTGCCGCAGAGTCAGGGTGCGGTCCGCGCCCCAGCGCGGCCGTCGCAGGGGCAGGGTGCGGTCCGCGGCAACGCGCCCACGAGGTAAGGGGTCCTGGGCCAGCCGGAGGGAAAGCGTGTCTCCTTCCGTGCCGCCAGGTTCGAGCGCCATCGGTCCGCTCATCCGGCCATGCTCCCTGTCCTTACGTCTGCCTGAGCGGGCTGCTCGGCGCTCTCCGGCGTCCAGATCCGGTCCGAGCGCTCCCTCTCGAATCCTCCCCCGCTCATGGGGGTCTCCCATCGCGGCGGAGCCGCACATCGACACAGCCCCGCGCCCCTTCGGTGCGCTGCCGGACCGCGGTCGACTTCACCGGGTCCGCCGAGCGCCGCCAGCTCCCGGTAGATGGAGCGGAAGGTGTCGACGGTCTGGCGCAGGGTGAACTGCTGGATCACCCGGAGCCGCGCCGCCTCGCCCATCGAGCGGCGGCGCTCCGCGTCGCCCAGCAGCTCCAGCGCGGCGGCGGCCATCCTGGCCGGGTCGCGCGGCGGTACGACGAGGCCGGTGTCCCCGACGGCCTCCCGCACTCCGCCGACGTCGGTGGAGACGGTCGCCCGCCCGCAGGACATGGCCTCGATCAGGGTGAACGGGAAGCCTTCGCTGATGCTGGAGAGCATCACGACGTTCCCTGCCGCGTAGGCGTCCTTGATGTCCTCGACCCGGCCCTCGAAGGTGACCGCGTCGGCGTGACCGAGCTCGGCGGCGAGGGCCTCGCACCGCTGCCGGTAGGCCTCGCCGCCACGTGGTGTGCCGCCGAACAACCGCAGTGCGGCGTCCGGGAGCCGGCCCCGGACCAGCGCGAACGCGCGGATCAGCGTCTCCAGGTCCTTGATCGGGTCCACCCGCCCCGCCCAGCTGAGCGTCGGCCGGTCCGGCTCGGGGCCGGCGGGCGGGAAGGCGCCGGGGTCCACGCCGTTGTAGACGGTGCGGATCGACTCGGGGTCCGCACCGCCCTGTTCCTCCCACAGCCGGTTGTAGCGGTTGCCGGGAGTGATCAGCGCCGCCCTGCGGTACGTCTCCTCGGCCAGCAGCCGGAAGAAGCCCAGGACGACGGCCTTCACCGGCCAGCGGTACGGGGCGGTGCGATAGCCGAGGTAGCGCTCGCGGAGATAGACGCCGTGTTCGGTGAGCAGCAGCGGGACGCCGTGCCGTTCGAGCGCGGCGAGCCCCGGCAGTACGGCGACGCCGCCGCTGACCGCGTGTGCCACCCCGGTGTCGGGTGGGGGCGTGGCCAGGGGGCGCAGGGCGTGCTCCAGCAGTGCGGTCGCGGTGATCGCGTCGTGCAGGGTCGGCCGGGCCTCCCGCACGGCCAGGCCCGGCCGGTTCCACACCGCGGTGAGCACACCGATCGCCTTGTCACCGCGCAGAAAGGGGCTCAGCGCGCCGTCCGCGGCGGCCCGCGCCATCGCGTACAGGGCGGCGGCGAACCCGCCCTCGGCGGCGGGGTCGAGCAGCGCGGTGAGGAACTGCTCGTAGGCGGAGGCGAGTTGCCTCCCGCTCCTCCCGCGGGGCGCGCGGCCGTCGGGCGCGGGGCCCCACATGGGGACGGAGACGACGCGCGCGACATGCTCGGGGAGGTCCCAGACGAGCGGTTCGCGTCCGGTGCCGGTGACGGCGATGACGTCGAAGCCGAGGTCGGGCATGCCGGTGACGAGCTGGTCGCACCAGACGCTCACCCCGCCGTGACTGTGGGGGTAGGTGCCTTCGGTGAGGAGGGTCACGCGCGTCGCGCCGGAGCGTCGCGCGCCGTGGTGAACGTGCATGGTGGGGGCTCCACGGCCGAGGTCGGTGGCGGTCGTACCGGCCCCGGCCGCACAGGGTGCGGCCCAGGCCGTCGTGCGGGCCGTGCTCAGTTCTCCGGGGCGTACGGCACCTGTTCGGTCACACCGGCGGGCACCGTCGTCGGGGGAGTGGTGGAGGTGGTCGAACCGTCCGGCGCGTCGGCGGTCGCGGTCGGGGAGGCGGTGGACGACGGCAGGGTGAGCGTGAGCGGCTGCCCGGCCGAGGCGGTCCAGCCGGACACCGCGCCCGCGTAGGCGGTACCGAAGGCGGCGCCGTCCTGCGTGGTGCCGGTGGGCAGGGTCGCGGTCATGGCCACGCCGTCCGGCGCCTCGACGGTGACGGTCCCGCCGACGCGGTAGGCGGTGACCTGACCGGCGTCGAGCGCCGCGTCCCAGGCCGCGCGCCGCTGCGTCTCGATGCCGAGGTCCTTCATCGGCAGGTTCACCACGGGCGTGTTGTCCGCGAACAGCGTGTCGTAGGTGTCGAGGACACCGTCGAGCACCGGATAGGCGATACGGTCCTCGGTCAGGTTCGACTGGTGGATGTAGTGCGGTTTGGGGTCGTTGGACAGCACGTGCCCGAGCGCGGTCCGCGTCTCCAGCGGCACGATGTGGTCGGCGTAGCCGGTTGCGGTGTCCAGCGGCGCCGTCAGGCAGGTGGAGGTGGCGGGGTTGTCCTCGCAGACGCCGCTGCCGCCCTGGGCGCGGCTGGTGTAGATCCAGTTGTACTCGTCGACCTGCTCGGCGGCCCGCCCCGCGTTGTAGAAGATGTTCATCGGGTAGCGCGAGACGGTCGTCGCGGGACCGACCTGACGCTGCGCGGGATCACGGGAGTAGTCCGAGGCGAGCCACTCGATCCCGTTGTCGGCCAGCGCGGGCGCCAGGTTGGGGTTGTCCTCCGGC
The DNA here is from genome assembly GCF_009709555.1 of Streptomyces blattellae. GTDB lineage: Bacteria > Actinomycetota > Actinomycetes > Streptomycetales > Streptomycetaceae > Streptomyces > Streptomyces blattellae. Next base: position 198,531 of record NZ_WJBG01000127.1, on the reverse strand, counting down.
TGCTGCGGCAGGATCCTCAGGCCCGAGTGCTCGCCGGTCACCAACTCCTCGGTGTCCAGCGGGAGTCCGTTGGTCTGGCCCCAGGAGCGGTTGTTCGCGATCTCGTCGGAGATCTCGCTCTGGCTGACCCACTGGGTGGTGCCGTCCGCGTTGGTGGCGCACTGCCACGGCACCACGCTGACGTCCTGCACACAGCCGAGGTAGGAGTGCGAGTAGGTGTGGTTGACCCAGCGGAAGCTGCCCCGGTCGGCGATGAACTGGTCGGCGAGTTCGTCCTGGCCGTTGTTCTCCTCGCGGTGCGTCTCACTGCCCGCGCCGTTGTAGACCATGTCGAGGGTGATGCCCTGCCGGTCCTGCCACTCCAAGGCGTAGTCGACGTCGGCCGGGGTCATCCGGATCGGGTCCGACGCCCCCTGGCCCGGCGGGCAGTCGATGTCGCCCGGCGTGCAGTTGAGTTCGGTGTCCCAGCGGTCGTCCGCCCCGAAGACGTCGTCGACGTGCACCGCGAAGTAGTTGCGGGAGGCGCCGAGGTGCACCCCGTCGGTCATCCACTCCACGATGCCGCGGGCCAGCAGCTGGAACTGCTGCTGGTGCTGGTTGTAGACGAAGGTGACGACGAGTTCCCGCCGCCCGTCGTGCCGGTACTCGCCGACCAGCGAGCCCCGGGTGGACTGCCCCGGGATCGCCGCGTCGACGTACGGCGTGAAGTCCGCGCCTTCCGCCGGTGTCGACAGATAGGCGTAACTCTCGCCCACGTCGGGGGAGTCGTCATCGAACGGCACGGTTCCGTCCAGATAGGCGAACGGTCCCGCCGCACCGGCCTCGGTGACCTCGGCCGTCACACCGTCCACGCTGCCCGAGTAGCCCGGGTAGTCGAGCCCGGCCTCCGGACGCGCGTAGGTGTAGGCGTCGACCTGCGGGATCGCGTACGTCTGCTCATAGGCCACCAGCGCCGCCATCTCGGCGGAACCGGCCGGGAACGGGTTGTCGTTGGGCAGCACGACCGCCTGGAACTTGGCGCGCGGTACGCCGTCCACCGTGTCCGCCAGGAAGTCCGCGTCGATGCTCGGTCTCGCCGCGTCCTGGAGGTCGATCTCGGTGTACGGCGTTCCGGCCGTGTCCAGTTCGGCCGCGATGGCGTCGGTGGACGGGCCTCCGTCGCTGACCACGAGGACTCGCAGGTCGACACGGGGCGTGACCGTGTCGGCGTGGGCCGCCGCGGCTGGCAGGACCAGCGAGGCGATGAGCGCTCCAGCGGTGAGCGCGGCAGTACGTATGGTCCGCATCATGCGGTGATGTCCCCTCCTGGGCGGGCATGAGCAGCGCTCCCGCGCGGAGTGGACGCACCCCACGCGCGACGCCACGCCCCCCTCAGACGCCAGTCGTCGACGCATTCGCCACGTCATATCGTGATGTGCCTGTGTAGCTTTTGTGGTCTTGCCGCGAAACGTGACGGAAAAGTGCACGCGTCCGAGTGGGTCTTGAGGCGGGCTGAACGCCCGCTGGAGACAGTGGAGTTGACCGATCCCGGTGCTTGGGAGCCGCGCGGTGATCGTCCGGAATTGGACTATTGGCATCTCGCGATGCGGACGGTGGCGGGCCGTGTCCGCGCGCCTCGGATGCCGCCCCCGCACCTCTCGTACCGCCGACTTTCACACGAGGGTCACCAGACCCTTCCCTGACGTTCGGTGCCCTTGGAACACTCCTTCCGCGCGCGTTCCGTCCGGCAGATCCGACGGTCGAACACCCCCAAGGGAGAGGTCCCTCACCCATGCCCGAAGTCAACCGGCGCCGATTCCTCCAAGTGGCGGGCGCCACCACGGCCTTCGCCGCCCTGGCGAGCAGCATCGAGTGCGCCGCCGCGCTCCCCGCGAACCACCGCACCGGGTCGATCGAGGATGTCGAGCACATCGTCGTCCTGATGCAGGAGAACCGCTCCTTCGACCACTACTACGGCGCGCTCAGAGGAGTCCGCGGCTTCGGTGACCCGCGGCCCGTGACCCAGCACAACGGCAAGTCCATCTGGTACCAGTCGGACGGCACCAAGGACCTGCTGCCCTTCCACCCGGACGCCGACGACCTCGGCATGCAGTTCCTGGAGGGCCTGCCGCACTCCTGGCCCGACGGCCACTCCGCCTACAACCAGGGCACGTACGACAACTGGGTGCCCGCCAAGGGCTCCACCACCATGGCGTACCTGACCCGCGACGACATCCCCTTCCACTACGCGCTCGCCGACAAGTTCACCATCTGCGACGCCTACCACTGCTCGTTCATCGGCTCGACGGACCCGAACCGGTACTACATGTGGACGGGCTGCACCGGCAACGACGGCACGGGCGGCGGCCCGGTCCTCGGCAACGACGAACTGGGCTACGGCTGGACCACGTACCCCGAGCGACTGGAAGAGGCCGGGATCTCCTGGAAGATCTACCAGGACATCGGCGACGGCCTGGACGCGGCCGGCTCCTGGGGCTGGATCCAGGACGCCTACCGCGGCAACTACGGCGACAACTCCCTGCTGTACTTCAACAGGTACCGGGGTGCCGAGCCCGGCGACCCCTGGTACGACAAGGCCCGCACCGGCACCGACGTGAAGAACGGCGACGGCTACTTCGACCGGCTGAAGGCCGACGTCAAGGCCGGCAGGCTGCCGCAGATCTCCTGGATCACCGCCCCGGAGGCCTTCTCCGAGCACTCCAACTGGCCCACGAACTACGGCGCCTGGTACATCGCCCAGGTCCTGGACGCGCTCACCTCCAACCCCGCGGTCTGGGCGAAGACGGCGCTGTTCGTCACGTACGACGAGAACGACGGCTTCTTCGACCACGTCGTGCCGCCGCTCCCGCCCAGGTCCGCCGCGCAGGGCAAGTCCACGGTGGATGTGCGGCCCGACCTCTACCCGGGCGACGCCGGCCGGGTGGCCGGTCCCTACGGCCTGGGCCCGCGGGTGCCGATGCTGGTCGTCTCGCCCTGGAGCAAGGGCGGTTACGTCTGCTCCGAGACCCTCGACCACACCTCGATCCTGCAGTTCATGGAGCGCCGGTTCGGCGTGCGCGAGCCGAACATCTCGCCGTGGCGCCGCGCCGTCTGCGGTGACCTCACCTCCGCGTTCGACTTCTCCCGCGAGGACCCGCGCCCCGTCGACCTGCCGGACACCGACGCCTACGAGCCGCCGGACCGCGAGCGCCACCCCGACTACCGGCCCACCCCGCCCGCCGACCCGCGGCTGCCCAAGCAGGAGCGCGGGCTGCGCCGGTCCCGGCCACTGAAGTACGCCCCGTACGCGGACGGTTCGGCCGACACCTCGGCCGGGAAGTTCACGCTCACCTTCGCCACGGGCGCCAAGGCGGGCGGCGCCTTCCACGTCACCTCCGGCAACCGCACCGACGGCCCGTGGATGTACACCACCGAGGCGGGCAAGTCGATCGCGGACACCTGGGACTCGGCCTGTTCCAGCGGCTCGTACGACCTGACCGTGCACGGCCCGAACGGCTTCGTGCGTGCCTTCAAGGGCGTGAACAGCACCGAGGGGCCGGAGGTCACCGCCCGGCACAGAGGCGACGGCATCGAGCTGACCTTCACCAACAAGGGCTCCGCGACGGTGGAGGTGGAGGTCGCAGACGGCTACAGCGGCCGGACGCGGCGTTTCGTGGTGCGGCGCGGTGCCGCCGTGCGGCACAGCTTCGACCTCCGGGCGAGCAGGCAGTGGTACGACCTGACGGTCACCTCCGACGCCGACTCCGCGTTTCTGCGGCACTTCGCCGGACGAGTGGAGACCGGGCGTCCCGGGGTGAGCGACCCGGCCGTCATCACCGGATGACCGGCACTGCAACGGGCCGGTAAAGCCTGCTGCGTACGGGATGGCCGGGGCTGGTCAGATGCCGGTGTGCTCGGGGTAGTGTGCCCCGGTGACCACGCATTCGAACACACCTGCAGGCTGGTACGCCGATCCGCACGGCGCCCCCCGGACCCTCCGCTACTGGGACGGGGCGCAGTGGACCGAGCACACCGCGCCGGACCAGCAGGCGCAGCACACCGGCCCGGTGCCGCCGCAGCAGCAGCCGGCCGGTCAGGATCCGCGGGTGCGGCGCCAGGTGCAGCAGCAGGCCGGAGTCGCCGCGGGCGGCTCCGGCGGCGGCACCCTGTTCACCGAGCCGGTCCTGGTGGTCAACCAGAAGGCCAAGCTGATCGAGCTGACCAACGAGTACAAGGTCATGGACCAGCACGGCAACCAGATCGGCTCGGTCGTCCAGGTCGGGCAGAGCGCGCTGAAGAAGATCGTGCGCTTCTTCGCCAGCCTGGACCAGTTCATGACGCACCGGCTGGAGATCCGGGACGCCTTCGGGCAGCCGGTGCTGCTGCTGACCCGGCCGCGCAAGTTCCTCAAGTCCCGGGTGATCGTGGCCCGTCCGGACGGGCAGCCGGTCGGTGAGATCGTCCAGCAGAACGTCTTCGGGAAGATCAACTTCGCGATGAATGCGAACGGCGGTCAGGTCGGCGCGATCAAGGCGGAGAACTGGCGGGCCTGGAACTTCGCGATCGTGGACCACGCCGACAACGAGGTCGCCCGGATCACCAAGACCTGGGAAGGCCTCGCCAAGACGATGTTCACGACCGCGGACAACTACGTCCTCCAGGTCCACTACCAGCTGCCCGAGCCCCTGCTGAGCCTCGTGGTCGCGACGGCCCTGACCGTCGACACGGCACTCAAGCAGGACAACCGCGGCCTGGGCTGACCCCGCTCACCTGTGGCCCTGGCTCACAGGGGTGTGAGGTGTCCCGGTTCAGGCTGCCAGGGCACCGGCACCGGGCCCGCCCGGCACCGGGGTTGCCGGCTTCAGCGCCGGTTCCGGTGCGGCCGAACCGGGCTCCAGGGCGAGTACGGCGGCCACCGGGTGGTTCTCGGGGGTGACCCGGGTCAGCAGCACCACACCCCAGGACGCCAGTGCCGCCCCCGCCAGCGCGAGGAAAGCACCGAGCGCGCCGCCCCGCAGCCCCTCGCCCAGCAGCGACAGCCCGATCACCGCGGCGGCCACCGGGTTGGCCAGCGTCACCACGGCGAGCGGGGCACCCAGGCCGCCCCGGTAGGCGAACTGCGACAGCAGCAGCCCGCCGACGGCGAAGACCGCGACGAGCAGCGCCACCCCGATCACCTGCCCGCTGAGCAGCGGGCCGGAGCCGTCCGTCGCGGCGACCGTCACCGTCTGCGTGAGCGCGGACCCGACGCCCGAGGCCACGCCGGAGGCGGCGGCGTGCCGCAGCCCCGACCGGTCGCCGGGCCGCCCCAGCAGGCCGATCAGCGCCGCGCTCACCCCCGCGACCGCCAACGCCTCCGACACGCTCAGCACCTGGTCGGGCTCGGACCCGGAGGCCACGACGAGGATCGCGGCGAGCCCCACGAGCGTGAACACCGTGCCGCGCCACTCCACCCCGCTGACCCGCCGCCCGGCCATCCGCGCCCCCATCGGCACCGCGGCGACCAGCGTGAGCGCACCCAGCGGCTGTACGACGGTGAGCGGACCGTACCGGAGCGCCACCACGTGCAGGAGCGCGCCGGACGCGTTCAGCGCGACCGAGGACCACCAGGCGCCGGTGGTGAGCAGCCGCAGCAGGTTCGCCCCCTGTGTCCGGGAGGCCAGCCGTTCCTGGGCGACGGCCGCGGTCGCGTAGGCGACGGCGGAGCAGAGGGACAGCAGGACGGCGATCATCGTGCCGCTCATCGTCCCGCTCCCACCAGGACGTCCTCCTCCGCGGGCGCGAGGGCCTGCTGACCGCGTCCGGCGGTCGTGGCCGTCGGGTGCGGCGAGCGAGGCGGGACGGGGGTCCCCCCGGACGGGATCCGGGGCCGGATCACCGCGAGCGCGAGGCCGAGCATGACCCCGGCCACGATCGCGTCGAGCCAGTAGTGGTTCGCCGTCCCCACGATCACCAGCAGCGTCAGCAGGGGATGCAGCAGCCACAGCCAGCGCCACCGCGACCGCGTCGCCGCGATCAGGCCGATCGCCACCATCAGTGCCCAGCCGAAGTGCAGCGACGGCATCGCCGCGAACTGGTTCGAGAGGGTGTCCGTCTCCGGTGAGCCGTACACGGACGGCCCGTACACCTGTGCGGTGTCCACCAGACCGGCCGCCGCCAGCATCCGCGGCGGGGCCAGCGGGAACACCAGGTGCACCACCAGCGCGGCCGCGGTCACCACGGCGAGCACCCGGCGGGCCCAGACGTAGTGCGCCGGGCGCCGCAGATACAGCCAGACCAGGAAGGCCACGGTGGCCGGGAAGTGGACCGTGGCGTAGTAGGTGTTCGCGAGGTGGACCAGACCGTCGTTGTCCAGCAGCAGGGACTGCACCGCGCCTTCGCCGGGCAGATGCACCGCTCGTTCCAGGTCCCACACGTCATGCGCGTTGCGGAAGGCCTCGCCGGTGTGGCCGGTCGCCAGCATTCGGCCGAACCGGTAGACAAGGTAGAGCCCTGCGACGAGCAGGAGCTCACGGACGAGCTTCGGGCGCGCTATCGCGTCGGACTTCGCTTCGGCAGGCTCGGTGCGGGCATTCATCCCCCGGCCCTTTCTCGCTGATGTGGTGCGTCTGGTGGTGTGGACGAACTGGTTGCTCATCGATACGGCCAAGTACCGATACGGCTGAGTGCCGATACTAGACCGTTTCGAAACGACACTGTACCGAAACGAGGTAGTACCGGTACAGTGTCGTTTCGATAGACGTACGACACATTGGAAGGCGGGCCCCGGGGCGCCGCGCACGAGCGAGGGGAAGAGTCCATGACGTCGCAGGCCGCGGACGGACCGGAGACGGTCGTCGCCTCGCGCCGCTCCAAGCTGACGCCCGAGCGTGAGCAGGAGTTCTTCGACGCCGTTCTCGATCAGATCCGCAGCTGCGGATACGACGCCGTGACCATGGACGGCGTCGCCGCCAGCACCAGGTGCAGCAAGTCCACGCTCTACCGGCAGTGGAAGACCAAGCCGCGGTTCGTCGCGGCGGCGCTGCGCTCGAACCGCGAGGTCCGCTTCACGGGCATCGACACCGGATCACTCGCCGAGGACCTGCGCGAGGTCGCGCGCGCCGCGGCCGAGTGGTCGACGGCGGACAGCACCACACTGCTGCAGGCGCTCGGCCACGCCGTCGTCCAGGACCAGGAGCTTCAGCAGGCGCTGCGTGAGGCGCTCGTCGAGCCGGAGGTCGCCGCGCTGGAGGCGATCCTCCGGCGCGGGGTCGAGCGGGGCGAGGTCGCGGACGGCCATCCCGCGCTGGCGTATGTCCCGGCGCAGATGTTCGGCGTCCAGCGGGTGCGACCGGTCCTGGAGGGGGAATACGCCGACCCCGATTACCTTCTGAGATTCGTGGAGGCCGCCGTGCTGCCGTCACTCGGCCTGACCTGAGACCCAGGCCGCCGTCCGTGGGATGACTGGACGGTGACCTGTCCGCGCCGCACCGTGGGGACGGGGGCGGCGCGCACCCCCGGCCGGGTGGGGTTCCTCTTGAGCGGAGGGGCGCCCCACCCGGCCGACTCATGTCCGGGGTGAAGAAGAAAGGATCGGCTCAGACGTCCTGGCCGCTGCCGCCGCCGGAGGACACCTTGATGCCCTTGGTGATCTCGTCGATCGTGGACTGCTTCTCGCTGACGTCGACGCCGATCCGGATGACGACGATCTGCTCGGAGTTCGCGGGCGAGGGGAAGGCCAGCGACTCGACGTACCCGTCGGCACCCACGTCGGTGACCGCCTTCCAGCGGACCTGGTAGCCCTTCTGCCCGGCCACGGTGACGGACTTGGAGGCCAGCACCTCGTGCGAGGTGATCCCGCCGTAGGTGTCCCCGCCGTACGACTCCTCCGCGTTGGCCGTGATGTCCGCCTTGGCGACCTCCTCGGCCGTGCTGCCGGCGGTGCCGAGCGCGAGGGCGGGAGCCGAGTAGGCGCCGCCCTTGGTGCAGGAGGCGGAGGTGTCGCCCGGGCAGTCGTAGGAGTCCTCCGACGTGACCGATGCGCCGACCGACAGGGTCTGGCCGTACCAGCCGTCGGGGATGGGGATGCTGATCCCGCTGATCGCGTCGGTCACCGACCCGCTCTCGACCCTCGGCGGCTCGGACGTCTCGGGCGTGGGCGTGGTGCCGCCGCCCCCTGATCCGCCGGAGCCGCCGCCGAACGGGTCGCTCGGCGCGCTCGGCGTCGGCTGCGAGCCGGTGGCGCTGCTGCTCCCGTCGTCCCCGGACAGCGTGTACACGCCCAGGCCGATGCTCGCCAGGACCGCGGCCGCCACCGCGACGGCTATGCCCGTACTCAGTCCGCGCCGCGCACCCGCCGGCGGCGGGTCGGGATACCCGGGGTAGCCCGGATATCCGCCGTCGAACTGCGGCTGTGTCGGGGGACCCCATGCGGCGCCCGACCCCGCAGGGCGGGTCTGGTCCGTCCATGCCTCGCCGTCCCACCAGCGCTCGGTGGGAGGCCCGTCACTTGTCTGCCCGGGGTCTGCGTGCCAGCCCGGAGGAGTCGCCTGCGTCATGGCCCCACCGTAGGAGGCGTCGGTGAAAACAGGATGAGAGGGCCGGAACCCGGAATCGGGGTGAGTGCGCCTATTTCGGGATGGGTCGTACAGCGGATTCTGTCGCGGACGGTGGAAGGCGCGGTCCGTCCCGCCCGGCGCTCCCCGCGGGCGAGCACGACCGCAGCCGTGCCCCCGGCCACCCGGCCGCTCCTCCGTCAAGTCCACACGTCCACGGAAGTCACCTTGATTCCCACCGTTATTGACTGTCCGTCACCTTGACGAGCGCAGGTCGCACGCCGTGCGCGTCGCCCGCGGTCCCGCACTGTCACCCGTCACGGCAACAGCTCACCGGACCCGCCCGCACCGAGACGACCGGAGGGCTACGCTCGGGTTCGGTACGTCGTTGACGCGACTTGGGGAGGTAGCGGGATGACGGAGGTACGGCCCACGGCGGCCGCCTCGGCTTCCCTGTGGGAGCGTGACCGGGAGGTCGCCGCCGTGGAGGAGGCCGTCGCCACCCTGCGCGCGGACCGCTCGTCCTCGGGCAGCCTCCTGATGGTCCGGGGCGAGGCCGGGCTCGGCAAGACCGCGCTGCTGGCCGAGACCCGCCGCATCGCCGAGGCACGCGGCTGCACGGTCTGGTCCGCCCGCGGCGGCGAGACGTTGAAGTCCGTCCCCTTCAACGTCGTACGACAGCTGCTGCAGCCCGCGCTGGTGTCGCTGATGCCGGAGGAGGCGCGCGAATACCTCGGCGACTGGTACGACATCGCCGGCCCCGCCCTGGGCATCACCGACCCCGGCGACCGGCGGGCCGACCCGCAGGGCGTGTGCGACGGACTGGTCGCCGCGGTGTGCCGGCTGGCCCGGCGCGACTGGCCGCTCGTGCTGCTGATCGACGACGCCCACTGGGCCGACCAGGAGACCCTGCGCTGGCTCGCCGCCTTCGCCGAACGCCTCGACGACCTGTCCGTACTCGTCGTGGTGGCCCGCCGTCCCGGCGAGGTCGGCGCCGACAGCGCCCGCTACCTCGACGCGGTCGCCGCGGCGGCGGGCCGGCCGGTCGCCAGCCTGAGCGCCCTGACCCCGGACGCGACCGCGGGCCTCACCCGCGCCACCCTCGGCCCGCACGCCGACGCCCCGTTCTGCCGCGAGGTCTGGGCGGTCACCGGCGGCAACCCGTACGAGACCGTGGAACTCCTCGCCAAGGTCCAGGACAGCGAGATCGAACCCGTCGAGGCACAGGCCGACGAACTGCGCGCCCTGAACCGCTCGGCCCGCGGCGGCGGCCTCGTCGCCCGCCTGGAGGAACTCGGCGTCGACGCCACCCGGTTCGCGTGGGCCGCCGCGATCCTCGGCGCGGACATCTCCGTCGACCTGGTCGCCCGGCTCGCCACCATGGGCCACGACGAGGCCGTGCGCTGTGCCGAACTGCTGCGCAGCGCCCGCATCCTCACCGATCCCGACCCCGCGGACGCCCGCACCGGCGACGGCGGCCTGGAGTTCGTCCACCCGCTGATCGCGACCGCCGTCTACAACTCCATCCCGCCCGCCCTGTGCACCGCGATGCACGGCATCGCCGCCCAGGTCGTCACCGACTCCGGCCGCGGCGCCGCGGCAGCCTCCCGGCATCTCCTCCAGGTCCACCCGGACGACGACGAGGAGGTCGTCGAGCAGCTGCGCGAGGCCGCCCGCGAACACCTCGCCGTCGGCGCCCCCGATGCGGCCCGCCGCTGCCTGGAACGCGCCCTGGTGGAGACGCCGCTGCCCGAGGTCCACGCGCTCGTGCTCTACGAACTGGGCTGCGCCACCCTGCTGACCGCGCCCGCCACCACCATCGACCACCTCCAGTCCGCGCTCGCCATGCCCGGCCTGGGCGGCGCCGAACGCGTCGACGCCGTCTTCCGGCTCTCCCAGGCACTGCTCCACAACGACCAGCTGGAGGAGGCCGTGCGCACGGTCGAGGCGGAGGCCGCCCGGCACGAAGCGGGTCCGGCCAAGCTGCGCCTGCAAGCCGTGCAGTACATGTGGGAGGGCATCTACGCGGGCGAGACGACCACGCCGGGCCGCTCCGAGCGGCTCGCCCGACTCGCCGCGACCTGCACCGGCAAGGACAACTCCGAGCGTGCCCTGCTGATGCTGCGCGGCTTCGACGCCATGACCCACGGCGAGAACGCCGAGGAGGTCGTCGAGATGTGCGACCGCTCCCTCGTCAACGGCCGTCTCGCCCCCGGACTCGGCTGGACCGACACCGAGTGGGGCATCGAACTGCTGCTGATGCTGGCCAACGCGTACGCCTACACCGACCGCCTCGACCGCGCCGACGCCCTCTACACGGAAGCCCTGCGGGCCTACGAGACCGCAGGCTGGAGCGGCGGCCACCTCGCCCTGGCGCACGCCTATGTCGGCCTCGGCCACCGCAGAAGGGGCCGGCTCAGGGAGGCGGAGACATCCCTGCGCGAGGGGCTGCGGCTGGCCGAGCGCGTCGGCCGCGGGCTGCCCCTGTACTGGACGGCCACCTGCATCCTCGTGGACACGCTGCTCGCCCGCGGGCATGTCGACGAGGCCTGGGCGATCGCCGATCAGCACGGATTCGCCCCGCCCTACCCGTCCACCATCCTCCTTCCCGACCCGCGCTCGGTACGCGGCCGTCTCCTGCTGGCGACCGGTCGCACGAAGGACGGCATCAACGAGCTGGAGGCCGCGGAGAAGGCGGCGAGTGCGCGAGGCCACCACAACCCGGTGATGGTCCCCTGGGCGGTCGACCTGGCCCGGGCCCTCGCCACCGAGGACCCGGCCCGCGCCGCCCGGCTCGCCTCCGACGTCCGCCGCCAGGCCGAGCGGTTCGGCACGGACACCGCCATCGGCGAGGCCCTGCGCTGCGCCGCCGCCCTGGAGACCGGCCAGCGCGCGGTCCGGCTCGCCGCCCAGGCGGTTGCCTACCTGGAGGCCTCGCCCTGCCAGTACGAGCACGCGGCCGCCCGCGTCGAGTACGGCATCGCCGCCCGCTCCGTCGCCGAGCTCAACCGGGGCCTGGCGCTGGCGCGTTCCTGCGGCGCCGACGGACTGGTGGCCCAGGCCCGAGAGGTCCTGGAGAGGGGGCGCGGGCTGTGGTAGACGCCGGGCGGGTCAGGCGGGTCAGGCGCGCGGCAGTTGCTCGGTGACCGCTGCCGGCCGCTGCCGCACATCGTGTCTGTCGCCGAGTTCAACTGGGGTTTGGCGCTGGCGCGTTCGTGCGGCGCGGATGGGACATGCCTCCACCGTAGGCACATGGGCCGGGTATCTGCCGGGTGTGTCGTCGAGGCCGTGTCCCGCTTCATGGGGTGAGCGGCCTTGCCCGACGCTTTCCGGTGAGCCGCGTGTCGGCCACCCCATGAGCCAAGGCCACCGGGGCGCACGGCGGCTGACCTGCCGTCAGCGCCAGGCGCCGGCAGGGTCACCCCGCTGAGGTGTCCTCCTCGGCCAGTACCCGCTGGGCCGTCGCGAACGCCGAGTTCGCCGCCGGCACCCCGCAGTACACGGCGGTCTGCAGCAGCACCGCGCCGATCTCCTCGGGGGTCAGCCCGCCCCGCCGCGCGGCCCGCACATGCATGGCCAGCTCGTCGTGGTGCCCCTGGGCGACCAGCGCCGTCAGCGTGATCATGCTGCGCTCGCGGCGCGAGAGTGTCGGATCGGTCCAGATCTCGCCCCAGGCGTAGCGCGAGATGAAGTCCTGGAAGCGGGCGGTGAAGGGGGTCTGCCGGTCCTGCGCCCGGTCGACGTGTGCGTCGCCGAGCACCTCGCGCCGTACCTCCATGCCGCGCAGGGCGGGACCGTCGAAGTGCGCGCGCAGGGCGCCGAGCACCGCCTCGGGGCGCTCGGCGGGCGCCAGATGCGAGGCCCCGGGGATCTCCACCAGCGCGGCACCCGGCACCGCGTCCGCGATCTCCCGCAGATGCGCGGGCGGCGTGGCCGGGTCCTCGCGCCCGGCGATCAGCAGGGTGGGCGCGGAGATCTCGGGCAGCCGGTCGCGGAGGTCGAAGGCGGCGAGCGCGTCACAGAGGGCGGCGTACGCGCCCGGATCGCTGTCCCGCATGTCCTGGACCAGCCGGGGCACGGTGAACCCCGGCGTGAACCAGCGGTCGTTCGCGCTCTGCGCGAGCCCCGCCACCCCTTCGGCCCGCACCAGCGCGGCCCGCTCCTGCCACGGCTTGGAGCCGCCGTAGTGGGCCGACGAGCAGATCACCGCCAGGGACTCCACCCGCCCGGGGTGGTGCACCGCGAGCTGCAGTCCCACCGAACCGCCGATCGAGACACCGGCGTAACGGAACCGCTCGATGCCGAGCGAGTCGGCGAGTGCCAGCACCAGGTCGGCGAGGTCACCCATCGTCGCGCCCGCCGCGATGAGACCGGCCGCCGAACCGCCCTGCCCCGGCAGGTCCCAGCGGATCACCCGATGCGTGGCCGACAGCTCCGGCGCGACCTTGTCCCACAGGGCGTACGAGGTGCCGACCGAGGGGCCGAGGAGCAGCGGAGGTGCGGAAGCGGGGCCTTCGGCAAGGTGGTTGAGGAGTTTCAACGTCGCTCCAAAGCGCGGTCGGTGAGGGCTCCGGCGGAGCCGGTGTAATGGGCGGGGTCCAGATCGGCGTCCCGCAACTCCGGTGCCTCGGCGAGCGGGCGCCCCTCGGACGCCAGCCGGGTGAGCAACTCCTTGGCGCGGGCCCGGCCCAGCACCGGGGCCAGCTCGGCGGACAGCCGTTCCGAGACGATCAACCCCTGGGTGAGATCAAGGTGTTCGCGCATGACATCGTGCCCGACCCGCAGCCCCTCGGCCAGTTCCACGGCATCCCGGGCGGCCCCGCCGGCCAGTCGCAGCAGCTCCCTGAGCGGCTCCCACTCCGCGTGCCAGGCCCCGGCAGGCCGCTCGTCCTCCGCCGCCAGCGACCCGTACAGCGTCGCGGCGAGCTGAGGTGCCCGTCGCGCGGCGGCGGCGATGAGGGTGGACCGTACCGGATTGGACTTGTGCGGCATCGCGGACGAGCCGCCGCCGCTGCCCTCCGCGACCTCGGCGATCTCGGTGCGGGAGAGGGTGAGGACGTCCACCGCGACCTTGCCGAGCGCGCCCGCCGTGAAGGCGAGGCAACCGGCCAGATCGGCGATGGGCGTCCGCAGGGTGTGCCAGGGCAACGGGGGCGCCCGAAGGCCGAGTTCGCGGGCGTACGCCTCCGGGAGAGAGACGGCGTCCTCGGCGCCGTACGCCCCGAAGGCCGCCAACGTCCCGGCGGCACCGCCGAGTTGCGCGGGCAGTCCGTCCCGTACGGCGGTCACCCGGTCCCGCGCGTCGAGCACCAGCGACCGCCACCCGGCCGCCTTCAGCCCGAACGTCGTCGGTACGGCGTGCTGGGTGAGCGTCCGTCCCGGCATCGCGGTGTCGCGGTGCTCGGCGGCCAGCCGGGCCAGCGCCCGCTCCGTGCGGCCGAGGTCGGCCAGGACGAGGTCCAGGGCACGGGCGGCGACCAGCATCGTCGCCGTGTCCATGATGTCCTGGCTGGTCGCGCCCCGGTGGACATAGGGGCCGTACTCCTCGCCGACCGCCCTGGTCAGATCCGCGACCAGGGGAATGACCGGATTCCCGCCGCCCCGCGCCCGCTCGGCGATCGAGGCGACGTCGAAGTGCCGGGCATCAGCCGCCTCGGTCACCGCGGTCGCGGCCTCGGCCGGGGCGAGGCCCAGCGCGGCCTGGACGCGGGTCAGCGCGGCTTCCGCGTCGAGCAGCGCCGTCAGATAGGCGCCGTCGCCGGTGGCCGCGGCGGCGGGGGAGCGCGCCCACCCGGGGGCGAGCAGGCCGGTGTCGGGATCGGCAGCTGTCACTGGAACTCCAGGAAGACCGTTTCGCCTTCGCCCTGAAGGCGGATGTCGAAACGGTATGTGCCGTTACGGTATGTGCCGTTGCCCTCGTCCGTGGCGATCAGCGTGTCGCGTCGGTCCTGGTCCAGCTGCGCCAGCAGCGGGTCGGCGGCCAGCGCGGCCTCGTCGCCCGGCAGATAGATCCGGGTGAACAGATGCACCAGCAGCCCCCGCGCGAAGACGCACACGCTGATGTACGGCGCACTCCGCCCCCGCGCCCCGGGCCGCAGCGTCCGCGCGCTCCAGTGGCCGTCGGCGTCCGTCTGGATCCGCCCCCAGCCGGTGAACTCCACGCCGTTGCGGCCCAGGAAGCCGCCGCTCGCCGGGTCGCGCCGCATCGAACCGTCGACCTGCGGCACCCGGCCGTCCGGGTCGGCGCCCCACAGCTCCACGAACGCGTCCGGCAGCGGGTTGCCCTCGCCGTCGAGGACGTACCCCTGCAGCACGATCGTGTCGGGGTGGCCGATCGGGGCGATGTCGCCGCCGCCGGGGAAGGGCAGGGCATGACCGTAGAAGGGGCCGACCGTGTGGGAGGGCGTCGGGAGCACGGCCTCGGGATCGCTCGTGTCGATCTTCGTCATCGTGGGTCAGCGTCCCTCTTCGATCCAGGTGGCGTTCGGTCCGTCGAGCACGATGTCCCAGTGGTAGCCCATCGAGAACTCCGGCACCGACAGGCTGTGGTCGTACGTCGCCACCAGCCGCTGCCGGGCCGCGTCGTCGGTCACCGACTGGATGATCGGGTCGTACGGGAACAGCGGGTCGCCCGGGAAGTACATCTGCGTCACCAGCCGCTGCGTGAACGCCGTACCGAAGAACGAGAAGTGGATGTGGGCCGGCCGCCAGGCGTTGACGTGCTGGCGCCAGGGGTACGGGCCCGGCTGGATGGTGGTGAACGTGTAGCAGCCGCCGTCGTCGGTCAGCGTGCGGCCCGCGCCCGAGAAGTTCGGATCCAGCGGCGCGTCGTGCTGTTCGCGCTGATGCGCGTACCGGCCCGCCGAGTTGGCCTGCCAGATCTCGATCAGCTGTCCCCGGATCGGGCGCCCGTCCCGGTCGAGCAGCCGCCCGGAAACGGTGATCCGCTCACCGATCGGCTCGCCGTTGTGCTGCCGGGTGAGGTCATTGTCGACCCCGGTGATGTCCCGCGCCCCGAACGCCGGGGAGGCCAGCTCCACCAGCTCCGGGTCCTTGGTGACGTCGATGGCGACCGGCGGCTGCTTCGGATGCCTCAGGACCGAGGAGCGGTACGGGGCGTAGTCGCGGCGCGGGTGATGCTCGACGGGGGCTCCGCCGGCGATCCGCTTCGCGTAGGCGGCGTGCTCGGCGGCGATTTCCTGGTCGATGTCGTGCTGGGTGAGAGTCATGGGCGGTTCCTGGGGGTTCCTGACGGTCTCGTGAACGTGGGGGTGCGGGACTGTGCCGATATGCGGCTCCGCCGCGCGGGAGCGGCCAG
Source organism: Streptomyces blattellae (assembly GCF_009709555.1). Taxonomy (GTDB): domain Bacteria; phylum Actinomycetota; class Actinomycetes; order Streptomycetales; family Streptomycetaceae; genus Streptomyces; species Streptomyces blattellae. The sequence continues at coordinate 182,700 of NZ_WJBG01000127.1, read as the reverse complement.
CCACATCCGGCCCGCTACCGTTCGAGGACGAGAGCGAGCCCCTGGCCCACACCGATGCACAGCGTGGCGACGCCAACCCCACTGCCCCGGCTGGCGAGTTGATGGGCGACGGTACCCGCGAGGCGCGCGCCGGACGCACCCAGCGGATGCCCCAGCGCGATCGCGCCACCCCGCGGATTGAGGATCGCCGGATCGAACTCGGGCCACTCGGCGACGCACCCCAGCACCTGCGCGGCGAACGCCTCGTTCAGCTCCAGCACCGACAGGTCACCGAACCCCTTGCCCGCCTTGGCCAGCGCACGCGTCACCGCCTCGACGGGGGCGAGTCCGAAGTAGTGCGGGTCGAGGGCGCTGACGCCGGTCGCGGAGACCCGGGCGAGCGGCTCGCGGCCCGTGGCCCTCAGGCCCTCCTCGTCGACGAGGAGCAGCGCGGCGGCGCCGTCGTTCAAAGGCGAGGCGTTGCCTGCCGTGACCGTGCCGCCGTCCTTCCTGAACGACGGCTTCAGCTTGGCCATCGCCTCCAGGGAGGCATCCGCCCGTACGCATTCGTCCGCGCCGAAGACCACCGGCTCACCCTTGCGCCGCGGAATCGGCACCGGCGCCAGCTCGGCGTCGAACAGGCCCTCGGCCCGCGCCTTGGCGGCCTTCTGATGGGAGGCCAGCGCGAACTCGTCCTGCTGCTCGCGGCTGATCTTGTGCTTCTCGGCGATCAGCTCCGCGCTCTCGCCCAGCGGAATGGTCCACTGCGGCTCCATCTTCGGGTTGACCATGCGCCAGCCGAGCGTGGTGGAGTACAGCTCGGCGTGCCCCGCCGGGAACGGCTTGTCCGACTTCGGCAGCACGTACGGCGCCCGCGTCATCGACTCCACACCACCCGCTACGGCGATGGAGGCGTCCCCGAGGGCGATCGCGCGGGCCGCCTGGACGACCGCCTCCAGGCCGGAGGCGCACAGCCGGTTCACGGTGACGCCCGGCACGCTGGTGGGGAGTCCGGCCAGCAGCGCGGCCATGCGGCCGACGTTGCGGTTCTCCTCGCCGGCGCCGTTGGCGTTGCCGAAGTAGACGTCCTCGATCCGGGACGGGTCCAACCGCGGTGTGCGGGCGAGGAGTTCACGGATGGCATGGGCACCCAGGTCGTCCGGGCGCACGCCCGCCAGACCGCCGTTGTAGCGGCCGATCGGCGTACGCACCGCGTCGACGATGTAGACGTTCTTCACTGCGGACTTCACTGCGGACATCACTTCAGGCCCTCCGCTACGGTCAGTTTGGCGTCGGTCTTGGCGGTGATCTCCTCGACGCCCACCCCGGGCGCCGTCTCGACGAGCACCAGACCGTCGCCGGTCACGTCCAGTACACCGAGGTCGGTGATGATCCGGTTCACACACGCCTTCCCGGTGAGCGGCAGCGCGCACTCCTCCATGATCTTCGGGGAGCCGTCCTTGGCGGCGTGTGTCATCACCACGATCACCGTACGGGCGCCGTGCACCAGGTCCATCGCGCCGCCGATCCCGGTGATCAGCTTGCCGGGAATGGCCCAGTTCGCCAGGTCCCCGCGGGCGGAGACCTGTATGGCGCCCAGCACGGCGACGTCGATGTGCCCGCCGCGGATCATCGAGAAGGACAGCGCCGAGTCGAAGAAGGACGCGCCGGGCAGGACCGTGACGGTCTCCTTGCCCGCGTTGATCAGGTCGGGGTCGACCTGGTCCTCGGTCGGGTAGGGGCCGGTGCCGAGGATGCCGTTCTCCGACTCCAGGACCACCTCGACGCCCGGCGGGAGGTGGTGGGGGATCAGGGTCGGCAGGCCGATGCCGAGATTGACGTACTGGCCGTCCCGAAGCTCCCGCGCCGCGCGGGCGGCCATCTGCTCACGCGTCCAGGCCATCAGCTGCTCACCGTCCGCTGCTCGATCTTCTTGTCCGCGGCCTGCTCCGGGGTCAGGGCGAGGACCCGCTGCACGAAGATGCCGGGCACATGCACCGCGTCCGGGTCGATCGCGCCGGGCTCGACGAGTTCCTCGACCTCGGCGAGCGTCACCCGGCCCGCCATGGCCGCGAGCGGGTTGAAGTTCCGCGAGGACCTGTTGAAGACCAGGTTGCCGTGCCGGTCGCCTTTCGCCGCCCGTACCAGCGCGAAGTCGGTGCGGATGCCGCGTTCCAGCACGTACTCCACACCGTCGAACTCCCGCACCTCCTTCGCCGGGGAGGCGAGTGCGACGCCGCCGGAGCCGTCGTAGCGCCAGGGCAGTCCGCCCTCGGCGACCTGGGTGCCGACGCCGGCGGGGGTGTAGAAGGCGGGGATGCCGGCCCCGCCGGCCCGCAGCCGCTCGGCGAGCGTGCCCTGCGGGATCATCTCCACCTCAAGCTCACCGGCCAGGTACTGCCGCGCGAACTCCTTGTTCGCCCCGATGTAGGAGCCGGTGACCCGGGCGATCCGGCCCGCGGCGAGCAGTACGGCGAGGCCGGACTCCATCGCCCCGCAGTTGTTGGACACGACGCCCAGACCGCTCACGCCCCGCTCGTACAACGCCTCGATCAATACGTTCGGCACACCGCTCAGCCCGAATCCGCCGACCGCGAGCGTCGCGCCGTCCGGCACATCGGCCACCGCCTCCAGGGCGGTGGCGACCACCTTGTCCATCCGTGAAGCCCCATCCCATCAGACTCTCAGACCCGAAATAGTCAGAGCACTGACTATCCGACGAGGTGTGCTTCACGCTGCCATCCGGGGGTCAGGGCGTCAAGCCCCAGATGACGGGCAGGACAAGGAAGGAGGGGGATGCGATATCGTTCAGTGCACAAATGAAATACCGCACCGACGAAGTTCTGCACCGACGCTGAGGAGCACACATGGCCGCGGTGGACCTCGCCACCCACCCCGGGCACCTGGCCCGGCGCCTCCAGCAGGCCCACCACCTGCTGTGGAACACCATGGTCTCCGAGGAGATCACGTCACCGCAGTTCGCCGTCCTCAACGCGCTCGTCGCCGAGCCGGGCCTGGACCAGCGCACGGTGGGGGAGCGGGTAGGGCTCGACCGGTCCACCATCGCGGAGGTGATCAGTCGGCTCGGCCGCCGCGGCCTGCTCGACAAGGTGCGCGACCCGCAGGACGGGCGCCGCTTCCTGCTGCGGCTGACGGACGAGGGCGCGCGGACCCACCGCAAGCTCACGGTGCGCACGGCCCGCATGAACCAGGTCTTCCTGGCCCCGCTCTCCGCCGCGGAGCAGACCGTCTTCTTCGACCTCATCCGCCGTGTCTCGGACGCGGCGGAGGAGCTCCGCAATCCGGCGGAACCCCTCACGGCGTCGAAGGCGGGCTAGCCGAGGGCCCGACCTGCGGCACACGAGGGTCAGGCCTGCGCGAAGACCACCCACACCTGGCCCTCGGCGAAGTTCACCGGCGCCCCGCCGTCGGTCGTGAAGTCCGTGCCGTCGGCGGCTCGGGCGCGCTTCCAGTTCACGTCGAAGGACTTCCCGTCGCGCAGCACCTCGGCCCGTCCCTCGCCCACCGTCTCGGTGTACGGCGAGGTGTTGCCGAGGCGGTCGTGGAAGGCGGACGGGCGCACCGTCACGTACTGGACGACGACCGTCGCCGGTGCCACCCGCTGCCCGTCGGCGGTGACGGTGGGCGAACCGTCCATCGAGACCAGCCAGCGGTCACGGCTCTCGGACCAGGTGAACGTGAAGCGGGCGGCCGGGTAGCGCACGGTCAGGGAGTTCTCCGGTGTGCCGCCCGAGGGAGCGGTGCCGTAGCGGAATCCGGTGGTCAGCGCGTCCGCGCCGGGCGCGGAGGGCATCAGCCGGTCAGGTCGCAGATAGAGGTTGTGCGGGGCGGGCATGGACGTGCCCCGGTAGTAGGCGCCGGGCGCCTCGCCGGGCGGCTCGGCGTCGAGGGGCGCCTCGTCGATCAGCGGCAGCAGTTTGCTCTGGGCCCCCGAGAAGGCGAGCGTGGGCCGGTCGAACTGGCGCAGCAGCTCCAGGTCGGACTCGCGGGCGCTGCGCACCGGGCCGATCGCCGGCGGCAGCTCGGTCGCGTACACCGCCATCAGCCGGCTCAGGCCGCCCTCGACCTGCTCGACGTACACGAGGTCGGCGGAGTCGAGCCCCGTGTGGGGGCGGGCCGAGCGGGCGTTGTCGATCTTCACGGCGAGCACCGGACCCTCGGCCGTCCGGCTCTGCGAAGGCCGCTCGCCCTGCTCCCGGCCCGGCCCGCGCCCGTCGTCGCCCGACGAGGTGCAGCCGGCCGCCAGGGAGAGCGTCATCGTGGCGGCCAGGAGCGCCACCGCCGTCGTGACGCGTCGTGTGCGCGCCCTTTGTCCCATGCCCACCGTTGCCACCTGTCTCGTGTCAACGATTGTGCACGTATGGTCGATTTATAGCTATACCTGTTTTGGCTATACCTGTTTTGGCTATACCTGTTCTGGCTGCACCTGTTTTCAGCTGTACGTGTTTCAGCTGTACCTGATCGTGGGTCTCAGTCCACGGGCCCGAAGATCTCCGCCAGGTCGTAGCCGACCGGCTCCTCCAGCTGGGCGTAGGTGCAGCCGTGCGGTTCCCGGTCCGGGCGCCAGCGGCGGAAGCGGGCCGTGTGCCGGAAGCGCACCCCGTTCTCCATGTGGTCGTACGCCACCTCGACGACCCGCTCCGGCCGCAACGGCACCCAGGACAGGTCCTTCTTGCCGGACCAGCGGCTGGGCGCCCCGGGCAGCCGCGCCGACTCGTGCGCGGCCTCCTCGGCCCAGGCCGCCCAGGGGTGCCCGGCGACATCGTCCATCCGCAACGGCTCCAGCTCCTCGACGAGTTCGGCCCGGCGCTGCATCGAGAAGGCGGCGGACACGCCCACGTGCTGGAGGGTGCCCCGGTCGTCGTAGAGGCCGAGCAGCAGCGAGCCCACGACCGGGCCGCTCTTGTGGAAGCGGTAGCCCGCGACGACGACGTCCGCCGTGCGCTCGTGCTTGATCTTGAACATCGCGCGCTCGTCCTGGAGGTAGTGCAGACCGAGCGGCTTGGCGATCACGCCGTCGAGGCCCGCGCCCTCGTACTGGTCGAACCACTGCCGCGCCACATCGATGTCGGTCGTCGCCGGTGCCAGGTGCACGGGCGCCGTCACCCCCTCCAGCGCCCTGGTCAGCAGGGCCCGGCGGTCGCTCAGCGGAACGTCCAGCAGCGACTCGTCCGCCAGGGCCAGCAGGTCGAAGGCGACGAAGGAGGCCGGGGTCTTCTCGGCGAGCATCCGCACCCGGGAGTCCGCCGGGTGGATGCGTTCGGTGAGCGCGTCGAAATCGAGCCGCCCCTCGCGAGCGATCACGATCTCGCCGTCCATGACGCAGCGCTTCGGCAGCCTCTCCCGCAACGCCATCACCAGCTCCGGAAAGTACCTGGTCAGTGGCTTGCCCGTGCGGCTGCCGAGTTCCACGTCGGTGCCGTCGCGGAACACGATCGCGCGGAAGCCGTCCCACTTCGCCTCATAGTGCATGTCCGGCGGGATCTTCGCGACCGACTTCGCGAGCATCGGCTTCACGGGTGGCATCACGGGGAGGTCCATGCTCTGAATTCTGCGCGCGTGCGGCCGTGCACGCCCGGTGTGCGAGGTGCGGGTGGGGGGCCTACCGTGGCTCGCATGGGCGAAGCGGTGCAACTGGAGGCGGGCGGCCGGACCGTACGGCTGTCCAGTCCGGGCAAGATCTTCTTTCCGGAGCGCGGTTTCACCAAGCTGGACCTGGCCCGGTACTACATCGCCGTCGGCCCCGGCATCCTGCGCGCCCTGCGCGACCGCCCCACCACCCTGGAGCGCTACCCGGACGGCGTGACCGGCGAGAACTTCTTCCAGAAGCGGGCCCCGAAGAACATGCCCGACTGGATCCCCACCGCCCACATCACCTTTCCCAGCGGACGCAGCGCCGAGGAGATGTGCCCCACGGAGGAGGCCGCCGTCGTATGGGCCGCCCAGTTCGGCACCCTCACCTTCCATCCCTGGCCGGTGCGCCGCGACGACGTCGACCACCCCGACGAACTCCGCATCGACCTCGACCCGCAGCCCGGCACCGACTTCGCGGACGCCGTCCGCGCCGCCCATGAACTGCGCGCCGTGCTCGACGAGTTCGGCGGCCTGCGCGGTTTCCCCAAGACCTCCGGCGGACGCGGCCTGCATGTCTTCGTGCCCATCGAGCCCCGCTGGACCTTCACCCAGGTCCGCCGCGCGGCGATCGCCGTCGGCCGGGAGCTGGAACGCCGGATGCCGGACCACGTGACCATCAAGTGGTGGAAGGAGGAGCGGGGGCAGAAGATCTTCGTGGACTACAACCAGACCGCCAGGGACCGCACCATCGCCTCCGCCTACTCCGTACGACCCCGCCCGCACGCCCCGGTCTCCGCGCCCCTGCGCTGGGACGAGGTCGGCGTCGCCCATCCCCGGGACTTCGACCTCGCGACGATGCCGGTGCGCTTCGCCGACGTGGGCGATGTGCACGCCGGCATGGACGACCACCGCTACTCCCTTCAGGCCCTGCTGGACCTGGCCGCCAAGGACGAGCGCGAGCACGGGCTCGGCGACCTGCCGTACCCGCCCGAGTATCCGAAGATGCCGGGCGAGCCCAAGCGGGTCCAGCCGAGCCGGGCCAGGAAGGCGGCGCCCCCCGAGGAGGCGCCGCCCGAACCTACGACTCAGTGATGTCTACGACTCCGTGACGGCTACAGCTCCTTGATCCTGATGTCGCGGTACGAGACGACATCCGTGGTGCCGTGCACCTGGAGCCCGATGTAGCCGGAGGCGAACCGCCGTCCGTCCGTGCCCGGGTCGTCCGAGCGGGGCGGGACGAAGTCCTGGCCGCCGGTGTTGTCGAACTCGTTGATCAGCACGCCGTTGCGGTAGACCGAGTAGTGCTGGTCGACCACGCGGATCTCGTAGTCGTTCCACGTGCCCTTCTGGGTGACGCCCGCACCGGCGAGCCCCACCCGGTCGAAGCCGTAGACCGAGCCGGTCTTGTACATGTCGCCGTCGGGCCGGTCGAGCACCTGCACCTCGTGCCCGTACTTGATCGCGACCCACTCCGGCCGGGACTCCTCCGGATGGTCATGGACGTACGGGAACCGCACGAACACACCGGAGTTGGCGTTGCCCGTGCCGGGCGCGTCGTCCCGCCACTGGAGCCGGAGCGAGAAGTCGCCGTACTTGCGCTCCGGGAACCACAGCATGCCCAGGCCCGCCTGCGTGGTGCCGCTGGTCATCGACCCGTCGGGGTTGAGCCCGAACGAACCGCCGCCCACGTGCTGCCAGTCGGCGAAGGAGCCCGCGGTGCCGTCGAAGATCGTGCGGTAGCCCTCGGTCTGGCCGGGCCTGCCGATGCCGGACTCACGGGCGGCCTCCAGGATCGCGTCGTGCTCCCGCTGGTCGACGACGCCTTCGCCGAGGAGCGCGTCCAGGACCGTTTCCACGTGCTTCAGGAACAGCGCGTGGGACGTCCACTCCTTCTCGTCCTCGATCAACTCGTTGACGCGGCACCGGTTGTCGGTGACGCGGTTCGGCACACCCGAGTCGACCGTCCCGACGACGACCGTCAACCGCTCGTCGAACTCCGGGCAGTTGGGCGCGGGAACCCCGCCGCCGGCCACCACCGTGAAGCTCACCGTCCGCGGTTCGGAGGTGTTGCCCGCCGTGTCGCGCGCCCGGTAGGCCACGGTGTGCGGGCCCACCCGGTCGACGATCACGGGCGCGGTGTAGGCCAGGTAGGGACCGCCGTCGAGCGAGTACTCGATGCCCGCGACCTCGCCGCCGTGATCGGTCGCGCTCACGGTGACCCTGGCGTTGCCCACGTACGCCCCGACGGAGTTCCGCGTGCCGTCGACGGTCACGCCGGTGACGGGCGGGGTGGTGTCCTGCTCAGGCGCCGGGACGACCGTGAACCGCACGTCCTTCCCGGCGGCCGTGTTGCCCGCCTTGTCGGTGGCGCGGTAGCGCACGGTGTGCGTGCCGGCCTGGTGCACCATCACCGGTGCGGTGTACGGCTGCCAGGCGCCGTCGCCGACCGCGTACTCGATGGTGTTGACCCCGGAACCTGTGTCGGAGGCGGAGACGGTGACCGTGGCCATGTCGATGTAGGCCCCGTCCGCGTTCTGCTCGCCGGTCACCGTCGCGGACGTCTCGGGCGGTGTCTCGTCGTCGGTCGACGGCGCTACGACCGTGAACGCGACGCTCTTCTCGGCCGCCGTGTTCCCCGCCTTGTCCAGGGCGCGGTAGCGGACCTGGTGGCTGCCGACCTGATCGACGACGACCGGTGCGGTGTACGGCTGCCAGGCGCCGGTGTCACCGATCGCGTACTCGATCCGGTCCACACCCGAGCCGCCCTCGTCGGTGGCGTCGATCGCCACGCTCGCCGAACCGACGTAGTCGCCCTGCGCGTTCTGCGCGCCGGTGACCCGGGCCGAGGTCTCGGGCGGGGTGGTGTCCTCGCCGCTGCCCTCGGTCACCACGAGGATGCCCTGCATCTGGCCGTGGCCCGGGATCGTGCAGAAGTAGCGGTAGCGGCCGGGGGTGAGCGTGACCTCGGCGGTGTAGCGGCCGCCCTGGTCGTCGTTCGGGTTGGCCAGGATGTTCAGCGGGACGTCGTTGTTGTACTCCGGGTCGGAGACGTCGAACGTCAGAGTGTGCGGCATGCCCGTGGTGTTGCCGGTCGCCACACTGTTCTCGAAGACGATCGTCGTCGGACCTGCCACGGCCGTCGTCGGCGCGGACGCGTACTTGGTGATGTCGTCGTCGGCGGTCCAGGTGAGCGTCTGGGCGGCGGCGGCCTGCGGCTCCGGCTGCCCTGCGGCGGGCGGGCTCTGGAGCCCCAGCATCATCAGCAGCGCGGCCAGCAGGGCCGTCAGGATTCGTCGTCGGCGTATCACTGAGACCCCCTGGCCAGCTGGTCGGCGGCCGGTGTCGCGCCACCGCCGGTGTAAGTGACCCGCCACAGCGCCGACTTGGCGTCCGACGTGAAGAAGCCGCGCCCGTAGTCGAGGGCGTACAGGGCCCCGTCCGGACCGAACTTCCAGTCCATGAGGTTCTTGATGCCGTCGTTGCCGATCGGCACGATCTTCTTCAGCGACTCCGAGTGGATCGGCAGACCGCCGTCACCGTGGGTCTTCGGGTCGGTGATGACGGCGTTGCGCGGCTGGTCGGCGTCGTAGAAGTCACCGACGAACCACTTGCCGTCCCAGTAGGAAGGCCACTTCGTCGCGCTCGTGCTCTGCGCGTCGTACCGGTAGACCGGCCCGTTCATCGCGGCCTGGCTGCCGCCCTTGAGCCACGGCAGCAGGTACGTGGCCTCATCCTGCCGGTACGAGGGGATGCCGTTCGCGTCGCGCGGGTAGTCGGGGGCGCCGCCCTGGGGCGAGTACCAGATGTTGTTTCCGGTGACCGGCGGCAGGTTGACCAGGCCGTCGTTGTTCGGCGACTCGTTCTTCGGGTTGTCGCAGTCGTACCAGCCCAGCGGCTGCGACGGATCGGGCAGATTGCGGTCGCGGTAGGGCTGCTCGTTGCCCATGCAGTACGGCCAGCCCCGGTTGCCCGCCTCGGTGATCACGGCGAACGTGTCGTACTTGGCCGGGCCCCAGGTCGGGGAGGGGGTGCCGGCGTCCGGGCCGACCCAGCCCGCGTACAGGGTGTCCGTCTTCTGGTCGACGGAGATCCGTGCCGGGTTCCTGACCCCCATGACGTAGATCTCGCCACGCGTCTTCCCGCCGCCCTCGTCGGTCTCCTCGCCGGTGAACAGGTTGCCCTCGGGGAGCGTGTAGGTCCCGTCGGGCTCCGGGTGGATGCGCAGGATCTTGCCGTTGAGGTTGTTGGTGTTGCCGGCGGTGCGGCGCGCGTCGGCGAAGGAGACGCCCTTGTAGTTGGGCTGCGGGTTGTTGCCCGAGTAACCGCCGCTGAAGCCACTGGAGTTGTTGTCGCCGGTCGCGATGTAGAGGTTGCCCTGGGAGTCCCAGGCCATCCCGCCGCCCGCGTGGCAGCAACTGTGGATCTGCACCGGCCACTTGAGCAGCACCTTCTCGCTGCTCAGAGCCAGCTTGTTGGTCGCAAGATCGAGCGTGAAGCGGGAGACCCGGCGCTCGGCCATGCGTGTGTCGCGGTTGATCTGGGAGTGCGGGGTGTAGTGCAGATACACCCAGCCGTTCCGCTCGAAGCCAGGGTCCAGCTCGATACCCAGCAGCCCCTCCTCGACCTTGGTCAGCTCGTCGCCGCCGCCCTTGTTGCCGAAGACGCTCAACGCGCCTGCCAGGGTGACCTTCCCGGTCTTCGGGTCGTAGACGTGGATCTCGCCCCTGCCCTTGCCGATGTCCGGGTCGTTCCAGTCGGTGACCACCGGCTGGGAGGAGTCGGCGCCGCCCCGGCCGATGTAGAGCACGCGTCCGTCGGGCGCGGTGACCAGGCCGTGCGGCTCGCCGATCTGGTCGTTCTGACCGGGCTGGTTGGGCTGGGTCAGGCGCTCCGCCGTGTAGTTGGCGTTGATCGTCGCCTTGCAGTCGGCCTGCGCCAGACGGGTCGTCCACAGCAGCGCGCCGCGCAGATGGGTGCGGAAGTCCGTCTCGTCGTACGACGACACCGTGCCGCCCATGCCGGTGTAGAAGGAGCGTCCGCCGTCGTAGTCGCGGCACCAGCTCACCGGGTGGTCCCAGCCGTTGGCGGTGGTGCCGGGCTGGTACGTCGACTCGCGGACGCGGGCGACGGTGTGCACCTCGCCGGACGGGTTCTTCACCCAGTTGAACCACTGGTCCGGCCGCTTCCACTGGACCGGCAGATCCCTGGTCGCCGGGTGCTGCCGGTCGCCGACCTCAACCGTCGCCCGCTGTACGGCGGTTGGGCCGGCGGCGGCCGGGCGGGCGCCGACCAGGCCGGTGAACCAGTCCGAGTACGGCTCCGCACGTGCCGCGTCGTGGACGCCGAGGAACCCGCCGCCCGCCTCCATGTAGGCCTCCAGGCCCGCCTCCTGCTCCGGGTCGAGGACATCGCCGCCGCCGGTCAGGAACACGATGGAGTTGAAGCGGCCGAGCCGGGTCTCGTCGGTGAAGACCGAGGCGTCGTCCGTGGCGGTGACCTCGAAACGCTGGTTCTCCGGTCCGGACAGGCCGATCTTCTCGATGGCCTCGATCCCGGCGTTCACGACCGGAGACTCCTCCCCGGCCGCCGCGGATCCGTAGAAGATCAGCACCTGTACGTTCGAGCCGCCCGGCGGCGACTTCACGGACATCGTTGTCAAGGGCGATCCCGGGTCGGGACGCGCGTTCGCAGTGGGACCCGACATGAGCCCGGCGGCGACGACGCCGGCGGTCACGACGGCCGCCCAGCCCCGTCTTCTTCTTGTGCTCAACCCTCGTAAGTGCATGGGCACCTCCTCGGTCACAGCGACAACCCCAAGGAAGCTAGACCTCTTTGCGTGACCCGCCAATACCTATGACCGCAATGGCACGAACTTTGTCCCGGGTGTGGAGAAACGGGGATGCGGCCGGTACCGTCTCACAAGTTCATCACAGGTGCGCCTCCGCAAGTTCCGTATCAGGGTGGGGAGTTCCGCATGGACAGACGCGGGTTCAACAGACGGGTGCTGCTGGGCGGCGCGGCCGTCGCGACATCGTTGTCCGTGGCCTCGGAGGCCGTCGGTGACGACGCCTCGGCGAAGAGCGCCGCGGCGAGTACGGCTCCGGCCGGCGGCGCGGTCAGGCACATCAAGCTGTACGCCGAGAAGTTCGCCGACGGGCAGCTGGGCTACGGCTTCGAGAAGGGAAAGGCGACCATCCCCGGGCCGCTGATCGAACTCAACGAGGGCGACACCCTGCACATCGAGTTCGAGAACACGACCGATGCGCGGGCGAGCCTGCACGTCCACGGCCTGGACTACGAAATCTCCAGTGACGGCACCAAGCTGACCAGGAGCGACGTCGAACCGGGCGGCACCCGCACCTACACCTGGCGCACCCACAAGCCCGGCCGCCGCGCCGACGGCACCTGGCGGGCGGGCAGCGCGGGCTACTGGCACTACCACGACCACGTCGTCGGCACCGACCACGGCACCGGCGGTATCCGCAAGGGCCTGTACGGTCCCGTGATCGTCCGTCGGCAGGGCGACGTGCTGCCCGACGCGACGCACACGATCGTCTTCAACGACATGCTGATCAACAACAGGCCGGCGCACTCGGGGCCCGACTTCGAGGCCACGATGGGCGATCGGGTCGAGTTCGTGATGATCACGCACGGCGAGTACTACCACACCTTCCACATGCACGGTCACCGCTGGGCGGACAACCGCACCGGCATGCTCACCGGCCCCGACGACCCGAGCCAGGTCGTCGACAACAAGATCGTGGGGCCGGCGGACTCCTTCGGCTTCCAGGTGATCGCGGGGGAGGGGGTGGGAGCGGGCGCGTGGATGTACCACTGCCATGTGCAGAGCCACTCCGACATGGGGATGGTGGGGCTGTTCCTGGTGAGGAAGGCGGACGGGACGATCCCCGGGTACGAGCCGCACGAGCATCAGCGGGAACACTGACGGACCTTGGGCGGTGACGGCGCCGAGAGCGCTCTCACACCGGCTCGTGGCGGGGGCTATCCTGATCGGCACCCGCCCAGGGCGAACAGCCCTTATGAGGAGCCCACGTGACCGAAACCGCGCCTCGTCCCACCCTGGAGGCCGTGGCAGCCCGAGCCGGGGTGTCACGGGCCACCGCGTCCCGGGTGGTGAACGGCGGGGACGGAGTGCGGGAACCTCTGGTGGAGCGGGTCCGGCGGGCGGTGGAGGAGCTGGGATACGTCCCCAATCAGGCCGCCCGCAGTCTCGTCACCCGGCGCCACGACGCCATCGCCGTCGTCGTCGCCGAACCGGAGACACGGGTCTTCGCCGACCCCTTCTTCGCGCTGCAGCTCCGCGGGATCAGCAAGGAGCTGACGGCCCACGACAACCAGCTCGTGCTGCTGCTCACCGAGGGCCGCGACGACCACGCGCGCGTGGGGCGCTATCTCGCCGGGGGCCATGTCGACGGAGCCCTCGTCTTCTCCCTGCACCTGGACGACCCCCTGCCCGAGTTGATCCAGCGCGCCGGAGTCCCGACCGTGTTCGGCGGCCGGCCCGGCTGGAGCGACGGCACGAGCGGCGTGGTCTACGTCGACAGCGACAACCGCGGCGGCGCCCGCGAGGCCGTACGCCATCTCGTCGGCCTCGGCCGCACCCGCGTCGCGCACATCACCGGCGCCCTCGACCAGACCTCCGCGGTGGACCGGCTCGACGGGTTCCGGGACGTCCTGGCCGACGCCGGCCCGCGGCTCGTCGTGGAGGGCGACTTCACGCCGGCCGGCGGTGAGCGGGCGATGCGGGAACTCCTCGACCGCTGCCCCGACGTGGACGCCGTCTTCGCCGCGAACGACCTGACCGCCGCGGGCGCCCTGCGGGTGCTGCGTGAGCGCGGGCGGCGGGTGCCGGACGATGTCGCCGTGATCGGTTTCGACGACATGCTGCCGGTGGCCGAACAGACCGACCCGCCGCTGACGACGGTCCGTCAGGACATCGAGGAGATGGGGCGGCTGATGGCGCGGCTGCTGCTCAGGGGTTCCGCGTCGGCAGGCGTGGTCCTGCCGACCACGCTGGTACGGCGGGCCTCCGCCTGACCGACCGGAGAACTCACCGCGTTCATCGCCGGCCGCACCCCCTGGCGACCGAGGGCCTGTTCCGAGTTCCCCGTCGTCCGCGCGAAGCGCGGGCACGGCGCCCGCGGCGGAGCCGCTGATGTCCGCAGTCGGGGCGTGCCGGACGTCGGGGGCAGGCGGGGAACTCAGCACGGGCCCTGAGCCCTGCGGCCGAGCCGAGCGCGGCAGCCCGCCGGCGCCCTGTGCCTGGTCGGCGCGCTGATGGTCGCGCCCACGCGGCGGAGCCGGCGACCGCGTTGTAGCGGTCGGCGGCCTGAGCGACGGCATCGACGCCTGGGGCGACGGTCGGCAGGCCGGTGGCCGGGGACGGCATCCGGGCAGCTCACGGCGGTCGCGGCGGCCTTCCGACGGCGATTGTCAGTGGGCGGTGCAAGACTCGGCAGAGCAGGCAACCGGACAACGGGACCCCACGAGCTGAAAACACCTCGGCCGTGCCGCGCGCCGCGTTGATCCGGCGTTGATCGAACGTTTTTCGCCGTCCGGCACGCTTCTGGCCATGCACACCGAAACAGTCACCTCACCCGACCTCGCCTGGCAGGAGGAGGCGTTGTGCGCCCAGACCGGGGCGGACTTCTTCTTCCCCGAACCCGGCAGCTCCGTACAGGAGGCGAAGCGGATCTGCGGGCTGTGCCCGATCCGCCCCGCCTGCCTGGAGTACGCGCTGGACCACGACGAGCGCTTCGGCGTCTGGGGCGGCCTGTCGGAGAAGGAACGCCTGGAACTCAGGCGCCCGTCGCACGGAGAAGCCGCCCCCGGACGGGTCAGCCCGCGGCCCGCGCCGCCATCCGCGCCTTGCGCGCCGCGAGCTTCTCGTCGAACTTGGACGCCTCCGCGTCCAGCCCGCCCATGAACAGGCCGAGTTCCTCCTGCGCCGCCCGCCCCTCGGGGCCGAGGCCGTCGATCTCCATGACCTTCAAGAAGCGCAGCACGGGCTGGATGACGTCGTCGTGGTGGATGCGCATGTTGTAGATCTCGCCGATCGCCATCTGCGCGGCGGCCCGCTCGAAGCCGGGCATGCCGTGACCGGGCATGCGGAAGTTCACGATCACGTCGCGCACCGCCATCATCGTCAGGTCGGGCGCGAGCTCGAAGGCCGCCTTCAGCAGGTTGCGGTAGAAGACCATGTGCAGGTTCTCGTCGGTCGCGATGCGCGCCAGCATGCGGTCGCAGACCGGGTCGCCGGACTGGTGGCCGGTGTTGCGGTGCGAGACGCGGGTCGCCAGCTCCTGGAAGGCGACGTAGGCGACCGAGTGCAGCATCGAGTGGCGGTTGTCCGACTCGAAGCCCTCGCTCATGTGGGCCATACGGAACTGCTCCAGCTTGTCCGGGTCGACCGCGCGCGAGGTGAGCAGGTAGTCGCGCATCACGATGCCGTGCCGGCCCTCCTCGGCGGTCCAGCGGTGCACCCAGGTGCCCCAGGCGCCGTCCCGGCCGAAGAGCGAGGCGATCTCGTGGTGGTAGCTGGGGAGGTTGTCCTCGGTCAGCAGGTTGACGACCAGTGCGATGCGGCCGATCTCGGTGACCTTGGACTGCTCCTTCTCCCAGGCCTCGCCGTCCTCGAAGACGCCGGGGAAGTTGCGGCCGTCGCTGAACGGCACGTACTCGTGCGGCATCCAGTCCTTGGCGACCTTGAGATGCCGGTTGAGTTCCCGCTCGACCACTTCCTCCAACGCGTACAGCAGCCGGGCGTCGGTCCAGGCGGCCGAGCTGCCGAGGTGAGGGGAGGTGATCGTCACAGGAACTCCAGGGGACGTGGCTGAGACCGGCGAGCGGTGCCGGGTAACTTACGGGATCGTAGGCTACGAAACCGTAGGTTACGAAGCCGTAGGTTAAGTGCGCAGTAAAGGTCACTGATCAGCCAACGTTTCCAGGGCATACGGCTCACCCAGGACCGCAGGTCCCGGGGCTTTTCGGATCATGCGCCACCCGGTCAGGCGTACAGCTCACGCAGCCTGACCGAGAGGCATGTCACACATCCCTCAAGCTTCTCGAACTCACCGATGTCCACCAGGACCGGGTCGTGGCCGAGATCGGCCAGCAGCTCCGCCGTCTTCGGCGCGCTCGCGGCCATGAGCAGCTTGCTGCCGCCGAGCAGGACCACATGGGCGCCGGCCTCCTCGGGCACCGACAGGAAGCGCGGGAACAGCGACGGCCGGTCCACCTTGGGGATGTGCCCGATCACCGTCCCGTCGGGCAGCGCCGTCACCGCCGACTTCAGGTGCAGCACCCTGCTCACCGGCACGGCGACGACCCGCGCACCCAGCGGTTCGAAGGCGGCCCGCAGCTGCTGGACGCCGGCCGCGTTGGTACGGCCGCCCCGGCCGGCGTAGATGGTGTCGCCGATCTTGAGGATGTCGCCGCCGTCCAGCGTGCCGGGATCCCAGATCCAGTTCACCGAGCAGCCGAGCCGGGCCACGGCCTCCTCGACGCCGAGGGTCTCCGCACGCCGTGACTCGGCGCCGGAGCGGGCGATCAGCGCGACGTTCTTGTACATGACGACCGTGTCCTCGACGAACACCGAGTCGGGGCAGCCGTCGGCCGCTTCCACTTCGATCGTCTCCCAGCCGTGCCCCCGCAGGGCCTCCGCATACGCCTCCCATTGCTCAAGCGCGAGATCGACATCGACCTTCTCCCGCTCGATGTGGGTCACCAGTCCTTCGGCGAGGCGCGGGCCGGGGCGGCGGATGAGGGCCTTCTTGCTGGGCACGTCCAGAACTCCGAATCGGGTTGGTTGCCGGCGCCCGTGACGCAGCACCGATCCGCCATCATGCAGGGCCGCTCCGGGCGCACGAAACCCCCGTCGTCACGCTGTGGCCTCCCCGAGATGATCGTTTCCGGTGATCTCCCGCAGCTCGCCGTCCAGCAGCAGCCACCGGGTGATGCCGATCGACTCCAGGAACGGCACGTCGTGGCCGGCCACGATCAGCGCCCCCTCGTACGACTCCAGGGCCGTGGTGAGCTGTCGTACGCTCGCCATGTCCAGGTTGTTCGTGGGCTCGTCCAGCATCAGCAGCTGCGGTGCCGGTTCCGCCAGCATCAGCGCGGCCAGCGCCGCCCGGAAGCGCTCGCCGCCGGACAGCGTCGCCGCCTGCTGGTCGGCCCGGCCGCCCCGGAAGAGGAACCGGGCCAGCCGCGCCCGGATCCGGTTGTCGGTGGCGCCCGGCGCGAACCGGGCCACGTTCTCGGCGACGGTCCGCTCGTCGTCGAGCACATCGAGCCGCTGCGGCAGGAACCGCATCGGCACATGCGCCCGTGCCTCGCCCGACACCGGCTGCAACTCCCCGGCGATCGTGCGCAGCAGCGTGGTCTTGCCCGCGCCGTTGCGCCCGAGCAGCGCGATCCGCTCCGGCCCGCGCAGATCGAAACCGCCGGCCACGCGCGCACCGTAGGCCAGCTCCAGGTCCCGGAGCGTGAGGACCTCACGGCCCGGCGGTACGGCCGTGTACGGCAGATCGACGCGGATCACGTCGTCGTCCCGTACCGCCTCCACCGCCTCGTCCAGCCGCTCCTTGGCCGCGGCGAGCTTCTCCTCGTGCAGGATCCGGTGCTTGCCCGCGGACTCCTGTGCCGCCCGCTTGCGCGCCCCCATGATGATCTTCGGCTCGCGCTTCTGGTCCCACATCTTCTGGCCGTACCGCTTGCGGCGGGCCAGCTTGACCTGGGCGTCCACCAGCTCACGCCGCTGCTTCTTCAGGTCGGCCCCGGCGACCCGCACCATGCGTTCGGCCGCCTCCTGCTCGGTGGCGAGGGTCTCCTCGTACGCCGAGAAGTTGCCGCCGTACCAGGTGATCTTCCCGGAGCGCAGATCGGCGATCTGATCGACCAGTTCCAGGAGTTCACGGTCATGGCTGACCACGACCATCACTCCGGGCCAGGCGGCGACGGCCTCGTACAGCCGCTTGCGGGCGTAGATGTCGAGGTTGTTGGTCGGCTCGTCGAGCAGCAGTACGTCCGGCCGGCGCAGCAGCAGGGCGGCCAGCCGCAGCAGCACCGACTCGCCGCCCGAGACCTCGCCGATCCTGCGGTCCAGCCCGACGTGGCCGAGCCCGAGTTCGCCGAGGGTGGCGAGCGCGCGCTCCTCCACGTCCCAGTCGTCGCCGACGGTCTCGAAGTGCTCCTCGGCCGCATCGCCCGCCTCGATGGCGTGCAGCGCGGCCCGCTGTGCGGCGATGCCGAGCGCCTCGTCGACCCGGAGTGCGGTGTCGAGGGTGATGTTCTGCGGGAGACAGCCGATCTCGCCGGAGACCCGGACGGCGCCGCCGGCTGGTGCGAGGTCACCGGCGATCAGCTTCAACAGGGTTGATTTTCCTGACCCGTTGATGCCGACGAGCCCGGTCCTGCCCGGACCGAAAGCGGTGTCGAGGCCCTGGAAGACGGCGGTGCCGTCGGGCCAGGCGAAGGACAGGGACGTAACGGTGACGGACGTGGACATGGACATGCGGGCCTCCGCGGTCGCTCGAAGGGATCTCTAAGGGATCAGGGGCAAACGCGTATCGAGACACCGGCGACCAACGGGGAGAGATCCCGGAAGGCATGGGAAAAGCCCTGCCCGTCGAGGACGGCTCGAATGCCGAGGTCGCACGCAGCGCACACCCGTGAAGGTGCGACGCGGTGTCTCAGGACCTCAGACGAGCAACGTCCTTCTCCAATCGACGGCAACAGGACCGCTGAACAACGTACGAAGGGGCCCGGCGGCTGTCAACGGATTAACGTGCACCCCGACCGCACCACGAAGGAGATCCCGTGCCCAACGGCTCGCTGACGCTGCCGGCCCGGCTCTACCTGCTGGCCTGGGACACCACGAGGAACGAGGTCACCGGCTCCGCCCACCTCCGCTACGTGGTGCGGGCGGGCGCCCTCACCGAAATGGCCCAGTGCGGCCTGCTCGTCGACGCCGACGGCATCGCGACGCCGGCCGACATGGACTCCCGCACCGGGGACGCCGTGCTCGACGGGCTCCTGGAACTCGTCCGGGAGTCACGACCGCACCCGTGGCGGACCTGGGTGACGCTGCACGCGCGCGTGACGCTCGACGCCGTACGGGAGAAGCTCGCCGCCGACGGGTACCTGCGGGTGGCGAAGAAGCGGGTCCTCGGAGTGTTCCCGACCGCCGAGTACGGCGTGGACCGCACCGCCGTCGTGGAGGCGCTGCGCGAGGAGGCGCGGCAGGTCCTCGAAGGGCCGGTGCCCGTCGCGGACGTCCCGGACCGGGACGCAGCCGTCGTCGCCCTCGCCGTCGCGGGCGAGGTGCGCACGCTGGTGCCCGGGAAGGAAGGGGGCCGCCACGAGGAGCGCGTCGCGGCGCTCACCGACCGGAGCGGTGCGACGGCGCCGGCGCTGCGGGCCGTGATCCGCGAGGTGCGCGCCGGGCTGGTCGCGGCGGTCTCGGCACCGTCGGTGCCGACGCGCGGCTGAGGCGGTACACGGCTGAGGCGACGCGCGGCTGAGGCGGCACGCGCTCGGGGCCCCGTGCCCCCATCGTGTCGGATTTCTTCCGGTCCAGGCGGAGCGGATCGCCGCTGCCCGGAGACTGCCGGCACCGCGGCCGTACCGCTGTACGTCAACGCACACGTCGACAGGCACCTGCGGTGCCGGGGAGCGGACCTCGCCCTGGAGCGGGCCGCCGCCCTTCTGGCCGCGGGCGCCGGCGGGGCCTTCGTCTCCGTGGGCCGCCGGTCCGGGAACCGTGAAGCTGCTCGCCGCCGGGATCGACGGGCCGCTGAAACGTGACGGCCGGTCCCGGTGCGTTGCCGGTCGTCGAGTCGGCCGTACTCGGGTTCACCCGCGGGTGCGTGGGCTCGGGCATGGCCCAGGCCGGCGCACGTCCTGGTCCGCCGCGCCACCCGGGAGCTGCCGGCGGCGGGGACGTAGGACTCGCTGCCGGGACGGGCAACGTGCCCCGAAAGGCGCGGGGCTGCGTTGCATGTGCGGCTCCGTCGCGCGTGCGTGACCAGCCACGACCACGCCGCAGCCGACCGACGACCCGTCGCCGCCCCGTCAGCGGAGCGCTACGCGTCCCGCATCAGCTCGGCGAGGTCGTGGTCCAGGTCGAGCCGCAGATGCTCCAGGCCGACCGGGACGAGCGCGCTGGTGGCTGCCAGGAAGGAGCGCAGTTCCGCCGAGCGGACGTGCACGACTGCCGTGCCTTCGGGGGCGTGGAACTCCAGGACGGTGCGGTCGTACCCGTACGGCCGTATCCGTACGTCGCCGCAGCCCTCGGCGTTCCGCATGCCGGCCGCGAGCAGCTCGCGGGAGAAGGTCCAGCAGACGTCGACGCCTTCCAGCGTCGCCGGGGCCGGGAAGGCCATGCGGATCGCGAACGGATCGCGCGGGTCGTACTGCAGGGTGGCGGGAATGCTCGGCATCCGCGGTGCTGCGGCGACGAGACGGGCCTCGACGGGCTGCTCGATGACGGTGGACAACGCCTTGCTCCCTTGTGACGACTGGACAGATTTCCGGGGATGAGGCCGGGCACTGGGTGAGACGACGGAATCAGCCGATCCGTGCACACGAATGTCGAGTGACCTCGGTCACCGCCGTCATGCATGCGAGTGACCCGGGACACCTCAAGTGCTCCAAGGGAGACTTGAGTCGGCAGCCGACGCCGTCTGGACGGCATCGGGGCGGTGGACTAGCTTCGCCCGCCATGAGGTGCTTGGGGAGCACGCGACCGGCCGGGGCAAGAGGACGTACGAGGCGAGCGGTGTCCGTGGGGGTGGTGTGCGGGGCGGCGGTGGCGGTGCTGACATGCGCCGGGCCCACGCAGGCCGCCGAGGACCGGGCGCCGCGCTGGGAGCTCAAGGACAGCGGCACGACCGATGTGCGGTTCCGGGGACTTGCGGCCGTCAGCCGGGACACCGCCTGGCTGGCCGGGTCCGCGGGCACCGTCCTGCGCACCACGGACGGCGGCGCGAGCTGGCGGAACGTCTCGCCGCCGGGCGCCGCCGGGCTGGAGTTCCGGGACGTCGAGGCGTTCGACGCGCGGCGCGCGGTGGTGCTGGCCATCGGCGAGGGCGAGGCGTCCCGCGTCTACCGCACCGAGGACGCCGGAGCGACCTGGACCGAGTCCTTCCGCA
Organism: Streptomyces blattellae; assembly: GCF_009709555.1. Taxonomy (GTDB): domain Bacteria; phylum Actinomycetota; class Actinomycetes; order Streptomycetales; family Streptomycetaceae; genus Streptomyces; species Streptomyces blattellae. The sequence goes on along the minus strand of NZ_WJBG01000127.1, from coordinate 161,953 downwards.
ACACCGACGCGCGTGCCTTCTACGACTGCATGACCTTCTTCGACCGACGCCACGGCCTCGCGCTGAGCGACCCGGTGGACGGAAGGTTCCGCATCCTGTCGACGAGCGACGGCGGCCGCTCCTGGAAGGTGCTGCCCGGCACCGGCATGCCCGCGGCACTGGACGGCGAGTTCGGCTTCGCGGCCAGTGGCCAGTGCCTGGTCGCCGCCGGCCCGGAGGACGCCTGGCTGGCCACCGGCGGCGGTGCCCGCGCGCGCGTGCTGCACTCGGCCGACCGCGGACGGACCTGGACGGCCGCCGACGCCCCGGTCCCGGCCGGCGACCCGGCCCGCGGCGTCTTCGCGCTCGCCTTCCGCGACCGCGCCCACGGCCTCGCGGTCGGCGGCGACTACCGCCCGGACCAGGCCTCCCCGCAGGCCGCGGCTCGCACGGCCGACGGCGGTCGCAGCTGGCAGCCCGCATCCCAGCCGCCGCCGGCCTACCGCTCCGGCGCCGCCTGGCTCCCGCGCAGCCGCACCGCCGCCCTCGCGGTCGGCCCCACCGGCACGGACCTGACGACGGACGGCGGCCGCACCTGGCGGACCGTCGACACCGGCTCGTACGACACCGTGGACTGCGCCCAGGACCTGGGCTGCTGGGCCGCCGGGGAGAAGGGCCGGGTGGCCCGGCTGGAGAGCTGACGCCGAACGTGGGTACTCGGCCGACGACTGCGAGAGGAGTGATCGTCGATGCCACGCGGTTCGAGCGATAAGCGGGAACGCCAGTACGAGCACATCAGGGAGAGCGCCCGGGATCGCGGTGAGAGCCCCGAGCGCGCCAAGGAGATCGCTGCCCGGACGGTGAACAAGGAGCGCGCCCGCTCCGGCGAGTCGAAGCAGGCCAGCCGCACCTCGACCCAGGACATGTCGTCCGGCAAGCGGGGCGGCCAGCGGTCCGGCAAGGGCTCCCAGGGCCCCACCTACGACCAGCTCTACGAGGAGGCCAAGCGCCGCAACATCCAAGGCCGTTCGGACATGAACAAGAGCGAGCTGAAGCGGGCGCTGGGCGGGAAGTGAGCAGGCGCCGGCGGACGGCCGTACCCTCGTCGGCATCATGACGACCGTACGCACCCCCGCCGGCTGGCCCGCGACCGAGGAACAGGCCCGTGCCGTCCAGGACGAGTTGCGTGAGCGGGTGGTGCTCGACGAGCCCGGGCCGCCGCCCGGCTCGGGGCAGGTGACCGGGGTCGACGTGGCGTACGACGACGAGCGGGACGTCGTGGCCGCCGCGGCGGTCGTCCTGGACGCGGCGCGTCTCGACGTCGTCGCCGAGGCCACGGCCGTCGGCCGGATCTCCTTCCCGTACGTGCCCGGCCTGCTCGCCTTCCGCGAGATCCCCACGGTCCTCGCCGCCCTCGCCGCGCTGCCCTGCCCGCCCGGCCTGGTCGTCTGCGACGGCTACGGTCTCGCCCATCCGCGCCGCTTCGGCCTCGCCAGCCACCTCGGCGTCCTCACCGGCCTGCCGACGATCGGCGTGGCCAAGAACCCGTTCACCTTCGCCTACGACGACCCGGGCGCCCCGCGCGGGAGTACGTCCCCGCTGCTCACGGGCACCGAGGAGGTCGGCCGCGCCCTGCGCACCCGGGACGCGGTCAAGCCCGTCTTCGTCTCCGTCGGCCACCGGGTGAGCCTGGACAACGCCTGCGCGCACACCCTCGCGCTGAGCCCCGCGTACCGCCTCCCGGAGACGACACGCAGGGCCGACGCGCTGTGCCGGAGAGCGCTGCGGGACGCGTGAGGGCTGCGGAGGCCGGCCGGCCTGAGTACCCGGACTGAGTATCCGTACGGATGTGGCCGCGCCGTGCCGGTCGGCAGGGTGGGGCGCATGACGACGCACCGTGCCGCCCACCGTTCCCCCAAGCCCCTCGCCGACCCGGGCCGACCGGTCGAGCGTGCCGTGAACGCCGTGCTGATCCTCGCCGTGCTGGCCGGGCTCGGCTGGATCGGGGGCATGATCTACACCGTGCTGGAGTGGCAGCTGTAGAGGCCGTTCAGCGGGTCGCGGCCACCCGGAAGGTGATTCCGGCCGCGCGCAGCCGTTCGGTCAGCGCCTCGCCCATCGCCACCGCTGTCGTGACCTGCCCGGCCGTCGGCGGGAGTTCGTCGAACGCCAGGCACAGGGCCGACTCGGCGAACATCTTCGCCGTCTCGCCGTACCCCGGGTCGCCGCCCGCGACCTCGGTGAACACCCGCCGGCCGCCGCCCTCGCCGACGAAACGCACGGAGAACCAGCTCTTCGCCCGCTTCTCCGGGCCGGGCCCCTCGCCGGGCGCCAGCCGGGAGGACAACCAGCGCCGGGCGGGCGGGAACCGGGCGGCGGTCATGATCGCGCCCGCGAAGGCGACCCCGCCCAGCGCGACCGGCAGGTGCCGGACGGCCGCGTACTCGCGGTAGCGGAAGTCGGGGCCGTACCGCTCCAGGGCGCGCGCGGACCGCCGTACGATCTGCGCGTCGATGGTGGGCAGCGGGACCGCCCAGGCGCCGACCTCCCCGGCGAACCGGAGCGCGCCCGTCGGCGCGGTCGCGCGGCGGCCCACCAGACGCGGCTCCTGCCGGTTCCGGTCGCGGGCGGCGGCCACCATCCGGCGCCGACGGGCGAACTGGTTGAGCGCCGAGGCGAACGTGCCGCCCGAGAACATGGCGTGGGCGGTCACGAACGCGTCGACGGTCAGCGGCACCCCCTCCGGCAGCTGCCGGACCGTGAAACGGGCCCCCAGGTCGTACGGGATCGAGTCGAAACCGCACGCGTGCACCAGGCGGGCGCCCGTCTCACGCGCGCGTGCGTCATGGCGGACGTACGTCAGGTCCACGAACTCCGGCTCACCGCTCAGGTCGATGTAGTCGGTGCCGGCGTCCGCGCAGGCGGCGACCAGTTCCTCGCCGTATGTCACATAGGGGCCGACCGTGGTGGCCACCACGCGCGCGTGCCCGGCGAGTTCACGCAGCGCGGCCGCGTCGGACCCGTCCGCCCGGACCACACCGACCTCGCCGGTCAGCCGCTGCCTGAGCCGCTCCAGCTTCGCGTGGCTGCGCCCGGCGATCGCCCAGCGCAGGCCCTCGGGGGCGTGTGCGTCGAGGTACTCGGCGGTGAGGGCCCCGACGAAGCCCGTGGCGCCGTAGAGCACGATGTCGTAGGGACGTCCCGCCCTGTTCAGCCTGGTCATGACACTCCTGGTCCCGCCGCCCGCGCCGTTGTCGGTGGCCGAGGCTAGCGTGAGGAGTGCGCCCCCCGATGACCAGCCCGGAGGTGTCCACGGTGGCCGTGCCCAGGAGTGCCCTGAAGAAGTGGGAGAAAGTGCGCGGGTTCGCGCTGGGCCTGCCCGGCGCCTCCGAGGAGTTCCCCTGGGGCGAGACCGTCGCGAAGGTCGGCAAGAAGGTCTTCGTCTTCCTCGGCGTCGACGACGGCAGCTATCCGATGGGCCTCACGGTGAAGCTCAAGGACGACGTGGCCCATGCGCACGCCCTGACCTGCCCCGGCGCCGAACCCGCCGGATACGGGCTGGGCAGGTCCGGCTGGGTGAGCATCCCGCTGGAGCAGAAGGGCGCCCCGGCCGCGGAGCTGCTGTGCGACTGGGTGGAGGAGAGCTACCGCGTCATCGCGCCCAGGAAACTCATAGCGGAGCTGGACGCGCGCTGACGGTAGCCTTGGCTAAGCGCTTGCTCGCCCAGGTCTTGTGCCCACCGGCGCACCTTCATAGCATCGCTGGTGTTACATCAGTTGTGTCACACCTAAGAGGGCTGGATGACGACGACGTCGCACACACCCGCGCAGGGCCCGCTCAGCGGCGTCCGCGTGGTCGAGCTGGCCGGGATCGGGCCGGGCCCCTTCGCCGCCATGCTCCTGGCCGACCTGGGCGCCGACGTGGTCCGCGTGGACCGGCCCGGCGGCCAGGGGCTCGCGATCGACCCGGCGTACGACATCACCAACCGCAACAAGCGCTCGGTGCTCGTCGACCTGAAGTCCCCGGACGGCCCCGCCCGCGTCCTGGACCTCGCCGCGCGCGCCGACATCCTCGTGGAGGGCTACCGCCCCGGAGTCGCCGAGCGCCTCGGCGTCGGCCCCGAGGCCTGCCAGGCCCGCAACCCGGGGCTCGTCTACGGCCGTATGACCGGCTGGGGCCAGCAGGGCCCCCTCGCGGACCGCGCCGGCCACGACATCGCGTACATCGCGCTCACCGGCACCCTCGGCATGATCGGCAGCGCGGACGAGCCGCCCGCCGTCCCCGCCAACCTGATCGGCGACTACGCGGGCGGCTCCCTCTACCTCGTCGTCGGCGTCCTCGCGGCCCTGCACCACGCGCGCACGACCGGCACCGGCCAGGTCGTGGACGCCGCGATCGTCGACGGTGCCGCCCACCTCGCGTCGATGATCCACGGCATGCTCGCCGCGGGAGGCTGGCAGGACCGGCGCGGGGCCAACCTCCTGGACGGCGGCTGCCCCTACTACGGCACGTACGAGACCGCCGACGGGAAGCACATGGCGGTCGGCGCCCTGGAACCGCGGTTCTACGCCGAGTTCCTGGACCTGCTCGGCGTCGGCGGACACGCCGGATCCCGCAAGGACGTCGCGCGCTGGGCCGAACTGCGCGAGGCCGTCGCCGCCCGCTTCAAGTCCCGTACGCGGGACGAGTGGACGGCCGTCTTCGAGGGCACCGACGCGTGCGTGGCCCCGGTTCTGTCGCTGCGCGAGGCCCCGCACCACCCCCACCTCGCCGCCCGCGGCACCTTCACCGACCACGGTGGCATCACCCAGCCCGCCCCCGCGCCCCGCTTCTCGGCGACGCCGACCGGCATCCGCACCGGCCCCGCCGGACCGGGCGCCGACACGGCCGACGTGGCCCGCGACTGGGACGTACCCGACCTCATGAAGGGCCAGGAATGAAGCGGAAGATCTTCGCCCCCGAGCACGAGGCGTTCCGCCGGACCGTGCGCAGTTTCCTGGCCCGGGAGGTGCTGCCGTACTACGAGCAGTGGGAGAAGGACGGCATCGTCTCGCGCGACGCCTGGCGCGCGGCCGGCAAGCAGGGCCTCCTCGGGTTCGCCGTGCCGGAGGAGTACGGAGGCGGCGGCACACCCGACTTCCGCTACAGCGCCGTCCTGGCCGAGGAGTTCACGCGCGCGGGCGCACCCGGGCTGGCGCTCGGGCTGCACAACGACATCATCGGCCCGTATCTCACCGGCCTGGCCACCGGGGAACAGAAGCGGCGCTGGCTGCCCGGCTTCTGCGACGGCACGCTGATCACCGCCATCGCCATGACCGAACCCGGCGCCGGATCCGACCTCCAGGGCATCCGGACGCAGGCCGAGGACCGCGGCGACCACTGGCTGCTCAACGGCTCCAAGACGTTCATCTCCAGCGGCATCCTCGCCGACCTGGTGATCGTCGTCGCGAAGACGACACCCGTGGGCGGCGCGCACGGACTGTCGCTGCTCGTCGTCGAGCGCGGCATGGACGGCTTCGAACGCGGGCGCAACCTCGACAAGATCGGCCAGAAGGCGCAGGACACGGCCGAGCTGTTCTTCCACGACGTCCGCGTGCCCAAGGAGAACCTGCTCGGCGACCTCGACGGCGCCTTCGCGCACCTGATGACGAACCTCGCGCAGGAGCGCCTGAGCATCGCCGTCTGCGGGATCGCCGCCGCCGAGCACGTACTGGAACTCACCACGGAGTACGTCAAGGAGCGCGAGGCCTTCGGCCGGCCGCTCGCCCATCTCCAGCACATCCGCTTCGAGATCGCGGAGATGGCCACCGAATGCGCCGTCACCCGCACCTTCCTCGACCGCTGCACAGCGGACCACGCGAACGGCGAACTGGACGCCGTGCACGCCTCCATGGCCAAGTGGTGGGCGACCGAGCTGCAGAAGCGGGTCGCCGACCGCTGCCTCCAACTGCACGGCGGGTACGGCTACATGGCCGAATACCCCGTCGCCCGGGCCTTCACCGACGGCCGTATCCAGACCATCTACGGCGGGACCACCGAGATCATGAAGGAGATCATCGGTCGTGCCGTCCTCGGCTGACCCTCACCGAAAGGCTGACCAGTGAGCACCGAAGCGTACGTGTACGACGCGATCCGCACCCCGCGCGGGCGCGGCAAGGCGAACGGCGCCCTGCACGGCACCAAGCCCATCGACCTCGTCGTCGGACTCATCCACGAGATCCGCGACCGCTTCCCCGGCCTGGACCCGGCCGCCATCGACGACATCGTGCTCGGTGTCGTCGGGCCGGTCGGCGACCAGGGCTCCGACATCGCCCGGATCGCCGCGGTCGCCGCCGGACTGCCGGACACGGTGGCGGGCGTACAGGAGAACCGCTTCTGTGCCTCGGGCCTGGAGGCCGTCAACATGGCCGCCGCCAAGGTGCGCTCGGGCTGGGAGGACCTCGTCCTCGCGGGCGGCGTCGAGTCGATGTCCCGGGTGCCGATGGCCTCGGACGGCGGTGCCTGGTTCAACGACCCGATGACGAACCTGGCGGTCAACTTCGTGCCACAGGGCATCGGCGCCGACCTGATCGCCACCATCGAGGGCTTCTCCCGGCGCGACGTGGACGAGTACGCGGCCCTCTCGCAGGAGCGGGCGGTCACGGCCTGGAAGGAGGGCCGCTTCGAGCGGTCCGTCGTCCCGGTGAAGGACCGCAGCGGCCTCGTCGTCCTCGACCACGACGAGCACCCGCGCCCCGGCACCACCGCCGACTCCCTCGCCAAGCTGAAGCCGTCCTTCGCGGACATCGGCGACCTGGGCGGCTTCGACGCCGTGGCGCTGCAGAAGTACCACTGGGTCGAGAAGATCGACCACGTCCACCATGCGGGCAACTCCTCCGGCATCGTCGACGGCGCCTCCCTGGTGGCGATCGGCTCCAAGGAAGCCGGCGACCGCTACGGACTGCGCCCGCGCGCCCGCATCGTCTCCGCCGCCGTCTCCGGCTCGGAGCCCACCATCATGCTCACCGGCCCCGCGCCGGCCACCCGCAAGGCCCTCGCCAAGGCGGGCCTGACCATCGACGACATCGACCTCGTCGAGATCAACGAAGCCTTTGCGGCGGTCGTCCTGCGCTTCGTGCGGGACATGGGCCTGTCCCTCGACAAGGTCAACGTCAACGGCGGCGCCATCGCCCTCGGCCACCCGCTCGGCGCGACCGGCGCGATGATCCTCGGCACCCTCGTCGACGAACTCCAGCGCCAGGACAAGCGGTACGGCCTCGCCACGCTGTGCGTGGGCGGCGGCATGGGCATCGCGACGATCGTCGAGCGCATCTGACCCCTCCCGACGGATACGACGGACACGACGGACACGACGGATCACACGGAGCACTTCCTCATGAGCACTCAGTCCACGACCATCCGCTGGGAACAGGACCGCGAAGGCGTCGTCACCCTCGTTCTCGACGACCCGAACCAGTCCGCGAACACCATGAACCAGGCGTTCCGCGACTCCCTCGCAGTCATCACCGACCGCCTGGAAGCCGAGAAGGACTCCATCCGCGGCATCATCTTCACCTCCGCCAAGAAGACCTTCTTCGCGGGCGGCGACCTGCGCGACCTGATCCGGGTCACTCCCGAGACCGCCCAGCAGCTGTTCGACGGCGGCATGGCGATCAAGCGCGACCTGCGCCGCATCGAGACCCTCGGCAAGCCGGTCGTCGCCGCGATGAACGGCGCGGCCCTGGGCGGCGGTTACGAGATCGCGCTGGCCTGCCACCACCGCATCGCCCTCGACGCCCCCGGCTCGAAGACCGGCTGCCCCGAGGTCACCCTCGGCCTGCTCCCCGGAGGCGGCGGCGTCGTCCGCACCGTACGCCTGCTCGGCATCGCCGACGCGCTGCTGAAGGTGCTCCTCCAGGGCACGCAGTACAGCCCGCAGCGCGCCCTGGACAACGGCCTGATCCACGAAGTGGCCGCCACCCAGGACGAGCTGATGGCCAAGGCCCGCGCCTTCATCGAGGCCAACCCCGAGTCCCAGCAGCCCTGGGACAGGCCGGGCTACCGCATCCCGGGCGGCACCCCGGCGAACCCCAAGTTCGCGGCCAACCTGCCCGCCTTCCCGGCCAACCTGCGCAAGCAGACGGGCGGCGCCCCCTACCCGGCCCCGCGCAGCATCCTCGCCGCCGCCGTCGAGGGCTCCCAGGTCGACTTCGAGACCGCGCAGGTCATCGAGGGCCGCTACTTCGTGGAACTGGCCGCGGGGCAGACCTCGAAGAACATGATCCAGGCGTTCTTCTTCGACCTCCAGGCCGTCAACTCCGGCGCCAACCGCCCGGGGGGCGTCGAGCCGCGCAAGGTGAGCAAGGTCGCCGTCCTCGGCGCCGGGATGATGGGCGCGGGCATCGCGTACTCGTGCGCCCGCGCGGGCATCGAGGTGGTCCTGAAGGACGTATCGGCCGAAGCCGCCGCCAAGGGCAAGGGCTACTCCGAGAAGCTGTGCGCGAAGGCCGTCTCCCGGGGCCGTACGACCCAGGAGAAGGCGGACGCGCTGCTGGCCCGCATCACGCCGACCGCGGACCCGCAGGACGTGGCCGGCTGCGACGCGGTCATCGAGGCCGTCTTCGAGGACCCGGCCCTCAAGCACAAGGTGTTCCAGGAGATCGAGCACATCGTCGCGCCGGACGCGCTGCTGTGCTCCAACACCTCCACACTCCCCATCACCGCCCTCGCCGAAGGGGTGGAGCGCCAGGGCGACTTCATCGGGCTGCACTTCTTCTCGCCCGTCGACAAGATGCCCCTCGTCGAGATCATCAAGGGCGAGCGGACGGGGGAGGAGGCCCTTGCCCGCGCCTTCGACCTGGTCCGGCAGATCAAGAAGACGCCGATCGTCGTCAACGACTCGCGCGGCTTCTTCACCTCCCGCGTCATCGGCCACTTCATCAACGAGGGCGTGGCGATGGTGGGAGAGGGCATCGAGCCCGCGTCGGTCGAGCAGGCGGCGGCTCAGGCGGGCTATCCGGCCAAGGTGCTCTCCCTCATGGACGAACTGACGCTCACGCTCCCGCGCAAGATCCGGGCCGAGTCCAAGCGGGCGGTGGAGGAGTCCGGCGGCACCTGGCGGACCCACCCCGCCGAGGCCGTCATCGACCGCATGATCGACGAGTTCGGGCGCGCGGGCCGCAGCGGCGGCGCGGGCTTCTACGAGTACGTCGACGGCAAGCGCGCGGGCCTGTGGCCGGGCCTGCGGGAGCACTTCACCCGAGAGGGCGCGGAGATCCCCTTCGAGGACATGCAGGAACGCATGCTGTTCTCCGAGGCGCTCGACACGGTGAAGCTCCTGGAGGAGGGCGTCCTGACCTCGGTCGCCGACGCCAACATCGGCTCCATCTTCGGGATCGGCTTCCCGGGCTGGACGGGTGGCGTCCTGCAGTACATCGACGGCTACGAAAGAGGCCTGCCCGGCTTCGTGGCACGCGCGCGTGAACTCGCCGAGCGGTACGGGGAGCGGTTCACGCCGCCGGCGCTGCTGGTGGAGAAGGCGGAGAAGGGGGAGACGTTCACCGGCGCGGCGCCGAGGTCCTCGACCATGTGACATCCTCCCCCTCTTCCGGCACGGCTGTTCGCCGGGGCGGGGACGTCTTCGCCCCGGCTGGGGGCTCTGTGCTCGGTGCGCCGGCGCAGCAGCCCCCAGCCTTGGGCGATGGCCCCCTTCAGTCCGCCTGCGTTGGCGGCGCCGCTGGGGTCGTACGGCATCGTGGTGAACGCGATCGCGTCCGTGGGCGAGGGCGGCGGCTTCCTCACCGGGCAGACGCTGAACGTGTCAGGCGGGTCCGCCTGTCTCCGAGATCCCGTCCAGCCACTCGCACAGCTCCTCCCTCAGGGAGCGCTGAAACGTCGTCAGCAGGGCCTGCACCACCAGCGGATGCATGTACGCGGACAGCGACTTCACGTCCTCGGCGGTCCGCTCGGCCACGGCTTCGCGCAGCAGCCGCGACAACTCGTGCGCCGCCGCGCGCGAGTGCTCGATCAGTGCGTTGCGCGCCGCGAGGATCGTCTCCTGGGACAGCGGTACGTCGAGCAGCTCGACGCCGACCCGCAGCAGACCGGAGTCGACGCGGAACGAGCCGTCCTCGCGCGCGACCACGTCCATCGCCACCAGCCGCTCCACGTCCTGGTCGCTCAGCGCCCGCCCGGCCCGCCGCGCCAGCTCCTCGCGGGTCACCTTCTCCACCGCGTCCGGGGCCCAGGACGCCACCACGGCACGGTGGATGGCGAGGCCGTGCGCGCTCAGGTCAGGCGGCAGCCGGTGCAGATAGCGTTCGATCGCGGCGAGGGTCATGCCCTGGGCCTGGAGCTCGTCGATCAGCGCGAGACGCGCGAGATGCTCCTGGCCGTAGTGACCGACCCGGCGCGGACCGATCACCGGTGGCGGCAGCAGGCCCCTGGTGCCGTAGAAGCGGACCGTGCGGACCGTGACGCCCGCCCGCGCGGCCAGCTCGTCGATCGTGAGGGTCGGCGCCGCGATGTCCGGGGGTTCGGTCGTCATGTGCAGCAGTATCGCTGTCTCACCAATACTGTGAAACCTCGGGCGGGCGCTGTTCGCGATGCCGGGGACGCGCACTGGAAGGGCGCGGGGCCGCGGGGCGACCTGCCCAGCGGAGCGTCTCGTACGAATGAGCGGGTAAGGGAGCGGCATGGACCTCATTCCCGTGGAAATCGGCCCATTGAACCCCCAGGTGCAGGACCTGGCGGTCGGACTGGTGCTGTTCGCTGTCTGCTACCTCAGCATCGTTCCGCTGCTTCGCCGGGCGCACCGTGTCATCGAGGCGCGGGAGCAAGCGACGGACGGCGTCGAGCGGCATGCCGAGGAGGTCCGGGCGCTCGCCGAGGAGAAGCACCGGGAGGCGCGGGCACTGCTCGCCGAGGCACGGCACGACGCGGCACGCACCCGCCAGCAGGCGGAGGCGGAAGGAGCCGCGCTGATTGCCGAGGCCCGTGCCGACGGAATGCGCGAACGCGACGCACTCCTCGCCCGCGCCGCCACCCGCATCGAGGCCGACCGTGCCGCCGCGGAAGCCGAACTCCGCACGCACATCCCGCAGTTGGCCGTGGATCTGGCCAGCCGGGTGCTGGGGGAGCCGGTCAGCCCCGGGACGCGAACCCCCGCAGCAGACACTCGGTGAGCCGTGCCGCGATGGTCCCCTCGGGGTCGAGGCGTGGGTTGAAGATCGCGACGTCGAAGCCGACCGCCGGGCCGGAGAGGGCCAGGCCGAGCACCGTCTCCAGTTCCTCCCAGGACAGCCCGCCGTCCAGCCGGTAGTCGACGGCGGGCATGACCGCGTCGTCCAGCACATCGACGTCGAGATGCAGCCAGTACCCGGCGGACCCGCCACCCGTGAGGAGGTCCACCGCCTGCCGTGCCGCCTCGGCCGCGCCCAGCTCCCGTACCGCGTCGAGGTCCATCGCGTGCAGCGCCTGAGGCAGTGGCTGCATCCCGAACACGGAGGCCTCCGCCTGGTCCCGGAAGCCGAGGGCGACGGTGTCGGCGTCCCGGACCAGCGGTCCCCGCCCCTCCAGATCGGCCAGGACGGCGGGTCCGCGCCCGGTGGCCAGGGCCAGCTCCATGGAGGCCACCTCGCCGACGGGTTCCGCAGCCGGCTGATAGAAGTCGGTGTGGCCGTCGAGGAACAGCAGCCCGTGCCGCCCCCGCCGCCGCAGCGCGAGCAGATTGCCGAGCAGCACGCTGCAGTCGCCGCCCAGCACCACCGGGAACCGGCCCTCGTCCAGCACTCCGCCCACCGCGTCGGCCAGCCGTACGGAGTAGTCGGCGATGCCGGCCGGATTGAGGACCTCGGTCTCCGGATCCCGTTCAGGGACGTACGGGCCCGGCTCGACCCTGCCCGCACGCACCGCGCCGAGGCCGTCGGCGAGACCCGCGTCGAGCAGTGCCCGGGGCAGCTCCTCGACGCCGGTCGGCCGCAGCCCCAGCACGGACGGTGCCTCGATGATCGCGACGTCCCGCACTCCGACTCCCTCGTCAGGCGGCGCCGGCCGGCCCACGCGTGTCCGGCGCGTGGGCCCACCGTAAACCGCGGGAGCGCGCGGAGCGCGTCAGTGCCGGTGCCGCAGGGCGTCCTGCGCCGCGTCGGTGTGCCCGTGCACGCCGTTCGTCACGGCGATCTTCTTCCACGACATCGGCGGCACCACGCGTACCGCCTCCCGAGTGATGGACGCGGACCGCGCCGCGAGGGCGCTCGGCTCGGACGGCCGGTACAGCCGGGTGCCGAAGAGCGCGGCGACTTGCCCTACACCCGTTCGGCGTACACCCGGAAGCCGGTGACCGACGCGTTGCCGTACGCGTGCCTCTTCGGCCCGCCGATCTCGTTCCGGGGCGCCCGCGGGTCCGCGCGCCCCGGTCGTTCCCCGCGAGGTGGATCTGGTTCTCCCGCGCCGTGCCCTCGGCAACCGACACGTCGCGGGCGGCCCTGTCGAGCGGGCGGTCGTTGCTCGCCGCACGCCTGCTGACGACGGTGACCGAGGTGCCCTGGGGCAGGGGCGTCTTCGGCGTCATCTCCAGCGCGTGCTCGCCGGTGGTCGCGCACGACGCGTCGGCGATCCGGCGCCGGCCGCGAGCGTGCGGATACGACGTCTCCCTCTACGGCCTGCGGCTGACGTACCGGCCGGCCACGGACGAACTGACGGGCACCGCGCCCCTGCGGCCCGCACCGCGCAGGACCTGTCCCGGTTCGACCTGGACGTCCTGCCGGACGTCGGCGAAGTAAGGGTCAACGGCGGCACGCGACCCGCGCGCACCCCGCACGCAACCCGCACGAGACCCCCATGCGACCCCCATGCGACCGTCCTGCGCCGAATGGCGCAACCGTCTCGCACGCGCCGGATGGCCCTCTTCTGCACGGGAGTTGACCGATGTACCGTCCGCGCATGCCGATACACATGCGCTTCATGACCTGGAGACCGCTTGTGCGCTTCACGACCTGGAGACCGCTCGCGGCGACCGCCGTCGCCGGCTTGCTGGCCGCGCTCCTCACCCCGGCCGCGGCCCACGGCGCCCCGCGTGAGAGCAGGCCGGTGTACTCGTACGGGAACGCCGTCCGCGAGGCCGTATGGGTGGACACCGGACTCGACGGCGACGGCGACGGAAGGTCGGACCGCGTCGCCGTCGACATCGTCCGCCCGCGCGAACCCGCCCAGCAGGGCCGGAAGATCCCGGTCATCATGGACGCCAGCCCTTACTACTCCTGCTGCGGACGCGGCAACGAGAGCCAGCTGAAGACCTACGACGCGGACGGCGACGTCGTCCAGATGCCGCTCTTCTACGACAACTACTTCGTGCCGCGCGGCTACGCCTTCGTCGGTGTCGACCTCGCCGGCACGAACCGCTCCGACGGCTGCGTGGACATCGGCGGCCGATCCGACATCCAGTCCGCGAAGGCCGTGGTCGACTGGCTGAACGGCCGGACCACCGCGTACACCACCCGCACCGGCACGACCCGCGCCAAGGCCACCTGGACCAACGGTAAGACGGGGATGATCGGCAAGAGCTGGGACGGCACGATCGCGGGCGGCGTGGCCGCGACCGGGGTGGAGGGCCTGGAGACCATCGTCCCGATCAGCGCCATCTCCACCTGGTACGACTACTACTTCGCCAAGGGTGCCCCGCTCTACGACTCCGGCCCCGACCGGCTGGCCAACGCCGTCGAAAGTCCCGACGCCCGCGCGAACTGCGCCGCCGTCCAGCAGCGGCTTGTCGACGGCGCCCCGCGCACCGGCGACCGGACACCGCTGTGGGCCGAGCGCGACTACATCCAGGACGCGTCGAACGTGAAGGCGAGCGTCTTCCTGATCCACGGCATGCAGGACCTCAACGTCCGTATGCAGCACGTCGGTCCGTGGTGGGACGCCCTCGCGGAGAACGGCGTCGAGCGCAAGATCTGGCTCTCCCAGACCGGCCACGTCGACCCCTTCGACTTCCGCCGCGCCGACTGGGTCGACACCCTGCACCGCTGGTTCGACCACGAACTCCTCGGCTACGACAACGGAATCGACGACGAGCCCATGGCCGACATCGAACGCCGCCCCGACCAGTGGGTCACCTCGGACACCTGGCCGGCCGGCGGCACCCGGACCACCACCCTGCGCCCGGCGTCCGGAACCCGGCCCGGCGTCGGCACCCTGAGCCTGACCAAGGCCTACGGAACCGAGACCGTCACCGACGACCCCCGGACCGGTGAGACCGACTGGGCGGCGCGGATCGGCACGCCGACCCCCGACAAGGCGGGCTTCCTCACCCGGCCGCTCACCAGCGACCTGCGCCTGTCCGGCTCCTCCGAGGTGACCGTCACCGCGACCCCGACCACTTCGACGGCCCACCTCTCCGCCGTCCTCGTGGACCTCGGGCCCGACACCATCCGTGACTACGCGGCGAGCGGCGAGGGCATCGCCACGCTCACCGACCGCACCTGCTGGGGCGCGAGCACCACCGGCGACAGCGCCTGCTTCAAGGAGACGAAGGCGAGGACGGCGGACGTCGACTACACGATCGTCAGCCGCGGCTGGGCCGACCTCGGCAACCACGCCTCCGTCGACACGGGCGTCCCGCTCACCCCGGGCAAGGCGTACACCATCACCCTCGACCTGGGCGCGACCGACCATGTGATCCCGGCCGGACACCGGCTGGCGCTGATCGTCGCGGGCACCGACGAGAACCTCATCGACCCCCCGTCGACCAAGCCGACCCTGACCCTCGACCTGTCCCGCACCTCGGCCCACGTGCCCCTGGTCGGCGGCCCCAAGTCCTTCACCCGCGCCACCGCGGGTTCCCCGCCCGCCGCCCCGGCGCCCACCCCCCTCGCCGGCGTCCAGGCGCCGAGCACCGTCCACCGTATTCCGGGAGGCAGCAGTTGATCCGCGCACTGATCCTCAGCACGGCGGCGCTTGCCGCGTCTCTGGTGGCTGTCCCGGCGCAGGCGGTGGAGGCGCTGCCGCGTACCGGGTTCGAGGAGTCGAATGGTGCCCGCTGGACGACCCAGCAGGAGGAGCAGGACTTCCTGGCCGCCGTCGACAAGGCGAGCGACCGCGTGTCGATCGGCCGCATCGGTACGACGAAGCAGGGCCGTCCCCTCCAGCTCGCCCGCCTCGGCGCACCGGACGCGCCCACCAGGGTCCTGCTCATCTGCAGCCAGCACGGTGACGAACCGTCCGGCCGCGAGGCCTGTCTGAGCACCGTACGAGACCTCGCGGCGGCGACCGACCACCGGACCCGCCGCTTCCTGGACCGCACCACCGTGCTCGTCGTGCCCACCGCCAACCCCGACGGCCGGGCCGCCGACACCCGCGGCAACAGCGACGGCGTCGACATCAACCGCGACCACCTCGCCCTGCAGACGGCCGAGGCACGCACCCTCGCCGCGGTCATCCGCGACCAACGCCCCGACCTCGTCTACGACTTGCACGAGTACGGCGCCACACCGCCGTACTACGACAAGGACCTCTTCGACCTCTGGCCCCGCAACCTCAACACCGCCACCGCCGTCCACGACGAGGCCGAGACCCTCTCCCAGGCGTACGTCCGCCCCGCCGCACGGAACGCCGGGTACACGACCGGCACCTACGGCATCTGGACCGACCCCGTCACCGGTGACCCGATCAGGCAGGTCGCCGGCGACGGGCAGGAACGCATCCTGCGGAACATGTCCGGCGTCAAGCACTCGATCGGCCTGCTCATCGAGAGCCGTACCGACCCCCTCACCGACGCCGAGAAGGCGGACGAGGCGTTGAACAAGCGGCGCCGGGTCAGCTCCCAACTCGCCGCGCTGGAGGGCTTGTTCGGGTACACGGACGAGCGTCGCGCGCGGATCGGGATCGCGACCGGCGGCGCGCGCATCGAGGGGTACGCCGACACGGGCCCCGTGTACGTCGGCGGCGCCGACAACGACCCGCCCGAACCGGCCGAGGTGATCCAGGACCCGCCCTGCGGCTACCGGCTCACCCAAGACCAGTACACGGAGTTCAAGGACGAACTCGCCCTGCACGGAGTGAAGACGCAGGGCACCTACGTCCCGCTCCGCCAGTCCCTGCGAGCCCTCGTCCCGCTGCTGCTCGACGCACGCGCGCCGTACCACCTCACGGCGGGTGAGCCCGACACCGACTGCTGAGACGGCCGAGATCGACGGCACCTGTGGTAGGTCGTGAGGCACAACGGTGAACAGGCGTACTCACCGGTTCTCAGGGAAGGTGCCGCAGATGACAGACGACCTGAAAAAGAGGGGAGGCGGTCGGGAAGGTCCCTCCGACGTTTCCGGCCGCCCGGGCCACGACACGGACCGAGTCGTGTTCGGCGTCACCGCCGTCATCACCGTGGCCTTCGTGATCTGGGGCTCGGTGGCGACGGACTCGCTGGAGAGTGCCTCCACCGATATGCTCAACGGCCTGATCCACAACGGTGGTTGGGCCTTCATACTGGCTGCCTCGGCCTTCGTGGTCTTCGCGCTGTGGCTCGCGATGAGCCGCTACGGCCGTATCCATCTCGGCGCCGAGGGCGAGGAGCCCGAGTTCCGCACCGTGTCCTGGGTCGCGATGATGTTCAGCGCCGGCATGGGCATCGGCCTGATGTTCTACGGCGTGAGCGAGCCGCTCTCCCACTACACGACACCGCCTCCGGGCACCGACCCCGCCGACTCCGCGTCACGCATGGAGACGGCGATGGCCACGACCCTGTTCCACTGGACCCTGCACCCCTGGGCGATCTACGCGGTGGTCGGTCTCGCCATCGCCTACAGCACCTTCCGCAAACGCCGGCGCCAGACCATCAGCGCGGTCTTCACCCCGCTCATCGGGGAGAAGCACGCGAACGGCACCGCAGGCCGGGTGATCGACATCCTCGCGATCATCGCCACCGTCTTCGGCTCCGCCGCCTCGCTGGGTCTCGGCGCGCTCCAGATCGGCTCCGGCTTCGAGGAACTGGACTGGCTGGACGACGTGAGCACCGGACTGCTCGTCGCCGTCATCGCCGTACTGACCCTGGCCTTCGTCGCCTCGGCGGTCTCCGGCGTCGAGCGGGGCATCCAGTGGCTGTCCAACATCAACATGGTGCTCGCCCTGATCCTCGCCGTGTTCGTGTTCGTCGCGGGCCCCACCATCATCGTGCTCGACCTGCTGCCCACCTCCGTCTTCTCCTACCTCGGAGACCTGCCGCAGCTCGCGGGCCGCACCGAGGCCAGCTCCGGTGAGGGGGTCGCGGACTGGCTCGGCAGCTGGACCGTCTTCTACTGGGCGTGGTGGATCTCCTGGACGCCGTTCGTCGGCATGTTCATCGCGCGTATCAGCCGGGGCCGCACCATCCGGCAGTTCGTCGGCGGCGTGATCCTCGTGCCCAGCACCGTCAGCCTCGTGTGGTTCGCGGTCTTCGGCGGTTCGGCGATGAAGCTTCAGGAGGGCGGCGCGCTCGGCACGGAGTCCACCCCCGAGGGACAACTCTTCGGCGTCCTCCAGGAGTTCCCCATCGCCACCGTCACCAGCCTGCTGGTGATGATCCTGGTCGGCATCTTCTTCGTCTCGGGAGCCGACGCCGCGTCCATCGTGATGGGCACGCTCTCCCAGAAGGGAGCCCTCGAACCCGGCCGCTTCGTCGTCGTGTTCTGGGGTGTGGTGACCGGAGCCGTCGCCGCCATCATGCTGCTCGTCGGCAGCGGACAGGGCGATGCGCTCACCGGCCTGCAGAACCTCACGATCCTGGCCGCCGCGCCCTTCGTCCTGGTGATGATCGGCATGTGCGTCTCCCTCATGCGCGACCTGCGCAAGGACCCCGTCATCGTGCGCGGCGCGATGGGCGCCGAGGCCGTGGAACGCGCCGTGATCGAGGGCCACCAGAAGTACGACGGCGAGTTCGGTCTCACGATCGGACCGGGCCCCGGCACGGAGACGGAGGGCGATCCCCTGGGGCACGACTACCGCTGAGCACCGAGGAGTTCACCCGCCTCGTCGCGGGCCCGGCCGATCGGGTCGGGGAAGACGCGCAGGCCGTGGGCGACCAGCGAGCCCTCGTGGAGCAGCATCAGGGCGGGGGCCAGCCGGTCGGCCCGGCCGGGCGCGACTTCACGGACCAGATCGGTGAAGAGTTCCAGCATCCACTGCTTCTGCCCGGTGATGATCGAGTAGGCCGGGTGGGCGGGATCGCTGATCTCGGCGTGCGCGTTGACCATGCCGCACCCCTTCCGGCTGTGCTCGGTCATCCAGGACCGGGACGCGTCGAACACCGTGAGCACGCGGTCCGCGGATCCCGGCTCCACGCGGTCCAGCCACTCCCTCACGGCCGTATGGGGTGCCGTCATGTTCGGTGAGCCGTTCACCGTGCAGACCGCCGTCGGACTGGCAGTAGCCCTCACGGCGGTGGCCGTCGTGCGCGGCACCGGCCCACGTGCGGGGCAGGAGCAGGTCACCGCCGCTCGCTGACGGCCCCGGCCGCCTCGTGCGCGCAGCCCCAGGCCACGGTGACACCCGCACCGCCATGGCCGTAGTTGTGCACCAACAGCCGCCCGTCCGGCAGCGGTTCACGCTCCAGCCGGACCCTGTCCCGCGCGGGCCGCAGCCCCACCCGATGGTCCAGCACCCGCGCCGCGCCGATCTCCGGCCGCAGCGCGGCACACCGCCGTACGATCGCCTCCGCCACGGCCGGATCAGGCTCGGTCGAGAAGTCGTCCTCGTCCGCCGTGCCGCCCAGCAGCAGCCGGCCGGGCTGCGGAAAGAAGTACGCCATCGCCCCGTCGGCGTCGGTGGAGACCAGCCAGGTGCGGATCCCGGGGTTCTCCACGACGACCAACTGCCCGCTCACAGGGCGTACGGACGCATCCGGCACCAGCTCGCGCGCCCCCAGCCCGGTGCAGTTGACCACGACCGGCGCGTCGACCTCCGTGAAGGCGGACACCGCGCGGACCTCGATCACGCCGCCCGCCCCGAGGAACCGCCCGCGCAGCCACGGCAGATGGACCGCCATGTCGATCAGCGGCAGCCGCGCCCACAACCCCGCGCCCGGGTACTCCCCGGCGGTCGCCGGACGCAGCCCAGGCAGCCGCTCGGTGGCCCAGGCCGCCTCGTCCAGACCGGCCTCACCCAGTACCCCTTCGACCATGCGTACGCCGGTCGTCTCGGGCCGCCCCGCCAACTCCTCGTACACATCGAGCGATCGCAGCGTCCACCCGCGCGCCCGCGCGACCGGCTCGATCCGGTACGGCCACCACAGCGCGCCCGCGACCGCCGAGGTGGTCCGCTCCACGGGATCCCGCGTCCACACCCGCACCCGGCGGCCTCGCTCGGCGAGGACGACGGCCGTGGTCAGCCCGATGACCCCGCCGCCGACCACGATGATCTCGTCGTCCGGCTCACTGCTCACGCGGGGACGGTAGCGGAATGTGTCATGCCGTGCTCAGAGTGCAGCGCTCCTGGGGATACTCACAGCATGTCTGCCGAGTATGCGACCTTCGGCCTGGCACCGGCGATGCGTGCCGGTGGAGTCCTCGCCAACGGTGACTACCAAGTACACCGGGATTTCCTGGACTTCATCGTCAACGACCGTCCGCTGCTGTTCCAGCTCTCCGACCTCGACGCCGTCTCCCCACTCGCCTCGGACGTCCCACCCGCGATCTTCACCGCCCAGGTCCGCAGCCTCCTGCTGGAGACCGACGCACCCCTGCCCGGCGGCCGGTACGTCATCTACGGCTGCCCCGAATGCGAAGACCTGGGGTGCGGGGCGGTCACCGCGGTCATCGAGGAGGAAGGGGACGACTACATCTGGCGCGACTTCGCCTGGCAGACCGAGGAGTACGCCGACCTGGACCTCAACGGCTACCACGGCATAGGGCCGTTCACCTTCGCCGGAGCCGAGTACCGGGCGGCGCTGCGCTCACTGCTGGACGGCTCCGGGAGCGCCCGCCGCCGCGTCCTGCTCATCGGAGCCCGCGTCGCCCTGCTGGCCAAGCTCGCCGCCGCGCTGCGCACCATCGGCATCGGCGCCGACATCACCCGGGACGCGACCGACGTCCCCGCCGACGAACTGCGCGGCTACGGCGCCGTCGCCTTCGGCCGCGCGGTCACCCAGCAGGAACGCGCCGCTGTACGCGCCGCCTTCGAACGCGCCGGTGTCGACGTCGCCTACGTCGACGGACTCGCCCCGATCGTGCCGCTGCTCGTCGCCCAGATCGAGCACGCCCTGGACCGCAGCCCGGCCGACCGGCGCCGACTGACCCGGCTGGTCGCCGCCGACGGCGAGGCGGGCATCGAGGTCACCTCGCCCTGCCGGGTCCAGCTCACCGCGTACCGCCTCGACCGCCTCTACCGCACCCATGCTCAGGAGGTCTTCGACGGAATCCTGGAAGCCGGCCGGCATCGCATCGCCCTGGACGCGAAGGCGGTGAAGGGGGAGTCCTTCGTGGTGGCGCGGACATCGGGAAGCGTCCTGGTGGAGGCGATGGCGCACGGATGACCCGGCGCGATCCGTGGCTCACGGCCACGAGGGCCTGTTCTGAATACGGCCCCGCGCCGCTGAGTGGGGTACCTCCCGCCCGAGCCTTGCGAAGCACGGTTCGAGGGCGCGTGCCGGGCGTCGGGGCGCAGGCGGGGCGTCGGGGCGCAGGCGGTCGACTCAGAGCAGGCCCTAGGATCTACGGTCTGATGACTGCCACCCTCGTCGCCAAGAACCTCGCCGCCGGCCACGGCGACCGCGCGCTGTTCACCGGGCTCGACCTCGTCGTCGCACCCGGCGATGTGATCGGCCTGGTCGGGGCCAACGGCGCCGGCAAGTCCACGCTGCTGCGGATCCTCGCCGGACTCACCACGCCCGAGGAAGGCGGGCTGCGCCTCTCCCCGCCCACGGCGACCGTCGGCCACCTCCCGCAGGAACCGGAGCGCCGGCCGGGCGAGACCGTACGGGAGTTCCTGGCCCGCCGCACCGGCGTCGCCGAGGCCCAGCGCACGATGGACGAGGCCACGCAGGCGCTCGTCGACCAGGCACCCGGAGCCGACGACGCCTACGCGACGAGCCTGGAGCGCTGGCTCGACCTCGGCAGCGCCGACCTCGACGAACGGGCGGAGGAGATCGCCGACTCACTGGGCCTCGCCGTGGACCTCGACCAGCTGATGACCTCCCTCTCCGGCGGTCAGGCGGCCCGCGCGGGCCTGGCCTCCCTGCTGCTCTCCCGCTACGACGTCTTCCTCCTCGACGAGCCGACCAACGACCTCGACCTGGACGGCCTGGAACGCCTCGAACGCTTCGTGAGCGGCCTGCGCGCGGGCACGGTCGTCGTCAGCCACGACCGCGAGTTCCTCGCCCGCACCGTCACCAAGGTCCTCGAACTCGACCTCGCCCAGCGGCAGATCAATCTCTACGGCGGCGGTTACGAGGCCTACCTGGAGGAGCGCGAGACGGCCCGGCGGCACGCCCGCGAGGACTACGAGGAGTACGCCGACAAGAAGGCGGCCCTCCAGGACCGGGCGCAGACGCAGCGCGCCTGGATGGACAAGGGCGTGAAGAACGCGCGCCGCAAGGCGAGCGACAACGACAAGATCGGCCGCAAGTTCCGCAGCGAGGCCAGCGAGAAGCAGGCCGCGAAGGCCCGCCAGACGCAGCGCATGATCGAACGCCTCGACGTCGTCGAGGAGCCGCGCAAGGAGTGGGAACTGCGGATGGAGATCGCCGCGGCCCCGCGCTCCGGCGCCGTGGTCGCCACCCTGCGGGACGCCGAGGTACGGCGCGGTGACTTCGTCCTCGGCCCGGTGTCCCTGCAGGTCGACTGGGCGGACCGGGTGGCCGTGACGGGCGCGAACGGCGCGGGCAAGTCGACCCTGCTCGGCGCCCTGCTGGGCCGGGTCCCCGTGGACCAGGGCCAGGCGTCCCTCGGCTCAGGCGTCCTCGTCGGCGAGGTCGACCAGGCCCGCAAGGTGTTCCACGGCCCGGAGTCCCTGCTGGACGCGTTCAGCGCGGCCGTCCCCGACACGGAGCCGGTGGAAGTGCGCACGCTGCTCGCCAAGTTCGGCCTGAAGCCGGACCACGTGCTGCGTCCGGCGGCGACGCTGTCCCCGGGTGAACGCACCCGCGCGGCGCTGGCCCTGCTCCAGGGCCGGGGCGTCAACCTCCTCGTCCTCGACGAGCCGACCAACCACCTGGACCTGCCGGCCATCGAGCAACTGGAGTCGGCCCTCGACTCCTACGAGGGCACGCTGCTCCTGGTCACCCACGACCGCCGCATGCTGGACGCGGTGCGGGTGACCCGCCGCCTGGAGGTCGCAGCGGGGAAAGTAACGGAACGATAAGCGCCCCAAGAGAGGCGCGGGGAACTGCGCGACCAGCCTCACCGGCCCGCAGTTCCCCACAACCGTCAGACGCTCAACTCAACGCCGCCCATCCTTGGGATCGACCAACCCGGCCCGGCGCAGAGCATCGGCCATCGCACTGTTCGCGGGCGGCGGCGCCTGACGCGATCCTCCGCCCCCGCGCCCCTGCCGCTGCTGCGGCGGGCGCCCGCCACGCTGCTTCCGGTCACCGCCCCCGCCCTGCTGTCCCGGCGAGGGCGCCGCCGCCTCGTCGTCCAGCCGCAGCGTCAGGGAGATCCGCTTGCGCGGGATGTCGATGTCCAGGACCTTCACCTTGACGATGTCGCCGGGCTTGACCACCTCCCGCGGATCCTTGACGAACGTCTTCGACATCGCGGACACATGCACCAGCCCGTCCTGGTGCACACCGACGTCGACGAACGCCCCGAAGGCGGCCACGTTCGTCACGACCCCTTCCAGGACCATTCCGGAGGACAGGTCGGAGATCTTCTCGACGCCCTCCTTGAAGGTCGCGGTCTTGAACGCGGGCCGCGGGTCGCGCCCCGGCTTCTCCAGCTCCCTGAGGATGTCGGTGACGGTCGGCAGACCGAAGGTCTCGTCGACGAACTCCTGCGGCTTCAGCGAGCGCAGCGCTCCCGTGTTGCCGATGAGCGAGGCCACTTCCTGACCGGACGTCCGCACCATCCGCCGTACGACGGGATAGGCCTCGGGGTGAACGCTCGACGCGTCCAGCGGGTCCTCGCCGCCCCGGATCCGCAGGAAGCCCGCGCACTGCTCGTACGCCTTCGGGCCGAGCCGGGCCACGCCCTTCAGCTCGGACCGCGACGTGAACGGGCCGTTGGCGTCACGGTGCGACACGATGTTCTCGGCGAGCCCGGAGGAGATTCCGGACACGCGCGCGAGGAGCGGGGCGGAGGCCGTGTTGACGTCGACCCCGACGCCGTTCACACAGTCCTCGACCACCGCGTCCAGCGAGCGCGACAGCTTCACCTCGGACAGGTCGTGCTGGTACTGGCCGACACCGATCGACTTCGGGTCGATCTTCACCAGCTCGGCCAGCGGGTCCTGGAGCCGGCGCGCGATCGACACCGCACCGCGCAGCGACACGTCCATGTCCGGCAGTTCCTGCGAGGCGAACGCGGAGGCCGAGTACACCGAGGCCCCGGCCTCGGACACCATCACCTTGGTGAGCTTCAACTCCGGGTGCCTGGTGATGAGTTCACCGGCGAGCTTGTCGGTCTCCCGGGACGCCGTGCCGTTGCCGATCGCGATCAGCTCGACCGCGTGCTCCTTCGCCAGCCGCGCCAGCTTGGCGATCGCCTCGTCCCACCTGTTCGCCGGGACGTGCGGGTGGATCACGTCGGTCGCCACGACCTTGCCGGTGGCGTCGACGACGGCGACCTTCACGCCCGTGCGGAAGCCCGGGTCCAGCCCCAGCGTCGCGCGCGTGCCGGCGGGGGCGGCGAGCAGCAGGTCGCGCAGGTTGGCCGCGAACACGTTGACCGCCTCGTCCTCGGCGGCCGTGCGCAGCCGGAGGCGCAGGTCGAGGCCGAGGTGGACGAGGATGCGGGTGCGCCACGCCCAGCGGACCGTGTCCGTGAGCCACGTGTCGGCGGGACGGCCGCGATCGGTGACGCCGAACTTCGCGGCGACCATCCCCTCGTACGACGACGGACCGTCCGTCGGCTCCTCCGGCTCCAGGACGAGGTCGAGGACCTCCTCCTTCTCGCCGCGCAGCATGGCGAGGATCCGGTGCGAGGGCAGTTCGGTGAACGGCTCGGCGAAGTCGAAGTAGTCGGAGAACTTGGCGCCCGCCTCCTCCTTGCCCTCCCGCACCTTGGCGGCCAGCCGCCCGCGCACCCACATGCGCTCGCGCAACTCGCCGATCAGGTCGGCGTCCTCGGAGAACCGCTCGGTGAGGATCGCGCGCGCGCCGTCCAGGGCGGCCTGCGGATCGGCGACTCCCTTGTCGGCGTCGACGAACGCCGCCGCGGCGGCCGTCGGCTCGACCGTCGGATCGCCGAGCAGGCCCTCCGCGAGCGGCTCAAGCCCCGCCTCGCGGGCGATCTGCGCCTTGGTCCGCCGCTTCGGCTTGTACGGCAGGTAGATGTCCTCCAGCCGCGCCTTGGTCTCGGCGCCGCGGATCTGTGCCGCCAGCTCGTCGGTGAGCTTGCCCTGCTCGCGTACCGAGTCGAGGATCGCCGCCCGCCGTTCCTCCAGCTCCCGCAGATAGCGCAGCCGCTCTTCGAGCGTGCGCAGCTGCGCGTCGTCGAGCATCTCGGTCGCTTCCTTGCGGTAGCGGGCGATGAAGGGCACCGTCGAACCGCCGTCGAGCAGCTCCACGGCAGCCCTGACCTGCCGCTCCCGTACGCCGAGTTCCTCGGCGATCCTGCCTTCGATGGACCCAACTGCGATGGACCCGGGTGTCGTCACGATCCCGTACCGCCTTCTCACTGAGGTTGCGCGGCAATTGTGGCAGGTGACACCGACAATCGGGGATCAGGGCGCCACCCCGTGCCGTCGTGGCCGGCGCAAGGAGGCCGGAGCGGGCGACATCACACCCTGCGTCGCCGCGCGCCGCCCGAGGCGCCGCCGAGGAGCCGGGCCAGCGCCCGGAAGGGCAGCGTCACCACGGTGGCGATGGCTCCACCGATCTGTCGCAACACGTCTGCAATCGCACGAAGCATGGACATACCCTCTCTTTTCCGGCCCGATGGCCGGGAAGGACCGAGTACCTCGCCCAGGTCGCGCCATGCGCCGCGGCCGGCTCAGCCCTTGCCGACCAAATCCCTCGGGAATGCTCCGGCGACGACCGCGGCGCGGGCGAATCCGCCCCCCAACTCCGTCAGCCGCCGGACACCCTCGGCGCCCAGGTGCTCATAAGGCCCCCGGTCCAGCCGGTCCGTCTCCCGCTCGATCTCCTCCCGGAGCGCGACGCCGTGCTCGGTCAGTTCGCCCGCCCCGTCCAGCAGCCCCCGCTCCCGCAGGCGTACCTGTGCCGCGTCCCAATCCTCCTGGCGCCAGCCACGAGTGCTGAACACCCACTTCGGCGAGAGGCCCTTGCCGGTAGCCGTGTGGGTCACCAGCGCCTCCAGACCGTCGAGCCCGGCCGACACCAGCACGGTGAGATGCCCGTCGCCCCGGTGCTCGCGCAGTAGCGTCGCCGCATGCCAGTACGCCAGATGCGGTTCCTCGGGCACCGGCAGGTCGGCATGCGCGGCGTACAGCGGCCGGGCGCCGCGCGAACAGGCCTCGGCCGCCCGCAGCGCGAGACGCGCCGCCTCCGCCATCTCCGGCGAGGCCGGCACCTGATCGCCCAGGAGACGGCGCAGCGCGGAGTCGACTCCACGCGCGCGTGCCGCCAGGACGGCTTCGGGCGCGGCGATCGCCCACACCGCGGGCACGTGCCCGGCCACCAGCTCGTACTTGTAGTTGTAGAACGCAGCCGCCACCGTCCCGGCTCCCACCGGCCCCAACGCGGCTGCCCGCACGGCGAAGTTGACGGCTCTGGGGTCCGTGACGCCGAGCGTGCCCAGCTGTTTGGCGACTTCGGGGGCGAAGTAGTGCGTGGCGTGCAGGGCGTTGAGCGCGTTGTGGCAGCGCCGGCCGGCGCGCGGGTCGATGGCGGCAGCAGTCATGCCGTGAACATTACCGACCGGTCGGTTCGCGCTCCGCCCTGCCCTGTTCCAGGGCAGGAAAGGTGGGGAACTCGTCATTGCGGCCATCCGCCGACCCGCCAAGAATCGGCCGTATGGCGCAGCGAACCGTTCTCGCCGTCCTCTTCGACGGCGTGCAGAGCCTCGACGTCACCGGCCCGGTGGAAGTCTTCGCGGGGGCCGAGAAGCACACCCCGGGGACGTACCGCATCCGTACGGCCTCCCTGGACGGTGCCCCCGTGCGCACGTCCAGCGGCCTGACCGTCGTACCGGACGGGACCCTGGACGCCGTGGCCGACTGGCACACCCTCCTCGTCCCCGGTGGCGAGGGCACCCGCTGCGTCGACCCCCGCCTCACGGACTGGCTGCGTGACCACGCGCCCCGCGCGGAACGCCTGGTCTCCGTCTGCACCGGGGCGATACTGCTCGCCGAGGCGGGCCTTCTGAACGGCCGCCGTGTCACCACGCACTGGGCATACGGTGACAGACTCGCCCGCGACCACCCGGCCGTGCAGGTCGACGCCGACCCCATCTACATCCGCGACGGACACGTCTCCACGTCGGCGGGCGTCACCTCGGGCATCGACCTCGCGCTCGCCCTGGTGGAGGAGGACCTGGGGCGCGAGGTGGCGCTGACGATCGCCCGCCACCTGGTGGTCTTCCTGCGGCGCCCGGGAAGCCAAGCCCAGTTCAGCGCCCAGCTCGCCGCCCAGACCGCACAGCGCGCACCGCTCCGTGAGGTCCAGCACTGGATCACCGAGCATCCGGACGCCGACCTGACCGTCGAGTCACTGGCCGCCCGCGCCCGCCTCTCACCGCGCCACTTCGCCCGTGCCTTCCAGAACGAGACCGGCACGACCCCCGGCCGGTACGTCGACCGCGTCCGCCTCGAACACGCCCGCCGCCTGCTGGAGGACACGGCCGACGGCATCGAGGAGATCTCCCGCACCAGCGGCTACGGCACCCCCGAAGCCATGCGCCGGGCCTTCGTGAGGTCCCTGGGCACCGCCCCGGCCGAGTACCGCCGCCGCTTCCGCCCCGCTGCCACCCACTGGGCCCACCGAAAGGGAACCTGATGCAGATCGCCCTGGTCGTCTACGACCGGTTCACCGCCCTCGACGCCGTCGGCCCGTACGAGATCCTCTCCCGCATCCCGGACGCGGAGACGATCTTCGTGGCCAAGGAGGCCGGACCCGTTCGCTCGGACAACGGAGCCCTCGCGCTCATCGCCGACAAGACGCTGGCCGAGGTCGCGAGTCCTGACCTCGTGGTGGTGGCCGGCGGTCCCGGCCAGAGCGCGCTGATGGAGGACGAGCACCTGCTGGACTGGCTGCGGGCGGTCGACGCCCACAGCACCTGGACGACCTCCGTGTGCACGGGCTCCCTGCTGCTCGCCGCCGCCGGACTCCTGCGGGGCCGCCGGGCGACCTCGCACTGGCTGGCGCTGGGGCAGCTGAAGCAGTTCGGTGCCGAACCGGCGGGGGAGCGGGTCGTCTTCGACGGCAAGTACGTCACCGCGGCCGGTGTCTCCTCCGGTATCGACATGGCGCTCGCGCTGCTCGGCAGGATCGCGGGCGACGACTGCGCCCGGACCGTGCAGCTGGCCGCGGAGTACGACCCTCAGCCGCCGTACGACGCGGGGTCGCCGCAGAAGGCGCCCGCGCACATCGTCGATGCCCTGCGCTCGCGGAGCCGGTTCATGCTCACGTAGTCCAGGTGAAGCGCGGCGGCCTGCGCTCCAGGAACGCGGCGACGCCTTCCGCGGTGTCGCCGCTGCCGCGCGCCTGCTCGGACCAGTGGGTGTCCCGGTCGGTGCGGCCGTTCGCGAACTCCTTCGCCGCGGCCTGCGTCAGCTGGGAGCGGGAGACCAGGATCCGGGCGAACTCCGCGACGCGCTTGTCGAGTTCGCCCCCGGGCAGCACCTCGTCGACCAGTCCGGTGCGCAGCGCCCGCTCCGCGTCGATCAACTCGCCGGAGAACAGCAGGTACTTGGCCGTCGCCGGACCCACCAGCGACATCAGCCTCCGCGTGGAGGACGCCGGATACACGATCCCCAGTTTCGCCGGCGTCACCCCGAACAGGGCCCCTTCCTCGGCGAACCGCAGATCGCAGGCCGCCGCCAGCTGCGCACCGCCGCCCACACAGTGCCCCCGAACCGCCGCCAGCGTCGGCTTCGGAAACGCGGCGAGAGCCTCCTCCGCGCCCACCGCGAGCCCCTGCGCCTCGTCCGGCGACCCCTGGAGCGTGGAGATGTCGGCGCCCGCACAGAACGTCCCGCCCGCACCGGTCAGCACCAGGGCCCGTACGTCCGGGTCGGCGGCCAGCGTGTCCAGCAGCGGCGGCAGCGACCTCCACATGCCGGCGGTCATGGCGTTGCGCTTGGCCGGATGACGGATGACGACGGTGGCCACCGAGGCGGCGACATCGTGCAGCAGCTGCGGCTCCATGCGCCGGATGCTATCCGCCCCCGCCGAACCTACGATCGGCAAGGAGGGGGCCGGGCGTGAGGAGACGCCGATGACCGGACCCGAGAAGAACCCCGGACCGGACAAGAGCGTCGGCCCCAGGAGCGATGAGGCCGCGAAGCTGCACCGCGGCTTCGGCCTGCTCGCCGCGCTCGGCGTGATCCTGGTCCTCGCGGGGCTCGTCGGCCTCGTCTACACCGGCGTGGCCACCCTGACCTCGATGCTCCTGTTCGGCTGGCTGCTGCTGATCGGCGGGGTGGTGGGGCTGGCGCACGCGATCCAGGCGCGCGGCAGCAACTTCTGCTGGCTCGGTGTGATCGTCGCGGCCCTGAACATCGCCGCGGGGGTGGTGATCATCCGCAAGCCGGACGAGGCGGTCGCCGCCCTCACCATGTTCGCCGCCCTGCTGTTCCTCACCGGCGGTCTCTTCCGGCTGGTCGGCAGCCTGGTCGTGCGCGGCCCCCAGTTCGGCTGGACGCTGCTCGTCGGCGCATTCGACCTGCTCCTGGGCATCCTGGTGCTGGCCGACTGGCCCAGCAGCAGTCAGTACGTGATCGGCGCCTTCTTCTCCCTGGCCCTGCTCTTCGACGGCCTCGGCCTGATCGCCACCGGCTTCGGCGGGCGGCAGATCGTGGGGCTGGTCTCCGGCAGCCTGGCCGCGGGGGATGAATCGGGCGAGCGCGGCGTCAAACCCGTACAACCCGAATAGTTCGTGAAGTCGGCACAAGGGGGACAGGAGCAGTCCCACAACTGACCGTGTCATACGCCAACGGTCAGAACCGCTCGATACCAGCTGACTTCTGTTCAGTACTCCGGGGTGCGGCGACCGGGTGCCAACACTCAAGGTGTGGTGACAATCGAGCGCAAGGGTGGCGACCGGACCATGGAGAACCACGGGCGTGGGCCCGGCCCACGCCCAGAGGGCGGCGCGGAGGAGGGGCCCCTCGACGACACGCCGCCCGATCCGCTGCCGTACGAGGGGGTCTGGCGGTTCACCGCACCGGCTGTCGAGGTGTCGGTCCCGCAGGCCCGGCACGCCGTACGGGACCTGCTGTTCCGCCAGGGTGTGCCGGTCTCGGACGATCTGGCCCAGGGACTGCTGCTGATCGTCTCGGAGCTGGTCACGAACGCCGTCCGGCACGCGGCGCTGCTGTCGCCGATGCTCGCCGTGGAGGTCGCCGTGGGCGCCGAGTGGGTGCGGGTGTCGGTGGAGGACAACCATCCCTACCGCCCCACCGCCCTGGAGGCCGACCACGGCCAGACCGGCGGCCGTGGGCTGCTGCTGGTGCGCGAGATCGCCCGGGAGGCGGGCGGGATGTGCGACGTGGAGCACACCGCGAGCGGCGGCAAGGTGATCTGGGCCGCCTTGCCGCTCACCCACGCGCGCGTGCGGTAATTCCGCTCACCAGCCGGCCGACGAGCCCGTCAGCTCCCTGACCGCGGGACGGGCCGCGTCCAGCACGGTCATGAACCAGGAGGAGAAGACGTCCTTCACGTGCCGCTCCGCCAGCTCGGCGGGCGTCACGAAGGCCGTCGCGCCGACCTCCTCCGGATCGGGCCGCAGCGGCGCCTGCACCAGGCCGACGAAGAGGTGGTTGTACTCCTGCTCCACCAGGCCCGACGCCGGGTCCGGGTGGTTGTAGCGGACCGTGCCCGCCTCGGCGAGCAGCGAGGGGGAGGCGCCCAGTTCCTCGTACGTCCGCCGGGCCGCCGCCGCGAAGGGGGCCTCGCCCGGGTAGGGGTGGCCGCAGCAGGTGTTGGACCACACGCCGGGGGAGTGGTACTTGCCCAGCGCCCGCTGCTGGAGCAGCAGCCGGCCGTGGTCGTCGAACAGGAACACGGAGAAGGCGCGGTGCAGCTGCCCCGGCGGCTGATGGGCGGCGAGCTTCTCCGCGGTGCCGATCGTCACACCGTTCTCGTCGACCAGTTCCAGCAAAATCGCGTCCGCGGTGCCGTTCGACGAGCTGTGCGTCGCGGTGGCAGGTGTGATCGGCATACCCATCCTTCGCATCGGTTTTCGCGCCCCAAGTCTGCCGTACGAATCCGGCACTCCCGGCACTTCGGAGTACGCCCGCATGTCCGCGCCGGGCGCGGGCCGCGGCCGTCACCTGCCGGAGTCCGGGAGAGGGACCCGGTTGTTGATCGTGCCCGGTGTCCCGAGCGGAGAACCGTCCGGGGAGGGGCTGTGAGAGGGAGGACGCAACCGCGCGCCGGACCGATGCGCTCCATGTGCGCCGGTGACGGACGCGCTGTGTCCGTGCCGGTCACCGATGTGCTTCATGAGTGCCGGGTACCGGCGTCCTTCACGCGTGCCGGGTGCCGGTCCGCTTCCCGCTTCCCGGTGTCCTTCACGCACGCCGGTTTCAGTGGCAGAGCCGTGCCTCGTGCTCCGCGTGTCCGCCGGGCTCCAGCTGGAAGGTGCAGTGCTCGACGGCGAAGTGGTCCCCGAGGCAGCCCTGGAGCTCGTGCAGCATCTTCTCGTGGCCGATCGCGCTCAGCACGTCGGAGCGCACCACGACGTGCACGGACAGGACGGGCATGCCGGAGGTGATCGTCCAGGCGTGCAGGTCGTGGACGTCCTCGACGCCGTCGAGGGCGAGTATGTGCGCCCGCACCTCCGCCATGTCGACGTCCTTGGGGGCCGACTCCAGCAGGACGTCGAGGGTCTCGCGCAGCAGCTTCAAGGTCCGGGGCACGATCATCAGGCCGATGACCAGCGAGGCGATCGGGTCGGCGGCCTGCCAGCCCGTGGTGAGGATCACGGCCGCGGAGATCAGTACCGCGACCGAGCCCAGCGCGTCCGCGGCCACCTCCAGGAACGCGCCGCGCACGTTCAGGCTCTCCTGCTGGCCGCGCATCAGCAGCGTCAGCGACACCAGATTCGCGACCAGACCGATCAGGCCGAACACGATCATCAGGCCGCCCTCGGTGCCGGCCGGCGTGAAGAACCGCTGGACCGCCTCGAACAGCACATAGCCGCCGACCCCGAGCAGCAGCAGGCAGTTGGCGAGGGCCGCGAGGATCTCGGCACGGGCGTAGCCGAAGGTGCGGTTCCCGGTTGCCGGGCGGCCCGCGAAATGGATCGCGAGGAGGGCCATGCCGAGGCCCAGCGCGTCGGTCGCCATGTGCGCCGCGTCGGCGACGAGGGCGAGCGAATCGGCGACGATGCCGCCGACGATCTCCACCAGCATGACGCCGAGCGTGATCGACAGCGCAACGCGCAGTCTGCCGCGGTACGCGGCGGTCGCCGTACCGCCGGCGGATGCGCCGTGCGCATGCCCGTGATCGTGCCCAGCCCCCATGACAGCAGCCTTCCTGTGTTCCGTCCGGGATCACCAGTGAACTACGGGTGGGGGGTATGAGGCAACGCGGCACTGAACACCGTTGTCATGTGCTCTGACCTGCGGAAACGAAGTGCAGGTCAGGTCGCTGGCGATCGGCCGAGGCAGCTGCGGCCCGACGCTTCCCCATGCCGCGAACATCCGTTCCGGGACCGCGATTTTGTGTGCCGGGCATGCGATCCCCGATGATGATCACAGCAAAGGCGGGGGCAGATCGTGTCGACCGGACCATGAACGGCCGGTGAACACGAACTTCCCATCATCCGATAGCCTCTGCCGACATGCCGCCGCCTGGTGCAGCCAAGGGGCGACCCCCACCATGCACATGACCGGCGCGCAGCGTCGGCGCTCTCAGGGAGTGAGTTCGGTTGTCGACCGCCATCCTCGCCGGTCAGCCGGTCCCCGGATCGTCGATCGAGCACGATCTGCGGTCGCTCGGCTTCGATGTGCGGACAGCGTCCGACGCCGCCGACGCGGAGAGGCTCCTCGCCGCCGTCCCCGGTGACCAGCGGGTCGCCGTCGTCGACACCCGCTTCGTCGGCCATCTGCACGCCCTGCGCCTCGGCCTCACCGACCCGCGCTTCCCGCTCGCCGCGATCCCGGGTGCCGTGACCGCCCAGCCCGGCGCCCGTCAGGCCCTGACCCGGGCGATGGCCCGCGAGAATTCCTCCGGCGGCACGCTGCTGGTGGACAGCCTCGCCGACCGCATCACCACCGCCCTCGACGCCGATGTGCACCACCCGGAGCTCGGCAGTCTCGTCGCCGCCGTCCCGCCCGACCCGCAGGCCCGCAACGAGGCGCGGCAGGCCGTCGCCGCCGTCGACGACGAGGCCGTACGCCTGAAGTCGGCCGTGAAGTCACGCGACGGTTTCTTCACCACCTTCTGCATCAGCCCGTACTCGCGCTATCTGGCCCGCTGGTGCGCCCGCCGCGGCCTCACCCCGAACCAGGTCACCACCGCCTCCCTGCTGACCGCGCTGATCGCGGCGGGCTGCGCGGCCACCGGCACCCGGGGCGGGTTCATAGCCGCCGGCCTGCTGCTCCTGTTCTCCTTCGTCCTGGACTGCACCGACGGGCAGCTCGCCCGCTACTCCCTGCAGTACTCCACGCTCGGCGCCTGGCTCGACGCCACCTTCGACCGGGCCAAGGAGTACGCCTACTACGCCGGCCTCGCCCTCGGTGCGGCCCGCGCCGACGACGACGTATGGGCGCTGGCGCTGGGCGCGATGATCCTGCAGACCTGTCGGCACATAGTCGACTTCTCCTTCAACGAGGCCAACCACGACGCCATCGCCAACACCAGCCCCACGGCTGCCCTGTCGGGCAGGCTCGACAGCGTCGGCTGGACGGTCTGGGTGCGGCGCATGATCGTCCTGCCGATCGGCGAGCGCTGGGCGATGATCGCGGTCCTCACGGCGGTCACGACGCCGCGCATCACCTTCTACGCGCTGCTCGTCGGGTGCGCGTTCGCGGCGACGTACACGACAGCGGGGCGTGTGCTGCGGTCGGTGACGCGCACGGCACGGCGGACGGACCGGGCGGCCCAGGCGCTGGCGGACCTCGCCGACTCCGGACCGCTCGCACAGGGCATCGCCCGCGTGCTGCCCAGCAGGCTCCCCATCCCGGTGCTCCTGTGGGCCGTCGCCGGTGCCGCGCTGCCGCCGCTCGCGGCCTGGATCGACGGCCCCGGCTGGTCGGTCGTCGTGTGCGCCGGCGCCTACGTCCTGCTGTCCGCCGAGGCCGTCTCCCGACCCCTCAAGGGGCCCCTCGACTGGCTGGTCCCGCCCCTCTTCCGCGCCGCCGAATACGGCACCGTCCTGCTGCTCGCAGCCAAAGCCGAGGTGAACGGAGCCCTTCCTGCGGCTTTCACCCTGGTGGCGGCCGTCGCCTACCATCACTACGACACGGTGTACCGCATCCGCGGCAACGCCGGAGCGCCCCCGGCCTGGCTGGTGCGCGCCATCGGGGGGCACGAAGGACGGACGCTGCTCGTCACCGTCCTCGCCGCGGTGCTCTCCGCCTCGCAGTTCACGGACGCGCTCACGGTCCTCGCCGGGGCCGTCGCCCTGGTGGTGCTCGTCGAGAGCATTCGCTTCTGGGTGTCCGCCGGGGCCCCCGCCGTACACGACGAAGGAGAACCCGCATGATCGGCCTCGTGCTGGCGGCAGGCGCCGGACGGCGCCTGCGCCCCTACACCGACACCTTGCCGAAGGCACTGGTGCCGGTGGGGCCCGCGGGCATCGAGGGCGAGCCGACCGTGCTGGACCTCACCCTCGCCAACTTCGCCGAGATCGGCCTGACCGAGGCCGCGGTCATCGTCGGCTACCGCAAGGAAGCCGTGTACGAGCGCAAGGCGGCCCTCGAAGCGAAGTACGGCCTCACGCTCACCCTCATCGACAACGACAGGGCCGAGGAGTGGAACAACGCCTACTCCCTGTGGTGCGGCCGGGACGCCCTCAAGGACGGCGTGATCCTCGCCAACGGCGACACCGTCCACCCGGTCTCCGTCGAGAAGACGCTGCTCGCGGCCCGCGGCGGCGGCAAGAAGATCATCCTTGCCCTCGACAGCGTGAAGTCCCTCGCGGACGAGGAGATGAAGGTCGTCGTGGACCCCGAGAAGGGCGTCCGGAAGATCACCAAGCTGATGGACCCGGCCGAGGCCACCGGCGAGTACATCGGCGTCACCCTCATCGAGGGCGACGCGGCCCCCGAACTGGCCGACGCGCTGAAGACCGTCTGGGAGACCGACCCGCAGCAGTTCTACGAGCACGGCTACCAGGAGCTGGTGAACCGCGGCTTCCGTATCGACGTGGCGCCGATCGGCGAGGTCGACTGGGTCGAGATCGACAACCACGACGATCTCGCCCGGGGACGGGAGATCGCGTGCCGGTACTGACCAGGCTCATCCCCTCCCCGGTCGTCGTCGACATCCGCCCGGGGGCCCTCGACGACCTGGGCTGCGTGCTCGCCGACGAGCGCATCTCGCACTCCGGGAAGCTCGCCGTCGCGGTCAGCGGCGGCTCCGGCGCCACGCTGCGCGAGCGCGTCGCACCCTCGCTGCCCGGCGCCACCTGGTACGAGGTGGGCGGCGGCACCCTGGACGACGCGATCCGGCTGGCCGCCGCCATCAAGGCCGGTCACTACGACGCGGTCGTCGGGCTGGGCGGCGGCAAGATCATCGACTGTGCCAAGTTCGCCGCGGCGCGGATCGGCCTGCCGCTGGTCGCCGTACCGACGAACCTCGCGCACGACGGCCTGTGCTCGCCGGTCGCGACCCTCGACAACGACGCGGGCCGCGGCTCGTACGGCGTGCCGAACCCGATCGCGGCCGTCATCGACCTGGACGTGATCCGCGAGGCCCCGGCCCGGTTCGTGCGGGCCGGCATCGGCGACGCGATCTCCAACATCTCGGCGATCGCGGACTGGGAGCTCGCCAACCGGGTCAAGGGCGAGAAGATCGACGGCCTCGCCGCGGCCATGGCCCGCCAGGCCGGCCAGGCCGTACTCAGGCACCCCGGCGGCATCGGGGACAACGACTTCCTCCAGGTGCTCGCCGAGGCACTGGTGCTCAGCGGCATCGCCATGTCGGTGTCGGGCGACTCCCGCCCGTCGTCCGGCGCCTGTCATGAGATCAACCACGCCTTCGACCTGCTCCACCCGCGCCGCGCCGCCGCCCACGGCGAGCAGTGCGGCCTGGGCGCCG
Organism: Streptomyces blattellae; assembly: GCF_009709555.1. Classification (GTDB taxonomy): domain Bacteria; phylum Actinomycetota; class Actinomycetes; order Streptomycetales; family Streptomycetaceae; genus Streptomyces; species Streptomyces blattellae. Next base: position 126,485 of record NZ_WJBG01000127.1, on the reverse strand, counting down.
CCTTCGCGATGTGGCTGCGGGGCGCTCACGAGGAGGCGGTCCACATGGCCGGGGTGCTGCGCCGGCACGGACTGCCGGTGCTGCCGGAGGAGATCGGCTTCACGACCGAGGAGTTCATCGAGGTCGTGGAGTTCGCCCCTCAGACCCGGCCCGGCCGCTACACGATCCTCGAACACCTCGACCTCACCCCCGACCAGATCAAGGACACCTACGCCGACTATGTCAAGGCCATCGGTAGCTGAACTCCGCCCGGTCGTGCACCCCGCCGGGGTCAAGGACCGGCGCAGCGGTGAGCACTGGGCGGGACGCCTCTACATGCGCGAGGTGTCCCTGCGGATCACGCGTTCCCTGGTGAACACCAAGGTCACGCCCAACCAGCTCACGTACCTGATGACCCTCTGCGGCGTGCTCGCGGCCCCGGCGCTGCTGGTGCCGGGGATCGCGGGCGCCGCGCTCGGCGTGCTGATGGTCCAGCTCTATCTGCTGCTCGACTGCGTCGACGGCGAAGTGGCGCGCTGGAAGCAGCAGTTCTCGCTCGGCGGTGTCTATCTGGACCGGGTCGGGGCCTATCTGTGCGATGCCGCGGTGCTCGTCGGCTTCGGCCTGCGCGCCGCCGACCTGTGGGGCTCCGGGCGGATCGACTGGCTGTGGGCGTTCCTCGGCACCCTGGCCGCCCTCGGCGCGATCCTGATCAAGGCCGAGACCGACCTCGTCGGCGTCGCCCGCCACCAGGGCGGGCTGCCGCCCGTCAAGGAGGCGGCGTCCGAGCCCCGTTCCTCCGGCATGGCGCTGGCCCGCAGGGCCGCCGCGGCGCTGAAGTTCCACCGGCTGGTGCTCGGCATCGAGGCGTCCCTGCTGATCCTGGTCCTGGCCGTCCTGGACACGATGCGCGGCGACCTGTTCTTCTCCCGGCTCGGCGTCGCGGTGCTGGCCGGCATCGCGCTGGTGCAGACCCTGCTGCATCTGGTGTCCGTCCTCGCGTCGAGCAGGCTGCGATGAGCGCCGGGATGAAGGTCGGGGCGGTCATCATCACCATGGGCAACCGCCCCGAGGAGCTCAGGGCCCTGCTCGACTCGGTCGCCAAGCAGGACGGCGACCCGGTCGAGGCGGTCGTCGTCGGCAACGGCTCGCCCGTCCCCGACGTCCCCGACGGGATCCGCACGATCGAGCTGCCCGAGAACCTGGGCATCCCCGGCGGCCGCAACGTGGGCATCGAGGCCTTCGGACCCAGCGGCCGGGATGTCGACATACTGCTCTTCCTCGACGACGACGGCCAGCTCGCCCAGCACGACACCGCCGAGCTGTGCCGCCAGGCCTTCGCGGCCGACCCGAAGCTCGGCATCGTCAGCTTCCGCATCGCCGACCCGGACACCGGCGAGACCCAGCGCCGCCATGTGCCCAGGCTGCGCGCCTCCGATCCGCTGCGCTCCTCCCGGGTCACCACGTTCCTCGGCGGCGCCAACGCCATAAGGACCCAGGTTCTCGCCGAAGTCGGCGGGCTCCCGGACGAATTCTTCTACGCACACGAGGAAACCGACCTGGCATGGCGGGCCCTCGACGCGGGCTGGATGATCGACTACCGGTCCGACATGGTGCTGCACCACCCCACGACCGCGCCCTCGCGGCACGCGGTCTACCACCGCATGGTCGCCCGCAACCGCGTATGGCTCGCCCGCCGCAACCTCCCCGCGCCCCTGGTCCCCGTCTACCTCGGCGTCTGGATGCTGCTCACCCTGCTGCGCAGCCCCTCGCGGCCCGCGCTCAGGGCGTGGTTCGGCGGATTCCGGGAAGGCTGGATGACCGACTGCGGGCCCCGCAGGCCCATCAAGTGGCGTACGGTGTGGCGGCTGACTCGACTGGGCCGGCCCCCCGTCATCTGACAAGCTCGGTCTTGCGAGCAACCGGCCGTCACCCACGGCCGTCGGCTCATGGCCTGCCCGCACATATGCGCACCTCGAAGACGAAAGTTTCTTTTGGTGAGTGAGACAACGCACAACGGTGGAGTCGCGGTGAGCGCGGCTCCCTCGCCCGACGAGCGACTGACCGCGGCTCAGCTCGCCGCGAAGTACGGACTGTCGGTGAGCGGCGCCCGCCCCTCACTCGTGGAGTACGTCCGACAGCTCTGGGACCGGCGTCACTTCATCCTCGCCTTCTCCCGGGCGAAGCTGACCGCCCAGTACAGCCAGGCGAAGCTCGGCCAGCTCTGGCAGGTGGTCACCCCGCTGCTGAACGCGGCCGTGTACTTCTTCATCTTCGGTGTCATCCTTGAGGCCGACCGGGGCATGCCCCAAGAGGTCTACATCCCGTTCCTGGTCACCGGCGTCTTCGTGTTCAGCTTCACCCAGAGCTCGGTCCTGGCGGGCGTGCGTGCGATCTCCGGCAACCTCGGCCTGGTCCGCGCCCTGCACTTCCCGCGCGCCTCGCTGCCGGTCTCCTTCGCGCTCCAGCAGCTGCAGCAACTGCTCTACTCGATGATCGTGCTGTTCGCCGTCACCATGGCTTTCGGCAGTTTCCCGGACGCGTCCTGGCCCCTGATCGTGCCGGCGCTCGCCCTGCAGTTCCTCTTCAACACCGGCCTCGCGCTGGTCATGGCCCGAGCCGGCTCCAAGACCCCGGACCTCGCGCAGCTGATGCCGTTCGTGATGCGTACCTGGATGTACGCGTCGGGCGTGATGTACTCCATCCCGATCATGCTGGCGGACAAGCCCCAGTGGATCGCCAACGTCCTGCAGTGGAACCCGGCCGCCATCTACATGGACCTGATGCGCTTCGCGCTCATCGACGGCTACGGCACCGAGAACCTCCCGGACCATGTGTGGGCCGCCGCGCTCGGCTGGTCCGTGCTGCTCGTCGTCGGCGGCTTCGCGTACTTCTGGAAGGCCGAGGAGAGGTACGGCCGTGGCTGAGTATCCGGGGGACGGACAGATCCCCACCGTCATCGCCGACGAACTGCACATCGTCTACCGCGTCAACGGCGCCAAATCCGGCAAGGGCAGCGCCACGGCCGCGCTCAGCCGCATACTCAAGCGCGGCGAGGAACGAGGGGTGCGCAAGGTGCACGCCGTACGGGGCGTGTCGTTCGTCGCCTACCGCGGCGAGGCGATCGGCCTGATCGGCTCGAACGGCTCCGGCAAGTCGACCCTGCTGCGCGCCATCGCCGGCCTGCTCCCCGCCGAGAGCGGCAAGGTCTACACCAACGGCCAGCCCTCTCTGCTCGGGGTGAACGCGGCCCTGATGAACGACCTCACCGGCGAGCGGAACGTCATATTGGGCGGGCTCGCCATGGGCATGTCCCGCGAGGAGATCAAGGAGCGCTACCAGCAGATCGTCGACTTCTCCGGCATCAACGAGAAGGGCGACTTCATCACCCTGCCGATGCGCACCTACTCCTCCGGCATGGCGGCCCGGCTGCGCTTCTCCATCGCCGCCGCCAAGAACCACGACGTGCTGATGATCGACGAGGCGCTGGCCACCGGCGACGCCAACTTCCGCAAGCGCTCCGAGGAGCGCATCCGCGAACTGCGCAAGGAAGCCGGCACCGTGTTCCTCGTCAGTCACAACAACAAGTCGATCCGTGACACCTGCAACCGCGTCCTGTGGCTGGAACGCGGCGAGCTGCGCATGGACGGGCCTACCGAAGAGGTCCTCAAGGAGTACGAGAAGTTCACGGGCAAGTAGTCCACCCGGACCCGGGCGAAAAGCCCACCACGCTTCCCAGGGCCCCGCAGGAACCCTGCCGACGGGGCCCGCGTCTGCAAAGGAAACGTCAACTTCGGGCGGCCCAAGGAAGCTTGAAGCCAATCGGTGTGTTCTTGTGATGGGCAGGGCACCCCGACGGATCGCGTTGCGCTGCACAACGTAAGCTGTACCGGTCCCGATAAACGGCAAGTGGGGGGATATAACGCGACACCCCACGCCGGGGCAGCCGCGCCGAGGTCCGGGTGGCGTGTCCGAAATAGTGTGTATTGGGTCGACGGTGTAGAACGGGAGATGTGACGGCAATGGCTACGGAAACTCCCCAGGTCGACGCAGTATGTGCCGTCCCCGCCCCGGGCAGTGGACGGTGACGGGAACCGGCGCCGCGCCGACCGGTGATCCGGAGCGCGGCACGCTCGACAAGGCCGCGGACGAGAACTTCCCCGTGGCCCCCTTCTTCCTGCCCAGGACCTGGCGTGCCGACCTCGTGGCCGTGTACGGCTTCGCCCGCCTCGTCGACGACATCGGCGACGGCGACCTCGCCCCCGGCGGTGCCGACGCCCGGCTGCTCGGCGTGTCGCCCGCCGACGCCGAGGACCGGCTGCTGATGCTGGACGCCTTCGAGGCCGATCTTCACCGGGTGTTCGATTCGACGCCGCGTCACCCGCTGCTGCGCCGCCTCCAGGTGACGGTCCGGCGCCGCGCGCTGAGCCCGGACCCCTTTCTCGGTCTCATCGCCGCCAACCGCCAGGACCAGCTCGTCACCCGCTACGAGACCTACGACGACCTCGTTGCGTACTGCGAACTGTCCGCCAACCCCGTCGGCCGTCTCGTCCTCGCCGTGACCGGCACCGAGACCCCCGAGCGGGTCCGGTGCTCCGACGCCATCTGCACCGCCCTGCAGATCGTCGAGCACCTCCAGGACGTCGCCGAGGACCTCGGCCGCGACCGTATCTATCTGCCCGCCGCGGACATGAAGCGCTTTCACGTCCAGGAAGCGGATCTCGCCGCGAAAACCACGGGCGCATCGGTGCGCGCACTGGTTGCGTACGAAGCACAACGCGCCCGTGACCTCCTGAATGACGGCGCCCCCCTGGTGGGTAGCGTCCACGGCAGACTGAAGCTGCTGCTCGCAGGGTTCGTGGCGGGGGGAAGGGCGGCAATCCACGCGATGGCCGCCGCCGAATACGACGTACTTCCCGGCCCGCCCAAGCCCGGCACGATCCAGTTGCTGCGTGAGGCGGGCGTGACTCTGCGAGGAGAGGGGTGATCCGGACAGTGGACTCTCCCACACACGTGTCCGCACCGGTACTCGCCGCCTACGGCTACTGCGAGGCCGTCACCGGACAGCAGGCCCGTAACTTCGCCTACGGCATCAGACTGCTGCCCACCCACAAGCGGCGCGCGATGTCGGCGCTGTACGCGTTCTCGCGCCGGGTCGACGACATCGGCGACGGCGCGCTGGAACCCGACGTCAAGATCGCCAGACTTGAGGACACCCGGTCGCTGCTGACCCGGATCCGCCAGGACGCGGTCGACGAGGACGACACCGACCCGGTCGCGGTCGCCCTGACCCATGCCGCCGAGCAGTTCCCGATCCCGCTGAACGGCCTGGACGAGCTCATCGACGGCGTGCTGATGGACGTACGCGGCGAGACCTATGAGACCTGGGACGACCTGAAGGTGTACTGCCGCTGTGTGGCGGGTGCCATCGGGCGGCTCTCGCTCGGGGTGTTCGGCACCGAGCGGGGGGCGCGGGGCGCCGAGCGCGCACCGGAGTACGCCGACACGCTCGGGCTCGCGCTTCAGCTCACCAACATCCTGCGGGACGTCCGCGAGGACGCCGAGGGCGGGCGCACCTACCTACCCGCCGACGACCTGGCCAAGTTCGGCTGCTCGGCCGGGTTCAGCGGGCCGAAACCGCCGGAGGGCGCCGACTTCGCGGGTCTCGTGCACTTCGAAGTGCGTCGGGCCCGCGCCCTTTTCGCCGAGGGCTACCGGCTGCTCCCCATGCTCGACCGGCGCAGTGGCGCCTGTGTCGCCGCCATGGCCGGCATCTACCGTCGCCTCCTCGATCGTATCGAGCGCGATCCGGAGGCGGTGCTGCGCGGCCGGGTCTCGCTGCCCGGGCGCGAGAAGGCGTATGTCGCCGTGCGTGGCCTGTCCGGGCTGGACGCGCGGCATGTGACCCGGCGGTCCGTCAGGAGGCGCACCTGATGGACAAAACGGCCCAAGGTGAGATCATCGGGGAAAAGTGGTGGGCAACCCTCCGGAGCCGGGCGGCGTCCCTGACTGCGACGGCCTGCCGCGCACCGTTCGTGCACCGCGGTGGCCGCGCAGGGGAGAGTGCGCAATGACCGACGACTCGCGGACCGGGGAGCCGCTCGCGGACATGCCGGAACCACCCTCCGCGCGGGACGCCGTCGTGATCGGCGGTGGGCTCGCCGGAATCACCGCCGCGCTCGCGCTCGCCGACGCCGGAGTGCGCGTCACCCTGCTCGAAGGCCGGCCACGCCTGGGCGGGCTCGCCTTCTCCTTCCAGCGCGGCGAGTTGACGGTCGACAACGGCCAGCATGTGTATCTGCGCTGCTGCACCGCCTACCGCTGGTTCCTCGACCGGATCGAAGGGGCGGCGCTGGCGCCGTTGCAGGATCGTCTCGACGTGCCCGTGCTCGATGTCGCCAGGCCCGAGGGACGGCGGCTCGGCAGGCTGCGGCGCGACGCGCTGCCCGTGCCCCTGCATCTGGGGCGCAGCCTGGCCACCTATCCGCATCTCTCGCTCGCCGAACGCGCCAAGGTCGGGCGGGCCGCGCTCGCACTCAAGGGCCTCGACCTCGCCGATCCGACCCTGGACACCCAGGACTTCGGCAGCTGGCTGACCGCGCACGGTCAGTCGGCGCGTGCCGTCGAGGCCCTGTGGGACCTGGTCGGGGTCGCCACCCTCAACGCGGTCGCGGGCGACGCCTCGCTGGGGCTCGCCGCGATGGTGTTCAAGACCGGTCTGCTGTCCGACCCGGGCGCGGCCGACATCGGCTGGGCGCGCGTCCCGCTGGGTGAACTGCATGACCGGCTCGCCCGCAAGGCGCTCGACTCAGCGGGCGTGCGTACCGAGGTCCGTACACGCGTCACCTCCATCTCTACTGACGGCAACGGACGCCTGCGCGTTCAAGTTCCCGGCGACTCCCTTCGGGCCGCCGTCGTCGTCCTCGCCGTACCCCAGCGCGAAGCACACGATCTGCTGCCCGCCGGAGCCCTCGACACCCCCGAGCGGCTGCTGGAGATCGGCACCGCGCCGATCCTCAACGTGCATGTCGTGTACGACCGGAAGGTGCTCCACAAGCCCTTCTTCGCGGCCCTCGGCACCCCCGTGCAGTGGGTCTTCGACCGGACCGACGCCTCCGGGCTGAAAGACGGTCAGTACCTGGCGCTGTCGCAGTCGGCGGCGCGGCACGAGATCGACGCACCGGTCGCCGCACTGCGCGAGCGCTATCTGCCCGAGCTGGAACGGCTGTTGCCCGGCGCCCGCGGTGCCGAGGTGAGGGACTTCTTCGTGACCAGGGAGCGCACGGCCACGTTCGCTCCCACCCCCGGCGTCGGACGGCTGCGGCCCGGCGCCCGTACCAAGGCCCCCGGCCTCTACCTGGCCGGAGCGTGGACCGCCACGGGGTGGCCCGCGACCATGGAGAGTGCGGTCCGCAGTGGTGTGAGTGCGGCCGGCGCCGCGCTGAGCGCCCTGGGCCGGCCCCGCCCCAGCCACCTCTTCGACGTGGAGGAGGCAGCTTGATGCCGAACCAGCACACGGCGGCAGGCCCCCGCACCCCCGGTACCGCAACAAGAGGAGAGACTGTGCCCACTGTGCCCCCGGCCTCGACGGCCGCGCGAAGGACCGCGGTGGACGTGACCGCGCTCCTGGAGCGCGGCCGGACCCTGGCCACACCGGTACTGCGGGCGGCGATCGACCGCCTGGCCCCTCCCATGGACACCGTTGCCGCATACCACTTCGGCTGGATCGACGCCCAGGGCAATCCCGCCGACGGCGACGGCGGCAAGGCCGTACGCCCCGCCCTCGCCGTGCTCTCCGCCGAGGTCACCGGCGCCGCGCCCGAGACCGGCATCCCCGGAGCGGTCGCCGTCGAACTGGTCCACAACTTCTCGCTGCTGCACGACGACCTGATGGACGGCGACGAACAGCGCCGCCACCGTGACACCGTCTGGAAGGTGCACGGCCCCGCCCAGGCCATCCTCGTCGGCGACGCCCTGTTCGCCCTGGCCAACGAGGTGCTCCTGGAACTCGGCACCGTCGAGGCCGGCCGCGCCACCCGACGCCTGACCACCGCGACCCGCGCCCTCATCGACGGCCAGGCGCAGGACATCTCCTACGAGCACCGCGACCGCGTCAGCGTCGAGGAGTGCCTGGAGATGGAGGGCAACAAGACCGGCGCCCTGCTCGCCTGCGCCAGCTCCATCGGCGCCGTGCTCGGCGGCGCGGACGACCGCACCGCCGACACCCTGGAGAAGTACGGCTACCACCTCGGCCTCGCCTTCCAGGCCGTCGACGACCTGCTCGGCATCTGGGGCGACCCGGTCTCCACCGGCAAACAGACCTGGAGCGATCTGCGCCAGCGCAAGAAGTCCCTGCCGGTCGTGGCCGCGCTCGCGGAGGGCGGCGCCGCTTCCGAGCGGCTCGGCGAGATCCTCGCCGCCGACGCCAAGAGCAGTGACTTCGCGAACTTCTCCGAGGAGGAGTTCGCGGCCCGTGCCGCCCTCATCGAGGACGCGGGCGGGCGCGAGTGGACCGCCGAAGAGGCACGCCGCCAGCACACAGTCGCCATCGAGGCCCTCGACGCCATTGCCATGCCCGACCAGGTGCGGGACCGGTTCGCGGCGCTCGCCGACTTCGTCGTCGTACGGAAGAGATGATCACTATCGGTCGAATAGCCCTCGCGTAGTCGCCGGCCGGTGCTACGGACACACGAGCACCGGCCGACGGCGGACCCACAGCAGCACGACTTCGCACGACTGCACGAAGGGGAAGCCATGACAGCGACGACCGACGGAAGCACCGGGGCACTGCCGCCCCGCGCCGCCTCGGCCAGCGAAACTCAGATCGACACGTTCCTGGCGGCCGGGGTGCGCGAGGCCGCCGTACACGCCATCGGGCGTGCCACCGACTTCCTGCTCTCCCGGCAGGACACCCAGGGCTGGTGGAAGGGCGACCTGCAGACGAACGTCACGATGGACGCCGAGGACCTGCTGCTGCGCCAGTTCCTGGGCATCCGCGACGACGCCACCACCCGCGCCGCCGCCCTGTTCATCCGCGGCGAGCAGGGCGGGGACGGCACCTGGGCCACCTTCTACGGCGGACCCGGCGAACTCTCCACCACCATCGAGGCGTACGTGGCGCTGCGCCTGGCCGGCGACGCGCCGGACGCGCCGCACATGGCGAGGGCCTCGGCCTGGATCCGCGAGCGGGGCGGCATCGCGGCGGCCCGGGTCTTCACCCGGATCTGGCTGGCGCTGTTCGGCTGGTGGAAGTGGGAGGATCTGCCCGAACTCCCCCCGGAACTCATCTACTTCCCGAAGTGGGTCCCGCTCAACATCTACGACTTCGGGTGCTGGGCGCGGCAGACCATCGTCCCGCTGACGATCGTCTCCGCGAAGCGCCCGGTGCGGCCGGCGCCCTTCCCGCTCGACGAACTGCACACCGATCCGCACGACCCGAACCCGGTCAAGCCCCTGGCCCCCGCGGTGAGTTGGGGCGGCGTCTTCGAGCGGCTCGACAAGGCGCTGCACCAGTACCGCAAGTTCGCCTGGCGCGGCCTGCGCAGGGCCGCGATGAACTCCGCCGCCCGCTGGATCATCGAGCGGCAGGAGAACGACGGCTGCTGGGGCGGCATCCAGCCGCCCGCCGTGTACTCGGTCATCGCCCTGTACCTGCTCGGCTACGACCTCGAACACCCCGTGATGCGCGAGGGGCTCGCGTCGCTGGACCGTTTCGCCGTCCGGCGCGAGGACGGGGCCCGGATGATCGAGGCCTGCCAGTCCCCGGTGTGGGACACCTGCCTCGCGGCCATCGCACTCGCCGACGCCGGACTGCCCGCCGACCACCCGCAGTTGGTGAAGGCCGCCGACTGGATGCTCGGCGAGCAGATCGTGCGGCCCGGCGACTGGTCGGTGCGCAGACCCCACCTGCCGCCCGGCGGCTGGGCGTTCGAGTTCCACAACGACAACTACCCCGACATCGACGACACCGCCGAGGTGGTCCTCGCGCTGCGCCGGATCCGGCACCACGACCCGCAGCGGGTGGAGAAGGCGATCAGGCGCGGGGTGCGCTGGAACCTCGGGATGCAGTCGAAGAACGGCGCGTGGGGCGCCTTCGACGTGGACAACACCAGCATGTTCCCCAACAGGCTGCCGTTCTGCGACTTCGGTGAGGTCATCGACCCGCCGTCCGCGGACGTCACCGCACACGTGGTGGAGATGCTCGCGGTCGAGGGCTACGCCCATGACCCGCGCACCCGGCGCGGCATCGAGTGGCTGCTCGCCGAACAGGAGCCGGACGGGTCGTGGTTCGGGCGCTGGGGCGTCAACTACGTCTACGGCACCGGGTCGGTGGTCCCGGCGCTGACCGCGGCCGGACTCCCCGGCTCGCACCCGGCGATCCGCCGCGCCGTCGTCTGGCTGGAGTCCGTCCAGAACGAAGACGGCGGCTGGGGCGAGGACCTGCGCTCCTACCACGACGTGAGGAAGTGGAGCGGCAGGGGTGCCTCCACCGCCTCGCAGACGGCATGGGCGCTGCTGGCCCTGCTCTCGGCCGGCGAGAGGGACTCCAAGGCCGTCGAGCGCGGCATCGAGTGGCTCGCGAGCACCCAGCGCGAGGACGGCTCCTGGGACGAGCCGTACTTCACGGGTACCGGCTTCCCGTGGGACTTCTCGATCAACTACCACCTCTACCGGCAGGTCTTCCCGCTCACCGCGCTCGGCCGGTACGTCCACGGAGAACCGTTCTCCAAGGCACGGGAGGGATGATGAGCACCCCGCCCGCCCCCGCCCCGCTGCTGATCGCCTGCGCGCTCGGCATCGAGCACCTCGCCCTGCGCCTCGGCGACCGCGGGGACGCGGGCGGTCCGGTCACCGTCCTGCGTACGGGCATGGGGCCGAAGGCGGCGGAGCGGTCGGTCACCAGGGTCCTGGACGGCCCGGCGCTCAGTGCGGCCGCCGTGCTGGCGACCGGCTTCTGTGCGGGGCTCGCCCCCGGCATGCACCCCGGCGACCTGGTCGTCGCCGAGGAGACCAGGATCGCGGATGGAACCGTTCCGTGCGTCGGGACCGACCTGCTCGTCAAGGAACTCGTGCGCGCCGTACCCGGCCGCACCGTCCACACCGGGCCGCTCACCGGCTCCGATCATGTCGTGCGAGGTCAGGAACGGTCCGATCTGCTCGCGACCGGCGCGATCGCCGTCGACATGGAGTCCGCGGCCACGCTCCTGAGCGCCGTGCGCACGGGCCCGCGCCCGGTTGCGGCCGTCCGGGTGGTCGTGGACGCTCCAGAACATGAACTTGTCCGGATCGGCACATTGCGCGGGGGAATATCGGCCTTCCGTGTGTTGCGTTCCGTTCTCCCCGCTTTCTATGAATGGCACCGTTCTTTGCTGCTCCCCAGGAGGTGAGCCAGATGGCCATGCCGCTACGCCAGTCCATCAAGGTCGCTACGTACTTGGCTCAACAGAAGCTCCGCAGGCGGGACAAGTTTCCGCTCATCGTCGAGCTGGAACCGCTCTACGCGTGCAATCTCAAGTGCGAGGGCTGCGGCAAGATCCAGCATCCGGCGGGTGTGCTCAAGCAGCGCATGCCGGTTGCCCAGGCCGTGGGCGCGGTGCTTGAGTCCGGCGCCCCGATGGTGTCGATCGCCGGCGGGGAGCCCCTGATGCACCCCAAGATCGATGAGATCGTGCGGCAGTTGGTGGCGAGGAGGAAGTACGTCTTCCTGTGCACCAACGCCCTGTTGCTGCGCAAGAAGATGGACAAGTTCGAGCCCTCGCCGTACCTCGCCTTCGCGGTGCACATCGACGGGCTGCGCGAGCGGCACGACGAGTCCGTGGCGAAGGAGGGTGTGTTCGACGAGGCAGTGGAGGCGATCAAGGAGGCCAAGCGGCGCGGCTTCCGAACCACCACCAACTCGACCTTTTTCAACACCGACACCCCGCAGACCGTCATCGAGGTGCTCAACTACCTCAACGACGAGCTCAAGGTCGACGAGATGATGATCTCTCCCGCCTACGCCTACGAGAAGGCCCCCGACCAGGAGCACTTCCTGGGCGTGGAACAGACCCGCGAGCTGTTCAGGAAGGCCTTCGCGGGCGGCAACCGGCGCAAGTGGCGGCTCAACCACTCCCCGCTCTTCCTGGACTTCCTGGAGGGCAAGGTCGACTTCCCGTGCACCGCGTGGGCGATCCCCAACTACTCCCTCTTCGGCTGGCAGCGCCCCTGCTACCTGATGAGCGACGGATACGTGACCACGTACCGGGAGCTGATCGAGGAGACCGACTGGGACAAGTACGGCCGCGGCAAGGACCCGCGCTGCGCCAACTGCATGGCGCACTGCGGCTATGAGCCGACCGCGGTCATGGCCACCATGGGCTCCCTCAAGGAGTCCCTGCGGGCGATGCGTGAGACCGCCGCCGGAAACCGCGGGTGATCTCATGACCGCCATCCCCTTGGGCGTCCCCGAGGTACCGGTCCGGCCGATCGCGGAGCGCCGTGTCTCACGGCGGATCCAGGTCGGGCCGGTGGCGGTCGGGGGCGGGGCCCCGGTGTCGGTGCAGTCGATGACGACGACCCGTACGTCGGACATCGGCGCCACTCTGCAGCAGATCGCGGAACTCACCGCGTCCGGCTGCCAGATCGTCCGCGTGGCCTGCCCGACGCAGGACGACGCGGACGCTCTCGCCACGATCGCCCGCAAGTCGCAGATCCCGGTGATCGCGGACATCCACTTCCAGCCCAAGTACGTGTTCGCCGCGATCGAGGCCGGCTGTGCGGCCGTACGCGTCAATCCCGGCAACATCAAGCAGTTCGACGACAAGGTCAAGGAGATCGCCCGGGCCGCCAAGGACCACGGCACGCCGATCCGCATCGGCGTCAACGCGGGCTCTCTCGACCGGCGGCTGCTGCAGAAGTACGGCAGGGCGACCCCGGAAGCGCTGGTGGAGAGCGCGTTGTGGGAGGCGTCGCTGTTCGAGGAGCACGACTTCCGGGACATCAAGATCTCGGTGAAGCACAACGACCCCGTGGTGATGGTCGACGCCTACCGGCAACTGGCCGAACAGTGCGACTACCCGCTGCACCTGGGCGTCACCGAGGCGGGCCCGGCGTTCCAGGGGACGATCAAGTCGGCCGTCGCCTTCGGGGCGCTGCTGTCGCGGGGGATCGGGGACACGATCCGGGTGTCCCTGAGTGCTCCGCCCGCCGAGGAGGTCAAGGTCGGCATCCAGATCCTTCAGTCGCTGGGGCTCAGGCAGCGGCGCCTGGAGATCGTCTCGTGTCCGTCCTGCGGGCGTGCCCAGGTCGATGTGTACAAGCTGGCCGACGAGGTCACGGCAGGCCTGGAGGGCATGGAAGTGCCCTTGCGGGTGGCCGTGATGGGGTGTGTGGTCAACGGTCCCGGTGAGGCGCGGGAGGCGGACCTGGGGGTCGCCTCCGGCAACGGCAAGGGGCAGATCTTCGTCAAGGGCGAGGTCGTCAGGACCGTGCCCGAGTCGAAGATCGTTCAGACCCTCATCGACGAGGCGATGAAGATCGCCGCACAGATGGAACAGGACGGCGTCGCGTCGGGGGAGCCGGCCGTCACCGTGAGCTGAACAGCACGGACCGAAGGGGGCCCGAGCGTGACGATTCTGGAGAGCATCCGGGGACCACGCGACCTGAAGGCGCTGTCCGAGGCGCAACTTGGCGAACTGTCCGACGAAATCAGGGAGTTCCTGGTGCACGCCGTGGCCAGGACCGGCGGTCACCTCGGGCCCAACCTGGGGGTGGTGGAACTCTCCATCGCGCTCCACCGGGTCTTCGAGTCGCCGGTCGACCGCATCGTGTGGGACACCGGCCACCAGAGCTACGTACACAAGTTGCTGACAGGGCGTCAGGATTTTTCCAAGCTCCGCGGCAAAGGGGGCCTGTCCGGGTACCCGTCGCGTGCGGAGTCCGAGCACGACATCGTCGAGAACAGCCACGCCTCCACCGCGCTCGGCTGGGCCGACGGGCTCGCCAAGGCCCGCGAGGTGCGGGGAGAGAAGGGCCATGTCGTCGCGGTGATCGGCGACGGGGCGCTGACCGGCGGCATGGCCTGGGAGGCGCTCAACAACATCGCGGCCGCCAAGAACCGGCCGCTGATCATCGTCGTCAACGACAACGAGCGCTCGTACGCCCCCACCATCGGCGGCCTCGCCAACCACCTCGCCACGCTGCGCACCACCGACAGCTACGAGCAGGTCCTGGCCTGGGGCAAGGACGTGCTGCAGCGCACGCCGATCGTCGGCAACACCGTCTACGAGGCACTGCACGGCGCGAAGAAGGGCTTCAAGGACGCGTTCGCGCCGCAGGGCCTGTTCGAGGACCTGGGCCTGAAGTACGTCGGCCCGATCGACGGACACGACATCGGCGCCGTCGAGTCCGCGCTCCGGCGTGCGAAACGCTTCCACGGGCCGGTGCTGGTGCACTGCCTCACCGAGAAGGGGCGCGGCTACGAACCCGCTCTCGCGCACGAGGAGGACCACTTCCACACCGTCGGTGTGATGGACCCGCTCACCTGCGAGTCGCTGGCGCCGTCCAACGGGCCCTCCTGGACCTCGGTGTTCGGCGAGGAGATCGTCAGGATCGGCCAGGAGCGTCAGGACGTCGTGGCGATCACGGCGGCCATGCTGCACCCCGTGGGCCTCGGCACGTTCGCCGCCCGGTTCCCGGACCGGGTCTGGGACGTCGGGATCGCCGAGCAGCATGCGGCGGTGAGCGCGGCCGGGCTGGCGACCGGTGGGCTGCATCCCGTCGTCGCCGTCTACGCCACCTTCCTCAACCGCGCCTTCGACCAGCTCCTGATGGACGTCGCCCTGCACCGCTGCGGAGTGACCTTCGTGCTGGACCGGGCCGGCGTGACGGGTGTCGACGGCGCCTCCCACAACGGCATGTGGGACATGTCGATCCTCCAGGTCGTGCCGGGCCTCAGGATCGCCGCGCCGCGCGACGCCGACCAGCTGCGGGCCCAGCTGCGCGAAGCGGTCGCGGTGGACGACGCGCCGACCCTCCTGCGGTTCCCGAAGGAGTCGGTGGGGCCGTGCGTCCCGGCGGTCGACCGGGTGGGCGGCATCGACGTACTGCACCGCGGCGACTCGCCCGAGGTCCTCCTGGTCGCCGTCGGCGTCATGGCACCCGTCTGCCTGCAGGCCGCCGAACTGCTCCAGGCCCGCGGCATCGGCTGCACCGTCGTCGACCCGCGGTGGGTCAAGCCCGTCGACCCGGCGCTCCCGGGCCTCGCCGCCGGGCACCGGCTGGTCGCCGTCGTCGAGGACAACAGCCGCGCGTCCGGGGTCGGAGCGGCGGTCGCGCTGGCGCTCGGTGACGCCGACGTCGACGTGCCCGTGCGGCGGTTCGGCATCCCGGAACAGTTCCTCGCGCACGCCAAACGCGGCGAGGTGCTCGCCGACATCGGCCTCACGCCCGTCGAGGTCGCCGGACGGATCAGCGCGAGCCTGGCCGTCCGGGAAGCCACCGTCGGCCCACCCAAGGAGAAACCCGAATGACCACGGAGTTCGACCTCGGCGCACTGCTGGCCGAGCGCGGAGCCGAGCGCTACGAGCTGCACACCAAGTACCTCAACCACCAGCTCCCGCGCATGCTGCACACCATCGGCTTCGACAAGGTCTACGAGCGGGCCGAGGGCGCGTACTTCTGGGACGCGGACGGCGCCGACTACCTGGACATGCTCGCCGGATTCGGGGTGATGGGCCTGGGCCGCCATCACCCCGTCGTCCGCCAGGCGCTGCACGACGTGCTCGACGCACAGCTCGCCGACCTCACCCGCTTCGACTGCCCGCCGCTGCCCGGGCTGCTGGCCGAGCGGCTGCTCGCGCACAGCCCGCATCTGGACCGGGTGTTCTTCGGCAACAGCGGCACCGAAGCGGTCGAGACCGCGCTGAAGTTCGCGCGCCGCGCCACCGGCAAGCCCCGCATCCTGTACTGCGAGCACTCCTTCCACGGCCTGACCGCCGGCTCGCTGTCCGTCAACGGCGAGGACGGCTTCCGCGACGGCTTCGCCCCGCTGCTGCCCGACACGGCCGTACCGCTCGGTGACCTCGGGGCGCTGGCACGGGAGTTGAAGAAGGGCGATGTCGCCGCACTGATCGTCGAGCCGATCCAGGGCAAGGGCGTTCTTCAGCCCCCGCCCGGCTATCTGCGCGCCGCCCAGGACCTGCTGCACCAGCACAAGGCACTGCTGATCGCGGACGAGGTGCAGACCGGGCTTGGCCGGACCGGGGACTTCTACGCCTACCAGCACGAGGACGGTGTCGAACCCGACCTGGTCTGTGTGGCCAAGGCGCTCTCCGGCGGCTATATGCCGGTGGGCGCCACCCTCGGCAAGGACTGGATCTTCAAGAAGGTCTACTCGTCGATCGACCGTGTGCTGGTGCACTCGGCGAGCTTCGGCTCCAACGCCCAGGCCATGGTGGCGGGCCTGGCCGTGCTGTCCGTCATGGAGAACGAGCAGATCGTCGCGAACGCCCGTGTCACCGGCGAACTGCTCAAGTCCCGCCTCGCGGCCCTGGTCGACAAGTACGAGCTGCTCGCCGATGTCCGCGGCCGGGGCCTGATGATCGGCATCGAGTTCGGCAGGCCCAGCTCGCTGAAGCTGCGCAGCCGCTGGACGGTGCTGCAGACCGCCCGCAAGGGGCTCTTCGCGCAGATGGTGGTCGTCCCGCTGCTCCAGCGGCACCGCATCCTCACCCAGGTCTCCGGCGACCACCTGGAGGTCATCAAGCTGATCCCGCCGCTGATCGTCGGCGAGCGGGAGGTGGACCGGTTCGTCGACGCCTTCACGGCCGTGATGGACGACGCCCACAGCGGTAGCGCTCTGATGTGGGACTTCGGGAAGACACTGGTGAAGCAGGCGGTGGCCAACCACTACGGGCGCTTTTGCCTGTGAGGCAATAAGTTTGCCCCACAGGCAAGTCTCCGGCTGAATGGAGGGCATGAGCCCTTCCGACCTGCCCGTCGTGGCGCCGCAGCTCCGTGCTCTGCGGCGCCGCGCCTCCCTCACCCTGGAGGCCGCGGCGAGTGCCGCCGGGCTGTCGCCCGCCCACCTGTCCCGCCTGGAGACCGGACAGCGGCAGCCCTCGCTGCCGATGCTGCTCGCCCTTGCCCGCATCTACGGTACGACCGTCTCGGAGCTGCTCGGCGAGACGGTCGCCGACCGGGACGCCGTCGTGCGCGCCGCCGACATGGAACCCACCGCCGCGGGCGGCTGGACGTATCGGCAGGCCGGGGCGTCCGGCCGCGGCATGCAGGCCCTCCGCCTGCACGTGCCCTACGGCTCCCAGGGCGACATCGTGCGCGTGCATCCCGGCGAGGAGTGGCTCCACGTGCTCCAGGGGCGGCTGCGGCTGCGCCTGGGGGACACCGCACACCTGCTCGTGCCCGGCGACAGCGCGCACTTCGACTCGCTGACCCCGCATCGGATCGCGGCCGAGGACCGTGACGGGCTGGAGCTGCTGTTCGTCCACACCCTGCTGCAGAGCCCGACGGCCGCACTGTGCCTGGGCCCCGACCCCGGAGTCATGCCATGAGCGACATGGAGGAGAAGTTCCCGCGCGCCCTGTGGGTGCGCCTGATCATCTACATCGCGGCGGGGCATGTCTTCGCGGCCTTCGTCTACCTGCTCTTCGAGCTGGGGGCGAGGCAATAGCCGTGCGTCCTCAGTCGAGCAGCCGCTCGCGCAGCCGCTCGCGGGTCTCGGGGGTGACTGCGAGGCCCTGTTCCAGGTAGGCGTCGACGCCGCCCCAGGTCTCCTCGATGGTCTCGAAGGCCGCGGTGAGGTATTCGGTGCGGGCTTCGAAGAGGGGGCTGAGCAGTTCCATGACCTCGGGGGAGTAGGCGGAGGCCGAGCTGCTGCTGCGGCGGACCTGGTAGCGGCGGTGCTTGGCGTTCGACTCCAGATAGTCCGTCACGATCGCCTCGCGCTCGACCTCCAGGGCGAGCAGTGTCACGGCTATGGACAGGCCGGCGCGGTCCTTGCCCGCCGCGCAGTGCATCAGGACGGGCACGCTGTCCTCGGCGAGCGCGTGCAGCACGCGGGAGTGCTCGGCGGTGCGCTCCTTGATGATCGCGCGGTACGAGGTGATCATCCGGTTCGCGGCCTTGCCGTCGGCGAGGATCGTCCGCAGCTCGTCGATGTCGCCCTCGCGGACCATCTTCCAGAACCCGGCGCCGTCCGCCGGGTCGCTCAGCGGCAGGTTCACATTCCGTACGCCGGGCAGCGCGACGTCCCGGCCGTCCAGCTTCTGGTCGGCCGCGTTGCGGAAGTCGAAGATCGTGTGCAGGCCGAGCGAGTCGAGGAACTTGGTGTCCTCCTCGGTCGCGTGCGCGAGGTGGCCGCTGCGGAACAGCACCGCCTGCCGCACCCGCCGTCCGTCCGTGGTCGGCAGTCCGCCGACGTCACGGAAGTTGCGCACCCCGGCCAGCTCCGGCTCGGTCGACGGGATCTGCTGCGTCACGAGGGCTCCCCTCCCAGGCGGCTTCGTCGGCGCGGCTCGTCGACGGGCACGCACTCGACGATACGACATGGATTCCTGGGGCAATGAGTTGTCCACAGGCGTTGTTCCAGGGTTCACGGGCAGAGATGATGTTGGTACTTGAGTGCACCTGTTCGGAACTGTGGAGAAGTGATGCCGGATATCTCCGAGGACGGCCGTACGTGGCTCCTGACCGGGCCGACCAGCGGTTACGCCATCCATCTCACCGACGACCACGAACTGCTGCACCTGCACTGGGGCCCGCGGATCACGCTCGCCGACGCCGAGGCCCTCGCCGTCCGTCCGCTGCCGGACTACTGGCCCTTCGAGTCCCCGCTCGACGGGCGCGAGGAGTACCCCGTCGAGGGCGGCCCCCGCTTCGCCCGGCCCGCCCTCTCGGTACGCACGCAGGAGCGGCGCGGCACCGAGTGGCGCTTCGAGGCATACGAGGCCGAGGATGACGCGCTGCGGCTGCGGTTCCGCGACGGCGGCCTGGCCGTCACCCTGCACTACCGGATGCGCGACGACGTCGTGGAGCGCTGGGCGACCCTCGACAACGACGGGCCGGAGGTCGAGCTGCTGCGGGCCGACTCCGCGACCTGGACCCTGCCCGACCGAGACGGCTGGCGGCTCTCCCAGCTGCACGGGCGCTGGGCCGCGGAGTCCCGGCTCGTGCGCTCCGACCTCACCTACGGTGAGAAGGTCATCGGCAGCCGCCGCGGCCACACCGGACACCAGCACCTGCCCTGGGTCGCGCTGGACACCGACGCGACGGAGGAGCGCGGTGAGGTCTACGGCTGCGCGCTCGGCTGGTCCGGGTCCTGGCGGATCGCCGTGGCCCAACTCCCCGACGCGCGCGTGCAGATCACCGGCGGCGCCGGATACGACGACTCGGGCCTGCTGCGGCTGGCGGCGGGCGAGTCGTTCACGACGCCCGTCTTCGCCGGTCTGTGGAGCGACGGCGGCTACGGCGGGGCGAGCCGGGCCTGGCACGCGTACCAGCGGATGTATGTCATTCCGGACGCGGGCGAGGACCGGCCGGTGCTCTTCAACTCCTGGGAGGCCACCGAGTTCGACATCTCCGAGGAGCAGCAGCGGGCGCTGGCGCGGCGGGCCGCGGACATGGGCGTGGAGCTGTTCGTGGTCGACGACGGCTGGTTCGGGGCCCGGACCAGCGACCGGGCCGGCCTCGGCGACTGGACACCCAACCCCGACCGTTTCCCCGGCGGGCTCAAGCCGCTCGCGGACCACGTGCACGGGCTCGGTATGCGGTTCGGTATCTGGGTCGAGCCCGAAATGGTCAATCCGGACAGCGACCTGTACCGCGCCCATCCCGACTGGGTGCAGCATCAAACCGGGCGCAAGCGGGTGGAATTCCGCAATCAGCTCGTACTGAACCTGGCTCGCGACGACGTTCGGGACTACCTCTGGGAGCGACTCGACGCGCTCCTGTCGAGTGCCCCGATCGACTATGTGAAGTGGGACTTCAATCGCTGCTTCACTGATGCGGGCTGGCCGGAAGAGGCGTATCCGCAGCGGTTGTGGGTCGACCATGTGCGCTCTCTCTATGCCCTGTTGGACCGGCTGCGGGGCGCGCACCCCGGCGTCGACTTCGAGTCCTGCTCGGGCGGCGGCGGCCGGATCGACCTCGGGGTCATGAGCCGTACGGATCAGGTGTGGACCTCGGACAACACCGACCCGCTCGACCGGCTTGCCATCCAGCACGGCTTCAGCCAGATCCACCCGGCGCGGGTCATGGCCGCGTGGGTCACCGACAGCCCCAACACCCAGCTCAACGGCCGTGTCAGCACGCTCCGCTTCCGGTTCGTGAGCGCGATGGCCGGGGTGCTCGGAGTCGGCGGTGACCTCACGAAGTGGACGGACGACGAGCTTGCCGAGGCCCGGAAGTGGGTGAGTCTCTACAAAGAGATCCGGCCCCTCGTGCAGCGCGGGGACCTCTATCGGCTGCGGCCGCCGCAGGGCGGGCCGAGTGCCGTGCAGTACGTGCTCGGTGGCGAGACCGTCGTCCTCGCATGGCTGGAGGCGCAGCATTACGGCGAGCCCGTTCCGGCGCTGCGGCTGCGGGGCCTCGACCCGACAGCGTCGTACGAATGCCGCGAAACGGGCGAAGTTCACCGGGGTGCGGTGTTGCTGCACCACGGAGTGCGTGCGGGGCTGAGTGGCGACCTCGATGCGGCAGTTCTCCAGCTGCGTCGCATCTGAGTGTTCTGTCCAGAATTGTCATCTTCATTCCAACTCGCTCTGGAATAAAGCACGCTGGGGAGACGGTGCGTGAGCAGCGTCATATTCGTGACCGAGCGTCGCCCGTCATGTTCACGTAATTCACATGTCATTCCAGGGGATTTGAATCCGATGCCGGGGGTGGAATTCACGGAGGGTGACTGCGTTTTCTCGCAAGGGATCAAGAGAAACGCGCAGGTATGGAACCTCTTGCTTGTCCGTTTGCGTCTTGGTCGCTTACGTTCGCCACCAATCCGGACGGACGCCCAATCCTGCCGCCGCCCGGAGACCGCTCAACTCACCCGTGAACGGCAGGAGCGGGGGACCCACAGGCACCATCGCCTGTTCCGGCCTCCGGAACAGGCTAGGGGTCAAGTCGCGCCCGGCGCGGCCGGACATCTCCAGTCCGCACCCGACAGCTCACCTCGTAGGCGCCGGAGAGGAATTCGCCATGCCCGCGAAGGGTAAGCACCGCCGTACCAAGACCCTGCGCTTCACCCGCTCGATCGTCGTCGCCGGAACCGGCGGCGCCGCGCTCGCCCTCCCGCTCCTGGGGGCCACCGGAGCGCATGCGGCTCCCGCCAAGCCGGTTTCGGAAATGGCCGTTCAGTCGGTTCCGAAGGCCGAAAAGAAGAAGACCGCCGAGAAGGCCGCCGCAGCCAAGGGCTCTGGTGTGCGGACCTATTCCGTGAGGGCCGGTGACTACCTCTCGAAGATCGCCGACGAGCAGAATGTCAGCGGTGGCTGGCGGAAGCTCTACGCGGACAACCGCGAGGCCGTCGGCGACGATCCGTCGCTGATCCACCCCGGTCTGAAGCTCTCGATCGGCAAGAAGGCCACGACCGGTTCCACCAAGTCGTCGTCCTCTTCGGCGGATTCATCTTCATCGTCATCCTCTTCTTCGTCGAATTCGCCCGCTTCATCTGGTTCCTCCGACTCTTCCGGTTCATCTGCTTCTGGTTCGTCGGAGTCGTCCTCGAACACGGCGACCGGTCAGTCCTCCGGCACCACGAGTACCGCCAGCGGCTTCACCCTCCCCGTGGCCGGTGCCGGCGTCGGTACCCCGTACCGCATGGCGGGCAGCATGTGGTCCAGCGGCTACCACACCGGCGTCGACTTCGTCGTCCCGACCGGCACCTCGCTCAAGGCCGTGGGCGCGGGCACGGTCGTCTCCGCGGGCTGGGGCGGCGCGTACGGCAACCAGGTCGTCGTCAGGCTGGCCGACGGCTACTACGCGCAGTACGCCCACCTGTCCTCGATCTCCGTCTCCAGCGGCCAGACCGTGACCGGGGGTCAGCAGATAGGCCTCTCCGGAGCGACCGGCAATGTGACCGGTCCGCACCTGCACTTCGAGATCCGCACCACCCCGGACTACGGCTCGGACGTCGACCCCGTCGCCTACCTCCGCTCGAAGGGTGTCTCCGTCAGCTGACGCCCGGCGCCTGAAGCGTCCCCCACGCCACCGAAGGCCGGACCCCGATCCCCGGGTCCGGCCTTCGGTGCCGGCCGTAATGGAGAACATCAAAGCCGAGGGCTGAATCTATTCCTGAATTGGCGAACACTTTAGACGTGGCTTTTCTCACCGTCCGTCAACCCCTTCCTACGGTCGCGTAGCTCACATCCCAAGGTGAATCATGGGGCGCTGTGGCAGACGATTCGAAGAATGACAAGAGATCAGTGATCGGGTCGTACGTGGCGGTGGGGGACAGCTTCACCGAGGGCGTTGGCGACCCCGGCCCCGACGGGGCGTTCGTCGGCTGGGCCGACCGGTTTGCGGTGCTCCTCGCGGACCGGCGGCCGGAGGGCGATTTCGCGTACGCCAATCTCGCCGTGCGGGGAAAGCTGCTCGACCAGATCGTGGCGGACCAACTCCCGCGGGCCGTAGAACTCGCCCCGGAGCTGGTCTCGTTCTGTGCGGGCGGCAACGACATCATTCGGCCCGGAACCGACCCCGACGAGGTCGCCGAGCGGTACGAGCGAGCGATTGTCCGGCTCACCTCGGCCGTCGGCACCGTCATGGTGACGACCGGCTTCGACACCCGGGGCGTCCCGGTGCTGAAGCATCTGCGCGGCAAGATCGCCACCTACAACGGGCATGTCCGGGCCATCGCCGACCGGTACGGCTGCCCGGTGCTCGATCTGTGGTCCCTGAAGACCGTTCAGGACCGGCGGGCCTGGGACGACGACCGGCTCCACCTCTCGGCCGAGGGGCACACGCGCGTGGCGCTGCGCGCGGGCCAGGTCCTCGGACTGGAGGTCCCGGCCGACCCCGACCAGCCCTGGCCCCCGCTGCCACCGCGCGGCACCCTCGGCATCCGGCGCGACGACGTCCACTGGGCACGCGAGTACCTGGTGCCGTGGATCGGGCGGCGGCTGCGGGGGGAGTCGTCGGGCGACCATGTGACGGCGAAGGGCGCGCTGTCGCCCGACGACATCAAGGGGCGGATCTCGTCCGTGGCTTGAGCCTGTGGTTCGGAAGGGCCTCTCGTTCAGCAGGGCGGTGAGCGGTGTGGTGACCTGGTCGCAGGGCGCGTACGGACCGGTGCCGCGCCCCGCCACTCCTCGTTCGGAACCCCAGGTTCGCCCCGTTCACCGCCCCGACCTGGTGAACGCCTCCCGGTGCAGTCCCAGTTCGCGGGCGAGAGCGTCGTCCACCCATTCCTGCGCACGCGCGCGTGACACCGCGCCGGTGTAGGCGGTCATCTGTACGGCGAGTCCGTCGAGCAGGGCCGTGAGGCGAAAGGCCGCGCCGGTGGGATCCGGGCAGTGGAACTGGCCCGCGGCCACTCCTTCGGCGATGACCTCGGCGATCGCGGCCTTCCACTCCATGTCGAGGTCCCGGGCGACCTCCCGCAGGGCGGGCTCGCGCAGCGCCGCCGCCCAGCCCTCGATCCACAGCCGCCAGCCCTTCGCCTGGCCCGTGGGCGCGTACCAGCGCACGGCGGCCCGAAGCCGGCGCAGTGCCGTCGTCCGGCGGCCGAGCAGCCGGCGCAGCTGTGCGAGGTCGTCCTCGGCGGCGTGGGCGAAGGCGGCGGCGACGAGCTTCTCCTTGGTGGAGAAGTGATAGATCACCAGTGCGTTGCTCACCCCCAGCGCCGTGGCGACGTCGGCGATCCGGACGGCCGAGACTCCCCGTACCTCGATCTGCCCGATGGCGGCTTTCAGCAGCTCCTCGCGCCGCTCAGCCACGTTCAACCGCACCCTCGCCACGCGCTCACCTCACCCAGAACATGTCAACGGTCTTCGTCACCGGTACCACCCGAACCGCGCGGCGATCAGCGGCAGCCGGTCCGCCGCGATGGCGTGCGCGGCGGCCCGCGGCGTCGTCCCGTCCGTCTCCGCGCGGGCCAGCATCAGGTCCACCAGGGCGCGCATCGAACGGCGTGTGTACGCGAACGCCTGGTCCGCGTCCGCGCCGATGTCACCGAACAGCGTCCACCACCACCAGGCGTTGGTCCCCGAGTTGACGACCACGTCAGGCAGCACGGTGACCTCACGGGCGGCCAGCAGCTCCTCCGCCTCGGGCAGTACGGGCATGTTGGCCGCCTCGACGATCCAGCGGGCGGTGATCCGCTCCTGGCTGGCGGCGTCGATCGCGTACGAGACCGCCGCGGGCACCAGCACCTCCGCATCGACGGACAGCCAGGCGTCGCCCGGCAGTTCCCGGTCACGGGGACGCAGTACGCCGCGGTCGACGGTCCCGTACGCGTCCCGCGCGGCGAGCAGGGCCTCGACGTCGAGCCCCCGCGGATTGGCGATGGTGCCCTTGATGTCGGCGACGGCCACGACCGTCAGCCCCGCGCGCGTGAGGAAGCGCGCCGTCGCCCCGCCCATGGTGCCCAGGCCCTGCACGGCGACGCGTGTTCCGGCGTACGGCACGCTCGCCCGGTCCAGCGCGGTGAGCGCCGACTCGGCGACCCCGCAGCCGCCGACGAGTTCGTCGAGCCCGATGCCGTCCACGTCGACTGCGAACGCGTCGGAGAGCCGGCGCCGGGCCGCTGCCTCGTCGTCCAGCAGCGGATACACGGCCTGGACCGACGACACGAGCCCCGCATCCGCGGCCGCCCGGTCCACCAGCTCCTGGGTGAGCCCGAGATCCTCGCCCGTGGTCCAGAGCGTCTCGATGTACGGCCGCATGGCGCGCAGGTAGCGCACCAGCAGCCCGTACGCGTCCGGGTCCCGTGGATCGCAGTCGATGCCGCCCTTGGCGCCGCCGAGGGGGACGTACCGGCCCTCCGGGTTGTAGTGCAGCGCCTCCTTCATGGTCATGCCGCGTGCGAGTCCCGTGACCTCGTCGAGGGTGCAGCCCGCCCGCATCCGCAGACCCCCACTGGACACACCGCGCACGAGCCGGTCGACGACCAGAAAGCCCTGCCGCCCGGTGACGTGGTCGCTCCACACGAGCGACATCAGGGGCGTGGTCATGCGGGCTCCTCGACATGTGCGTTACTGAATGACGAGTCAGTATTGGAACAGGCGGCGTGGCGTGTCAACGCGAAACCGGTTGAGCGGCCGGCGGGTGGCATCAGTAGGTTCTCTCCGGGAAAGCGCACCGGTCGCGGATCGGAGGGAGCGGGCAGGACATGGCCCATGTCGTCGAACTGATCCATTACCCCGTCAAGGGGTGCGCGGGGATCTCGCCGGGCGAGGCGATGGTGACACCCGCCGGTCTCGCGTACGACCGCAGCTTCATGGTCGTCAGCGAGGCGGGAGTCTTCCGGACGCAGCGGCGGGATCCGCGGCTCGCGCTCATCCGGCCAGAGATCCGCGCCGGCGGGGAGCGACTGGTGCTGCGGACGCCGGGGTTCGAGGCGGTGCAGGTCGATGTGGACACGTCCGGGGCGCGGCGGCCGGTCGACCTGTTCGGGAACCCGTATCGGGGGATCGACCAGGGTGACACGGCCGCCGCCTGGCTGTCGGACGTGCTCCGCGCACCGAGCAGGCTCGTCCGCGTGCCGCCCGAGCACGACCGGGTGACCGACGGCCGGACACCGGGCACCTCCGGCTATGCCGACAGCTGCGCACTGCACATCCTCGCCCGCTCCACCCTCGACCTCCTCAACGCCAAGGTGGCCGAGCAGGGCGGCAGCCCGCTGCCGATGGACCGCTTCCGTCCGAACGTCGTCGGCGGCTGGGACGAACCGCACACGACCGTGCCCACCGCATCACCCTCGGCGACGCCGAACTGGGCTACGCCAAGCTCGCCATCCGCTGCGCCGTCACCCTGGTCGACCAGGAAACCGGGGCCAGGGACGGCCCGGAACCGCTGCGCACGCTCGCCGGATACCGCCGGGCGACCGACGGCGGAGTCGCGTTCGGAGCGAGGTTCGCGGTCCTGCGGCCCGGCAAGGTGACGGTCGGGGACGAGGTGGACGTGCAGGTGTGGGGCGACTCCGAGCAGAAGTTCCCGGCGGGCGGAGGCAGGTGGGACATCGCGCCGTGACCGGGGCGTTCCGGGGTTGTCAGAGGGATCGCCCATAATGGAAGCCTCGGCGAATTCCCCCCTGGAGGTACCGTGACCGGAATCCGTTCTCTGAGCTCCGGGCTCAGCGCGCTGCAGCCCGATGCGTTCGGCGCGGAACCCGTGGGGGAGCGTCTGGCGCGCATCCGCCGGTCGCCCCACTTCAAGGACGGGGTCTTCCTGAACCCCGGCGGCGAGACCCGGACCCGGCCCTCCATCTCACCCTTGGACGTCGCGAAGGGTTTGTTCGACACGGACTCCCGCCCCCCTCGCGCCCACCGCTCCCCGCAGGGCACGATTCCGGTGCACGCCACCACCCTCGCCGACATCTCCCGGCCGCCCGCCACCGGACTGCGGCTGACCTGGATGGGGCACTCCAGCGTGCTCGCCGAGATAGACGGTCGGCGCGTGCTGTTCGACCCCGTCTGGGGCGAGCGCTGCTCCCCGTTCGCCTTCGCCGGCCCCAAGCGGCTGCACCCGGTGCCGCTGCCGCTGGCCGCGCTCGGTCCCGTCGACGTCGTCGTCATCTCGCACGACCACTACGACCACCTGGACATGCCCTCGATCAAGACGCTGGCGGGCACGGACACCCTGTTCGCCGTGCCGCTCGGTGTCGGCGCCCACCTCGAACACTGGGGTGTCTCCGCGGACCGGCTGCGCGAGCTGGACTGGCAGGAGTCGACCGAGATCGGCGGCCTCACCCTGACCGCCACCCCGGCCCGCCACTTCTGCGGCCGCGGGCTGCGCAGCACCCAGCACACGCTCTGGGCCTCCTGGTCGGTCGCGGGCGAGAACCACCGGATCTACCACAGCGGAGACACCGGTTACTTCGAGGGTTTCAAGGACATCGGCGCCGACTACGGACCGTTCGACGCCACGATGATCCAGATCGGGGCCTACTCCGAGATGTGGCCCGACATCCACATGACCCCCGAAGAAGGCATGCGCGCCCACCTGGACCTCCAGCGCGGGACGCCCGCCGGGGTGATGCTGCCGATCCACTGGGCCACCTTCAATCTGGCGATGCACCCGTGGGCGGAACCCGGTGAGGGCACCATGGCCGCCGGCCGTGCGGAGGGCGCCCGCGTGGCCGTGCCTCGTCCCGGCGAGCCCTTCGAACCCACGGCCGAGTCCGTGCCGTCCGCGCCCTGGTGGCGTGAGGTGGCGGCCACCCCGGCAGGCGGATGGCCGGACCTCGACCAGCGCACCGACGTATCGACGAAAACCGCGACCGAGGCCCCGGCAGCTACGGCCGGTGACGTTCCGGGCAGTGCTGCCGAGGGCAGCGGCGAGGCCACGGCCGTACCGGCGAACTGATCGAACGCGGAAAAAGCGCGGAAAAGCTTGGACGGCGAGGGCCGGGGAGTGAAGAGCTCCCCGGCCCTCGCCGTCTGCTTGTGACCACTTCTGACCAGCAGCGATCACTCTCTTCTCGTTCAGGAACGGGGGTTCGAGAGGTTTATCGGCCTGTCGTACGAGGCCTCATACCAGAGCGGGACGCTCACCGTGGGACTTTGTCAACTGCCCACCGCACATGATGCAGAAGCGACTACTGTGAGTGTCCGCTGGGCGACGCAGGGCCGAATTTCACGGCTCGCTCGACCGGCACCGTGATGGCGTATGCCCGATTCGCGCAACCGCGCCGGGGGCGTCGTGAGGATCAGGATTCAGAACGGATCAGGCAGCGGAGTCCGGCAGGTGCAACTGCGAGGCGGCGGAGGGAGCCGACGGGATGGGATCGCCCCTGACCCGACCCGGGCCGGGAGCCGGGGGAAGCCGGTGACCGGCGACCGCGTCGGCGCGGCGCCCTCCCGACGCGAGCGCGGCCGGGGCACCGGCGGGGCCCGCGAAACCGGCGGCGGCCACGCGACACCCCCTGGCAACCAGGCCCGACGGACCAGCACAAGGACACCGATGTCTCAGCTCCGCGCACCGGCAGCACGCGCAGACCGCCGCGAGGGCGGCAGGCACGGGCGGCCGGTCGCCCGCCCAGTAACCACGCTGCCCGAGACGCACATACGGCCCCAGCTCCTGCGTCTCGCCGTGCTGCCGCCGGTCGCGGTCGCCCTCAGCGCCAGCGCCGCCGTGCTGTTCACCGTCCGCACCACGGGGGTGCAGCCCAGCGTCACCCTGTGGGGCGTGCTCGCCGGCGCGGTCTCCGTGACCTGCGTCGGGATCGCGGTCGCCGCCGTGGCCGCCGACCGCGCGGCCAAGTCCGTGAGCGACCGGCTCGGCGCGATGCGGCGGAGCAGCGCGCGTGCCGAGGTCGATCTGAAGGCCCTCGTCGAAGCGTTGCGGCGCGGCGACGGCCCGCCCAAGCGCAAGCCGCGCGGCGGACCCCCCGAGGACGCCGACGACTTCGAACTGCTCGCCGCCGACCTGGCCCGCGCACACGACGGCGCCGTCACCGCCGTCGTCCAGGCCGCACAGCTGTCCAGTCAGGCCGGCAGCGAGCAGAAGCTGGAGGTCTTCCTCAACCTCGCCCGTCGCCTGCAGTCGCTGGTGCACCGCGAGATCTCCATCCTCGACGAGCTGGAGAACGAGATCGAGGACCCCGACCTGCTCAAGGGCCTCTTCCACGTGGACCACCTCGCCACCCGCATCCGGCGCCACGCGGAGAACCTCGCCGTACTCGGCGGCGCCGTGTCGCGCAGGCAGTGGAGCAACCCGGTCTCCATGACCGAGGTGCTGCGCTCGGCCATCGCCGAGGTCGAGCAGTACTCGCGCGTCAAGCTCGTACCGCCGATCGACGGCACCCTGCGC
Source organism: Streptomyces blattellae (assembly GCF_009709555.1). Classification (GTDB taxonomy): domain Bacteria; phylum Actinomycetota; class Actinomycetes; order Streptomycetales; family Streptomycetaceae; genus Streptomyces; species Streptomyces blattellae. The sequence continues at coordinate 97,547 of NZ_WJBG01000127.1, read as the reverse complement.
GGGCACGCCGTCGCCGACGTGATCCATCTGCTCGCCGAACTGGTGGAGAACGCCACGGTGTTCTCCGCCCCGCACACCCAAGTGCTGCTGCGCGCCAACCTGGTCACCTCCGGGCTAGCCGTCGAGGTCGAGGACCGCGGACTCGGCATGCCCGTCGGCGAGCAGAACAAGATGAACGCCCTGCTCGCCGACCCCGACCAGGTCAATGTCGCCAGCCTGCTCGCCGACGGCCGCATCGGGCTGTTCGTCGTCTCCCAGCTCGCCCGGCGGCACGGCATCAACGTGCGTCTGCAGACCAACATTTACGGCGGTGTCCAAGCCGTACTCGTGGTGCCGGAAGGGCTGTTGGGTACGCCTCCGGGTGCCCAGCAAGCCGTGCGGCCGCCGCAGGACACCGGTGGCGGGGCGGGAGCGGCCGTTCCGCCACAGCAGCATGCGCGGCCCGTGCCGGCGCCCGACGCGGGGCGGCAGCGGGTCGCGCCCGTGGCGCCGACCGCTGTGCCGCCCCGGCAGCAGGCTCCTCGGGCCGCCGCACCGAGCCCGGACAGTGGCTTGTCGATGCCGCTGCCCGTGCGCGTCCACGAGGAGCGGCCCAACCCGGCGGAGGCCCTGCCGGGCATCCGGCCCGAAGACCGTCCGCTGGTCGCCGAGCGCGCGGGCACACCGCCCCTGCCGCACACCGGCACTGTCCGCGGCACCATGGGCAAGCCCCAACTGCCCCGGCGCCGGGCCCAGGAACACATCGCACCCCAACTGCGCGACGGACCGGCACCGCGCCAGGACACGGACCACCTCGTCGGCCACGATCCCGGCCTCATGGCGGCCTTCCAACGCGGGATCGGCCTTGCGGAGTCGCAGCAGCACGTGGGGGCGGGCGATAGGGGGTCAGGCCACGTGGAGTCGGGCTACATGGGGTCCGGTCACATGGAGTCGGGCTACATGGAGTCGGGTCACATGGAGTCGGGTCGCGTGGAGTCGGGTCAAACGGGGGTGGGACACATGGACTTGGCGCACACGGACTCCGGGAACAGCGGCGCTTCGCCGCACATGGATGCGGCGCACATGGAGGACGACATGGGCTCTCCACACATGGATGCGGTGCACATGGACTCGGCGCACATGGGCTCGTCGCGCGAGGTCTCTCGGCATGCGGACACCACGCCGCCTTTCGAGACGCCGGACACGGGGTCGGGACACACGAACTCCGGGCCACACATGGTGTCCAGTGCTACGGACCCCGCACACATGGGCCCCGCACACGCGGAGCCGGTACACATGGAGCCGGTACACATGGAGTCGGCACACATCGAACCGGTGCGCACCGAGCCGACGCGCTTCGCGCCGACCCGCTCGGACGCATCCCACACAGATGCTGGCCCCATGACCAGGGCCCATTCCATGGACGTACCGCCCATGGATCAGGCCCACACAACGGAGGCGCGTCTCGTGCCGCCCCGCCCGGACCACCACACCACCACCCGGCACGACGGGAGCGCACCAGCCGGATGACCACTTCCGTAGCCACCCCCACCCCGCCGTCCACCCCCACACCCAGCGCTCCCGCAGACCTTCGTACCTCAAGGAGTCGATCCACCATGGCGAGCGAAGCGCCGACCGGCCGTGTATCCGATCTCGACTGGCTGATGAGCGGCCTCGTGCAGCGCGTACCGCACACCACCAGCGCGGTACTCCTGTCCTGCGACGGGCTCGTGAAGTCGGTCCACGGCCTCGACCCGGACAGCGCCGACCACATGGCCGCCCTGGCCTCCGGTCTCTACTCCCTGGGCCGCAGCGCCGGGGTTCGGTTCGGCGACGGCGGAGACGTCCGCCAGGTCGTCGTCGAACTCGACTCGACGCTGCTGTTCGTGACCACCGCAGGATCCGGCACGTGCCTCGCCGTGCTGGCCGGCCGGGAGGCCGACGCGGCGGTGCTCGGTTACGAGATGGCGATGCTGGTCAAGAGCGTCCGTCCCTATCTGATGACCGCGCCCCGTCAGCAGGCCGTCGAATCCACGGCGTTGAGGCCTTGACCGTGGCGGCGGCCGGCGACGGGCCCTGGCTCGACGACGCGGCCGGACGGCTGGTGCGCCCCTTCACGGTCAGCAACGGCCGTACCCGGCCGACCGTCGCGCTCGACCTACTGTCGCAGGTAATGGCCACCGGGGCCACGCCTCTCGGCTACCTCGGCCCCGAGCACGCACAGGCCCTCGACCTGTGCCATGCGCCCGTCTCGGTCGCCGAGGTCGCCGCCCATCTGAAGCTGCCGGCGGTGGTCACCAAGGTGCTGTTGTCCGACCTCGTCGACTGCGGGGCGCTGACCACCAAGCCCCCCGAGTTCCACCACAACCCCACTGACCGGGCCCTTCTGGAGGCAGTGCTCGATGGACTACGACGACAGCTCTGACTACGACGACGGCGCCGATCCCTTCCCCACCGCGCTCAAGATCCTGGTGGCGGGAGGGTTCGGGGTCGGCAAGACGACCTTCGTCGGCGCCGTCAGCGAGATCGCGCCGCTCAGCACGGAGGAGTTGCTCACCACGGTCAGCGCCGCGACCGACAACCTCGACGGGATCGAGAACAAGGTCGAGACGACGGTGGCCATGGACTTCGGCCGCATCACCCTCGACCCGGAACATGTGCTCTACCTGTTCGGCACACCGGGACAGGAGCGGTTCTGGTTCATGTGGGACGAACTCTCCGAGGGCGCCCTCGGAGCGGTCATCCTCGCCGACACCCGCCGACTGGAGGACTGCTTCGCCGCCGTCGACTTCTTCGAGCAGCGAGGTATGGGCTTCATCGTCGCGATCAACGAGTTCGACGGCTCCTACCGCTACGCCCCCGAGGAGGTACGCGCGGCCCTCGACCTCGACCCCGAGATCCCCGTCGTGCGCTGCGACGCCCGGATCTCCAGCTCCGGCGTCCAGACCCTGCTGGCCCTGGTACGGCACCTCATCGCCCACGCCCCGGCCCCGACGCCGAGCCACGGCGCCCACATGTGATCCCCGCACACCCCACGGAGCCCGCCTATGAGTCACTCCCACAGCGACGGAGTGCGCCGATGAGCTACGACCCGCCGCGTCCGGCCGGTCGTCTGCTGCTCACGCCCGAGGACAAGGAGGCCCCCGCCCGGGCCGAACGCCTGCGTCGGCTGGGCCTGGGGGAGCGGACCGAGCCCGCCCTCGACGCCTTCGCGGACGGTCTCGCCGAGCTGACCGGAGCGCCGTACGCCATGGTCAACTTCATCGACGAGAACCGGCAGTTCTTCGCGGGCCTGCATCTCCCGGCCACCGACCCGTTCGTGAAGCGCGACGGCACCAGTCCGGAGTTCGGCCGGACCCTCCCGCGCGACCATGGGTTCTGCCCCCATGTGGTGGTCCGGCGGAAGGCGCTCGTCCTGGAGGACGTCTGCGACTATCCGCGGTTCGCCGGCAACCCCGTCGTCGACGAGTTCGGCATCCGTTCCTATCTCGGCGCACCGCTCATCGACAGTACGGACATGGTGCTCGGCACCATCTGCGTCTTCGACGTGGCACCGCGGCCCTGGGGCAAGCCGGGCCTGGAGACCATCAAGTCGGCGGCGGCAGATCTTGTCGCCCGGCTTGAGCGGCGGGAGGCCGACGGGCTTCCGGTGTTCTGACCTTCGGTGTTCTGGCTTTCGGTCTTCTGACGGGGAGCGGCCACTCGCCAGCCCACCGGTCTGCTACTTCGTACACGCCAAGCGAAAGATCGTCGATGCCGCGGGTGGCCGACGGCAGCCTGGACCTGGCCGCGTGCTGGGTGCGCAGCGCGGACGTGCAGTGCTTCGGACTACGGGCCCACCTCATCGGCGCGGACCGGTAGCACGCCGTGGCCGGGGGCGGGGCGGCGACAGCGGTGACATACCGGATGCGGCGGTGCGGGACACCGATGCCCTCGTCGACGACGACATCACGTCCTGGGAGCCCGCCCGGTCGCGTCCGCATCAGGGTCCAGGACGCCGGGGGAGCCGCCGGCCTGCCCGGACGCCGGGGAGGTTCCGTTGGCGGAGCTGGCCAAGGACCCGTGGCTGGGGCCGTACCCGGCAATCCGTGCCACGACGTACGTCGTCCTCGCCTGCGAGAGCGGGGGATTCCAGCCCTGCCTGGAGCACTCCTCGGACGACCTCCGCGCCGCACGGCGTGGACCTCACGGGCGCGGCCTCTCGTATATGGGATAGCATCCCGGATGTGAAACAAGTAGAAGCCGTGCCGGACCCCGTGGACACCCGGCTAGGTGCCCGCCTCGCCGAGCTGCGGGCCGAACGGGGCTGGTCCCTAGGGGAGTTGGCGGAGCGCAGCGGAGTGAGCCGGTCGACGCTGTCCCGTGCCGAGCGCGCGGAGGTCAGCCCCACGGCGTCCCTCCTCAACCGCCTCTGCGCCGTCTACGGACGGACCATGTCCCAGTTGCTCAGCGAGGTCGAGCAGGAGCCCGCACTGCTGGTGCGGGCGGCCGAGCAGCACGTGTGGGAGGACCGGTCCTCGGGGTTCGTACGGCGGTCGGTGTCCCCACCGCATGCCGGGCTGCGCGGTGAACTCGTCGAGGGGCGGCTCGCCGCGGGCGCCGACATCGCGTACGACCGGCCGCCCGTGCCGGGACTGGAGCAGCACATCTGGGTCCTGGAGGGAGTCCTTCAGGTGACCGCGCAGGACATCGAACACCGGCTCGACGCGGGTGACTGCCTGCGACTGCGGGTGTGGGGGCCGACGCGGTTCCGGTGCACCGGCGCCGAGGAGGTCCGGTATGTGCTGGCGGTGGTGCTGCCATGACCGTCATACGCATGGACGCGGATCAACTGCGCGCGATGGTCGAGGAGTTGACCGACCTGCTGACCGACACCGTGCACTCGGGTGCCTCCATCGGCTTCCTCGCGCCGCTCGACCGCGCGGCGGCCGTGGCGTGGTGGACGGACCGGGCCGCCGCCCTGGCCGCCGGACGGCTCGCGGTGTGGGTGGCACGAGACGAGACAGGCCGGGTGGTCGGCACGGTCAGCCTGGCCTTCCCCGACAAGCCCAACAGCCGTCACCGCGCGGAACTGGTCAAGCTGATGGTGCACCGCGACGCGCGGGGGCAGGGCCTCGGCCGTGCGCTCCTCGACACCGCAGAACAGGCGGCAGCGGAAGCGGGCATCACCCTCCTCCACCTCGACACCGAGACCGACAGCCTCGCCGAACGCCTCTACCGCTCCGCCGGCTGGACCCCGCTCGGCGCGATTCCCGACTACGCGGCGAGCCCCGACGGGGTGCTGCGGCCGACGACCATCTACTTCAAGCAGGTCGGAGCGGACGCTCTCACCTGCTGATTGTCAGTGGGAGCCGCTACGGTGCGTCTCATGCCGGATGCCGAAGACGTACGACGTATCGCCCTGTCCCTGCCGGGCACGACGGAGAAGATCGCCTGGAGCATGCCCACGTTCCGGGTCGCGGACAAGATGTTCGCCACACTGCCCGAGGAGGAGGCCTCCATCGCCGTGCGCTGCCCCAAGGAGGAGCGCGACGAGCTGGTCCTGGCCGAGCCGGAGAAGTTCTGGATCGCCGAGCACGAGGCGATGTTCGCCTGGGTCCGGGTCCGGCTCGCCGCACTGGAGGACGAGGGCGAGCTGAGAGACATCCTCGCCGACTCCTGGCGCCAGGCAGCGCCGACCCGGCTCCTCGACGCCCACCCGGAGCTGGGGCTGCTGGCCGCGGACTAGCGGCCCACGAACCCCGTGATCCGCTCCCGAAGCGACCCGGCGTCCAGGCCGTGAGCGGCGACATGCTCCTCGACACCGCCGTAGCGCCGCAGCTCACGACGGCCGACGCCCAGGCCCAGGACACGGTGGGGTACGTCGGCGAGCGCGTCGTTCGCGGCGGCGGTCGACGTACCCGCGAGGTAGGGCTCGACGAGGACGACATCGGTTCCGGCCCCCTCCGTGGCCCGGCGCAGTGCGTCCGCGTCGAAGGGCCGTACGGTCGTCGCGTACAGGACGGTCAGGTCGAGGCCCTCGGTGGCGTCGAGCACGGCGTCGAGCACCGGGCCCACGGCGACGACGGCGCCGGAGCGGCCCTCGCGGACCGTGAGAAGGCGCGGCGCCCCGTCGACCGGGCGTCCGGTCGTGTTCGACTGGAGGGACAACCGGACGTACACCTTGTCTTCACCGGCGGCGACCGCATGCCGCAGCAGAGTCTCCGCCTCGTCCGGATGCCCGGGCACATGCACGGTCCAGCCGTCCAGGGTGTCGAGCAGCGCCACGTCGCCCGGTGCCATGTGCGTGTAGCCGCCGGCCGGCCAGTCGAACGACGCGGCAGCGCTCACCAGCACCGCACCGACGTCCTGATGCCCGAGATCCAGCTTCACCTGTTCGAACGGCCGCTCCACGAGAAAACTGGCGAAGGTGTGCACGATCGGCCGCATCCCGGTGAGTGCCAGCCCCGCGCCCGCCCCGACCAAGAGCTGCTCGCGGATACCGACGTCGATCACCCGGTCAGGATGGCGCCGCCGAGCCTCCTCGAAACTGTCCGAGCCGATCACGGCGAGAACGACCGCGACCCGCGGATCCTCGTCGAGCAGCCGGGAGGCGACGGGTGCGAAACGGTCGCGCATGGTGTCCATGGGGTTCGAGCCCTTCTGTTGAGGTCGAGTGGGCGTGGGGTGGTGTGGGCGCGGGGTTGGGCGGAAGTGAGGTCGGAATGGGAGCGAGGCGGAGTGGGAGCGAGGCGGAGTGGGAGCGAGTGGAGTGGGAGCGAGTGGAGTGGGCGTGTGCGGGTGGTGCTCAGGCGTACTTCGGCTCGACGCGGGCCACGACCACGTGCGGGCGCCCCGGGTGCGGAGCGGTGGACGCGGCGTACAACGCCTCGTGGTCACGTCCGTCGACCGTGACCGCCGACCAGCCCGCGGCCTCGAAACGGGCGGCGATCCCGCCGGGCCGTGCGTACGTGGCGGAGGCGTTGTCGATGACGACGGTGTGCAGTCGCTCCAGCCCGGCGGGCCCGGCGAAGGCGATCGCCTCATGGTTGCTGCCCTCGTCCAGCTCGGCGTCTCCGACGAGCGTCCAGACCCGCGGCTCGTCGAGCCCTTGGGCGCGCAGCCCCAGCGCCATACCGACGGCGATCGGCAGCCCGTGCCCCAGCGAACCGCTGCCGATCTCCGCCCCCGGCACGAGCACCCGGTCGGGGTGGTGGCCGAGCGGGGAGTCGTACGAACCGAAATCCGGCAGCCACTCCAGCGGAACGAAGCCCTTCGCGGCCAGGACCGCGTAGTACGCCATCGGCCCGTGCCCCTTGGACAGTAGAAACCGGTCCCGCTTGGGGTCGTCCGTCAGCTCCGGGCCCACTCGCAGCACCCGGTCGTAGAGCACCCACAGCGCATCCAGCGTGGACGTCGCCGCCAGTCCGTGCTTCTCGTCGCCGGACATCAGGCTCATGAGCCCGGGCAGGTCGGCGTAGCCGTACGTCCGCCCGTTTTCCTCGGTGATCGTCATGCCGACGATCGTGCAACCTCAACCAAACATGAGGTCAAGCGAGGCTCTGCGATGTTCGCCCCGCATAAACGAGTGCGCGACCATCTGCCCGAGTGCGGTATTGTTTCCATGCACGTTCGGCCAGGGGAAACCCCAGGTCAGACGGGCATCGGGACGTGGCGCAGCTTGGTAGCGCACTTGACTGGGGGTCAAGGGGTCGCAGGTTCAAATCCTGTCGTCCCGACTGGAGACAGTTGGAGGTCAGGGCCGGTTTCGGAGGTTTCCGAAACCGGCCCTTGATCGTTCTTGGGGACCAGTTGGGGACCAGTTGGGGACCAGTGCCCTTGACCGGGTCAGCGGGTCACGACGATCGGGCTCGGTAGCGAGCGCGGTGCGCGCAGCACACTGTCTGAATGCCCTCGGTCCGGGGTCCATGGGCCCCGGACCGAGGGGTGAGTCGCTGTGCGTGGACGTGCCGGGAATCGGTCAGACCTGTTCGAAGTGGAACGCCTTGATGAAGCAGTCGCGGGGCTGGGCGACGGCGAAGAGGATGCACTCCACGAGTGACTGCGCGGTGAGGGCGTCCTTGGCCTCGCGCGGTGTGGCCTCCCACTGCTCGGAGAGCGGGTCGGGGTTGTCGAAGTCGGGCGGGTAGAGGGAAATCACCCGGACCCCCTGGGGCCTCAGGCGCTTGGAGAGGATCTCGGCGAACCCTGCCTGGGCGCTCTTGGCCGCGTAGAAGGCGTCGTGCGCGTCCGAGCGGTGATGACCGGCCGTTCCGCAGGCGGAGATCATGGTCACCACGTCCGGCTTATCCGAGTTGAGCAGGAGAGGGAGGAAGTTCTTCACGGCCAAGACGGTGCCGGTGGCGCCGGAGGCGATGGTGTCGACGACGTCGGCGTCGGATGCGGATTGGAGGGCTGGTCCTTCGAGGTAGCGGGAGCCGTTGTTGATCAGCACGTCGATGCGGTCGGTGTGACGGGCGATGCCGGCAGCGAAGTCGCGGATCGAGGCCGGGTCCGTCAGGTCGCAGGCGAAGGCGTGGACCTGCTGGTGCCCTCGGCCGCGAATCTCGTCGCGGACACGTTCGGCGGCGGCGAGAGTGCGTGCGGAGAGGAAGACCTCGGCGCCGAGGTCCGCGAGACGGATGGCCAAAGTGCGTCCAAAATCGCGGCCGGCGGCGGTGATGACCACACGGTGATCGTCGAATCTCATGTCGGTGCTCCTGGTTCATGGATCGGACGTTGTGGTGGAGTGCGGCGGTTGACCTCGGCGGCGTAGGCGGCCCAGTCTCCGGCGGCGGCTCGCTGCCATGTGACGGCGTCGGTGATGCCGATGACGAGGGTGCGGAGCCGTGCGGCGGCGAGGACGGCATGGCTGCGGCGGACCGCGACCTGTTGGAGGGCCAGTTCAGCGACGGGTGCGGGAAGCTCGACCGGGACGGCGCCGGGGCGGATGCGGACGGCTCCGCCGTCTCCTCGATGTGGTCGATGGTGAGCCGGGGGATGGCGGCGGGCCGCTGGGCATGGAGGAGCAACAGCAGTCCGGCGAGGCGGTCTTCGGGCTTGAGGGTGTCGTCGTGCAGCAGGCGCCGGGCGGTGGTTCAGCGGGCCTCGTCGTCCATCGGCTGGGAGGTGGAGTTGCCCCTCGGCGATCACCTGGACCTGGCGGGCGAGCAGATCGAGGGCGTTCTGACTGGCGTAGCCCTGTTCTGCAGTGGCCGCGGGCGCGGTTTCCAACACCTCGGCCGACGTCGGCGCGGCCGGGGCGGGCTCCGACTCCGAGTCGGTCGGTGCGGGCGCCGGTACCGCCGCCCCGGCTCCTGGTTGCATGCGTTCCGGCACTACTTTCACGAGCAGTTGGGGAGTTGCCGCCTCCTCGAACAGCTCTCGCATCATGACACGGGCGCCGAAACCCTCTTCGAGTTCCCGCAGCACGCTGACCATCTGGAAGGAGTCCGCTCCCAGGTCCACGAACTCACGGTCCGGAGCCACTTCCGACACCGGGCATCCGAGATGCTGGGCAGCCAGTTCGGTCACCCGGTCCAACGCCGTCTGTGTCATGTCGTTCTCCTTGTTCGATCGATTGGTCTCGCTCGGCAAGCCGTTCGGGGTGGCCTTCTCGGCAGGGCGGGGGGACTCGGCACGACCAGTTCGGGACCTGACCAGTGCCGTGCGTGCTGGAAGGGATAGCGGGGCAGCGGGATACGCCGGCCCGTACTTCCCTCCAGCAGACGCACCGGGTCAGACAGCAGGCCGAGGCAATGGAGTTCCGCGGCCGCCGCCCACAGGGCTCGCAGCCCGGTGCCGCGTCGGTGGGAGACCTGGGCCTTGATGTGTGTGTGGGGGGGGGCGACCGGCGGAGCATCCCACTGAGGGCACTTCCGGGACCGATGTCGAGCACGGTGGCGAGGTCCGACATGTTCACGTGTTCGAGTGCGGCGTCGAAGTGGACGGGATCGCGGGCCTGACGTACGAAGTAGTCGATGTCCGGGACCCACGGCGAACAGCGCCGGCTGCGCCGTGCTCGTCTCCCAGACCGTTCCCGTCTCGGTGGCTGACGTGTCGAGCAGCGGATCCAGCAGTGAGGTGCCACCGGCTTCCTTGTAAAAGCGCTCGCACTCGTCCAGAACGTCCCGGACGACGGCGAAGCGGTCGTAGAGCGGGCGTGCCATGCCCCGGTACGGACTGCCCTGTCCGCCGAAGAGCATCATCGGGGCGCCGGCGGTCCGGGGCACTTCCCCTGCCGCGAACGGCTTGGGTTCGCGGTCCCCGTCGCCGAGGAAGGCGTCGAGGGAATCGGCGAGGCTGTCTGGGCTGTCGCCCAGAGCGACCAGGGGTCTCGACGGCGGGATCGTCGGCCCGGCGGTGACAGCCGGGCACTGCGGCAGATCGGCGTAGCGCTGGCGCAGCAGGGCGGACGGTTCCGGTCCCGGGCTTCGCGGGCGGTCCACCACGCGGCTGTGGCGCTCGTTGCGGAGCCGTCGAGTCCGACGACGACAGACCGTCACGGCACACCTCCGGCGTGGCGTCGGCGCGACAGACGCGAAGCGGAAGACGCGAAGCGGATTGCGGACGACAAAAGAAGAAGCGGATTGCGGACGACAAAGAAGAAGGGGACTGCGGCGCATGTTCACCGCTCCCAGGCCCGTCGCCGGACGGCCGCCGGGGGAGGGCCGGACGGTGAGTTCTTGTGGTCCGTACGGCCCATGCGGGACGCGGGCGGCGGGCAGAGGCTGAGAGCCCGTGGAGGCACGTGCGGCGGCCCGGCAGAGGTAGCCGGGCGCCACGTCCTTCCGCGTGGGGTTGCCGCCCGCTCGATGCGCGGCATCCGGTTGTGTCCTGGGACCGCACAAGGAGGGGAGAGTTGCGATGAGCGGCATGGTCGTGGTGGGAGTGGACGGCTCACCGTCGAGCCTCGATGCGGTGGAAGCCGCGGCGTGGGAGGCCGGTCGGCGTGGCCTGGGACTGCGGTTGGCGCAAGCCTTGCCGTGGCCGGCGGAGCCCGTGCCGCCTGGTGCACCGCCCTGGGATCCGAACGGGGTGGGGCTGCATGACGGTGCCGACGCCGCATTGGCCGAGGCCGAGCGGCGAGCCCGTCGTGTCGCCCCGCAGGTGGAGATCACCCGTGAGGTCCTCATGGGCGAGCCCGCGAGGGTACTGCAGTCGGAATCGCGCTTCGCGGCGCTCACCGTGGTGGGCGACGGTTCGGCGGGCCCGCCGCGCGGCTCGGTCGCCGGGCAGCTGACCGCTCGCTGCGCCTGCCCGGTGCTGGTGGTGCGCGGCCGGGTGCACCGGACCGGACCTGTGGTGCTGGTCGGCGATGCCTCGCCGGCGACCCGGGAAGCGGCCGAATTCGCCTTCGCCGAAGCCTCTGCGCGCGGCACGGACCTGGTAGTCCTCCCCACGCGCGGGAACGACGACCGGTACGCGCCGACTGACCTGCAAAAGAAGTACCCCGACGTCACGGTGCGCTTCCGGCGGCTCCGGCACTGGGCGCGTCGCGCTCTCGTCGACGCGAGCGCCGACGCCCAACTCGTCGTCATCGGCGCACGCGGCAGGGGCCGCGTCGCGGACCTGCTGCCGGGGTCGGTCGGCAGGGCGGTGCTACGCGACGGGCAGTGCTCAGTGGCCGTGATCCCCGCCGGAACGGTGTGATCGCGGACGCACAGGTCATCTCCGAGGTTCGTACGCGCCGGCCCCCCGGACGAGGGCCGCGCCGAGTTGTCGGACGCGCCCAGGCCGGCCCGCTGCAGCGGGCCGGCCTGGGCGCTCCTGCGATCCCTCCACTCGGCACAAGGCCGCGCTGATACGCGAGTTGCCGGCAGCCCGCAGGCGGGGGACGCGGGTTGCACCATGGACACCTCGCCCACCTCATCCGCACCTGGCTGAAGAAGATGCGGTACCGGCCCGATCTCCTCGGCGGCTTCATCTTCATCGCCGGGACAGGCCACACCTGGACATCACCACGGCGTCGCCCCGAAACCACGGGCGTTGTCCCGTCGTGAAAATTTCGGTGGCCATGTCGACGGATCTCTGGGGGGATCACGCCTCGCGTCCCCAAGCGCCGGCTGCCCCACGGCGGGCACGCGGCGTTCAACTGCGGCGCGTACGACCCTGGATCATCCCGCTCACGACCGCCGTCACCACCTGCGTACCTCACCTGCCGGGACAGCGCGTGCCCGGCCCCGGCTGCCCGCACCTGCCCGGGCCCGCCGCCCCGCCATAGGGCCTCGGACGTCAGGACCTTCAGTATGCCGCACAAGGACTTGTGGCCCCCTCCGCGGAGCGCACGTGATCCCGACGATGGAGGAACTGACACGGCACCGGGAACCCCCGGGACTCGGAAAGGAACGTCTCATGAACCGTCGTACCTTCGACGCGCTGATCGCCATGGGTGGAGTGGTCCTCACCGTCCTCCTCCTGGCCGTCGGCGGCCTCGCCCTGTGGGGCCACCAGTTCGCGAACGACAGCGTGCAGGACCAGCTCGTGGCGCAGAAGATCTACTTCCCGGAGGAGGGCAACGAGCAACTGGACGACCCGAGGATCGGCCCCTACATCAACGAGTACGCCGGGGAGCAGTTGACGACCGGCGCCCAGGCCAAGGCCTACGCCGACCATTTCATCGGCGTCCACCTGGAGGACGTCGCGGACGGCCAGACCTACGCGGAGGTGTCGCTCAAGTCGGTGTCTGATCCGGACAACGCCGAGCTGGCCGCACAGGCCGAAAGCCTGTTCAAGGGCGAGGCGCTGCGCAGCGCGCTGCTGAGCGCCTACGCCTTCTGGCAGGTCGGGCAGATCGCCCTGTACGCCGCCATCTCCGCCTTCGTCGGCGCGGGAGTGATGCTCGTGCTGGCGGGGCTGGGCTTCCTGCACCTGCGCCGGACCAGCCCGTCCGCCGAGGTACTGCCCAAGGTGGCCCACCCGAACGCCCCCAAGCCCGCGACGGCCTGACCGCAGCAGCGCGGCGAACCGACCGGTTCACCTGATCGCGCCCGGACCCGAGGGTCCGGGCGCGATCGCTGTCCGGCGCCGCAGTCACCGATCACCACGCACCGATCCCGCCGCAGACCTCGGCAGGGTCGGTCGTTTCCGTCGTCGGCTGCCCGCTGGGTCCGAGACGTGGCAGTACCACCTGGGCCACACCGGGCCGTGATCGTCGCGGCCGAACGCGGCGAGAAACCCCCGGCGCCTGCCGAAGTGGCCGAACCCGCCGTGTCCCTGGCTGCCAGTCAGCATCTTTCTCGTCTGCCGGGCGTGAACGGATCCTGGCCTCTCTGAGAGGCGCGACTCGCAGGAACGGCGGCGACTGCACGCTGGTCGAGTGGTGGTCCGAACGGCACTGCGCGTGACGGTCAGCCGCTCGTCCCCACGTCGTTGTGCGATGTTCAATCCCTCGCCGGCTGCAGATCCCGGTGTCATGCGGGGCCGGCCGGTAGGGCCGTTCGGCGAGGCATTGGAGGGCCGTCTGGCGAGGCCTTTGGGCCCTGTCCGAGATCACCGATGCGGAACACCCTTGATTGTGCGGGGGGTTCACGCTGGAGGTTTCGATGACGGGCAAAGCAGCACAAGGGCAAGGAGCACTGGCTGTGCAGGAAGAGCCGGCCAGGCAAACCGGACCGCGGAAGCGGCCCTGGGGTCAATCGCGCGAACGGATGGTAGCGAGCGGCGTCGACGCCTCGGCGGTCGCCGACCTCCTCAAGCGGGTGGACGGGGACGGCGAGGACTGGGTCAACGTCGCCGAAGAGATCGGCGACCGCCAGGACGCCTACGCGCAGGCCGAACTCGACGCCGGACACCGCGCGAGCGCCAGGTACTTCTTCCTCTCCGCGGCGTCGTTCTACCGGGTCGCGTCGTACGAGATCCATGACATCACCGAGGAGAAGGTCCGGCTGAACCAGAAGACGACCGCCGACTTCGCCAAGGCGGCGGCGCTGTTCGACCCGCCCCTCGAAGAGGTCAACATCCCCTACCACGGCTTCGACATGCACGGCTGGATCTACCTGCCGAAGGACGCTCCGGAGCCGTGCCCGATCGTGCTGATGATCGGGGGCGCCACCGGGTTCAAGGAAGAGTTCCACAGCCACGCCATGCTCATGGTGGAGCGGGGCTTGGCGGTCATCTCCATAGACGCACCCGGCCAGGGAATCACCCGGTACCTCAACGGCGGGGCTCTTGAGGTCGAGTGTGAGAAGGGCATCGGGAAGATCGTCGACTTCATCAAGCAGGATCCGCGATTCAGCAAGATCGGGATCTACGGTGGCAGCGCCGGCGGCTACTACGTCACCAGGACCGCCGCGCTCGACCATCGGATCGACGCCTGCGCCGTGTACGCCGGCGGGTACAACCTCATCGACATGATCACCGGCGACGAGCGGTACCGGTACTACGTGCATCACTTCGCGGTCCTCCTGGACACCGAGGACGAGGCCGTGAAGGGCCTGATGTCGCGGATGACGATGGAGGGCATCGCCGAGAAGATCGAGTGCCCGCTCATCATGGTGCACGGAGACCGCGATCCGCTGTTCGGCATCGAGGGGCAAAGGCGGCTCCTCGCGGAGGCACGGTCCGAGGACAAGCGGCTTGTCGAGTACCCGAGCACCTTCCACGGCGCTCCGGAGCACGCCTCGAAGTCGTTCCGGCTCCTGGCCGACTGGATGGCCGACCACCTGTTCGCGTAGGCGACTTGCGTCCCTCGCGACAGGCACGGCACGAGACGCGTGCGGTTCGTCTGACGGATCGGGCCCTGATGGACCACCGGTCACCAGGCCGCCCAGGCACGCAGCGAACCGCACGCAGCTCGAAAGGCGCTGTCATGATCGTCCTTGTTCTGAACGCAGGCAGTTCATCTCTCAAGTACCAAGTGGCCCAGGCGGAGACGGCGACCGTTCTCATGTCCGGCCTGGTCGAGCGCATCGGCACGCCCGATGCGCGCATGTCCGTCGTCACCGGCGGCAAAAGGATCAGCAGGACAGCGAACGCTCCCTCTCACGGCGCGGCACTCGAACTCATCTTCCGCACGGTGGTCGACAGCGAGATCGGCGTCCTCGGCCAGGTGTCGGAGATCGACGCGGTGGGCCACCGCGTCCTCCACTCCGGTCACGCTTTCGACGACTCGACGCTGATCACGGAGGAGGTGCTGCGTGAACTTGAGCGGCACGACGACCTGGCACCGCTGCACAACCCGTACAACGTCCTCGGCGTCCGCGAGGCAATGCGTCTCCTGCCGGATGTCCCCCATGTCGCCGTCTTCGACTCGACGTTCTTCGGGAAGATGCCCGACCACGCCGCCTACTACGCCCTGCCGGTCGAGTACGCCGAGGACCAGAAGGTGCGCCGTCATGGCATTCACGGAACGTCGTACCGCTACGTCACGAGGGAGATCGCCAGGCTCCTGGACCGGCCGGCCGAACAGCTGCGGATGATCGTCTGCCACCTGGGCAGCGGTTCATCGGTCACCGCCGTCGAACACGGAACGGCTGTCGACACCTCTGCGGGACTCACCCCGCTCGAAGGCCTGGTCATGGGGACGCGGTCCGGTGACGTGGATGCGGGTGTGGTCTTCTTCCTCATACGTCGATGTGGGCTTGGCGTCGATGAAGTGGAAGCGCTGCTCAATCGGAGGAGCGGCATGCTCGGGGTGTCGGGCGTGAGCAACGACATGCGGGATGTGCTCGAACACGCGGAGCGGGGCAATGAGCGATGCCGGCTCGCGGCCGACATGTACGTGTACCGGATCAAGAAGTACATCGGCGCCTACGCGGCAGCGATGGGCGGTGTGGATGTCCTGGCATTCACCGGCGGCATCGGCGAGCACGCCGCGGTGATCCGGTCATCGATCTGTGCCGACATGACGTGGCTGGGCATCCGGCTCGACGAGACCAGCAACGCGGCAGGCCGGTCAGGGATCCGGCGGATCAGCGCGCACGACTCGGAGACGGACGTTCTCGTGGTTCCGGCCGACGAGGAACGGATCATCGTCGAGGACACGCTGCGCCTGGTCGGGTACACGGCCGACGACGGCGCGGCGGCCCTTCGCGTGAGCAAGCCGCCCGCGAGGACCGGATGAGGCATGCAAGCAAGGCGACACCGTCGAGCGACGCAGGAGCCGGACCCCATGACAGCGGCTGACCGCCAAGGCCCGTCCGGCTGACGCCCGGGGGTGAGAACCTCATCGGCCCTGTCCAGCCCTGGCGGATGAGGGCGATCCGGAGACACAACCTGGGCGACCGCGACGGGGCGCGCGCCCGGCTCCGGATGGCCCGCTTCGAGAGCATCAGGCGAGCATCCTGCCGCCTCCGCGGCCGGATTGGCGTCCGTACGCGCTTCGGTGCGGGTTCTTCCGCCGGCCAGGGTGGCCGACCGGAGCACGAGCAACGCTCGCTGAGCGAGAATTGGGTTGCCCTGGCCGATGGACGCGGACTAAACACGGCCCATGGCCGACATACAGGGCTCGTACGATCAACTGTTCTCCGCCGTGCCCAGTGCGCTGGCCGCCTCGCTGGACGACGGAGACGTCGGGGCCTCGGTGGCGGTCTTCGTGGACGGCGAGCCGGTGGTGGACGTGTGGGGTGGATTCGCCGACACAGGCCGCACCATCCCGTGGCAGCGGGACACGATCGTCAACGTCTGGTCCGTCACCAAGACGATGACGGCTCTGTGCGCACTGGTCCTCGCCGACCGCGGCGAACTCGACCTGGCCGCACCGGTCGCCCGGTACTGGCCGGAGTTCGAAGCGGCAGGCAAGGAAGACGTGCTGGTGCGGCACCTTCTGGCACACACCGCGGGCCTGCCCGACTGGGACGGGCCGCTCACAGCCGACGATCTCTACGACTGGCCCGCGGCCACGGCGCGGCTGGCCGCGCAGGCTCCGCAGTGGGAACCCGGTAGCGCCGCCGGATACCACTCGATCACCCAGGGATTCCTCGTGGGCGAGGTCGTCCGCAGGATCACCGGCCGGAGCCTGGGCGCCTTCTTCGCCGACGAGGTGGCCGGACCGCTGGGCGCGGACTTCCACATCGGGTTGCCCGCCGAGGACGACCACCGGGTGGCGCTCGCCGTGCCGCCCCCGAACCGGGACGAGGACTACACCGCGAGCGCGCCCGGCGACAGCGCAACTCGCGCCGCAGGGACCGGAATCCGGGTCCGCGACGGCAACAGCGAGGCCTGGCGCCGCGCGGAGATCCCCGCGGCGAGCGGATTCGGCAATGCCCGCTCGATCGCCCGTGTGCAGTCGGTGATGGCTTGCGGAGGAGCCGTACGCGGGGTGCGGCTGCTGTCACGGGCGGGCTGCGACCGCGCGTGGGAGGAGCAGTTCAGCGGCGAGGACCGCGTCCTGGGCATGCCGATGCGCTACGGCCTCGGCTACGGGCTGTTCGGCAGCACCTACGGGTGGGGCGGATGGGGCGGATCTATGGTCATGATCGAACCCGACGCACGTATGGCGGTCGCGTACGTGACGAATCAGATGCGTGAGCCGGCAGACGACACTCGGGGACTGGAGGTCGTCATGGCCACCTACGACGGACTCCAGGGGTTGCGGGCCTGATTCAACGGGTCACGGACAGCACGCCGGTTCGGGACCCGACCGCGGTGGGTAGCCGTCGAGCACGGAAGGCCGCGGAAAACAGGGCCGACCGGCCCTGGTCCTCGGGCCCGGAAGCCAGCAAGATCTCGAATAGAGTATCGGCCGTGTCCGTTGTGGACATCGGCGTGTGACGCGGGACAGGGAGCAGAGGATGGCGGAGAGCGATCGGAACGGCCCCGGCAGCCCGATCGAGGTCTTCCTGCTGGACGACCACGAGGTGGTACGCCGCGGGGTACGTGACCTGCTGAACGACGAGCCGGACATCACGGTCGTCGGTGAGGCCGGTACGGTCGAGCAGGCCCTCGTCCGCGTCCCCGCTCTGCGCCCGCAGGTCGCCGTGCTGGACGTGAGGCTGCCCGACGGGGACGGGGTGACGGTGTGCCGGGAGCTGCGCTCGCGCATGCCCGACCTGGCATGTCTGATGCTGACCTCGTTCGATGACGAGGAGGCGCTGCTGGATTCGATCATGGCCGGCGCGGCGGGCTATGTGCTCAAGCAGATCCAGGGCTCGGACCTGGTCTCCGCCGTCCGCACGGTGGCCCGGGGGCAGTCCTTGCTCGACCCGAGCGCCACCACCAAGCTGATGGCCCGGCTGCGCGGCGGTCAGGAGCAGGAGAAGGAACCGGACGCGCTGCCGGGGCTGACCGACCGCGAGCGGGAGATTCTCGCCCTGATCGGCGAAGGTCTGACCAACCGGCAGATCGGCCAGCGGCTCTACCTTGCCGAGAAGACGGTCAAGAACCACATCTCCCGCCTGCTGGCCAAGCTCGGTGTGGAGCGGCGCATCCAGGCCGCCGTCATCGCGACTCAGGCGCAGGACCGGCTCAAGCAGGAAGGGCACTGAAGCCACTGAGGACACTGAGGACACTGAAGACCTGACGTCGGTGCCGGATGGAGCGGCAGACCATCGCTTCGGCCCATACCTCAGGACTGGGGCCGCTGTCACCGGCTCCGTGACCCCGTCGACGACATCGCCGCCCGTTTCCCAAGACCCGGCCGTTGGCCGCGCCCCTGATCCCGTACCGCCCCCGTACCTGCATCCGCACCTGTACCGATACCGTTGCCCATGACCGACTGGGTCGGCGGTGGGTGTGTCGAGGGAACCGGGAGGATCACCGGTGGGAAGCCCGACGGGGCGCGGGGAGGCCCGCGTACGGTTGCCCCAGCTGAGGCTGGACGAACTGCTGGAGGAACTCCAGGCACGCCTGGACGCGGCCCGCGGTACCCGTGACCGGGTGCACAGCCTGCTGGAGGCCGTACTTTCGGTCGGCCGTGAGCTGGACCTTGAGCAGGCGCTGCGCAGCATCGTGCAGGCCGCGGCTGTGCTGGTGGACGCGGAGTACGCCGCCCTGGGCGTGATCGGCCCGGACGGCAAGCATCTGTCGGCCTTCCACACGGTCGGAGTCAGCGACGAGCAGATCGCCCGGATCGGCCACTTTCCCGAGGGCCACGGCATCCTCGGCGAACTGATCACCCACCCTGAGCCGCTGCGGCTGCCGAAGATCTCCGAGCACCCCTCCTCGTACGGCTTCCCGGCCCATCACCCGCCGATGAACACCTTCCTCGGCGTCCCGATCCGCGTCCGCGACCAGGTCTTCGGCAACTTGTACCTCACCGAGAAGCGCGGTGGCGCCCAGTTCGACGAAGAAGACGAGTCCGTGCTCGCGACCCTGGCCGTCGCGGCCGGCGTGGCCATCGACAACGCCCGGTTGTACGAGGAGTCCCGGCTGCGTGAACGCTGGCTGCGGGCAAACGCGGAGATCACCCACAGCCTGATGTCGGGCAGCGAACGCGGCGAGGTTCTGCGGCTGATCGCCGAACGGGCCAGGGAGAACACCGCCGCGGCCCTGGCCGTGGTCGCTGTGCCGATGGAGGACACCGACTCGCTCACGGTGGAGCTGGCCATCGGACAGGAAGCAGAGGCGCACCGCGGGCTGGTCCTGTCCGTCGACGACGGCCTCATCGGCCGGGCCTTCTCCAACGCCGCTCCGGTCACCAGCTCGGACGTCTCCCAAGGCGACCGGGTCTCGTCGGGTCCTCGGCGCTTCACCGGCCTCGGCCCGGCCGTGGCCGTCCCCATCGGCAGCGGCGACGGCGTACGAGGCGTGGTGCTGTTGGTCCGCGCGGCAGGCACCACGGTGTTCACCGAGAAGGAGACCGAGCCGCTGCAGGGCTTCGCCGCGCAGGCCGCGGTCGCCATGGAGCTGGCGGAACGCCGCAGGGACTCCGAGCAGATCGCACTTCTGCAGGACCGTGACCGGATCGCCCGCGACCTGCACGACCTGGCGATCCAGCGCCTGTTCGCCACCGGTATGACGCTGCAGAGCGCGGGCCGCTTCATCGAGCACCCGGAGGCCTCGGAGCGAGTGCTGCGGGCCGTGGACGACCTGGATGAGACCATCAAGATCATCAGGTCGACGATCTTCGGGCTGCGCTCGCGCGAGGACGCCGTCGGGCAGGGCCTTCGAGCCCGGATCGTCCGCACGGCCGGGGAGGCGGCGCCGGTGCTGGGATACGCACCCAGCCTGCGCATGGAGGGGCTGCTCGACACGCAGATCCCCAAGGAGACGGCCGCGCACGTGATGGCCGTACTTTCCGAGGCCCTGAGCAACATCGCCCGGCACGCACGCGCCGACCGGGCCGAGGTCGTCGTGGAGACCGACGGCCGGGAACTGCGCCTCACCGTCTCCGACAACGGCGTCGGCATCCCGTCCGGGGGCCGCCGCAGCGGCCTGCGCAACATGGCCGACCGGGCCGGGCAGCTCGGCGGCACGCTGGAGGTGACCAGCCCTCCGGAGGGCGGTGCGCGGCTGGTGTGGCGGGTGCCGGTGGGGGAGGGGTAGGCGGCTCTCGGCCTACGCGGTCATCCACCGCCCACGGACTCCCGTCGACTGTCTCACTCGCGTCCGGAGGCCCGGAGCGGAGCGCTACTAACAGATGTGTGAATTGCAAAATTTCGCAACTCCATACATGCTGGGGTCGCTGTGCCCGCGTGCCCGGTGGTCGTCGGCCCAGCGCAGTCATCTGCCCCGACGGGCGGGATGCCGCCAGGGGAAGTCGAGGGGTTGTGTCCGTTCCGCTGTATCAGGCCAAGGCCGAGTTCTTCCGGATGCTCGGGCATCCCGTGCGCATACGGGTGCTGGAGTTGCTCCAGGACGGGCCGAAGCCGGTGCGCGAGCTGCTGGCGGCGATCGAGGTGGAGCCGTCGGCCCTGTCGCAGCAGCTGGCGGTCCTGCGCCGCTCGGGCATCGTGACGTCGAGCCGGGAGGGTTCGACCGTCGTATACGCGCTGGCCGGCGGCGATGTCGCGGACCTGATGAAGGCAGCGCGCCGGATCCTGACCGAGATGCTGGCCGGGCGCAACGAACTGCTGGCCGAACTGCGGGATGCCGAGGTCGCCGCGCGATGACCTCGGGAACCGGCCGGGCGTGGGCCCGGCTCGCGACGCTGCTTCCCGGCCGCTCCGACCTCGCGGAGATGCGGCGCGATCCCCGCCGGGACCTGCTCGCGGGCCTGACAGTCGCGATCGTGGCGCTGCCGTTGGCCCTCGGTTTCGGGGTGTCCTCCGGGCTCGGCGCGGAGGCGGGGCTGGCGACCGCCGTCGTCGCGGGCGCGCTGGCCGCGTTGTTCGGCGGGTCCAATCTGCAGGTGTCCGGTCCGACGGGCGCGATGACGGTGGTGCTGGTGCCGATCGTCGGCCAGTACGGGCCGACAGGTGTGCTGACCGTCGGGCTGATGGCGGGCGTGATGCTCGTGGGGCTGGCCGTGCTGCGGGCGGGCAAGTACATGCAGTACGTGCCGGCGCCCGTGGTGGAGGGCTTCACCCTCGGTATCGCGTGCGTGATCGCGCTGCAGCAGATCCCGAACGCGCTGGGCGTGCCCAAGCCGGAGGGCGACCGGGTTCTGGTGGTGACCTGGCGGGCGGCGGAGGAGTTCGCACAGTCCCCGAACTGGACGGCGGTCGGCTTCGCGGTCGTGGTGGCCGCGGTGATGCTGGTCGGCGCCCGGTGGCGGCCGACCGTCCCCTTCTCGATCCTGGCGGTCATCGCCGCCACCGTCGTCGCCCGGTTCCTCCACCTGGACGCAGCCGCCCCCATCGGCGACCTGCCGTCCGGCCTGCCCGCGCCCTCCCTCTCGTTCCTCGACCCCGGCGCGCTGGGGTCGCTGCTCGCCCCGGCCGTGGCGGTTGCCGCGCTGGCCGCGCTGGAGTCACTGCTGTCCGCCTCGGTCGCGGACGGCATGACGGTGGGTCAGCAGCACGACCCGGACCGGGAGTTGCTCGGTCAGGGCCTGGCCAATATCGCCGCACCGCTGTTCGGCGGTGTGCCCGCGACCGGCGCGATCGCGCGCACGGCCGTCAACGTCCGCACCGGCGCGAGCTCCCGGCTCGCCGCGCTCATCCACGCGGCGATCCTCGCCGTGATCGTCTTCGCGGCGGCACCCCTGGTCGCGCGGATCCCGTTGGCCGCGCTGGCGGGCGTGCTGCTGGCCACCGCCATCCGCATGGTCGAGGTCGGCTCGTTGAAGGCGATGGCGAAGGCGACCCGCTCGGACGCCGTGATCCTCGTCCTGACCGCCGTCGCCACACTCGTCCTCGACCTCGTCTACGCCGTGATCATCGGCTTGGTCGTGGCGGGCGCCCTGGCCCTGAGAGCGGTGGCAAAGCAGGCCCGCCTGGACCAGGTACCGCTCGACAAGGGCGACCACAGCGCCGAGGAGCACGCGCTGCTGGACGAGCACATCGTGGCGTACCGGATCGACGGGCCGTTGTTCTTCGCCGGGGCACACCGCTTCCTGCTGGAGCTGACCGAGGTGGCCGACGTGCGCGTCGTGATCCTGCGGATGTCGCGGGTGTCGACGATGGACGCGACCGGGGCTCTCGTGCTCAAGGACGCCCTGGAGAAGCTGAATCGCCGCGGGATCGTGGTGATGGCCTCCGGGATCCGGCCCGGACAGCGGCAGGTCCTCGACTCGGTGGGCGCGCTCGACCTGCTGCGACGGCATGGGCGGGAGTACGCCACCACCCCGGAGGCGATCCACGGCGCGCGCGACCACCTGGAGTCGGCAGGGGTCCTGCCCACCGTCCCGCCCCAGAAGACGGCCCCGATGCCCGCAGACAATCAGTGAGGAACGAGTCCCATGAGTACCACCCCCGCCACGCCGCGCATGGTCGAGGTCTCCGGCGCGGAGGCACTGTGGCTACTGGAGGGCAGCAGCCTCGGCCGGCTGGTGTACGTGCGTCGGGACCTGCCCGTCGTACGCCCCGCACGGCACCTGTGGGAGTACGGCCGACTGATCGCGCGTACACCGGTACAGGGTGCCTCCGTGCCGCCGACCGCGACCTACCACGTGGACGACGTACGTGCCGCGACCGGTACCGGCTGGACGGTGACCACGACCGGCCCCGCAGAGGTGGTCACCGATGCGGACGAGGCCGCGCACTACCGCCGTACGATCACCGGCTGGACGTACGGCCCGCACGACACGATCGTGCGCATCCACCCGCAGACGGTCATCGGCTTCCGCCTGGCCTGAGGGGCGGAGCGCTGAGCTGACGGCGGGGGCAAGAGCATCTGGATCACCCCGTGCCTGTGAAGGGGCGGCACCCGCAAGGAAGTTCACGAGCAATGACCATCGAGTAGGACCCGGACATCCCGGTCCATTGTGAGACGTGTCCGACCTGAGACTGAAAGATATGTGTGTGATGAGTGAGAACCTCCCCCCTTGCCCCAAGTGCTCCGGCGCGTACGCCTACGAGATGGGCGCACTCCTTCTCTGCCCGGAGTGCGGGCACGAGTGGTCGCCGTCCGAGGAACCGGCGGGCGGCACCGGCACCGAGGTGATCAAGGATGCGGTCGGCAATGTCCTCGCCGACGGCGACACCGTGACCGTGGTCAAGACGTTGAAGGTCAAGGGCAGTCCGACCGGGATCAAGGCGGGCACCAAAGTGCGCAACATCCGTCTCGTCGACGGCGTGGACGGACACGACATCGACTGCAAGGTCGACGGATTCGGGGCCATGCAGCTCAAGTCCAGCGTGGTCAAGAAGGTCTGACCCGGCGCGTCGGGGTCCGATGACGATCGGCTCGGCGGCGGTGGTGTCCCGGTCGGCGAGAGCCGACCGGCGGCCGAAGGGCAGCTTCAGCATGCAGGGGTGGCCGCAGCGGGATTCCCGAGGTCGGCCCTGCTGGGGTACGGCAGCCGGTTCCTGGGTGCGGGTTCGGTCCTGTCAGTGCCGCACGCGAGGATGGGCCGCATGTTGTTGACGAGCAGGTGGATGCGATGCGCCGAGATCCGGCCGGTGGGGCCGCGCTCTTGTGCCGGGGAGGAGACGGCACTGTGAGTACGCCGCTGTACCAACTGAAGGCCGAGTTCTTCAAGACACTGGGGCATCCGGCGCGCATCCGGGTCCTGGAGCTGTTGAGCGAGCGCGAGCACGCGGTGGCGGAGATGCTGCCCGAGGTGGGCATTGAGCCCGCGCACCTGTCCCAGCAGCTGGCGGTCCTGCGCAGGGCCAATCTCGTCGTGACCCGCAAGGAGGGGTCGACCGTGTACTACTCGCTGACCAGCCCACATGTGGCGGAACTGCTCCGAGTCGCGCGGACGATCCTGTCCGGTGTGCTGGCCGGGCAGGCCGAACTGCTCGCTGACTTGCAGGCCGGCCGGCCGGAGGCGAAACCGCCGTCGTAGCGATGGTGCCAAGAGCACCCCGGCAAAGCGCAAAGAGCGGGGCAATGGCCCGTCAGGGAGGGGGCATGGGCCTGTTGCACAAGATCGGCCTGTTGCGCAAGATCCGCGACGCTGAGCGGTACGGCGGCCGTCTCCTGGCTCGGCGCTGACCTCCCCGTCATAGTCCTCGGCCACTCCCTCCCGGGCTGCCCGTACCGCGTCGGGACCCACCAGAACGGAGACGACGTCCCGCCGCACCGGTGGCCGGACGCGCTCCATGGCCGCTGCGGGTCTGCCCCGGTGCCGCGGCATGCGAAACCGGCGAACTCCGCCGGTCACCGCGCCGGTTCCGTTCGCCGCAGTTCGTCGAGCAGGTTCTGCCGCCCGGCCGGCAGCACGGACAGGATCCGGCGTGCCGCGGCCGGCAGCCCGGCAACACCGCCGCCGGCCGGCTCGTACACCACTGCCTCCCGGTGCGGGTGGCGGTGACGATCCCGCAGCGGCGCACCGCCGCCGGCTGCCGCGACAGGCTCGACGGCTCGACCTCGGTTGCCGCCGGCAGGTCTCGGGCCTGCTCCGCTGGGGCGCGGGACGGGAGCAGTCCGACCGGACCCCCGGAAGGGACCGTCGGCCCCTCACCGTGTTCTGTTCGGGCGCTCACACTCGGAGGACAGCATCAGGACGCCGGATCGGGAGGAGGGCGTCATGCACTTCACGCAACTGGATGCCGCGATCGTGGAGCAGTGCCTCGCGGCCGCCGTCGCCGCACCCTCGATCTTCAACACACAGCCGTGGCGCTACCGTCTGGACCCCGAGGCGGTCGCTCTGGAGGTACGCGCCGCTCCGGAACGAGGCCTGCACCATACGGATCCCGCCGGTCGCGCTCTGCACCTCTCCGTGGGGGCGGCGGTCTTCAACTTGCGTGTGGCGGTGGCCCACTTCGGCTGGACGCCGGTCACCCGTCTGCTGCCGGACCCCGAGGACCCGAGCCTGCTCGCCTTGGTACGGCCGACCGGTCCCGCAGCCCAACGCCACAACGGGCGCCGCGCGGACCTGTACGGGGCGATCTGGCGGCGGCACAGCAGCCGACTCCCGTTCTCCGACAGACCGCTGCCGACGGACGTGCGCGCCGAGCTCACCGAGGCCGCACGCATGGAAGGCGCAGTGCTCACCTTCCCCGCTCCCACCGAGACGGCGCGGCTGCTCCGCCTCACCGCGGAAGCCGAGCAACGCAACAGGAACGACCCAGACCGCGGGGCGGAGAGCCGCCGCTGGGTCCACCGGGACCTGGACGGGCCCAGCGACCTCGGAACGCCGCAGACGGTCCTCGGCCCCCAGGACGCTCGCGAGCACATCGCCATGCGCGACTTCACCGCCCAGCGGCGCCCCGAGCGGCTCCGTGCCCAGCCGTTCGAGGCGGCCCCCGTCATCGCGCTGCTGACGACGGGACACGATCGCCGCACGGACTGGCTGCGCGCCGGCGAAGCCCTGGAGCACGCCCTTCTCGTCGCCACGGTCCACGGACTGCGGGCGTCCCTCCTGCACCAATCGATGGAGTGGCCCGACCTGCGCCGATCCCTGAACCCCGCGCCCGAGCACACGGGCCACGCACAGATGCTGATCCGCCTCGGCTACGGCCCGGAAGGCCCCGCCACACCGCGCCGCGCCCCGCGCGAGGTGCTGGACGACGGGGGAGGGCGGCCGTATGCGGTATGACCTGGCTTTCCGGTGGGGTCCACGCCCCGGCATGCACGGACCCGGTCAGTCCGCCTGGGAGGACGTCCCGTACTCCGGGATCAAGGACGTCGCCGACGCGGTCGTGCCTGTCGACGCCGTCTGACAGGGGGCCGTTCTCCGGCACCGTCGGGACCGATGGCCCGTCACCCTCGGCTCCCGTTCGGCGGAACCTGGATCCAACGAGCAGTAGCGCTGCACAGGCCGCACAGGAAGACGGACCGGCTGATGTATTCCCATGACGGTTTCCGCGAACTCGAACGGCAGGAGTGCCTGCGCCGCATGGCGGAGGTGTCCGTCGGCCGCGTCGTCCACACGCGCCAGGCCCTGCCGGCGGTGCTGCCGGTGAACTTCTGCCTGGACACCGACGGAGCGGTACTCCTGTGTACCTCGGCGGCGTCGGAACTCGTTCGCGCGATCGACAGAGCGGTCGTCGCCTTCGAGGTCGACGAGGTCGACACCGTCGCGCATGGCGGCTGGAGCGTCACTGTCACCGGCCGGGCCACCGCGGTGACCGACCCCGCCGAGAAGGAGCGGCTGACCCGGACCGGCCCGCGCTCGTGGGTGCCCTCGGCGGACCAGGTCTTCGTCCGCATCGAGCCGGAGCTGGTCACCGGGCGTGAACTCATCGGCGGACGCAGCATGTACGGAGTGAACCTCCCCTTCCCCTCCTGAACCCGCGCTTCCGGAAAGTCCGTCCCTCGGCTCTCCGTGCCGGGCCCTGGGGCCGTACGGCACGCACTCGTCCGCGGAGCCGCCGCAAGACGGAACCGAAGGGAAAGACGGACAATGACCTCCGAGGCGGTGCGCCGCGGCGCCGCACTTCACGTCGTGTACGCCGTGCCCGACCGCGACGAGGCCGGGCCGGTGCTGGTGCTGGTGACCAAGGTTGCGGAGGACGGCGCCGTGCGGGCGCTGGTCCGCGAGAGCGAGCGCGCGGCGCTCACCGTCGTCGGTACGCGTGGGCTCGGCGGGTTCACCGCCGGCTGTTCGGCTCCGTGAGTCTGCGTCTGGCCGCGCACACGCACAGTCCACGACGCTGACGCGGACGTAGCCGCCTGCGCCTTCGAGGAGGCCGAGCGGCGCGGTGCCCGACTCCGTGTGCCGCACTCCTGGACGCATCGGCATGTCACCCCCGAACTGCCCTCCCTGGTGCCTGCCACGAGCCCGGGGCAGCACAGTGCGCACCGGCCCTGCGCGCGCGTTGCTGGAGGCCACCCGCGAGGCCTCCGGCGTCATCGGCGCCCGCCGCCGCGGCAACGAGTCCGGCTTGCGTCTGGGCCAGGTCGCGTACGCCCTGCTGCACCGCTCACACTGCCCCGTGCCGGAACCGCGCCCCGAGCCGCTCCAAGTGCCCCTGGACAGCGCGACGTTCGAGCCGAAGAAGACCGGGGCCACCGCCACAGAGACCGGACGGGTGGCCGCGATCGCCTGCGGTGCCCTGTCACCGGGCCGGTCGGCCGCACACGGGACCTGTGGGCCTTCCTGCCGCAGGGGCCGTCCCCGGGAGGGCCCGATCGCACCCCGGAAGGAGACCGACTCAAGACTCATGTCCCGTACCGTCATCGTCGGCCTGCACGATGCCACTCTGCGTGTCGTGCACGCGGCAGATGCGACGTACGCCTACCGGCCGTTCGCCGGCGAGGCCGGACCGCCGCCGGGCGCCGACCGGTCCGGTGCGTGCCGGAGGCGGCATCAGCGGGGAACTCGACGTCGATCCGTCGCGTGACGGTTCACCGCGAACGGCACCGCTGGTCGACTCGGCGGTGATGCGGTGCTTCGAGACCGGCGACCAGGGCGAGCGTTCGGCCGACCTGGTCGACGCCGTGGCCCGAGCGCGTTCAGTGGGAGTGGGCGGCGGACGCGCGCCGGGCGAGCGCGTGGCGGACGCCGGTGCTGTTGAAGGCCAGGGCGGCGCCGGACACCAGGGCCAGCAGCACCAGGCCGATCGAGTACGAGCCGTACGCACCGTACAGGGAGCCCATCACCAGCGGCGGCAGGAAGCCGCCCAGACCGCCCGCGGCGCCGACGACACCGGTGACCGAGCCGACCTTGTTCGCCGGGGCCAGCAGGGCCACCAGGGCGAACACCGCACCGCTGCCCGCACCCAGCGCGGCGGCCATCGACAGGAACGCGATCGTGCCCACCGGCGCCAGCGACGGGGTCGCCGACTGTACGAACGCCGCGGTCAGTACGACGGCGAGCGTGCCGGCCAGTACGCGCACGGGCCCGACGCGGTCCGACAGCCAGCCGCCGACCGGGCGCATCGCCACTGCGATCAGCACGAACCCGGCCATCCGGTTCGCGGCGTCGGCCTGGGTGAGGCCGTAGCCGGTCTTGAGGTAGGTGGGCAGGTAGACGGAGAAGGCGACGTAGCCGCCGAAGGCCACCGCGTAGAGCGCGGCCGCCTGCCAGGTCACCCCCAGACGCAGGGTGGCGGCCAGGCGGCGGGCCAGCGGCTCGGCCGGCACCGTACGCCCGGGGGCGTCCCGGAGTATCAGCGCGGCCACCAGCGCGTAGACCGCGAGGACGGCCGCGGTGATCAGGAACGGCGTCGACATGCTGTTCGCGTCGACCAGTTTCACGGTGGTGAGGGCGCTGATGGCGGTGCCGCCCATGCCCATGCCGAAGACGCCGATGACCAGACCCCGCCGCTCGGGCGGGAACCAGGCGCTGACGAAGGGCACACCGACGGCGAAGGCGGTGCCGCCGATGCCGAGGAAGAACCCGCCGGCCAGCAGGGCCGCGAGGGAGGAGTGCCCGGCCAGGCCGAGGTAGAGCACCGGCACGATGGTGGCCGCCGACACGATCGGGAACATCACGCGCCCGCCGAAGCGGTCGGTCAGCGCGCCGACCGGGATCCGGCCCAGCGAGCCCACCACGACCGGCACGGCCACCAGGAGCGACTGCTCGAACGACGACAGGGCGAGGCTGTCCTTGAACCGTGGTCCGAGGGGGCTCAGCAGTGCCCACGCCCAGAAGTTCACGGCGAAACCGACGGTGGCCAGAGCCAGCATCAGCCAAGCCCGGCCGGACGCCGGCGCACCCGACGGTGAGCTGTGTCCCTTCGTCCGCAACAGCTGGACCATGCTGTCCATCCCTTCCCTCTCACCGACGTACGGCGCGTCTCCGGGGTCGCACCGGCCCCGCAGGCCCCTTGCCGGCAGGACGCAGCCCCGCCCCCACTGTCCGCATCCGGTCCGCCCGGTGGCATGGGCCGACAGTCCCTGCCACGGTCAGACAGACCCCAAGTACGACCGGGCAGGCGGGGGCGCGCAAAGGGCCGACCGGCCCTACCACCCCGCGGTCCTCCGCGGGGACGATGAGCTGATGTCCCAGAACGACGCTTTTCGCGCACTCGACCGGCAGGAGTGCCTGCGCCTGCTGGCCAAGGTGCCGGTCGGCCGCGTGGTCTACACCCGGCACGCGCTGCCCGCGGTCCTGCCGGTCAACTTCTCCCTGGACGCGGACGCGTCCGTTGTGCTGTGCAGCTCGGCCGCGTCGGACCTCGTACACGCCATCGACGGGGTCGTCGTCGCCTTCGAGGCGGACGAGTTCACCGCGGCGACCCAGTCCGGCTGGAGCGTGGTCGTCACCGGACGGGCCGGCGTGGTCACCGATCCCACCGACCACGAGCGGCTGGCACAGACCGGCCCCACCTCCTGGATGCCCCTGCAGGACGCGGTCTTCGTACGGATCGCGTCCGAAATGGTCACCGGACGGGAACTCAAGGGGACACGCCGCGCGCAGTGAGCGGCAACCGGCGTACTGCTCGCCGACCCCTTGTCAGGGCCGACAGGCCCCCTGGAAGGACCTGAACGGCCTCTCCACGCCATGGGCCGCACACAGGACGCTGGAATCGCCCCTCTCAAGGCTTCCAAGACGGATTCCACTCAGGGATCCGGTACCTGTCCCCAGGAGGTACCGACATGTCCCGCACCGTCACCGTCGGCCTCGACGGCTCGCCGGAGAGCCGCGCCGCAGCGGAATGGGCGGCTCGCGAGGCGAAGCTGCGCGGGCTGCCGCTGAAACTGGTCAACGTGTGGGCGCCGGCGCCGGACCCCATCGCCCAGGCCCCGCTCCTGGGTGGGGAGACCCACCAGCACTGGACCGAGCCAAGCGAGCTGGAGAGGATCTGGCGGGAAGCCGCCGTCGGCCTCCGGCTGCGCCACCCCGGTGTCGAGGTCACCGTGGAGCAGCTCCATGGCCAGGCCGTAGAGGTGCTGCCCGGCCTGGCGAAGGAGTCCGAGCTGCTCGTCCTCGGTTCCCGCGGGCTGAGCGGGATCGGCGGTTTCCTGGTCGGTTCGGTCGGGCTGGCCGTCGTGGCGCACTCCGAGCGGCCCGTCGTCCTCGTACGGGCCGGCGAGCAGGCCGCCGACGAGCACGTCATGGATCCGTCGGGGATCCCGTCCGCCGCCACCCCGTACCGGCCGGTCGTGCTCGGCCTCGACACCGACAGCCCCGCCGACGCGGTGACCGAGTTCGCCTTCGACGCCGCGACCCGGCGGAAGACCGCCCTCCGCGTGGTCCGCGCCTGGAATCCGCCGCCCTCTATCACCTACGGCCTGCCGCCCGGCGCCGTACCGAACGCCCGACTGGCCGAGCGGGACGCCGCCGCCCTGACGCCGTTGCTGCGCCCCTGGCGGCAGAAGTTCCCCGACGTCGAGATCGTGCAGGAATCCCGTGTCGGAAAGGGCGCCGACCACCTCGTCGACGCCTCACGTGACGCCTCCCTGGTCGTCGTCGGCCGCCGCATCCGCCGCTCGCCGTTCGGCGCCCACATCGGCCCCGTCACACACGCCGTCCTGCACCACGCGGGCACGCCCGTCGCCGTCGTACCGCACGACTGATCTGACTGACACCGAGTGAGAGGAAGGCATAGAGAGATGAGCAGCATGGAGCTGCCCGTGGTCGTCGGGGTCGACGGATCCGCGCCCAGCCTGCGGGCCGTGGACTGGGCCGCGGAGGAGGCCGCGTTGCACGGTGTGCCGCTGCGCGTGGTCTTCGCTTCACTGTGGGAGCGGTACGAAGGTGCGGCACTCGCCCAGGATCTGGGCAGACCCTCGGAGCAGATGCTCGCCGACGACATCGTGGCCTCGGCCGCACGGCGGGCCGAGGACCGCTTCCCGAACCTGAAGGTCTTCACCGACGTACTGCCGGACGACGCCGTACGTGCCCTGGTCGATGCGGGGCGCGGCGCCTCCATGCTGGTGGTCGCCTCTCGTGGCCGCAGCGGCATCGCCGAGCTGGTGCTGGGCTCGGTCAGTCTGGCGGTCGCCGCTCGCGCGGGCTGCCCGGTGATCGTGTTGCGTGGCAGGCACGGGACCCGGCCCGGAACCCGGCAGCGCATCGTGCTCGGAGTCGGCGAGGGGCCGGATTCGGCGGCCGTGCGCTTCGCCTTCGAGGAGGCGGCGAACCGGTACGCCACTCTCCAGCTGGTACGGGCCTGGCGGCGCCCGGCTCACGAGCCACCCGGCGACGCGCTGACGACCGGGCATGGCGTCGGCGACCACGATCAGCGCGCCGCGGAGAGCCTGGACGAGTCACTACAGGACGCCGCACGGGAGCATCCCTCCGTGCGGGTGCGCCGACGGACCGTCGAGGGCCCGGCCCACAAGGCCCTGGTGGCGGAGTCCGGCCACGCCGATCTGCTCGTCGTCGGCGCCCGGCGCCGCCCTGGCCAGTTCGGGCTTCAACTGGGCCGGGTCGCCTACTCGGTGCTGCACGACGCCGCCTGCCCCGTCGCCGTCGTACCGCAGCGGGCATGACCCGGTCACAGGTTCGCCGCGTGATCCGGGACGTAGGTCTGCAGATCGCGCGGCGGGCGTACATAACCGGTCGACGGCGGCCGCTCCGGGAGCTTCAGCACCGACGGCGGCACATCCCGGTACGGCACCGAGTCCAGCAGGTGGGCGATCATGTTCAGCCGCGCCCGGCGTTTGTCGTCGCTCTCGACGACGTACCACGGCGCCTCGGCGGTGTCCGTGTGCACCATCATGTCGTCCTTCGCCCGGGAGTACGCCTCCCAACGGGTGATCGACTCCAGGTCCATCGGCGACAGCTTCCAGCGGCGCACCGGATCCTCCAGGCGCCGCCGGAAGCGTTCCTCCTGGACCGCGTCGCTCACCGAGAACCAGTACTTTCGCAGCAGAATCCCGTCCTCCACCAGCATCCGCTCGAAGATCGGGCACTGGCGCAGGAAGAGCTGGTACTCCTCCTTCGTGCAGAAGCCCATGACGTGCTCGACACCGGCCCGGTTGTACCAACTTCGATCGAACAGTGCGATTTCTCCTGCCGCGGGCATGTGCGCGATGTAACGCTGGAAGTACCACTGAGTGCGTTCGCGTTCAGTGGGCTTGGGCAGAGCCACGATCCGAGCGACTCGGGGGTTGAGATGCTCCGCGACCCGTTTCACCGTGCCGCCCTTGCCCGCCGCGTCCCGTCCCTCGAACACCACGACCAGCCGGGCGCCCTCCGCGCGCACCCATTCCTGCAGCTTCACCAGTTCCGTCTGCAGCCTCAGCAGCTCCCGCTCGTACACCGGGCGCGGCAGCGATTCGGGGCGCTTCTTCTTGTCGGCCATTCCCACTCACCCACTCGATGACGCTCGCAACCACATTGACGGAGCCATTCATGCCCCAGACCAAGCATGAGCACCAGGACAACGGCAACGTGCCGACCGATGAGGAACTGCGCCACCTGGACGCCCACTGGCGGGCCGCGAACTACCTGTCCGTCGGCCAGATCTACCTCCTGTCCAACCCGCTGCTGGCCGAGCCGCTGCGCCCGGAGCACGTCAAGCCGCGCCTGCTCGGCCACTGGGGTACGTCCCCGGGCCTGAACCTCGTCCACACGCACCTCAACCGCGTCATCAAGGCCCGGGACCTGGACGCCCTGTGCATCTGGGGCCCCGGGCACGGCGGGCCCGCCGTACTGGCCAACTCCTGGCTGGAGGGCTCGTACACCCAGACGTACCCGGACATCACCCGGGACGCGACCGGGATGGCCCGCCTGTTCAAGCAGTTCTCGTTCCCGGGCGGGGTGCCCAGCCATGTCGCGCCCGAGACGCCGGGCTCGATCCACGAGGGCGGCGAGCTGGGCTATGCGCTCTCGCACGCGTACGGGGCCGCCCTCGACAACCCACACCTGGTGGTCGCCTGCGTGATCGGCGACGGCGAAGCCGAGACCGGACCGCTGGCCGCCTCCTGGCACTCCAACAAGTTCCTCGACCCGGTCCACGACGGAGCCGTCCTGCCGATCCTGCACCTGAACGGTTACAAGATCGCCAACCCCACCGTGCTGGCCCGGCTCCCCGAGAGCGAACTCGACGACCTCCTGCGCGGCTACGGGCACGACCCGGTCCACGTCACCGGCGACGACCCGGCCGCCGTCCACCGGGCGATGGCCCAGGCCATGGACACCGCCCTGGACCGCATCGCCGCGATCCAGCGCACCGCCCGCGAGGACGGCTCGGGCGAGCGTCCCCACTGGCCGGTGATCGTGCTGCGCACGCCCAAGGGCTGGACCGGCCCGGCGCAGGTCGACGGCCTGCCGGTCGAGGGGACCTGGCGTGCCCACCAGGTCCCGCTGGCGGCGGTGCGGGACAACATCGAGCACCTGCGCCAGCTGGAGGAGTGGCTGCGCTCCTACCGCCCGGAGGAACTCTTCGACGAGCACGGCGGCCCGCGCCCCGAGGTACTGGCCTGCATCCCGGACGGCACCCGCAGGCTCGGCGCCACCCCGCACGCCAACGGCGGGCTGCTGCTGCGCGAACTGCCCCTCCCGCCGCTGGAGCGTTACGCCGTCCCCGTCGACAAGCCCGGCGCCACCCTGCATGAACCCACCCGTGTCCTTGGCGAGTTGCTTGAGGACGTCATGCGGGCCACCGCCGACCGCCGTGACTTCCGCCTGGTCGGCCCCGACGAGACCGCCTCCAACCGGCTCCAGGCCGTGTACTCCGCCACCGGCAAGGCCTGGCAGGCCCAGACCCTGGATGTCGACGAGCACCTCGACCGGCACGGCCGCGTGATGGAGATCCTGTCCGAACACACCTGCCAGGGCTGGCTGGAGGGCTACCTTCTCACCGGCCGGCACGGGCTGTTCTCCTGCTACGAGGCGTTCGTGCACATCGTCGACTCCATGGTCAACCAGCACATCAAGTGGCTGCGGGTCACCCGCCGGCTGCCCTGGCGGGCTCCCATCGCCTCCCTCAACTACCTGCTGACGTCGCATGTCTGGCGCCAGGACCACAACGGCTTCTCCCACCAGGACCCAGGCTTCGTCGACCACATCCTCAACAAGAGCCCGGAGGCGGTACGGGTCTACCTGCCGCCGGACGCCAACACCCTTCTGTCCGTGGCCGACCACGCCCTGCGCAGCCGCGACTACGTCAACGTCGTCGTCGCCGGAAAGCAGCCCTGCTTCGACTGGCTGACCATGGACCAGGCCCGCGTCCACTGCGCCCGCGGCGCCGGGATCTGGGACTGGGCCGGCACCGAGGACGGCGGCGAACCCGATGTCGTACTGGCCTGCGCGGGCGACGTGCCCACCCAGGAAGTACTGGCCGCGGCCCAGCTGCTGCGCGGCCTCCTGCCCAAGCTGTCCGTACGCGTCGTGAACGTCGTGGACATCGCCCGGCTGCTGCCGAGCGAGGAACACCCGCACGGGATGAGCGACTTCGAGTACGACGGCCTGTTCACCCCGGACAAGCCGGTGATCTTCGCCTACCACGGCTATCCCTGGCTGATCCACCGCCTCGCCTACCGCCGCACCGGCCACAGGCACCTGCACGTGCGCGGATACAAGGAGATCGGCACCACCACCACGCCGTTCGACATGGTCGTCGGCAACGACATGGACCGGTACCGGCTCGTCATGGATGTCATCGACCGCGTACCGGGCCTCGCGGTGCGCGCCGCGGCCGTACGCCAGCGAATGGAGGACGCCCGCCTGCGCCACCGCGAGTGGATCCGCGAACACGGCACCGACCTGCCCGAGGTCGCCGACTGGGCCTGGGGCGGCTGAACGGGCCCTCGCAGAGGAGGTCCGTCCCCGGCGTCCGGGCAACCGGGTGATCACTGGGAAGTGGTGCCGTGACCGGCCCGCGCACCTCCGAAGACTTCGGCCGCACTGCGGGCACACACGCGCGAACGCGACCGCCGACCGCTGATTCCCGTCCGGCCCCGGTCAAGGGCCCGGATACCACGTGTGTCGCCAACAGGGTTGCTTTTCCTTGCAATTGGGCACGAAGAGGCTGCATGTACTGCAAGGTCGGCCGGTCGGACGGTCGGACGGGGGCGAGGCGGACATGGACGAGTCAAGGCTGGGGGCGGCCGCGGCGCGGGCGGTGGCGGAGAGCGCCCCGCTGGCCCGGGATCTGGCGGCCAGGCTGCGGGAAGTGGAACGGACCGTGGGCCGGCCCACGGATCTGTCCGGCGGCGCGGCCCTGACGGAAGAACAGCGTGCCCTGTACGCCGAGGACCGCCGGCTGCGGCGCCGTGCCGTCGAACTGGTGCGGGAACTGGCCGGTGGCCGGTTACGGGCGCTGGACACCTTCAACGTCGTCCTCTTCGGCCGTACAGGGGTGGGCAAGAGCTCGCTGGTCGAGGCGCTCATCGCAGGTGACGGGGCGCGGATCTCCCCGGGCCGACCCGACCACACGACGGAGGTGGAGGACGTCCGGTGGGCGGGTCTGCGGCTGTTCGACACGCCCGGCACCAACGGCTGGGGGCGTGCTGGCGACAACCGGCACTTGGAGGAGGCGGCCAGGCAGGCCGTCCTGGTGGCCGACGTGGTGATGCTGTGCTTTGACGACGACAGTCAGCTGGAGGGCGAGTTCACGAAGGTGGCCCAGTGGGTCCTGGCCTACCGCAAGCCCGCCGTGGTCGTGCTGAACTGCAAGGTGCCGATCTGGCGCGACCCGGATCAGGTGGCCGAGCGCGCGGTCCGGGTCCACCTGTCCACGACCGTGGCGCAGCACGCCGGGCACATCCGCGAGTGGCTCGCGACCTGTGGGCTTCCGCACGTCCCCGTGGTCGCGCTGAACACCCAGCGCGCCGTCGCCGCCCGGGCCACCGAGCCGTACCGAGGCAAGGACGGGAACAGTATCCGGACCATGCGGCGCCGGGCCGACCGGGCGACGCTCCTGAGACGGTCCAACCTGCCGGTCCTGGAAGCCCTCCTCACCGAGGCCGTCGGCAGCGGCGCGGCGCAGCTGCGCTACGGCGGTCTGCTGACGCAGACGGCGGGCGCGCTGGGCGGGCTCGCCGGCGAACTCGACAGGGCGCTGGCCGCACCGGCCCTCGAAGGTGCCAGGACGATCGAGGCGGCCCTGGAGGAGCTGCTGGGTGTCCTGGGTCTTCCGGAGGACCTCCTCCCGCCCGGGGACGACACCGGGAACGGGGATGACACCGGGAACGGGAACGGCACAGGAAACGGGAACGGCACCGGACCTGACGCGGCTCCCCGGGTCGCTCCCGGTGGTGAGGGGGGTTCCGGGGGCGTATCGGCGCCGGACCGGGACAGCGAGGACGCCTACGCGGGCATGCTGCGCGCCCTGCGGGAGTTGCAGAGGCTGCGGGGCGGGTCCTTCGCCGTGCCGGCGCGTGCGGAGGCCCCCGCCCACCTGGACCACCTGCTCGCCGCCGGCTTCGGCAAGCTTCGCGGCACGCTGCAGGCCCGCGCCGAGAACTTGGTGGAGAAGGCATTCCGGGAACGGAAGGAGCTGTCCCGGGAGGAGTTCGACGCGGCCGTGTTCAGGCCCGGCGAACTGACGGCGGTGATCAAGGAGGCGGTCGGTTCCTTCACCTCCTACCTGGAGAGCCGCGTCAGCCTGGTCGTCGACGATCTCAAGGCGGGGCTTTTTGAGGTGGACGCTCAGGTGGGCGGCCTGGGGAAGGAGGTGAAAGGGAAGGCAGGGGCCGGATACCGCGCGTTCGGCCGCGGCGCCGGCTACACCAGTGCGGGAGCGGGCCTGCTGTCGGCCGGTCTCTCCGTCGCCTCGGTGGTGTTCCTGTCGACCCCGGTGGGCTGGGCCGCCGCGGCCGGGCTCGCCGTCGTCGCCGGAGCCGGCCGGCTCGCCGCCCGGTTCGGTCTGCGGCGCGGGCAGCAGCTACGGGACGCGGCCCGGGCGGACCACCGGGAAGAGGTGCGCGAGGCCGTGTACCGGGAGGTCGAGGCGTTGCGGGAGCGGGTCGCCGCACACTGCACGGGCATGGTGCGGCATGCCGTACTGGCCGAGGCGGGACCGCTCGTCCGGCAGGCCGTCGCCCTGCGCCGCATCGCCGAGGCCGCGTCCCGTGACACGGCATGGCTGGCCAGGACGGTGGACGAGCTGCCGCAGGGCCGCGCCGCCGCCGACATCCTGGCGGAGGCCATGGGGCGTGCCGAGGCCGCCGCCGGTGTCACCCATCCCGCCGAGGCCGACCGGTTCTGGCTCGGCGCCGACTGGTGCGACGACCCGCACAACCTCTCCGAGGGGGACAGGGCCGCGGAGGGCCGGCGCCGGTGGCGGCCGCCCCGCTTCGCCCCGAACGTCCTGGACCGGCTGCGCGAGATGTTCCGGCGCGACCCGCACGGCCCGGCGCCGGGCGCTGGAACGGAGTGGCTCGGGGCGCTGCACCGGAAGCTCGCCGGTGACCCCCACGCGGCCGGTCTGCTGGCAGAACTTGACGCGCTGGCCGCCGACCCGAGGCCGCGGATCGCGGTCGCCGGAAACCTCAGCACCGGGAAGTCGGCGTTCATCCACCGTCTCCTGGTGGAGTCGGGCCAGGCCGTTCCCGAGTCGCTGACCAGCGCGGCCGGTCCCGAGACCTGGCGGGCCGTGCACTACGACTGGGAGGACCTGATCCTGATCGACACGCCCGGATTCCAGAGCGGGCGGGAAGGCCACTCCGAGGCCGCCCGCACGGCCCTCGCCGACGCCGCCGCCGTCATCCACCTCTTCTCTCCCCTCATGGCGGTCGGAGAGCGCACCGATCTCCTGCTCCTGCTGCGAGGCGCACCGGGGTCGGGACACGTCGGCAAACAGGGCCGGATCCTGTGGGTGATCAACAAGATCGACCGGATCGCCGTCGCCGGAGACGCGGACGAACTGCGCGCCCACATCGGGCACGCGGAGAGGGAGCTGGCCTCCGCGCTGGAACGAATCGCCCCGACCCCCGCCGGCCGGCCTCCGCACCGTGAGCACATCGTGTCCATGGCGGCCGCACCGTACGGCCTGCGCTCCGCACACAGCCGTCACTACGACGACTTCCGTGCGTGGGACGGCTTCCGGGACTTCGCCGCGTCCGTACGGAGGCTGCGCCTCGCCCTGGAGCCGAACGCCAGGGACGTCACCCTGCTGCACGGCGGGGCCGCCCGCCTGGATGTGCTGCGCTCCCGGACCCTCAGGCACGCGGAGGATCTCGAACGCAGAATCACCGAGACGGGCCGGCTCGCCGACGAGGCGGCGACGGGCGCCCGCACCGGACGGGGCCTGGTCACCTCGATGACCAGCAGGGCCGAGCGCCTGGCGGTCGCGTTCACCACCCGTCTCGTGCACGAGACGCTGGAAGCGGGCGTGGACGCACCGGTCCGCAAGGCCAGGGGCAGGCGCCTGGAGTCCTGGGCCGAGGACAACGAGTTCGCCGGTGACTGGAAGCGGCACCGCGCCGACTGCGAGCGGGAGGCACAGGCGTGGCTGACGTCGGTGGCGAACGCCGTGGAGCGCAGGGCCGCCTCGCCGGCCTACGCCGCGGCGTTCCCGGACACCGGGTCCCGCGCCGACCTCTCGTTCCTCTCCAGGGAGTCGCTGCGGGCCTGGAGCAGGGAGGTCCTGGCGGGCGCCACCGTCGGTCTCACTCCGGCCGCCGAGCTGCGGCCCGACGATCTCGTCGCGCTGGCGGCGCACTTCGACGTGGTGCTCGACGCCGGGCAGCTCGACGACCTTCTGGCGGATGTGAACAACGTCGGCGTCTTCCTCAAGATCGCCAACGCCGTCAGCATGATCAGCGCTCTCGGCGCGGAGGCCGGCCGTGAGGCGAAGCTGGAGGCGTCCCGCGTCTCCCTCCTGAAGACGATGCGTGAGTCCGCCAAGGCCTGGGCGCGGGGCGTGCGCGGCGGTTGCGGCGCGGTGGAGGAGGTGTGCGGCCGGCTGGAGTCCCTGACCGTGGAACTGACGGGCAGACAGGGCGAGTTGCTGGACGAACTCACGGCGACTCGCCGACGCGCGGAACGGTACACCGCAGCCATCGAGGGGGCCCGCCTGCGGCTGGGCGATCCCGCGGGCGACCGGCACACCCACGACGGGCGAAGGAAGGGCGGACGGCGATGAACACGGCCGACAGCACCAGGAACACCCCCGCCGACTGGCCGGACCGCGCCCTGGCCGCCGTCCGGAAGGCGGTGGGCGACCGCGCGGCCGCGGTCCTGGAGGGGGAGTGGGCCGTCCGGGAGGCCGATCCGGACGTGACCGTGGTGCTCTACGGCCCGCAGAACGCGGGCAAGACCAGTCTGCTGCGCCGCCTGCTGGCGGAGGACGGCACCCCCGTCCCCGCATGGGCGACCGTGAGCGGAGGCAAGGAGACCTTCGGGGCCGACGCGGTGCGCTCCGCCGGACTGCGCTACGTCGACACCCCCGGCGTGCAGGCGGGCGACGCACTGCACGCGGAACGGGCCGGAACCGCCCTGCTGGAGGCCGACGCGCTGCTGCTTCTCCTCGGCCGGAGGCTGTTCGGCGGGGCGGCCACGGACCTCCTGCCGCTGGTCACCGGCGAGGCCGTCGACCCGGATCACCCCCGGCCGTTTCCCGCCGGTGCCCTGTTGCCGGTGGTGTGCAAGGCCGACCTGTGGGGGAAGGGGGCGGACAGCGATGAGTTCGCCGAGGAAGCCGACCTCACCCGCGAGGACTTCAGGCATCAGCTCGCCGCCCGCATGGACGAGCGGCGCATACCCGACCTGCACGTCGTGGTGGCCGACTACGCCACCCTCAGCGCCCGGATCGATCCGACGGACCTGCGCCGCGAGCACTTCCTCTCCTTCGGGGAGCGCGACGGTGTCGAGGCTCTGCGGGCGGGGCTGCGGGCGCTGCCCGCGCGCAGGGCGGAGTTGCGGGCCGGGGCCCGGGTGCGGTTCTGGTGCCGGCACGCCGCTCGCGCGCTGGACGGGGCGCGGATCGCGCTTGCGGAGGCCGAGGCCGCCCGGGACGGCGCCCGGCGGGTGGACGCCCGTTTCGCCCTGCTGGAGAGCCGCCTCGACGCGGTGCGCGAGACGGGCCGGGTGGAACTGCGTGCCGCCGTGCGGGAGGAACTGCTGCGCGCCGCCGACTCGGCCGCCTCCGCCGAGTCGGCGGAGGAGACCGCCCGCAAGCGTCTCGCCACGGCTGTACGGGGCTGGCAGGCGCGCTGGACCGGAGAGGTGCAGCGGCTCGTGCTCCAGGGCAGG
Source organism: Streptomyces blattellae (assembly GCF_009709555.1). GTDB lineage: Bacteria > Actinomycetota > Actinomycetes > Streptomycetales > Streptomycetaceae > Streptomyces > Streptomyces blattellae. Next base: position 57,184 of record NZ_WJBG01000127.1, on the reverse strand, counting down.
GCGGAGGCGGTGACCGTGCGGACCGCTCCGGGCATGCGGGCCTTCCACGCCTACATCGACGACATCCGCGCCGTCCTCGCCACCGCCGACCGTCCCGCTCCCGCCAGGTCCGCCGCCCCGGACGTCACGACTGCCGTCGTCCTGGGCCTCGGCCCCCTGGCCCACGTCGTCACACACGAGCTGCGCAGGCGCCGCCAGGAGCACATCGGCGAAGCCGTGGGCCAGCAGCAGAACAGGACGGCGGACCCCGGGGCCGGTCAGGGGGCGGACGCGGTGACCGCCGGCCAGACCTCCGCCGTGTCCGATCCCTACGCCTACGCCTACGCCGCCTACCCCGTGCCCGATGCGCCCGGTCTGCCCGGCCACGACGGTCCAGAGGCCGGCACCGGCGGGTTCTCCGACTCCGATGCGGCGGCCTCCGGCCCGGCGGACACGTCCACGGTGGGCGGTTCCGCCGTGGGTGACGCGGTGGACGGAGGCGCGACGACCGGCGGTCCGGCAGCGGACGGCACAGCCGCCGGTGACGTCGGGGTGGGTGATACGGCGATCCTGCTCGGGGAGCAGGCACTGGTGATCGCCGTGTCGGAGATCCGCGATCTCGTCCGGCGCAAGCGGGCGGAACAGGCCGAACAGCGCCGCGCCGAGCGGCGCGAAGCCGCCGAGAAGGCGACCGAGCGCATCGCCGCGAAGCTGGAGGGCCCCTGGCTGAGGGCGCTGGAGCGGGCCCGTGCGGGCATCCGGGCCCAGCGTCCCGACACGGCGACCACGGCCCTCGCCGAAAGTGAACTGGCCCAGCTGGACGGTGCGGTGAAGGAACTGGAGAAGGTGCTGAGAGAGGTGCCGCTGTGACCACGACGACGGAGCCCGTGCCGCTTGTCTTCATCGGCCATGTCGCGGACGACCGGGACGCGTTCGTGGAACCCCTGGCCCGTGAGCTGGCCGAACGGGGGGTCAAGGCGTGGGTGGAGTTCTGGGAGGTCCGGCTCGGCGACAGCCTGACCGGACCCGTGTTCACCGACGGCGTGGACGAGGCGGACTGCTTCGCCCTGGTCCTCTCCCCGCTGTGGCATGAGAAACCCTGGCTGCGGGAGCAACTCGACGCGACCGCGCACCGGCGCGTCCAGGACCGGCGCACGCTGATCCCCGTGCTGCTCGACGGAGTGCAGGCACCGCCGTCGCTGCGCCACCTCAGGGCGCTCTCCTGCCCTCGCAGCCCCGAGGGCGCGGCCACCGCCGCCCGCCGGATCGCCGACCTGCTGTACGGCGTCGACCCGCGCCCCGTCGTCACACCGCGGCCGGGACGCCCGTACCCGGGTCTCGGACCGGACTCCCCGCCCACGCGCGCAGCGCCGCAGGCATCCGTGCCGCACACAGCGCGGCGGCCCGCGTTCCCGGGGCTCGCGGACGCCGAAGTCGGCTTCCTCCAGAGCATCCTTGCCGTGGCGCTGCGGGAGGGGAGACTCGGACCGCTGCCCTGGGCCGAGGTCGGCGCCGCTCTGCCGGAGACCGGGCCGGACCCGGCGACGGCGAGCCGTACCCTGGCCCGTCTGGAGAGAAGCGGGCTGGTGCGGTCCGGGCGAGTGGGGGAGCAGGTGGCATGGTGCGAACTCACCGACCGCGGTTACCGGTTGACGGCTTCTCGGGTTGTGCCCGACCTCGACGACGCCGAGCGCCGGCTGGTCCTGGCCCTGGCCCGTCGCGAACGTCCCCCGGGCACCCGCTCCCGTGGCCGGGACACAGCCGAACTGGCGGAGGCGGCGGGGACCCACGTCCTGGTCGCCGACCGGTTTCTCGCCGACCTTGAGCAGAAGGGGCACGTGACGGTGCTGCGCGGGGGCGGCCGCACGCTCGTCACGGACGTCGATCCGGCGCTCGGCAGCTGGGCTCGTGAACTCGGTGAGGAGCAGCGGAGATGACGGACGGTACGGTGGCGGACACGGCCGCGGGGCAGGTCTTCGTCAGCTACGCGGGGCCGGACCGGGCGTGGGCCGAGTGGGTCGCCTGGGCGCTCCAGGAGCACGGCTTCCGGGCCACCCCGGACCTGTGGGACTGGCGCATGGGTGAGCGCCTCGACGAACGGCTGGGCGACGCTGCCCGGAGCGGCGTGCTGGTTCTGCTGCTCTCCCCGGACTACCTCGCGTCGCCGTGGGCGAGGGCCGAGTGGAGCACCGTGCTCGCGGGGCCGGGGGCGCGGGACCGGCTGCTGCCGGTGGAGGTCGAGCCGCTGCCCGCCGTCGGCCTGCCGCCCGAACTGCTCGCGGTCCAGCGGCTGCAGATCTTCGGGCTGCCGGAGGAAGAAGCCTCCGACCGGCTGGTTTCCGCCGTCCGGCAGGCGGAGCGCCGCTTCGCCCCGCTGGCCGCCGAGGGCTCCGGCACGAGCACCGCCGTCGAACGCCCGGTCCCGGACCACAGGTCGCCCTCAGGGCCGCCCGCCGCCACGGCACCGGCCCCCCGCCTGCCGAGCGCCACGACACGACCCGGTGTGTCGAACGTACCGGCCGACCCGCCCGGCGTCCCGGACCGGGAGTCGCTGCTGCAGCAGCTCAGGCTGGAGCTGAACACCGCACATCTCGCGTGTCTCTCGCTCGGGCGCGGCCCGGACGGTGTCGGCGCGGACGACGTCGCCCGGGAATACGAGGCCCGCTTCCGCAGTCAGTACGACCTCGTCTGGTGGGTGGACGCCGACGACGCCGACCGGGTCAGGGCGTCGTATGCCGCACTGGCCACCAGGCTCGGTCTGGTCGTGGACGGCGGCGCCGACGCAGTCATCGCAGCGCTCTTCGCCCGTCTCACGCAACGGCCGCGCTGGCTGATCGTGTTCGACCGGGCGACCGCCCCGGAGCGGCTGACGGGCCTGCTGCCGCCGGAGCCCGGCCATCTGCTGCTGATCCCGGCGCACTCCGGCTGGCTGGAGGGCGCCCACCGGTACCGGAGCTCCGCACCGCCGCCCGCCGGAGAGACCGTGCCCCGGCCCCCGGAACCGTCCCGGCCGCTGCGGATCCTGGCGGTCGCCACCGAGTGGGCGTCGCGGCTCGGCGGCCTGAGCACGTTCAATCGCTGCCTGTGCCGGGCCCTCGCCGCCGCCGGAGCGGAGGTGTACTGCCTGGTGCCCAAGGCCGACCGGGAGGAGGAGGCGGACGCGGGACGGCACGGCGTGGTCCTGGTCGAGGCGCAGGTGCCGCCCGTGTGGATGGGTGAGCTGTCCCTGTTGCGCAGGCCGGAGAAGCTGACCGTGGTGCCCGACGTGATCCTGGGGCACGGCCGCGTCACCGGGCCGGCCGCCCAGCTCCTGCGTGACCAGCACTACACGGACGCCCAGTTGGTGCACATCATCCACATGCTGCCGTACGCCCTTGAGCACCTGAAGGAGGACCGGGCGGACGACCCCGTGCAGCGGGCCGACGAGCGGACCGAGGTGGAACTGGCTCTGGCCGGCTCGGCCGACCACGCCGCCGTTGTGGGTCCCTACCTGCACAACAAGTACGCCCGGTACTTTCCCGGGCGGGAGTCGTCCAGCACCACCCTGCACTGTGTCTACCCGGGCTTCGACATGTACGCGGAGACGAGCTTCGGCGCCACGGCCCCCGAGCGGCGGAGCGTGCCCGCCGGCGACCCGGCGGTCCTGGTCTTCGGCCGTGCCGAGGACGTCCGGCTCAAGGGCCTCGACCTGGCGGCAGAGGCGCTCGGCCGGTTCGTGGGGCGGACGCACGGCGACCGGAAACTGGACCTCGTCATCCGGGGCCTGGCGGCCGGTCAGTCCGGAGCCGAACTGCGTGAGCGCATCGAGCGGCACGCGGGCAGCGGCGATCTGAGCATATACATCAAGCCGTACCGCACCGAGAGCCGTGTCCTGGCCTCCGATCTGACGGCCGCCAGTCTGGTGCTGCTTCCCTCCCGCGGCGAGGGGTTCGGCCTGTCCGCCGCGGAGGCGATCGCCGTGGGCACACCGGTCCTGGTCAGCTCGGCCAGCGGGCTCGGCCGGCTGCTGCGCGAGACGCTGGGCGTGCGGGAGGCCGCGCACCACGTCGTGGAGACCCGGGACGACGAGCAGGACGCGGAGCGCTGGAGCCGCGCTGTGGAACGCGTCCTCGACGATCGGGAGGCGGCCTTCCGCCGGGCGGCGCGTCTGCGCGAGCACCTCGGGAAGAGCCACACCTGGTACGCCGCGGCGGCCTCTCTGCTCGGCCGGCTGCGTGACCGCGATACGGTCGTCGCCGCGGTGCCGTCGTGACCGCGGTGGCTTTGGCGACGACGGCACACGTGGGCAAGGGCGAGGCAGTCACAGAGGCGTTTCAGGGGGAGCGACATGCTGGCGGGGGCGATCGGTGATCTCATGCTGGGGCTGCTGGCCAGCTGCCTGAGCGGCCTGGCGGTGTGGCTGTGGCAGCGCGGCAGGCACAACCGGGATCTGCGGGTGCGGATGCGCGTCGTCGGCGTCCGTCCCGGCGACACCTGCCTGATCGTGATGAACAACAAGTACGGCGCTCCGGGCACCACCCATCACCACGACGTGCAGGCGATGATCGAGGCGGCCGTCCTCAGCCACAGCCTGCGGTGCGAGGTCGAGATCGTCCGCAGCGACGACTTCCGGGGCAGCAACGGGGACAAGCCGGAGTTCTGCATCGGGGGCCCGCTCGGCTCGAACGTGCGGAGCGCGGGCCATCTCGCCCACAGCCTTCCCGGCGTCCTGTTCCACCCCTACACGCATCCGGACCATCCGCTGGCCATCGAGGCGGACGGCGAGCGCTACCGCTGGGTCCGCCGGAACGAGGGATACGCGCTGCTCGCGAAGTTCACCGCTCCGGGCGGGTCCCGTCCCGTCCTCCTCATCTGCGGGCAGAGCGCCGTCACCAACCACGCCGCCGCATACTTCCTCCGCCACTCGTACCGACGGATAGCGGACACCGTTTCCTCCACCGAACGCTTCTGCCTGCTCCTGAAAGTCCCCTCGATCGGCACCTACGGCTTCCAGGGGGTCACCCTGGAACGCGACCTCAGCGACACGGCCTTCGCCTCCGGGGCGTAGCGCTCCCCGAGAGCACGGACGTGGTGGTTCCGTGCCGGCTGCCGGCCCGCGCCCCGGTGCCTCGGGGTCACCGCTCCGGAAGCCAGTAGTGGGCGATCCGGCGCGAGGGGTGTTTCTCGGGCGGGCGGGTGTCGTCGATGCGGAACGTGAGGCTGTTCATCACGCCCACGACGCCATCCACCTTCCAGACCAGCTGGACCACGAGCGGGATGTCGCTGCGGTGCTCCATGCGGCCCTCCAGCGTGGTCACTCCGTCGCGGACGGACACGATCACGGTGTGGGGCGGCAGGCACATGGCGCGGGTCAGGACCTCGTCGATGACCTCCTGGCGGATCTCCTCGTCGCTGCGCAGGAAGACCCGCAGCAGGTCGCGGCGGGTGACGATGCCGATGAGGCGGTCTTCCTCGTCGACCACGGGCAGCCGTTCGACGTGGTGCTGTTCCATCACTCGGGCCGCGTCCGCCACGCGCTGTTCCGGGTGCACGGTGATCGCGGGCGTCGACATCAGGTGCCCGGCAGTCGTGGCTCGGGCTTCGGCGGTCGCGCGCCGCGCCTTGCGGCGCAGTGCGGAGAGCCGGAAGCGGCGCCCCGGGGTCCGTACGGCCTGAGCCGCCTGTCGGCGTATCAGGTCGGTCCCGGAGATCACGCCCACGACCTTGTCGTCGTCGTCCACCACCGGCAGGCCACTGATCCGATGCCGGTCCAGCAGCCGTGCCACATCCTTGAGCGGCGTCTCCCGGCGGGCGGCGTTGACCTCACCGGTCATCACCTCGCCGACTTTGCGGGTCTTCACGGCGGTCTCCTCCTCTCCTGCACGTTCCAGCGGAGCGCGGCCGATCTGTGGTGCGTACGACGCCCGCGGGCCTCCTCGGACACCACCGGGAGCCGCGCCCCTGCGGTGTGCACCGGGGCCGGAACTCGCGGGCCGAGCGACCGGTTCGGCCGGTGCCGTCCCGCCGTTGCCGTCCCTTCGGGGCCCTCCCGGGCCCGGGTAGCCGACTCCTCGATGCCACTTCAGCCTCGCGCGCATCGCTTCGAGGGCGCATGGGCCGACCGGCCCGGGCTCCCGGGCCGAACCGTCCTCTCATCGGCCGGTCCTGGCGGGACCGACGGGCCGGCGTGCCGAAGCCCTGATGGTGAGGCTTCCGAGACGTCCTCCGCTCTTCCGCAGCCGGCGGTTCAGGTCCGGTTGCCGGATTCGGACGGTCCTCGGCGTCGTCGGATGGTGCCTGGCGAACTCGATCAGCCGGTCGTACGCCGTCGGTGGGTGTCCGGCGGCGGAGGGCCCGTCGCCGCGAACGAGTACCACGGAGCGGGCGGTCCCGGCGACCGGCCGTTTGGGGGAGCACGGTGAGCCCGCCGGGGTCACAGGGCTCGGTGACGGACGAGGGTCCGATCGGGGCGGGGGTACGTCTCGATCACATCGGTGGTCGGAATGGCCGGCACCTGCCGGGGGACCCGGCGGCGCTGCGCCCGCAACGCAAGCGCGTCGCGGATGGCGCTGAGCAGGAACGTGACCACCCCGCTGATCACCAGGAGGATGGCGGACGGCCGCCAGGACGAACGTGCCGGTGACGTGTGCACGGCGCTCACCCTTCCGCTGGAAGATCTCCCCTTCTCATCGAACCTCAGGCTCGGAGCCGGTGCAGCGTGCCGAAGGACTCTCACCCGGCGCCGGGTGGCCCGACCGTGGGGCCGAGTGGCCCATGGTCCGGTCCAGGAGGCTCGGACACGCTGGAATCGGTAGACTCGTACACCTTTTCTGGAGGCACGGCCATGAACGCCCCCGCCACCACCAGCATGCTGCGGGCGCTGCCCGCCGAGCACCGGAACCGGCTGATGCGGATCGCCCGTGAGGTGTCGTTCCCCCAGGGCACCCGCCTCTTCGAAGAGGGCGGGCACGCCGATCGGTTCTGGATCATCCGTACCGGCACGGTCGAACTCGACATGCGCGTGCCGGGCCGGAAGGCGGCCGTCATCGAGACTCTCGGACACAACGAACTCGTCGGCTGGTCCTGGTTGTTCGCCCCGCACACCTGGCACCTGGGCGCCGAGGCGACCAGCCCGGTGCGCGCGTACGAGTTCGACGCCACGGCGGTCCGCGCGATGTGCCAGGACGATCGCGCTCTCGGCGCCTCGGTCGCCCAATGGGTGGGCGACATCCTCGCCCACCGCCTGCGCTCGGCCCGAACCCGGCTGCTGGACCTGTACGCCCCATACGGCAGCGGCACCCCCCGCTGACACCGAACGCGTCAAGGAGGCGCTATGCACGGCACCCCGCACATCGTGAGCGATGTCATGACCCACACGGTCGCTGCCATCGGGCGCGGAGCCACGTTCAAGGAGATCGTGCGGATGATGCAGGAGTGGAAGGTCAGCGCCCTGCCCGTGGTGGAGGGAGAGGGCCGCGTCGTCGGCGTCGTCTCCGAGGCCGACCTCCTGCCCAAGCAGGAGTTCCGCGACAGTGATCCCGACCGGTACACGCAGCTGCGACGCCTCTCCGACCTGGCCAAGGCCGGCGCGGTGACCGCCGGTGAGCTGATGACCGCTCCCGCCCTCACCACCAGCCCTGATGCGACCCTGGCGCAGGCCGCGCGGACCATGGCGCGCGCCAAGGTCAAGCGGCTGCCCGTCGTCGACGAGGAGGGCATGGTGCAGGGCATCGTCAGCCGCGCGGACCTGCTGAAGGTGTTCCTGCGGCACGACGACGAGATCGCTGAGGAGGTCCGGCGGGAGGTCGTGTCGTATCTCTTCCCGCCGCCGGTGTCGGCCGTGCGGGTGGAGGTGCACGAGGGGGTTGTCAAGCTCCTCGGCCGGGTCCGGGACACATCCTTGGTTCCGGTGGCCGCGCGCCTGGTCAGGGCGGTCGAGGGCGTCGTGGACGTGGACTTCGAGGTGACGGGGAACGGTCGCTCGACGGAGTCGACGGCGTCGGCTGCTTCCCCCTCCGCCGAGGGGGCTTCCCCCGCGCAGGGTGACGCGAGCGCCTCTCCCGCGTGACCGGCGACTCAGGTCGCTCTGACGTACGACGACCGTGGCGCCGCCCGCTCGGGGTCGGGCGCGGATGTCTCGCGCGGCGGGAAGCCGGTCCGCGGGGCTTCGTACCGGTGGGCGCCCGGCTTGTGGGGCTGGCCTGGATGCCGTGCGGCCGGTGCCGGCAAGTCCTCCTCGACGCCGAGCAGACCGCGTCACACCGCACCAGCGTGAGGTGCCACGCGTCAGCTCGGCGCTGGTCTCGGCGGCCAGGGCCGGGGGAGCCGGCGCACCGGCCTGCCCGGCCGACCGGTCCCGTCACAGGGACCATTGGGCCCTGTTCCGGCAGCCGGAAGTGGGCCGGAAGGTCACCCGGTGGGGACCGCCGGCCCCAGGTGCGGGACCCCGTGCGCCGCTTAGCGTTCCCGGTCATGGAGAACGAACAGAACGCACGACGGCGGGAGCCGCGCACCGCGGAAGGCTGGCCGCTGGCGACTCGCAGGCTGCTCACCCGTCGCGAGGTGTCGGCCGACGGCCGCGCGGTGTTCGGTGTGAACGACGGGAAGTGGGAGGGCTTCTACCGGGACCGCTGGGCCCACGACAAGGTCGTGCGCTCCACGCACGGAGTGAACTGCACCGGTTCCTGCTCCTGGATGGTGTACGTCAAGGACGGCATCATCACCTGGGAGCACCAGGCCACCGACTACCCGTCGATCGGCGCGGACTGCCCGGAGTACGAGCCGCGAGGCTGCCCACGTGGTGCCTCCTTCTCCTGGTACACGTACTCGCCGAGTCGCGTGCGATACCCGTACGTGCGGGGCGCGCTGCTGAAGCTCTGGCGGGAGGCGCGCAAGCGGCTGGGCGACCCCGTGGCGGCCTGGGCCGAGATCACCTCCGACCCGGCGAAGGCCCGTGCCTACAAGCGGGCCCGTGGCAAGGGCGGCCTCGTGCGCGCCGGCTGGGACGAGGTGAGCGAGCTGATCGCCGCCGCGCATGTGCACACCATCAAGGCGTACGGTCCCGACCGCGTCGCCGGCTTCTCGCCGATCCCGGCGATGTCGATGGCCTCCTTCGCCGCCGGTGCCCGCTTCATGTCGCTGATCGGCGGCACGCTGCTGTCGTTCTACGACTGGTACGCCGACCTCCCCATCGCCTCACCGCAGGTCTTCGGCGACCAGACCGACGTACCGGAGGCGGCGGACTGGTGGAACGCCGGCTATCTGATCATGTGGGGCTCCAACATCCCGGTCACCCGCACACCGGACGCGCACTTCCTGACCGAGACCCGCTACAACGGCACCAAGGTCGTCGCGGTCAGCCCCGACTACGCCGACAACGTCAAGCACGCCGACGAATGGCTCGCCCCGCACCCGGGCACGGACGGGGCGCTGGCCATGGCCATGGGGCAGGTGATCCTGCGCGAGTTCCTCGTCGATCGTGAAGTGCCGTACTTCCGGGACTACCTGCGCACGTTCACCGACGCACCGTTCCTGGTGACCCTGCGCGAGAACGAACACGGTCTTGTCCCCGACGGGTTCCTGACCGCCGCCGATCTCGGACGGGACACGGAACACGCCGAGTCCAAGACCGTTCTCCTCGACGCGGCCACCGGCCGGCCGGTCGTGCCGAACGGCTCCCTCGGCTTCCGCTGGGGGGAAGCCGAGCCGGGCCGCTGGAACCTCGACCTGGGCAACACCGTGCCCGAGTTGAGCCTGATCGACCGTGCGGAGGAGACGGTGGCCGTGGCCCTGCCCCGCTTCGACGAGGGCGGCACGGAGGGCGGCTCGGTCATGGTGCGCGGCGTACCCGTGCGACGTATCGGCGGGCGCGTGGTGACCACCGTCTTCGACCTGATGCTGGCGCAGTACGGCGTCCAGCGGCCGGGACTGCCGGGCGAGTGGCCGTCGTCGTACGAGGACGCCTCGCAGCCGTACACCCCCGCCTGGCAGGAGACGATCACCTCGGTGCCGGCCGAGCAGGCGGCCCGTATCGCCCGGGAGTTCGCCCGCAACGCCGAGCGTACGCAGGGCCGTTCGATGATCGCGCTGGGTGCCGGTACCAATCACTGGTTCCACTCCGACACCATCTACCGGGCGTTCCTGGCGCTGGTGACCATGACCGGCTGCCAGGGCGTCAACGGCGGCGGCTGGGCGCACTACGTCGGCCAGGAGAAGATCCGCCCGATCACCGGCCTGCAGCACCTGGCCTTCGCCTTCGACTGGCAGCGGCCCACCCGGCACATGGCGGGCACGTCGTACTGGTACCTGAATTCCGACCAGTGGCGCTACGAGGCGTTCGGTCCGGACGAGCTGGCCTCCCCGCTCGGAAAGGGGCGGCTGAAGGGCAAGGGGTTCGCCGACTGCCTGGCGCAGGCCGTGCGGCTGGGCTGGACGCCCGGTCACCCGGGCTTCAACCGCAACCCGCTCGACCTGACGGACGAGGCCGCCGCCGCGGGCCGTCCGGTCGCCGAGCACATCGTGAGCGAACTGAAGGCCCGAAGGCTGAAGTTCGCCGCGGAGGACCCGGACGACCCGGCCAACTTCCCGCGCGTACTGACGGTCTGGCGGGCCAACCTGCTGGGCTCGTCCGGCAAAGGCAATGAGTACTTCCTGCGTCACCTGCTGGGCACGGACGCGGCCGTCCGCTCCGAGGAGACCCCGCCCGAGCACCGTCCGAAGGACGTGGTGTGGCGGGAGGACGCACCCGAAGGCAAGCTCGACCTGCTGGTCACCGTGGACTTCCGGATGACCTCGACCGGTCTGCTCGCGGACGTGGTCCTCCCGGCCGCCACCTGGTACGAGAAGGACGACCTGTCCAGCACGGACATGCACCCGTTCGTGCACGCCTTCACCCCGGCCATCGCCCCGCCCTGGCAGGCCCGCACGGACTACGACACGTTCCTGACGATCGCGGACCGGTTCAGCGAGCTGGCCGCCGAGCACCTGGGCACCCGCACCGACGTCCTCGCCGTGCCGCTGCTGCACGACACCCCCGACGAACTCGCCCAGCCCGGCGGGGTGGTGAAGGACTGGAAGACCGGGGACTGCGAACCGGTCCCCGGACGCACCATGCCCAAGCTCGTCGTCATCGAACGCGACTACGGCGCGACCGCGCAGAAGATGCGCGCCGTCGGCCCCCTGCTCGACACCCTGGGCACCACCACCAAGGGCGTCACCGTCCACCCGGACCAGGAGCTGGACGAACTGCGCCGGCGCTGCGGCACCGTACGGGACGGAGTCGCCGCCGGGCGGCCCTCCCTCGCCACCGCCACCGACATGTGCGAGGCGATCCTCGCCCTGTCCGGCACCACCAACGGGCGCCTGGCCACCGAGGGCTTCCGGGAGCTGGAGCGGCAGACCGGCAGCGAGGGCCTGGTGGAACTCGCCGCCGAGCGCGAGGCCGAGCGGATCACCTTCGCCGACACCCGCACCCAGCCCCGCTCCGTGATGACCTCCTACGAGTGGTCGGGCTCGGAGACCGGTGGCCGCCGCTACTCTCCGTTCGTCATCAACACCGAGCACCTCAAGCCCTGGCACACCCTCACCGGCCGCCAGCACTTCTTCGTCCAGCACGACTGGATCGCCGAACTCGGCGAGCAACTCCCCGTCTACCGGCCGCCGCTGAACACGCCCCGGCACTACGGCGACGAGCAGCTGCGCGAGGACGGCCGGGCGGAGGTCACCGTCCGCTATCTGACCCCGCACTCCAAGTGGTCCATCCACTCCAACTACCAGGACAACAAGCACATGCTCGACCTGTCCCGTGGCGGACCCACGATCTGGATGTCCACCGTCGACGCCGAGAAGATCGGCGTGAAGGACAACGAGTGGATCGAGGCGTACAACCGCAACGGCGTCGTCGCCGCCCGCGCGGTGGTCACGCACCGGATGCCCGAGGGCACGGTGTACATGTACCACGCCCAGGACCGCACCGTGAACGTCCCGAAGACCGAGGTCAGCGGGAAGCGCGGCGGCATCCACAACTCGCTCACCCGGCTGCTGCTCAAGCCCACTCATCTCGCGGGCGGCTACGCGCAGTTCACGTACGCCTTCAACTACTACGGCCCGACCGGCAACCAGCGCGACGAGGTCACCGTCATCCGCCGCCGCTCACAAGACGTGGAGTACTGACGTGAGGATCATGGCTCAGATCGCGATGGTGATGAACCTCGACAAGTGCATCGGCTGCCACACCTGCTCGGTCACCTGCAAGCAGACATGGACCAACCGCACCGGCGTCGAGTACGCCTGGTTCAACAACGTCGAGACCAAACCCGGCGTCGGCTACCCCCGCCGCTACGAGGACCAGCAGCACTGGAAGGGCGGCTGGACGCTCGACAAGCGCGGACGTCTCGTCCTGCGCTCCGGGGGCAGGCTCAAGCGGCTGCTGTCGCTGTTCTCCAACCCCGACCTGCCCGGCATCGAGGACTACTACGAGCCGGTCACGTACGACTACGACAACCTGGTCAGCGCCCCGGCCGGCAGGGACATCTCGGTCGCCCGCCCCCGCTCCGTCCTCACCGGCAAGCCCACCGCCATCACCTGGGGAGCCAACTGGGAGGACGGCCTGGGCGGTGCGCCCGAGCACGCCGGCGGCGACCCCAACCTCACCGGGGCCTGGGCGGAGAAGGTCAAGTTCGAGTTCGAGCAGACCTTCCTCTTCCACCTGCCCCGCCTGTGCGAGCACTGCCTCAACCCCACCTGCGTCTCCGCCTGCCCGTCGGGCGCGATGTACAAGCGGGTCGAGGACGGCATCGTCCTGGTCGACCAGGACCGCTGCCGGGGCTGGCGCATGTGCGTGACGGCCTGCCCGTACAAGAAGGTCTACGTCAACCACGCCACCGGCAAGGCCGAGAAGTGCACCTTCTGCTTCCCGCGCATCGAGGCCGGCCAGCCCACCGTCTGCTCCGAGACCTGCGTGGGACGCCTGCGCTACCTCGGCCTGCTCCTCTACGACGCCGACCGCGTCGGGGAGGCCGCCGCCACCCCGGACGAACAGGACCTCCTCGATGCCCAGCGTGGCGTGTTCCTCGACCCGCGCGACCCCGAAGTCATCGCGGCGGCACGGGAGTCGGGAATCCCGGAGGACTGGCTGGACGCGGCCCGCCGCTCCCCGGTGTACGACCTGGTCATGCGGTACAAGGTGGCGCTGCCGCTGCACCCGGAGTACCGCACCCTGCCCATGGTCTGGTACGTGCCGCCCCTTTCCCCCGTCCTCGACGCCGTCGACGCGGCGGGCGGCGACCAGGACGACCCCGACCACGTCTTCGCCGCCGTCACGCGGCTGCGGATCCCGCTGGAGTACCTGGCGGAGCTGTTCACGGCCGGGGACACCGATGTCGTCGCCGGAGTGCTGATGAAGCTCACCGCGCTGCGCTCGTACATGCGCGCACGCACCCTCGGTGAGCCGGGCCACGACACCTCGCTCAAGGCCGTCGGTCTCACCGCACGCGAGGCGGAGGACCTGCACCGCCTGCTCGCCGTCGCCAAGTACCAGGACCGATACGTCGTCCCGGCCGCCCACAAGGAGGACGCCGCCGCGCTCACCGCGACGGAGAACCGCTGCCCGGTCGAGACGTCCGGTGACGCCGAGCCCCGCAAGGTCATGCTCGGCATGCCCACCCTGCGCCGCCGTACGCCCGAAACCCCCGCCGGAGGCCGTCCGTGACCCCGCTGCCCGCAACAATCCCCGCACTCGTGCGCACCCGTGTGCGCGCCACCGTACGCCGCCCGACCCGGCTCACGCGCGAGGAGGCCGAGGCACGCACCCTGCTGCTCCGGCTGTGCTCGCTGCTGCTGCAGTACCCGGACGCCGAACTCGCCGCTGCCCGGCCGGTGCTGATGGACACGGTCAAGGCACTGCCGTCCTCATCGGCCGCCGGGCACCTGGCTGCCTTCACCACCTGGTTCACCGGCCAGGAACCCGAGGCGCTGGAGCGGCACTACGTCGAGATGTTCGACCTGCGCCGCAGGAGCAGCCTCTACCTCACCTACTACCTCCACGGCGACACCCGCCGCCGAGGCATGGCCCTGCTCACCCTCGCCCAGCGCTACCGCGCCGCGGGCTGGGACACCGACGGCGGCGAACTGCCCGACCACCTGCCGGTCGTGCTGGAGTTCGCCGCCCTGGCCGGACCCGGTGGCGGCGAGGCACCGCTGCGCCAGCACCGGCGCGGCCTTGAGCTGATCCACCGCGCCCTGACCGACGCCGACTCTCCCTACCGGCACGTCCTGGCCGCGCTGCTCACCCTGCTGCCACCGGCCACCGAGGCCGACCGCGCCGCGGTGGCCCGGCTCGTCGCCGAGGGCCCGCCCAACGAGGAGGTCGGCCTCGACCCCTACGGCACCTACGGCGACGGGGAGTTCGCGCCTCCGGGCACCTTCGTACCGCCGGCGCCGGCTCCGCCGACCCGTCTGCCGTCCGCCCCGACCAGTCGTAGGGAAGGCCTCCGATGAACGCCGTACCCGTCCCCTTGGCGGCCGCCCCGGCGAGCGGTGCCGATCTGCTGCTGTGGGTCGCCGTGCCCTATATCTGCCTCGCCGTGTTCGCCGTCGGCCACGTCTGGCGCTACCGGCAGGACCAGTTCGGCTGGACCTCCCGCACCACCCAGCTCCTCGAACACCGCTGGCTGCGCTGGGGCAGCCCGCTGTTCCACCTCGGCGCCTTCATGGTGATCGCCGGGCATGTGGTGGGGCTCGCCATCCCCGACTCGTGGACCGAGGCCGCCGGCATCAGCGAGCACACCTACCACAACACCGCTCTCTGGGGCGGCTCCGTCGCGGGCGTCGCCATGGTCACCGGACTCGGCATGCTCTGCGCCCGCCGCCTGCTGACCCGCCGGATCCGCCTCGGCACCGACCGCAGCGACAAACTCCTCTTCCCGCTGCTGTCCGCCACCGTCCTGCTGGGCATCACCGCCACCTTCGCCCACAACGTCTTCGGCGCCGGCTACGACTACCGCACCACCGTCTCCGTCTGGTTCCGCGGCCTGTTCGTCCTCCAGCCCCAGCCCGAGGCCGTCGCCGGCGCCCCGCTGCTGTTCCAACTGCACGCGCTGAGCGCCTTCCTGCTCTTCGCGGCCTGGCCCTTCACCCGCCTCGTCCATGTGTGGAGCGCCCCGATCGGATACCTCGCCCGGCCGTACCTGGTCTACCGGCGGCGAGCCACACCGGCCACGGCCCCGACGACCGCGGGCCGCACCCGGTCGGCCTCCGGCTCCCGGCGAGCCGCATGAGTCACGGCCCATCGCTCGCGCCGGACGCCGATGTCGAAGTCACCTGCATGTCTTCGTCGCTGAGGAGTTCGCGGGGCAGTGGTCCGTGGGCTTGGCTTCAAATCGTACGCACAAATTCCACACATCCTCTCTTCAGGTGGGCCTCGATGGTCTAGATTGACCGTGCTTCACATGGTGGGACACGAGCCGACAAATGATGATCTATTGGTCCGATGTCATGGACGGCCGGCGGCTGCGTCTTCGGCGTCAGACGTGGGGGTGATCAATTCGCGGAGCCCGAGAGGGGCTTCGGGTGCGGGGAGCATCCGAGGTTTCGACGGGTCGCCGTGCACCTTGAGCGGTCGGCAGGACGTGCGAGTCCGGTACCGCAGGGGCGGGTTGTTCACGCGGCGCTGAAGTAGCCGGGATGTCACGCGCGGGGCAGCAGTCCCCGCGGCGAGGAACAGCGCGGCGCGGGGGGCGGGGGCCTCCCGGGGGAGGAAGCGTGCGGGGGGCGGGGGCCTCCCGGGGGGAGGAACAGTGATGGGCGATCACGTCGTACCACTGGGAACCGGGGGGGTTCTGTGCGACAGGGGGGACTAGTCGGCCCTTTTTCGTCGGCTGGCGGGAGTCTGGCGAGTGGGGCAATCAGCCGGCCCACGATCGACTGGGAGCAGCGGTACCGCCGTACCGTGGTCATGAGCGACACCGTGGCCACCGCCTTCGTGGTGGCGGCGATCGGCAACTTCTTCGGGGTCCGGGACGCGGCCAACTGGCACGAGAAGTGGGGAATACTCGCATTCGGCACCTGGCTGCTGGTGCTGGGGGCGCTCGCGGTGAGCCGGTCGTGGGCTCCGGCCGTGCTCGGCCAGGGCGCCGAGGAATTCCGCCGGCTCGGACGCGCACTGTTCGCGGCGACCGTCGTACTGGCGCTCGGCGGGATCGCCCTCACCTCGCGCAACATCAAGCTCTGGATCTTCGTCGCGGTCCCCGCGATCGCGATCGTCACCATGACCGCGCGGTATCTGCTCCGCCTCCGGCTGCACAGACAGCGGAAGGAAGGCCGGTGCCTGAGACCGGTGCTCGCTGCCGGGAGCCCGGCCACCGTGCGCGACCTGATCACCCGGACCCGCAAGTTCCCGCACCTCGGCTGGCGGGTGGACGCGGTGTGCACGACGGACGCTCTCGGGCCGGGCGGTGACCGACTGGACGGAGTGCCGGTTGTCGGCCGGCTGGCGGACGTGGCGGGCCACGTCCGCCGTGACGGCTACCGTGTCGTCGCGATCACACCGGACCCGTACTGGTCACCGCACCGGCTGCAGCGGCTGGCCTGGAACCTCGAAGGCAGCGACGCCGAGATGGTCGTGGCCCCCGTGCTGATGGAGGTGGCCGGCCCGCGGCTGCACGTCGACGCGGTGCTCGGGATCCCGCTGCTGCGGGTCAGCATGCCGGCCTTCACCGGCGGTCGCCGCGCGGTCAAGGAGGTCGTCGACCGGCTGGCCGCGGCGATGCTGCTGATGCTGTTCGCGCCGCTGATGGTGTGCGTCGCGCTGCTCGTGCTGATGGACAGTCGGGGCGGGGCGTTCTACCGCCAGCGCAGGGTCGGCAAGGACGGCCGCGAGTTCACCATTGTCAAGTTCCGCACCATGGTCGCCGGGGCCCACGGGGTACGTGCCGGGCTCGCCGACCGCAACGAGGGCGCCGGCCTGCTGTTCAAGCTCCGCCGGGATCCGCGGGTGACCCGGGTGGGAGCAGTGCTGCGCCGGTACTCGGTCGACGAGCTGCCGCAGCTGTTCAACGTACTCACCGGATCGATGTCGCTCGTCGGTCCGCGGCCCCCGTTGCCGGAGGAGTCCGCCGCGTACGGCCCGGACATCCGGCGGCGGCTGCTGGTCAAGCCCGGACTCACCGGCCTGTGGCAGATCAGCGGACGCAGCGACCTGCCGTGGGAGGAGGCGGTCCGCCTCGACCTGCGGTACGTGGAGGACTGGTCGCTCGCCCTGGACGCAGTGATCTTGTGGAAGACGCTGCGTGCGGTGGTCCATGGGCAGGGGGCCTACTGATGCGCGGGGGGCGCCGTCCGGTGCGTGCGCGGACCGCAGGCCGCAAGGGGCCTGCCTGGGGGAGGGACGGATCATGAAGGTCAGCGTTTTCGGGCTCGGCTACGTGGGCTGTGTGTCGGCCGCGTGCCTGGCCGGCATGGGGCACGAGGTCATCGGGGTGGACGTGAACCAGGTGAAGGTCGACCTGGTCAACGACGGCAGGGCCCCGGTCGTGGAGGAGCGGATCGGCGAGCTCATCGCCGAGGTCGTGCGGACCGGAGCGCTGCGGGCCACCGGCGACGTCCGCGAGGCGGTCATGGGCAGCGAGGTGTCGCTGGTCTGCGTGGGCACGCCGTCGGAGCCCAACGGCAGCCTGTGCACCACGTACTTGGAGCGGGTCACCGAGCAGATCGGCGCCGTGCTGGCCGAGGGGGCGAAGCAGGGGGGCCGGCACACCGTCGTGTTCCGCAGCACCATGCTCCCGGGCACCTGCCTGAACCTGCTGGTACCGATCCTGGAGAAGTACGTCGGCGGCACGGCCGGAGTGGACATCGGGGTCGCGGTCAATCCGGAGTTCCTGCGCGAGGGCACGAGCGTGCGGGACTTCTTCGACCCGCCCAAGACCGTCGTCGGCGAACTCGACCCGGCGAGCGGTGACGCGGTGCTGGCGTTGTACGACGGCCTGCCCGGCGAGGTGTTCCGGGTGTCGGTCCCGACGGCGGAGGCGGTCAAGTACGCGGACAACGCGTTCCACGGCCTCAAGATCGGCTTCGCGAACGAGCTGGGCGCGGTGTGCCAGGCGCTCGGGGTGGACTCGCACCAGGTGATGGACGTGTTCCTGGCCGACCGCAAGCTGAATGTCAGCCCCGCCTACCTGCGGCCGGGCTTCGCCTTCGGCGGCTCCTGCCTGCCCAAGGACCTGCGCAGCCTGGTCCACGCGGCGCAGCGGGCCGACATCTCGGTACCCATCCTCGCCCACGTGCTGCCCTCCAACTCCGCCCATCTGCAGCGCGCGGTGGAGCTGGTCGAACGCACCGGCAAGCGCCGGGTGGGAATGTTCGGGCTGTCCTTCAAACCCGGCACCGACGACCTCCGCGAGAGCCCGCTCGTCGAGCTGGCGGAGCGGCTCTTCGGCAAGGGTTACGACCTGCGGATCCACGACGCCAACGTGAGCCTCTCCCGGCTGATCGGCGCGAACCGCGAGTACATCGAGACCCGGCTGCCGCACCTCGCGCAACTGCTCGCGAGCTCCGTCGACGAGGTGCTGGAGCACGCCGAGGTGTGCCTGGTCGGAACCAGGGATCCGGCCGTGCTGGCGGCGCTGCCGCACGGTGACGGACCAGTGATCGTCGACCTCATCCACCTTCCCGACGCCGAGGCGCGGCGGGCCGAACCGGGGTACATGGGCCTTGCTTGGTGACACATCGTTCGGTGACACAGCCGGCGTCGGCCGGCCGGACCGGCGCGCGCTGATCCTGGTGGAGAACCTGTCGGTGCCGTTCGACCGGCGGGTGTGGCAGGAGTGCACGACGCTGCGCGACGCGGGCTGGGAGGTGCACGTCATCTGTCCCCGGGGGGAGAAGCGGGACACGGAGCCGGAGGCGGAGATCGACGGGGTGCGGATCCACCGCTACCCGTTGCGCGCGGCCACCGGAGGACCGGCCGGCTATCTGCGGGAGTACGGATCGGCGTTGTGGCACACGGTCCGGCTGGCCCGCAAGGTCGGCCCGGTCGACGTGGTCCACGCCTGCAACCCGCCCGACCTGCTGTTCCTGCCGGCACTCTGGCTGAAGCGGCGCGGCGCGCGGTTCGTCTTCGACCAGCACGACCTGGTACCCGAGCTGTACCTCTCCCGGTTCGACCGCGGCGAAGACCTGCTCTACCGCGCCGTGTGCGCGCTGGAACGGCGGACCTACCGGGCCGCGGACATCGTGCTCGCCACGAACGAGAGCTACCGGGACGTCGCGCTGCGCCGTGGCGGCCGGCGGCCGGAGGACGTGTTCGTGGTGCGCAGCGCGCCCGCCATCGAACGGTTCCAACCGGTGCCCCCCGAGCCGGAGCTGAAGCACGGCAAGCCTCATCTGCTGTGTTACCTCGGCGTCATGGGTCCGCAGGACGGCGTCGACTACGCCTTGCGGGCTCTCGCGAAGCTGCGCGACGAGCTCGGACGGACCGACTGGCATGCGGTGTTCGTCGGCGCGGGCGACGCCTTCGACGCGATGGTGGAGCTGTCCCGGCGGCTCGGGCTGCACGAGCAGGTGCAGTTCACCGGGCGCATTCCGGACGCCGACCTGGTGCGCTACCTGTCCACCGCGGACGTGTGCCTGTCCCCCGACCCGCGCAACCCGCTCAACGACGTGTCGACCATGAACAAGGTCCTGGAGTACATGGCGATGGGCCGGCCGATCGTCTCGTTCGACCTGAAGGAAGCGCGAGTCTCCGCCGGTGACGCCGCCGTCTACGCGCCCGCCGACGACGAGGCCGAGTTCGCGGTGCTCATCGCGTCGCTCCTCGACGACCCGGAGAAGCGGGCCCGGATGGGCAAGGTCGGTCAGGAGCGGATCGGCGGGGAGCTTTCGTGGCGGAACTCGCAAGCGTCGCTGCTCGCCGCCTACGCCGCCGCGTGCCGTGACCACACTCCGGTGTCGGCTCTCGACCCGGTCCGCACAGGGAAGAGGCAGCGCCGTTGAGCGATGACACGATCCGTCTGGCCACGATCGGGCGGATTCTCCGTCGGCGGTGGCGGCTTCTCGCCGCCCTCGCCGTGGTGGGCGCACTCGTCGGCTACGGCACCTCGGTGCTGTTCCCGCCGCGTTACACGGCGTCGGCATCGGTACTGCTGCCGGGGCAGTGGGAGGAGCGCGAGCTGCTGACCCAGGTGGACGTCGCCACCAGTTCGACGGTGGTCGACCGCGTGGCCGCCGCTCTCGACTGGAGCGGCGTCAGCGGCACCGAGCTGCGGGACCGAGTCAGCGCCAAGGCCGCCGACGGGAACATCATCAAGATCTCGGGTACGGCCGACACCCCGGAGCGCGCGCAGCGGCTCGCCGACCGGATGGCCCGGCAATTCGTCACATACGCCGCGCGAATCACAAGCGGCAGCACAGACTCCGCGGCGGCCACGGCCGCCGAAGCGTTGCGGCAGCAGGTGGAGGACACCAACCGCCGCATCACCGAGCTGGCCGACGCGGCCGATCCGGGGCAGACCGTGGAGAGCGTGCAGGCCCGCACCGAACTTGAGCAGCTGCGCACCTCGCTGGAGGAGGCCATGCAGAAGCTGGACGAGGCCGACCCGGCGAACGACAGGGCCAGCATGGTCGTCATGGGGCCGGCCGCCCGGCCGACCGGAGAGGCGCCGCCGACGCGGACGCAGCTCATCCTCGGAGGGGCACTGCTGTTCTTCCTGCTCGCGGTCATCGGCCATCTCGCCGCCGCGCGGATGAACCGCCGACTGCGCACCGAACCGGAGATCGCCGCCGCGCTGGGCTCAACGCTCCTCGGCACCGTCGACGTGCCGGGTGAGCGGAGCGCGCACCGGCCGGACGGCGGGGGCCCACGGGCCTGGACCCGCCGGCTCCTCGGCATCGACACCCGGTGGGACATACCGACCCCGCAGAGGTCCGGCGACGAGGCCGGCCGACGGATCCGCTACCGGCGGGTGTGCGCTCGCCTCCGGGACCGGCTGCCCGCCCCCCGGCGGCTGCTGGTCGTCGTACCGGACGGCGACGAGATCGCCCGCCGGGCCGCCGGGCAGCTCATCGCCGAGGCCGGCAGCGATCCGCAGTTGCGGGTGGTGGGGGTTTCGGTGGACCGGCCGACGGTGCCGGACCGTGACACCGAGGCCGGTGCCCTGGTCGTCCTCAGCGCGGGCAGCTGGACCGCGGAGGAACTCGCCGGCATCGCCGAGGCGTGTGCGGACGGCAGACACGAGGTCGTCGGCATCGTCGTCGCCGGACCGGTCCGGACCCGTCCGCCGGCACGGTCCGCCGGCCATCCTCCGGACGACGCCACTCCCGCGCTCGCGGTTCGCGGCCACGCGACGGGAGGTTCAGCGTGACGACGAGTACGACGTCCCAGTCGTCGGCCGCCGCTCCGCTGGTCGACCTGCAGGCGCTGGTGGTGGCGGTGCGCAGGCGCCGCCGCCTCTGGTCCGCCATGGCGCTGCTGGGGCTGCTGGCCGGCGCGGCGGTGGCGGTCCTGCTGCCGCCGCCGCCGAGCGCGGTGACCAAGGTGCTGGTCGCGCATCAGGAGGACCAGCCGAACGACACCGGAACGCTGATCCGCACCGACGTCGAGTTGCTGGGGACCACGCGGATCGCGGAGCTGGCCCTGCGGTCCCTCAAGTCCCCGGAAAAGCCTGAAGACTTCATGCGGGACTACCGGGGGACCGGCCTGACCAACAACCTGCTGCAGATCGATGTGACGGGTGACAGCGACGCGGACGCGGTGGCCCGGGCCAAGGCGCTGGCCGACGCGTTCGTCGCGGACCATGTGCGGCGGATGCGGGAAGCCGCGAAGGCGGAGTCGGACGCCCTGCTCGACCAGCGTGACCGCATGCGGGCCGAACTCGCCGAGGTCAACAAGGAGATCGGGGACCGGTCGCCGGAGAGCGACCCGGAAGCGGCGGCGGGCATCGAGTCGCTCTTCGCCCGCCGGGCCGAACTCAACTCGCGGATCGCCGACTTCGACCAGCGCGCCGCGGAGGCGCGCACCGGCACGCCCAGGGTCATCGCCGGCACGCAGATCGTGGACGCCCCGCGCGCGGTGCGGCACTCGCTGCCCAGGGCCGCTGCCACCGACGCCGGGATCGGGCTCGTCCTCGGGCTCGTCCTCGGACTCGCGCTGGCCGCGGTCGGCGCGGTGGTGGCGGACCGTCCGGTGCTGCGCCGGGACATCGCGGCGAACCTGGGCGCCTCGGTCATCGCGGAGCTGCCGCACCGGACCGGCAGGCTGTGGCAGCGCCGAAGGACCCGGGCCGCACGCCGGCGGCTCACCGCGTCCCTGACCCGCACCGTGCGCGGCTCCGCGGAACCGGTGTCGCTGCTGGAACTGGGCTGTGCCCGCGGCGCGAGCGTGATCGCCCTGGACGTCGCCAGGGCACTGGCGGCGGACGGGCCCGTGGTCATCGTCGACGGGCTGCCCGGCCCGCAGCTCGACGGCCGCCGCCCGAAGCCGGGAGATCCGACCGTGGTCAGCGGCGAGCGTGCCGCGGCCGTGTCGCATCACGAGCGCCGGCTCGGCGTCGGCTCGGTGGCGCCCGGCACGGCGTGGACCGACCTGCGGTACCTCGGCACCCGGACCGTGCTCGTCGTGCGTGCCGGACACGGCAGCGCCGCATGGCTGCACACCGTGGCGCGGCAGCTCGCGGACCAGCGCATCCCGGTGATCGGGGTGGTGCTGATCGACCCCGATCCGCGTGACCGGACCGACGGCACGCTGTGGGACGGGCTGCACACCGCGCTGCGGGGCCACAGCGAGCGGCCGGCCCGGCAGAACGGTGGGGGTACCTCCCACGCCGTTCAGGCAGCGGGGGAGGGACCGCGGCGGACGGAGCGGCAGCCGCTGTGGGCCGCACGGGTCCCGGACAACGACCAGGAGGCGCGGTAGGACATGTGTGGCATCGCAGGTACGTACCGATGGCCGGGCGGGAAGGCGGTGACCGACCGGCTCACCGACACCCTCGCCCACCGCGGTCCGGACGGGGCGGGCCGGTACGGCCACCCCGCCGCTGACGGCGAAGTGCAGCTCGGGCACCGCAGGCTGGCCATCATCGACCTGTCCGAGACCGGCGCCCAGCCGATGGTCTCGGACGGCCTCGCTCTGACGTACAACGGCGAGCTGTACAACGCGCCCGAGCTGCGTGCCGAGTTGGCCGCCGCCGGGGTGCGCTTCCGCGGCACCTCCGACACCGAGGTGCTCCTTGAGGCCTGGCGGCGCTGGGGTACGGACTGCCTGCCCCGGCTGCGCGGCATGTTCGCGTTCGGGATCTTCGACGAGCGCACCGGTGAACTGGTGCTGGCCCGCGACCAGTTGGGCATCAAGCCGCTGTTCCTGCTCCGGCGCGGTGCGGGCCTGGTGTTCGCCTCCGAGCTGAAGGCCCTCGCCGCCGCGACCGGCGGGTCGCTGGAGGTGGACCATGCGGCGCTGGTGGCCTCGCTGCTCTACTACTGGGTGCCGGACTCACGGTGCGCGTTCCGCGAGGCGGAGAAGCTGCCGCCGGGCAGCTGGCTGCGGTGCCGGCCCGACGGCCGGGTGGAGCGCGGCCGGTACTGGAACCTGCGGGACGTCGCCCGCGAGGCCCGCGACAGTGAGCCACCGGACATCGCCGCCCTCGTCGAGGAGTCGACGCGCCGCCACCTGCTCTCCGACGTACCCGTGGCGACCTTCCTCTCCGGCGGTCTCGACTCCAGCTACCTGACCGCGCTCGCGGCCCGTCACCAACCCGGGATCTCCGCCTACACGATCGGATTCCGCGCCGAGGACGCCAGGTTCGAGGCGATGCCGGACGACCTGCGCTACGCCCGGCAGGTGGCCGAGCGGTTCGGCGTCGACCTCCACGAGATCGAGATCGCCCCGAACGTGCTCGACCTGCTGCCGCGGATGACGTACCACCTGGACGAGCCGATCGGCGACCCCGCCGCGATCAACACGTTCCTGATCTGCTCGGCCGCCCGGGAGGCCGGGGTCAAGGTGATGCTCTCGGGGATGGGCGCCGACGAGCTGTTCGCCGGGTACCGCAAGCACCTGGCCAACCTGATCGCGCTGCGCTACCAGCGCGTCCCGCGGCCCCTGCGGCGCGGGGTGTCCGGGGTCGTGGACCGGCTGCCGGTCGCCACGTCCCGCCGGGGGTACCGGTCGGTGCGCTTCGCGAAGCGGTTCCTCTCCTTCGCCGAGCTGCCGGAGGAGACCGCGTTCCGGCGCAGCTACACCATGTACGACCAGGACGAGCTGCTCGCCCTGGTCGATCCGGACCTGGCCCAGGCGGTCGGGGACGTGCTGACCGAGCACACGGACGTCTACCAGGACAACGACCTCGACGACTTCGTCAACCGCATGTGCCTGACCGACGCCCGGATGTTCCTGCCGGGCCTGAACCTCGCCTACACGGACCGCTCCAGCATGGCCGCGTCGACCGAGGTACGGGTGCCGTACGTGGACGTCGAGGTGGTCAAGGCGGCGTTCGCGGTGCCCGGCGACCGCAAGATCGCCGGACGGCAGGGCAAGGCCGTCCTCAAGGAGGCGGCCGGCTCGGTCCTGCCCCGGGAGATCGTGTACCGGCCCAAGGGCCTGTTCAGCGCCCCGCTGCGTGCCTGGATGAGCCGGGATCTGGCACCGCTGGTGCGCGAGGTGGTGAACGACGGCGTGCTCGTCGGTTCCGGGATCCTGCGCCGCGACGCGCTGGCGCGGATGGTCGCCGAGGACGCCGCCGGGCAGCGGGACTTCTCCAAGCATCTGTGGCATGTGCTGACGGTCGAGTACTGGTATCGCGGCGCGACCTCTGGCGCCGGCCAGAGCCGGGCGGCTTGACGACGTGGAAACAAGGGGAGCTCGGGTGAAACAGGTTGTGCAGAACTACAAGAGCGGCGAGCTGGCGGTGCTCGACGTGCCGGTGCCGGGGTGCAAGCCGGGCGGCGTGCTGGTCCGCAGCGCCTACTCGCTGATATCCACCGGGACCGAGCTGATGAAGGTGTCCGAGGCCGGTATGTCGATGGTGGGCAAGGCCCGCTCCCGGCCGGACCAGGTGGCCAAGGTCATGCAGAGCGTGGCCACCAACGGGGTGCCCGCCACCTACCGCAAGGTGATGGGCAAGCTGGACTCCTACACGCCGCTGGGCTACTCGCTGTGCGGGGTGGTCGAGCAGGTCGGCGCCGGGATCGACGATGTGAAGGTCGGCGACCTCGTGGCCTGCGCCGGCAACGAGCACGCACTGCACGCCGAGCTGAACTGGGTGCCGAAGAACCTCTACACGCCGGTGCCGGACGGCCTCGCGCCGCGGCACGCGGCCTTCGGCACGGTCGGGTCGATCGCGCTGCAGGGCGTCCGCCGCGGCGAGCCGCAACTCGGCGATGTGGCGCTGGTCATCGGCCTCGGGCTGATCGGGCAGCTGGTCGTGCAGCTGCTGGCGGCCTCGGGCGTGCGCGTCGTCGGCGCCGACCCCGACCCGGTGCGCTGCGAGCTGGCCGCGCGCCTGGGCGCCGCGGCCTGCGGTGATCCCGCGTCCGCGGCCGTGGAATCCGCCGTCGCCGGACTCACCGACGGTCACGGCGTGGACCAGGTGTACCTGGCCGCCGGCGGCGGCAGCAACCAGCCCGTCGAGCTGGCCGCCCAGTTGAGCCGGGACCGCGGCCGGGTCGTCGACATCGGCAAGTGCCGCCTGGACCTGCCCTGGAACGCGTACTACGAGAAGGAACTCGACGTCCGGTTCTCCCGCAGTTACGGCCCCGGGCGCTACGACCCGGAGTACGAACTGGACGGACGGGACTACCCGATCGGCTACGTGCGCTGGACGGAGCGCCGCAACCTGGCCTGCTTCCTCGACCTCCTCGCCCGCGGCAGCGTCGACGTGGAGCCGCTGGTCTCCCACACAGCCGACTTCGACGCCGCCGTGGAGACGTACCAGCGTCTGAAGGACGGCGACCTCAAGGCCGTGGCCGTGCTGTTCCGGTACCCCGGGCGAACGGTGGAAGCCGAGGCTCCGGCGGTGGCCGTTCCCCCGGTGGCCGTGTCTGCCGAAAGCGTGCAGCGGGGTCCGGCCCGGGCAGCCCGGACGCCGGTGCGGCTCGCGTTCGTCGGCGCGGGCAACTACGCGACGTCGATGCTGCTGCCGCATCTCGCACAGCGCGAGGGCGTGCGGTTGTCGACCGTCGTCACCACGACGGCCCTGTCCGCGGCCAACGCGCAGCGGAAGTTCGGCTTCGCCGAGGCGACCACCGATCTCGACGCCGTACTCGGTGACAAGTCCATCGACGCGGTGTTCGTCGTCACCCGGCACAGCTCGCACGCCGAACTGACCCGGAAAGCACTGCTGGCCGGCAAGACCGTGTTCGTGGAGAAGCCCCTGGCGCTCACCGAGGATGAACTGGCCGGGGTCCTCGCGGCGGTGGAGGAGTCCGGCAACGACCGGCTGCAGGTGGGCTTCAATCGCCGGTTCGCGCCGCTGCTGCGAGAGGCCCGGCAGCGGTTCGGCGCCCGGAGCGGTCCGGCGAACCTCCGCTATCTGGTCAACGCGGGCCGGCTGCAGCACGGCAGCTGGTACCTCCGACAGGGCACCGAGGGCTCGCGGTTCGTTGGCGAGGGCGGGCACTTCATCGACACGGCGAGCTGGCTGATCGAGGCCGACCCGGTCTCGGTGTACGCGGTCGCCACGCCCGGCAACGAGGACCTTCAGGTCGTGCTGCGCTACCCGGACGGGTCCACCGCCACCATCAGCTACGTCACCAGTGGCCCGGCCGGCTTCCCCAAGGAGACGCTGGACCTGGTCGCGGACGGTCGTGCGCTGCGGCTCGACGACTTCGTCCGTGCCTCGCTGTTCGCAGACGGAGGGGCCGGCCGTAAGCGGTGGGTCAGTTCGCGGTTGCCCAAGGCCCGGGACAAGGGCCAGAACGCCGAACTGGCCGCGTTCATCAAGGCCGTGCGGACCGGCGGGCCGATGCCGGTACCGCTTCAGTCGCTGGTCGCCACCACGTCGGCCACCCTCGCCGTGCAGGCAGGCCTGGCGGGCGGTGCGCCGGTGACGTTGGCGGGTGCGCGATGACGGTGAGCTCGGTGAGTCCGGGCTGGTACCTGCGGCGGCTGTCCCGGATGGGACCGCGGGAGGTCGGCGGCCGGGTGGGCGACGCGGTGCGCAGACGGCGGTGGCGGTCGGCGCGGCCCGACTGCCCCGGCGTGACCGGCGCCCGGTTCACCGCGGTACTGCCCGCCGGGACGATCGCCGCAGTGCCGCCGGACGCCGCGAAACGCCTCGTCGCCGAGGCGGACCGGCTGATGTTCGGGCACGTCGAGTACTTCGGGGTGGTCCGCGACGACCTGGCCGACCCGGACTGGTGGTGCGACCCGAAGACCGGGCGCCGGGCGCCGTGGGGCTACGCCTTCGACGTGCCGTACCGGAACGAGGACGCGGTCGGGGACATCAAGCAGATCTGGGAGCTGTCCCGGCATCAGTACCTCACCGTGCTCGCCGCCGCCTACGCCGTCACCGGCAACGAGCGGTACGCCGAGCGAGTGGCCGAGCACCTGCGGTCGTGGTGGGCGGCCAACCCACCGCTGCGCGGCGTGCACTGGATCAGCGGCATCGAGCTGGGGATCCGGCTGCTGTCCTGGGTGTGGATCCGCCGGCTGCTCGACGGCTGGCCGGGCGCCGCCGAACTGTTCGAGGGCAACCCGGTGGCGCTGAACCAGATATGGCACCACCAGCGCTGGCTGGCCGCCTTCCCCAGCCGGGGGTCCTCGGCGAACAACCACGTCATCGCCGAGGCCGCGGGGCAGTTCGCAGCGGCCTGCGCGTTCGGCTGGTTCCCCTCGTCGGCGCGCTGGCGGGCCGACGCGCTGCGGTCGCTGGAGCGGCACCTGCGCGGCAATACCTTCGGCTCCGGCCTCAACCGCGAACTGGCCACCGAATACCACGGACTGGTGCTGGAGCTGGGTCTGGTCGCGGTGGCCGAGGCGGACGCCGCGGGCAGGCCGGTCCCCGCCTCCGTCCGGCTGGTGCTGCTGCGGATGACCGACGCGCTCGCGGCCGTCGTGGACAGCCGGCTGCGGCCGCCGCGCCAGGGGGACGCGGACGACGGCCACGGCCTGGTCGTGGACGGCCGGGGCACCGACCGCTGGGCCTCGCTGCTGGCCACCGGGGACGCCGTGTTCGGCCGGCTCGCCTGGTGGCCGGCGGTGACCGGCACCGATGTGCGCACCCCGCTGCTGGCCGCGCTCATCCGGCCGTACCCGACGAACGAAACCCGCCCGACGAGCCGGCCGGCCCACTTCGCCGACGCGGGGATGACCATCCTGCGCGGCCCGGGGGAGATCTGGTGCCGCTGCGACGGTGGTCCGCACGGCTTCCTGTCCATCGCCGCCCATGCCCACGCGGACGCGCTGTCCGTGGAGGTCCGGCACGACGGGGTCGACGTGCTCGCCGACCCGGGGACGTACTGCTACCACGGGCAGCCCGAGTGGCGGCGGTACTTCCGCTCGACCCTCGGCCACAACACCCTGCAGCTGGACGGCGGTGACCAGTCCGTCTCCGGCGGCCCGTTCCTGTGGACCCGGCATGCCAAGAGCCGCGTTCTGGTCGCGGACACAGCGGACGGATCCGGTGAGGGGGCGGCCCGCTGGTGTGCCGAGCACGACGGTTACCAGCGCTCCGTGCACCGCCGCCGGGTGGAACTGACGGCCGCGAGCCAGGAGTTGAGGGTGGTCGACGAGGTGCGCGGCCCGCGCCGGGCCGTGCGGCTGGCGTTCCACCTCGGCCCGGCGATCACCGCGGACCTGGTGGGTAACCGGGCCGTGCTCACCTGGACCCGGAACGGCGAGGGACGCTCCGCGGTGCTCGACCTGCCCGGGCAGCTGTCCTGGCGGGCGCACCGCGGCGAGACCGCCCCGCCACTGGGCTGGTACTCCGCGGGATTCGGGCGCAAGGAACCCGCCACCACGCTGCTCGGCACCGGCTTCACCGACGGCGCGGAGGGCTTCACCACCGTGCTCGGGTTCCGCGGCTAGGGGGCTTCTGATGGATCTCAGTGGCGGAAGGAGCGGCGTCCGGGCCGTGCCCTCGGTATGCCGGCCGAAAGCCCCCGCAGTGGAGGAGTGTGCCGGGCGTCGGGCCGCCGCGGAGATCCGTCAGCGGCTCCCTGAGCGCTCCGCCGGCAGTCCGGTGCGTCGGATGCGGGTCCGTCGTGGCTGGTCGCACCCACGCGGCGGTAGCCGCACATCGACACGGCCCCGCGCCCCTTTGAGACGCGCCGATACGCACCGGACTTCGACGGACCCGCTTGGAGGAGAGCGCGTGGGGAGCAAGTGGCGGAACTGGGCGGGGCCGGCGGCACCGCTGGCACTGGTCCTGCTGGCGGCGACCGGTTGTACGAGCACGCCGGAGTCCCGGAGGGAGCCGACCGGTGCGCCGTCCATGTCCGGTGCGCCCTCGACGTCCGTGGCCCGGGTGTGCGCCAAGCCCGCGGCCGGACCGGCCAAGGCGCCCGCGGGCGCGGTCACGGTGGACCCCGAGGTGGTCGGTGACCTGGCCGAGAAGACCGAGAGCAACCCCCCGAACACCACGTTCTGGCTTCGACCGGGCACACACAGGCTCAAACCGGAGCGCTACGCCCAGGTCATGCCCAAGAAGGGGAACCGCTACCTCGGCGGGCCGGGCGCGGTGCTCGACGGCCGGAAGACCAACAATTACGCCTTCAGCGGTACCGCCCCCGACGTCACCATCCGCTACCTGACCGTGCAGGGGTTCGTCGCGCCGCACGACGAGGGTGTGGTCAACCATGACATGGCCGACGGGTGGGTGATCGAGCACGCGAAGATCCAGTACAACTCCGGCGCCGGACTGATGGCCGGTGCCCGCCAAGAGGTCCGCGCCAACTGCCTGCGCGACAACGGGCAGTACGGAATGAACGCGTACAAGACCGGCGACTCCATCCGCGGCCTGGTGGTGGAGGGCAACGAGATCGTGGGCAACAACACCGACGACTGGGAGCGCCGGCGGCCGGGCTGCGGCTGCACCGGAGGCATCAAGTTCTGGGCCGTCAACGGCGCCGACGTACGCGGCAACTGGGTGCACGACAACCGCGGAGCCGGGCTCTGGGCGGACAACAACAACAACGACTTCCGCATCGAGAACAACGTGCTCGAAGCCAACGACGGTGCCGCGCTGATGTACGAGACCAGCTACAACGCGGTCATCCGCAACAACACGATCCGGCGGAACAACTGGGTCGAGGGCCGCCAGAACGCCGACCGCGGCGACAGCTTCCCGTACGCGACGATCTACGTGTCCGAGTCCGGCGGCGAACCCCGGATCCCGGCCCGCACGGACAAGATCGAGATCTACCGGAACGTGCTGGAGGACAACTGGTCCGGGATCACCCTGTGGGAGAACGCCGACCGGTTCTGCAACAGCCCCGCCAACACCTCGACGGGTTACTGCACCTTGCTGGTGAAGGACACCGACCGCTGCGCGCGGCCGGCGATCACCTCCGCACCGCTCTACGCCGACTGCCGGTGGAAGACCAAGCGGGTGGACATCCACGGCAACCGCTTCGAGCTGGACACGTCCGTCGTCAAGTGCACGGCGGCGTGCGGCCGCATGGCGGTGCTGTCCAACTACGGCACCTATCCGGACTGGTCGCCGTACAAGGGCCGGCGGGTGGCTGAGGCGATCACCCACAAGCAGCACAACCGCTGGCGCGACAACGTCTACCGCGGGCCGTGGAGCTTCATCGCCGGCGACCAGAGCCGGACGCTCGACTTCGGGCAGTGGCAGGACACGCCGTACCGGCAGGACGCGGGCAGCGCCCTCAGCCCGCGGGACGGTGGTTGAGATGGGCGGGGACCGCAGACCGACGGGCGGGGACCGCACACGGACGGGCGGCGACCACACACGGACGGGCGGGGACCGCACACCGACGGGCGGGGACCGCACACGGACGGGCGGGGACCGCACACGGACGGGCGGGGACCGCACACGGACGGGCGGGGACCGCACACCGACGGGCGGGGACCGCACACGGACGGGCGGGGACCGCACACCGACGGGCGGGGACCGCACACCGACGGGCGGCGACCGCACACCGAAGGCCGTCGGGATCGCCTGGGCGTTGCTGGGCCTCAACACGCTCGGCTCCGCCGGGGCCGAGACCATCGTCCAGCTGCCCCGCTCCCTCATCCAGATGGTCACCATGGGCGCACTGGTCGCCGCGTTCGCGCTGGCGCTCGCGCTCAATCTCCGGCTGCGCATCCGGCCCAGCGCCTTCGTGCTCCTGCTCACCCTGCTGCTGGTGCCGAGCGTGATCTCCAGCGCGGACCTGGAGTCCGGGTTCGGCGCGCTGTTCCGCTGCGCCCGGCTGACGCTCTTCGTCGGCACGCTGTGGCTGCTCAGCCGATGGTGGGACGGCAGCCTGACGTTCGTCCGGTACCACATCCGGATGTACTTCGCGGTGCTCGCGACGGTGGTCGCCGGCCTGGCCATCTCACCGGGCGCGGCCATGCCCGAGCTGTACGGCGGGCGGCTGGTCGGCGCGCTGTGGCCGCTCACCCCGCCGCAGATCGGACAGTACACCGCGGTGATCACCGGGCTCACCGTGCTGCTCGTACTGGGCCGCCGGACCGACAGGATCAGCGCGGCGGTGGTCATCGTGCCGTCCCTCGTCCTGCTCGTGCTGACCCATACGCGGACGGCCACGGCAGGCCTGCTCGTCGGGCTGGTGCTGGCGATCTGCTCGCTCGTCCTGACCAGCGCCGCCGCGCGCCGGTTCTTCGCCTGGGGGGTGCTGGTCGCCACGGTGGCCGCGGTGGGGTTCGCCTCCGCGCTACGGGCGTGGTTCCTGCGCGGGCAGACGCAGGAGTACTTCACCAGCCTCACCGGCCGGGCCAAGGTCTGGGACGCCCTGCTGGCAGCGCCCCGGACGACCGCGGAGAAGTCGTTCGGCACGGGCCTGAGCGACAAGTCGTTCGACGGGCTGCCGATCGACAACAGCTGGCTGGCCGTCTACCACGAGCAGGGTCTGGTCGGCGTCACCCTCGTCGCGGCGTTCATCCTCGTGCTGGGCGGCGTCGCGCTGCTGCGGCCACCGTCGCTGCCGAGGGCCTGCGCGATCTTCCTGATCAGCTACGTCGCGATCTCCTCGTACACCGAGGCCGGGCTGGGCGACGCCTCGGCGTACCTGCTGCATCTGGCCCTGGCCGCCTCGCTGCTGGCGGCGCCTGCCACGGCCGCCCCGCTCACGGCGCCCGCAGTCCCCCAACGACGTATCCCGCGCTGGGCCCGGGAACCGGAGGTGACCTGACCATGCACGTCCTGGTGGTGCACAACCGCTACTCCTCGGCGCAGCCGAGCGGGGAGAACAGGGTCGTCGATGAGGAGGTGGGGCTGCTGCGTGCGGCCGGCCACCAGGTCGAGGTGTTCGAGCGGCGCAGCGACGACATCGCCTCCCGGTCCCTCCTGGGCAAGGTCGCGGTGCCGCTGCTTGTGCCGTGGAACCCGGCGGTCCGCGCGGAGTTCGCCGCCCGGCTCCGCACCGAGCGGCCGGACGTGGTGCATGTCCACAACGTCTTCCCGCTCCTGTCGCCCGCGGTGCTGGCCGCCTGCGCCGACGCCGACGTGCCCGCCGTGGCCACGTTGCACAACTACACCCAGATCTGCCCGCCGGGAACGCTGCGGCGGGACGGCCGGCTGTGCACCGAGTGCGTCGGCTCCGCGGCGCCGCTGCCCGCCGTCCGGCACGGCTGCTACCGCGGCTCCCGGCTGGCGACGGTGCCACTCGCGGTCAGCCTGTCGGTCAACCGGCGGCGGTGGTGGTCCGGCGTGGAGCGGTTCTTCTGCATCTCCGCGGCGCAGCGCGACATCCTGGTGCGGTCCGGCATGCCCTCCGAGCGGCTGGCGGTGAAGCACAACTTCGTACCCGATCCGGGCGTCCGCCGGACGGGCGCCGGCGAGCAGTTGCTCTTTCTCGGCCGGCTCGCGGAGGCCAAGGGCGTACGGCTGCTCATGGCCGTGTGGGACGAGATCGCCGCGGACGGCGGTGTGGGCGTGCCGCTCGTGCTCGCCGGCGCGGGGCCACTGGAGCGGGAGGTGACCGCCTGGGCGGCGGGCCGGGAGGACGTGCGGTACGTCGGCCTGCTCGACCCGGAGCAGTGCCGGCAGGCCGTCGCGCGGTCGGTCGCCGTGGTGGCCCCCTCGCTGGCCCTGGAGACGTTCGGGCTGGTGGTGGCGGAGTCGATGGCGGCGGGGGTCCCGGCCGTCGCATCCGGTCACGGCGCCTTCGTCGAACTCGTCGAGGACGGGGTGACCGGGCTGCTGCACCGGCCGGGTGAGCGCGACTCGCTCGCGGACTGCATACGCCGGATCACCGCCGATCCGGCCCTGGGCCGGGAGATGGGGCTGGCGGCCCGGCGCCGTTACGAACAGGACTTCAGCCCGGCCGTCGGGCTGAAGCGCCTGGTGGATGAGTACCGCACCGCGATCGCGGGTCGGTCAGCACTGGCTCGGGGTGGGGACACCCGCGCGAGCAGGGATGGGGGCAGTAGATGACACGATGCCGACTCTGCGGCTCGGCGGCGCTGGAGAGCGTCGTCGATCTCGGGGCGACCCCGCCGTGTGAGAGCTTTCTCGCGGCGGACCAACTGGACCAGCCGGAGCCGGCGTACCCGCTGCACCTGCGGGTGTGCACCGACTGCTGGCTCGCGCAGCTCCCGCCGCTGATCACGCCGGAGGAGACGTTCACGCAGTACGCGTACTTCTCCTCCTACTCGACCTCCTGGGTGCGGCACGCGCGGACGTTCGTCGCCGACGCCGTACAGCGCCTCGCTCTCGGCCCCGACGCGTTCGTGGTCGAGGTCGCGAGCAACGACGGGTACCTGCTGAGGCACGTGGTGGACCGCGGGATCCGCTGCCTCGGCATCGAGCCCTCGGTGAACGTCGGCGCCGCGGCCCGGGACGCGGGCGTGCCCACGCTCACCGAGTTCCTGGACCCGGCCACCGGCGCCGCCGTCCGCGCCGAACACGGCCCGGCGGACCTGGTCGTGGCCAACAACGTGTACGCGCACATCCCCGACGTGGTCGGTTTCACCCGGGGGCTGCGCGCCCTGGTCGCCGACGACGGCTGGGTCTCCGTCGAGGTGCAGCACCTGCTGACCCTGATCGAGGAGAACCAGTACGACACGGTCTACCACGAGCACTTCCAGTACTACACGGTCGCGTCCGCGACCCGAGCCCTCGCGAGCGGCGGACTCACGCTCGTGGACGTCGAGTTGCTGCCCACGCACGGCGGCTCCGTCCGGCTGTGGGCCCGGCCGGCCGAGGCGGCCGGCGAGCCGACTCAGCGGGTGACCGACGTACTGGACCGGGAGAAGGCCGCCGGGCTCCAGGAGCTGTCCGGGTACACCGAGTTCTCCGCCCGGGTGGCCAAGGTGCGCCGGGACCTGCTGCGGTTCCTCATCGAGGCGGCCGAGCGGGGCGAGACGGTCGTCGGCTACGGCGCCCCGGGCAAGGGCAACACCCTGCTCAACCACTGCGGCATCCGTCCCGACCTGCTCCCGTACACCGTCGACCGCAACCCCTACAAGCACGGCAGGTTCACCCCCGGCACCCGTATCCCGATCCTGCCGCCCGAGCGGATCGCCGCCGACCGGCCGGACTACGTCCTCGTCCTCCCGTGGAACCTGCGGGCCGAGCTGGTCGAGCAGCTGTCGTTCGTGCACGACTGGGGCGGCCGACTCGTCTTTCCCATCCCGGAACTGAGCATTGTCGAGGTCAAGCCATGAAGGTCGTTCTGTTCTGCGGCGGTTACGGGATGCGGATGCGGAGCGGTGCCGCGGACGACGTGCCCAAGCCGATGGCGATGGTCGGCCCCAGGCCGCTGATCTGGCACGTCATGCGCTACTACGCGCACTTCGGGCACACGGAGTTCATCCTGTGCCTGGGGTACGGGGCCCACCACATCAAGAACTTCTTCCTCACCTACGAGGAGACGACGTCCAACGACTTCGTACTGCGCGGCGGGCGGACCGAGCTGCTGTCCACGGACATAGCGGACTGGACGATCACGTTCGCGCAGACCGGCATCGAGTCACCGATCGGGGAGCGGCTGCGCCGGGTACGGCACCACCTCGACGGCGACGAGATGTTCCTCGCCAACTATGCCGACGTGCTCACCGACGCCCCGCTGCCGGAGATGATCGACCGGTTCGCCCGGCGCGACGCCGGTGCGTCGATGATGGTCGTCCCGCCGCAATCCTCTTTCCACTGCGTGGAGTTGGGGGAGGACGGCCTGGTGGGAGGCATCACCGCGGTGAGCGACCTGCCGCTGTGGGAGAACGGCGGCTACTTCGTGCTCCGCCAGGAGGTCTTCGACCACATTCCGGAGAACGGCGACCTGGTCGCCGACGGATGCGCCCAACTGGCCAAGCGCGGCCGGTTGGTGGCGCACCAGCACCGCGGCTTCTGGAAGCCGACCGACACCGTGAAGGAGCGGGCCGCGCTCGACGCCGCCTACACCCGGGGCGACCGCCCGTGGGCCGTGTGGGAACGGGACGGCGCGGGGGTGAGCGCGTGATCCGGATCGGCGCCGGCAGCCTGGACCGGATCGTCGCGGTGGGCGCGCACTGCGACGACATCGCCATCGGCGCGGGCGGCACGCTGCTGACGCTGTGCCGCGCGCGGCCGGGCATCCGGGTCGACGCGCTGGTGCTCTCCGGCGGCGGCAGCGAGCGCGAGCAGGAGGAGAAGGCCGCGCTCGCCGCCTTCTGCCCGGGCGCCGACCTGCGGCTGACCGTGCACAAGCTGCCCGACGGCCGCCTGCCCGCGCACTGGGAGGAGGCCAAGTCCGCCGTCGAGGAGCTGCGCACGCAGACCGACCCGGACCTGATCCTCGCCCCGCGCACCGATGACGCGCACCAGGACCACCGCGGCCTGGCGCAGCTCGTACCCACCGCGTTCCGCGACCACCTCGTCCTCGGCTACGAGATCGTCAAGTGGGACGGCGATCTCGGCCGTCCGGCCGCGTACCAGCCGCTCTCGCCGGAGACCGCCGAACAGAAGGTGCGGCTGCTGCAGGAGCACTACCCCTCGCAGCGGCACCGGCCCTGGTACGACCGCGAGGCCTTCCTCGGCCTCGCACGCATCCGCGGAATCGAATGCCACGAGCGCTACGCCGAGGCGTTCGCCGTCACCAAACTCACGCTCGACCTGGGGGATTGAACCTTGCGCGTACTACTGACCGGACACCAGGGCTACCTGGGCACCGTGATGGCCCCGGTCCTCAGGGCCGCCGGACACGAAGTCACCGGCCTCGACTCCGGCCTGTTCGCCGACTGCGTCCTCGGCCCGCCGCCCGCGGACCCCCAGGGACACCGGGTGGACCTGCGCGACGTCACGGCCGACCACGTGGCCGGGGCGGACGCCGTGATCCACCTGGCCGCCCTCTCCAACGACCCGCTGGGGTCGCTGGCGCCGGAACTCACCTACGACATCAACCACCACGCGTCCGTACGCCTGGCCCGGCTGGCCCGCGACGCCGGAGTGCGGCGCTTCCTGTACGCGTCGACCTGCTCGGTCTACGGCGCAGCCGGCGGTGACGACCTGGTGGGCGAGGACGCCCCGCTGCGGCCGGTGACGCCGTACGCGGAGTCCAAGGTGCGGGTGGAGGACGACCTGCACGCGCTGGCCGACGGCGACTTCACGCCGGTGTTCATGCGCAACGCCACCGCCTTCGGCTACTCGCCCCGGCTGCGCGCCGACATCGTGCTGAACAACCTGGTGGGCCACGCCCTCCTGTCCGGCGAGGTCCTGGTGCTCTCCGACGGCACCCCCTGGCGTCCGCTGGTGCACGCCGCCGACATCGCGCGGGCCTTCGCAGCCGCGCTGACCGCGCCGCGGGAAGCGGTGCACGACCGGGCGTTCAACATCGGCAGCGAGACCAACAACGTCACGGTCGCCGAGATCGCCGGTCAGGTCGCCGAGGCGGTATCCGGATCGAAGGTGGTGATCACCGGGGAGACCGGTGCCGATCCGCGGTCGTACCGGGTGGACTTCTCCCGGTTCCGCGCCGCGATACCCGGCTTCGACTGCGCGTGGACGGTGAAGCAGGGCGCGCTCGAACTCGCCGACGCCTACCGGAAGTTCGGGCTGACCCGGGAGGAGTTCGACCGGCGCTTCACGCGGCTCGCCGTGCTGCGCGCGGCGTCCGAGTCCGGCGCCGTCGACGGCACCCTGCGGTGGCGCCGATGACCGCGGTCGGCGAACAGCCGGTGGTCTCGCTCGGCGAGGAGATGTACGCGCTGGTCAAGCGGCTGTACCCGCTCTGCCGGAGCATCACCGGCGATGGCGTGCGCGCCACCCTGGACATCGTCGGCGAGTACATCCCGCTGCACGTGCACGAGGTGCCCACAGGGACCCAGGTGCTGGACTGGACGGTGCCGCAGGAGTGGAACATCCGGGACGCCTACATCGCCGATGCCACCGGCCACCGGGTCGTCGACTTCGCCGCGTCCAGCCTGCACGTGCTCGGCTACAGCGTGCCGGTGTCGGCGACCATGCCGCTGGCCGAGCTGCGCGCACACCTGCACACCCTGCCGGACCACCCCGACTGGGTGCCGTACCGCACGAGTTACTACCAGCCGACCTGGGGGTTCTGCCTGGCCCAGGCGACCCTGGACGCGATGCCGGACGGCGAGTACGAGGTGCGCATCGACTCCACCCTCGCGGACGGTCATCTCACCTACGCCGAGCACGTGGTCCCGGGACAGGTCCCCGACGAGGTGATCGTCTCCTGCCACGTCTGCCACCCGTCGCTGGCCAACGACAACCTGGCCGGCATCGCGGTGGCGACGTTCCTGGCCCGGGCGCTGGCCGAGCAAACCCCGTACTACACCTACCGGTTCCTGTTCGCGCCCGGCACCATCGGGGCGATCACCTGGCTGGCCCGCAACGCGGAGCGGGTGGCACGGGTCAGGCACGGCCTGGTGCTGGCCTGCGCCGGAGACCCGGGGCACCTGACGTACAAGCGGAGCAGGCGTGGCGACGCGGAGATCGACCAGGTGCTGCGGCACGTCCTGGCCGCCTCCGAACGCCCGCACCGCGTCACCGAGTTCACTCCGTACGGCTACGACGAGCGGCAGTTCTGCTCACCCGGGTTCAACCTCGGCGTGGGCTCGCTCACCCGGACCCCGTACGCGGGCTACCCCGAGTACCACACCTCGGCGGACGACCTGGACTTCGTCTCCCCGGAGGCGATGGCGGACACCCTCGCGGTCTGCCGGGAGGCGTTCGCCGTCCTCGACCGCAACCGGCGGTACCTGAACCTCAGCCCGTGCGGCGAACCGCAGTTGGGCCGGCGTGGGCTGTACGACGCGCTCGGTGGCCGCAGCGACACCAAGCAGGCCCAGATGGCCATGCTCTGGGTGCTCAACCTCTCCGACGGCGAGCACAGTCTGCTGGACGTCGCCGCGCGGTCCGGGCTGCCGTTCAGCGCCGTCGCCGCCGCGGCCGACGCCCTGCACGGCGCCGGGCTGATCAAGGCATGACGCCGATGACCACCGAGGAGGAGAAGACGAGGCCGAAGGCGGCGACCGCCCGGCGGGCCCTCGTCGGCCGGTTGTCCTGGGGGCTGGCCGACCAGGCGGCCTCCAGCATGACCAACTTCGCGGTGGGGATCTACGTGGCGCGCTCGCTCGGGGTGACCGCGTTCGGCGTGTTCAGCCTGGCCTGGGTGACCTACGGCGTGGTGCTCAACGTCTCCCGGGGCCTTGCCACCGATCCGCTCGTGGTGCGCTTCAGCGGGGTGCCGGAGGTGTCCTGGCGTGGGGCGGTGGCCCGGTCGTCGGGTACCGCGCTCACCGTCGGTGCGGCTCTCGGGGCGGCGTCCGTGGTGGCGTCCGTGGTGGCCGGGCTCGGTCTCGGCGGCCGGGTGGGGCCCGCGTTCGCCTGCCTCGGAGTCGTACTGCCGGGGCTGCTGCTGCAGGACGCGTGGCGGTTCGCCTTCTTCGCCGCCGGGGCCGGGCGGAAGGCGTTCGTCAACGACCTCGTGTGGGGCGTCGCGCTCGTCCCGGCCATGGTGGCGGCGGCCCGCGTGGGCAGCGTGGCCGCGTATCTGCTGGCCTGGGGCGGGTCCGCCGCGGTGGCCGCGGGATACGGCTGCTTCCAGTCCGGGATCCGGCCCCGGCTGACCGGAGTGCGCGAGTGGCTCCGCGCCCACCGCGACCTCGGCTCCCGCTACCTGGTCGAGAACGTCAGCAACAGCGGCGCGGGCCAGCTGCGGGCGTACGGGCTCGGCGCGATCGTCGGGATCGGCGCCGTGGGTGTGGTCCGGGGCGCCGAACTGCTGCTCGGCCCGTTCATGGCCGTACTGATGGGCCTTTCACTGGTCACCGTCGCGGAGGCGGCACGGGTGCTGCGGCGGGCCCCGCACCGCCTCGGCACCTTCTGCCTTCTGCTGGGCGGCGGTCAGGCCGCCGCCGCACTGCTGTGGGGCGGGGCGCTGCTGCTGGTGCCGGACCGCGCCGGCGAGTTCGTGCTCGGCGGTGTCTGGAGCGCCGCCGCGGAGCTCATCGTGCCGGTCACGCTCGGCGTCGCGGGCGCCGGTCTCGGCACCGGCGCCGCGGCCGGGCTGCGCGCGCTCGGCGCGGCCCGGAACAGCCTGCGCTCCCAGCTGTTCGCCTCCGCCTGCTACGTCGGCGGCGGGCTCGGCGGGGCGGCCGTCGGCGGCACCGTCGGCTCGGCCTGGGGCGTCGCCGCCGCGACCGTCTGCGGCTCGGCCGTGTGGTGGCTGCAGTTGCGGTCCGCCCTGCGCGAGCACCACCGAGGGGGTGTCTGATGGATCTCCGCGGCGTCGCGACGCCCGGCACGCTTCCCCACTGCCTTAAGGGCGTGGGAGGTGTCCCCACTCGCCGCACCGGCCGAAAGCCCAAGTACACCCAGTACGAGGGCTTCCGGCCGGCACGCCGAGAGCACGCACCGGACGCCGCTCTTTTCCCGCGGAGATCCATCAGACACCCCCAACACCATCCGCGAAGTGAGGACGCCATGACCCGCCACCCCCGGCTGAGCATCGGCCTGCCCGTGTACAACGGCGAGGAGTACCTGGCCGAGTCGCTCGACGCCCTGCTCGGCCAGACCTACGACGACTTCGAACTGGTCCTCTCCGACAACGCCTCGACCGATGCGACCGAGGACATCTGCCGCAGGTACGCGGCTCAGGACTCGCGTATCCGGTACATCCGGCTGCCCCGGAACATCGGCGCCGCGCCCAACCACAACCACGTGTTCACCCAGTGCCACGGCGAGCTGTTCAAGTGGGCCTCGCACGACGACCTGTACGCCCGGGACCTGCTGCGGCGCTGCGTGGAGGCGCTGGACGAGCGGCCCGACATCGTCCTCGCCCACGCCGACCAGGCGGTCATCGACGAGGACGGGAAGGTGAAGGTCCCGTACGCGTACACGCTCGCCACCGGCTCGCCGCACGCGCCGGAGCGGTTCCGCAGCATGCTGTTCGAGCCCGGCGGCGACGACTTCTACGGGGTGATGCGGGCCGATGTGCTGCGCCGGGTGAAGCCGCACGACAGCTACCACCACGCGGACCGCACGTTCGTCTCCGAGATCGGCCTGCACGGGCCCTTCCACCAGGTGCCGGAGCTGCTGTACTTCCGCCGCGACCACCCCACCCGCGCCGAGCGGGCGAACCCGTCCAAGCGCTCCCGGTGCGTCAACCTGGACCCGCGCCGGGCGGGCCCGCTGCACCCGACGCCCCGGCTGCTCGCCGAGTACGTCTGGGGTTTCGTCTCGGCGATCCGGCGGGCGCCGCTGTCCCCGGCCGAACGGCGCGCGTGCTACCGCCACCTGGCCGCATGGATGGCCAGCCGGGCCCGGCCGGGTGCCGGCGAGCGGGTGGAGGACCGCGCCCCGGTCGACCCGGCCAAGCTCACCGTCTCCGTCGACGCCCTCGTCGCGGGGCGTGAGGGGCGGGGGGCATGACGACCGCGCCACGCGTGGGGGTGTTCGGCCTGCTCGGCTCCGGCAACCTCGGCAACGACGGGTCGCTCGAAGCCGTGCTCGGGTACCTCCGCGCCGAGCATCCGGAGGCGGTCGTGGACGCGCTGTGCGGCGGGCCCGAGGTCGTCGCGGCCCGGTACGGCATCCCCGCGACGCGGCTGCACTGGAACCGCGCGGAGTACCGGACCGCGTCGCGTGCGGGCGCGATCGCGGCGAAGGGGCTGGGCAAACTCGTCGACGCCGTCCGCACCGCCGCCTGGGTGCGCCGGCACGATGTGGTGATCGTGCCGGGCATGGGCGTCCTGGAGGCCACGCTGCCGCTGCGGCCGTGGGGTTTCCCGTACTCGCTGTTCCTGCTGTGCGCGAGCGGCCGGCTGCTGCGCACCCGGGTCGCGCTGGTCGGCGTCGGCGCGGACGCGATCGGCGACCGGCCCACCCGGGCCCTGGTGCGCTGGTCGGCGCGGCTGGCCGCGTACCGGTCGTACCGGGACACCCTGTCCCGCGACGCGATGCGGGCGATGGGCGTGGACACCGCGCGCGACGAGGTCTACCCGGACCTTGCCTTCGCCCTGCCGGCGCCGCCGGCGAGCGCGTCTTCGGACTCGCCGGGCGCGGTCTGCGTCGGCGTCATGGACTTCCACGGCGGCAACGACGACCGCGCCCGGGCCGAGGAGATCCACCGGCGCTACCTCGACGGGACGGCCCGGTTCGTCCGCGCGCTGGCCGAGGACGGCAGGCCGGTCCGGCTGCTCACCGGCGACGCGTGCGACGCTCCGGTGGTCGCCGCGATCCTCGACGCGGTGGACTCGCCGCTGGTCACCGCCTCCGAGGCAGCCTCGCTGGCCGACCTGATGACGGAGACGGCGGCTGCCGACAGCGTGGTGGCGACCCGGTACCACAACCTGGTCTGCGCGCTGAAGGCCGGCACACCGACGCTTGCGCTCAGCTACGCCGCGAAGAGCGACGCGCTCATGGACCGGATGGGCCTTGGCACGTACTGCCACCCGGCCCGCGAGGTCGACACCGACCGGCTCCTCGAACAGTTCCGGGCGCTGGAGAAGCGATCGGCACAGCTGCGCCAGGCCCTCGCCGAGCGGAACCGGACAGCAGCCCGGCAACTCCAGCAGCAGTTCACGGCCTTGACCGCGGCCCTCTTCCCGGCGGCCGCCCATCGGGAGACTCCATGAAAGCGACCGAAGTCCCGGAAATCGCCGGTGCGTACCTGTTCGAGGCGACGCCGTACGCCGACGAGCGCGGCTTCTTCTGCCGCACCTTCGACGCCGACGTGATCCGCTCGGTGGGCCTCGACCCGAACGCCTTCGTCCAGGACAGCGTCTCCCGCTCGGTCCGGGGCGTGCTGCGCGGCCTGCACCTGCGCTCCGGCGCCGGCGAGGCCAAGCTGGTGCGGTGCTCGTACGGGAGGATCTACGACGTCGTCGTGGACCTGCGGCCGGACTCGCCGACGTACCTGGGCCGGGCCTCCTTCGAGCTGTCCGGCGACACGCAGGCGACCCTGTACATCCCGGCGGGCTGCGCGCACGGCTTCCAGGCGCTGACCGAAACCGCCGACACCTCCTACCGGATCGACCGCCCGCACGATCCCGCCGAGGACGTGACGATCGCCTTCGACGACCCGGAACTCGCCATACCGTGGCCGCTGCCGGTCACCTCGATGTCCCAGCGGGACCGGGAGGCGCCGAGCCTCGCCGAGGTCCTTAAGCAGAAAGAGAGTTGAGGCCGGCGTGGACACCGAAGAGCTCCGACTGCCCCGGTCGCGGACGGCGAACGAGCGGCTGCACGCCATGATCCCCGGCGGCGCGCACACCTACGCCAAGGGCGACGACCAGTACCCCGAGGACCTGGCCCCGGTCATCAGCCACGGACGCGGTGCCCATGTGTGGGACGTCGACGGCAACCGCTACGTCGAGTACGGCTCAGGCCTGCGGTCGGTCAGCCTCGGCCACGCCCACCCGCGCGTGACCGAGGCGGTGCGGCGGGAACTCGACCGCGGCAGCAACTTCGTGCGGCCGTCCATCGTGGAGGTCGAGGCCGCGGAACGGTTCCTGGCCACGGTGCCGACCGCCGACATGGTGAAGTTCGCGAAGAACGGCTCCGACGCCACCACCGCCGCGGTGCGCCTCGCCCGCGCCGCCACCGGCCGCCCGCGGGTGGCCCTCTGCGCCGACCACCCCTTCTTCTCCACCGACGACTGGTTCATCGGCACCACGCCGATGTCCGCGGGTATTCCGGCGGCGACCACCGACCTCACCGTGGCGTTCCCCTACGGTGACCTGGCCGCCACCGAGGACCTGCTCACCCGGTACCAGGGCGAAATCGCCTGTCTGATCCTCGAACCCGCCACCCACACCGAGCCGCCGCCCGGCTACCTCACCGGCCTGCGCGAGCTGGCCGACCGGCACGGCTGCGTCCTGGTCTTCGACGAGATGATCACCGGCTTCCGCTGGTCCGAGGCGGGCGCCCAGGGCCTGTACGGCGTCGTCCCCGACCTCTCCACGTTCGGCAAGGCGCTGGGCAACGGGTTCGCCGTCTCCGCGCTGGCCGGACGCCGCGAGCTGATGGAGCGGGGCGGGCTGCGCCACTGCGGCGACCGGGTGTTCCTGCTGTCCACCACGCACGGCGCGGAAACACACTCGCTGGCCGCCGCGATGGCCGTGCAGACCACGTACGCCGAGGAGGGCGTCACCGCGCGGCTGCACGCCCTCGGCGAGCGGCTGGCCGCCGGTGTCCGCGACGCCGCGGCCGGCATGGGCGTCGGCGACCACGTCGTCGTACGGGGCCGGGCCAGCAATCTGGTCTTCGCCACCCTCGACGAGAACCGGCAGCCGTCGCAGCGGTACCGCACCCTGTTCCTGCGCCGGCTCCTCGCGGGCGGGGTGCTGGCCCCGTCGTTCGTGGTGAGCAGCGCGCTCAGCGACGCCGACATCGACCACACCGTCGAGGCGGTGGCCCAGGCATGTGCGGTGTACCGGAAGGCACTGGACGCGGGTGACCCCACCCCCTGGCTGGGCGGGCGGCCGGTGAAGCCCGTGTTCCG
Source organism: Streptomyces blattellae (assembly GCF_009709555.1). Lineage (GTDB taxonomy): Bacteria > Actinomycetota > Actinomycetes > Streptomycetales > Streptomycetaceae > Streptomyces > Streptomyces blattellae. The sequence goes on along the minus strand of NZ_WJBG01000127.1, from coordinate 13,174 downwards.
GCGCCTGGCGTGACGTGACGTCAGCGGCGCTCCCGTGGACCGGCGTGGGCCGTCCGGTCGACGAGCCGGTCGGCCATCCGGTCGACCAGCCACGCGGTCGCCGGCACCACCGCCAGCGCGGTGCACCAGCCGCCGAGGACATCGGTCGGGTAGTGCGCGCTCAGGGCGACCTGCGCCCAGCCCATGGCGGCGCCGGACACCAGCGCCGCGGCGAGCACGAGTGACGTGCCGGCCGTCCTGCCGAGCCCGAGCGGGCCGGTCGCGAGCAGCGCCACCACCAGGGCGAGCGCGGTGAGGAAGGCGGTGTGCCCGCTCGGGTAGGACAGGTTGCCGGCACCGTGGATGGTGCGCTCCACCAGACGCTTGAGCAGCATCGTCGTCCCCACGGTCATGCCGGTACCGGCAACGACGAGCACCGCCGCGCGAGGACGCCGAAGCAGCAGGCAGCCGGCCGCGGTGGCTCCGACCAGCATCGCGGCTCCGGCGGGCTCCCCCAGGAAGTCCGTGGCCAGAGCGACCCGCCGCCATGGCGGCCGCACACTGTCCGCCGTCGGATCGACGATCCACCGGTCCACCCTGCCCGGCTCGCTGTGGCCCGCGTACAGCACCCCGATCACGGCGACCACCAGCGCGGCGAGCGAGGCGATCAGCCCGAGCCCCGAGCGCAGCGACGGGGGAAGCACTGCGGGCGCCGGCCGACCGGTCACACGCCCACCGCGTCCGGGCGGCCTGCGGCAGCGGCCTTCTCGTGCACGAACTCGTGCACGAACCGGGCCTGTCCAACTGCCAGATCCGCTCCTGCCAGGCGATCCAACCCGAGCCCCCCGTCGTCCTCGTCACCCTAACCAACAACCCGGTCGCGGAGAACCGCCGTCGGACAGTCACGCAGCGCCACAGCAACTCCGCGAGCAGACAGCGGAGTTCACGCAGGAAGAGCCGGCTACGACGGGAGTACTGACGGCTTCTCGTCCGGCGACGAGGCACCGACGAGGCAGCCGCTCACGACGCGGGCGACGCGGCGGACCACACTCCGGGTGTCGGACGGCCAGGCCAGCCAGGTGGTCAGGGCCAAGTCCGCTTCGGCCAGCCGCAGCCATGGCCAGTCCGGCAGGAGCCGGCGCGCGGAGTGCTCGATCAGCAGGACCGCTTCGGCCTTGGTCGCCTGGGCGCAGACCAGAGCGTGTTCCGAGAACTGCGCGAAGTGCCAGAGGGGCACCAGCCCCGCGTCGTGTGCGGCGACCACGAGCCGGTCGTGGAGGACCGGAACCTGCTGGCGCCCGTGGGCGAGGACCCGGAGGCCGTCCAAGTCGCTCAGCCGGCATACCGGCTTTTCGGCGAGGTGGTGTCCGGGCCGCACGGCGAGGCCGGTCGGCACGTCGAAGAGCCGCTCCGCGAGGAGGTTCCCGGACGGCCGTTCGCGCACGATCCCCAGGTCCAGGTGGCCCTCCCGGATCAGCTTCAACTGCTCGGCGCTGCTTGCTTCGGTGATGCTGATCGCGGTGTGCGGCAGACGTTCCTCCACCTCCGCGAGCACCCGCATGAGCTGGTCCGGAGGCACGCCCTGGGGGACCCCCAGGTTCACCATGTCGCGGGCCGTGTCCGGCGCGCGTGCCACGTCCTTCGTCGCGTCGGCGAGCCGGAGCAGCAGCAGCGCGTGCCGGTGCAGGGCCGTACCCGCTGCCGTCAGCGTCGTACCGCGCGTGGTGCGCTCGAAGAGCGGCGTGCCCATGTCGCGTTCCAGCTGGCGGATCTGTCTGCTCAACGACGGCTGAGTGAGGTGGAGCCGCTCTGCGGCACGCGCCATCGCGCCCTCCTCCGCGACGGCGACGAAGTACCTGAGATGACGCAGCTCCACGGGACCTCCCTTTCCGGTGCTCTGCCTGTCAGGCATAGCCCCTCTGAGGAAACGGCATTGGACGCGCCCCCGTCAACGCCGGTGTACTCAGTGCGTCAGCACACGCACAGCGCACTCGGCAATCCGAGGGGCTTTGCCTCGTGGGCAAGGCGGGCCGCGCGACGCAGCGTGCGCGGGACGCAGCCACACCACGCGGACGGTACGAGTGCGCCAGAAGGGAAGACAGCGTTGAACAGTCACTACGACGTCATCGTGGCCGGGGGCGGGTCAGCCGGTATCGCGGCCGCCATCGGCGCGCGACGGGCCGGTGCCCGCACCCTCCTGATCGAGCGCGGCCCGTGTCTGGGCGGGGCGGCCACCCTGCGCAGCGTCGTGACGTACTGCGGCCTCTACACCCCGCAGCGACGGCAGGTGGTCTTCGGGGTCGCCGAGGAGATGCTGGCCGGTCTGCGCGCCCTCGACGCCCTGAGCGAGCCGACCGACTTCAAGGCCGTCGCGGTCGTCTTCGACCCCGAGGCCGTCAAGCGCGTGGCCGACGAGCTGTGCGAGCAGGCCGGTGTGGAGGTGCTGCTGCACTCACACATCTGCGCCGCCACACGAGAGGACGGCCGGGTCACGACCGTGCGCGTGGCCGATCACTCCGGTTTCCACGAGTTCACGGCCGCGGCCTTCGTCGATGCCAGCGGCGAGGCCGACCTGGCCCACCAGGCAGGGGCCGAGGTGCGGTACGGCAACGACGGCTGGGTGCTCAACGGCACCCTCGGCGTACGGTTCGGAGGCATCCCGGCTGATGTGCCGGTGACGCGTGAGGCGCTGTCCGAGGCGGTCCGCGCGGCCAAGGCGTCGGGGGTGTCCGAACTCACCGGTCACACCGGGCTGATCGCACGGATGCCGGTGTCCGGGGACGTGATCACCTATCTCGCGGACGAGAGCTACGACGCCCGCAGCGCGGCCGACACCAGCCGCGCCGAACGCAGCGCACGACGGCAGGCGCAGGCGTATCTGCGCGTCGTGAGGTCCCTGCCCGGCTGCGGCGGCGCCTACATCGTCAGCACCGGCCCCGAGATGGGGACGCGGGAGTCCCGCCATCTCACCGGACGCGCGCAGCTGAGTGAGAAGGACGTCCTACGGCCCGCCCCGGTGGACGGCTGCGTGGCCGTCGGCGCCTGGCCGATCGAGTCCCACCCCGGGCCGGGGCTGCCGCTGGAGTGGAAGTACATCGCGGATCCGGGCTACTACGGGATCCCCCTGGACGTCCTGTGGAGCAGGAACACGTCCAACCTGTTCGGCGCCGGCCGCACCATCGACGGAGACCGCGGCGCCGGTGCCTCGCTGCGCGTCATGGGCACCGCCTTCGCCACCGGCCAGGCCGCCGGCGTCGCCGCCGCCTTCACCGCCGACGGGCACGACGTCACACCGGACGCCGTACGCCGTGAACTCGACCGCCAGGGCGCCCGCCTGCCGGACTGACCGGCCGCCTCCCACACCACCCGCACCCCGACCCGCACCCGGAGGCCGACTTGCTGAACAAGATCGCTCTCGAAGAGCACTTCGGTGCCACCGACCCCGACATCGTGGAACAGTCGGCGGCCCACTTCACGGCCGACGCCTGGCCGGCCCACCGCGACATGCTGCTCGACATCCATGACGACCGGCTGCGCATCATGGACGAATGCGGCATCGAGAAGGCCGTGCTCTCGCTGCTCTCGCCCGGTATCCAGTCCCTGCACGAACCCAAGCAGGCCGTCGACTGGGCACGCAGGCTCAACGACTACGCCGCGCGGCAGGTGTCCCGACGGCCGGACCGCTTCGCCTCCTTCGCCGCCCTGCCCCTCCAGGACCCGGACGCGGCGGTGGCCGAGCTACGGCGTGCCGTCGGTGAACTCGGCCTGGTCGGCGCCCTGGTCAACGGGTTCTCCCAGGTCGGCGACGCGGAGACCGTCGTCTATCTCGACGACTCGCGGTACGCCGGGTTCTGGGCCACCGTCGAGGAACTCGGCGTTCCCGTCTACCTGCACCCGCCGACTCCTTCTACGCGGCATTCGCCGTCCTGGCGATCGGCCCCCTGCTGGGCTGCGTCGCCCTGCTCGGCGTACGCGACGACCGGCCCGGGCATCGGGCTGGGCGGAAGACCTACCCCCGTGGTCGCACAGCCGCCGCCCCGACCACCTGAACGGTCCCGGCGCACCGCCTCGTGGGCGGACGGTCGGCGACGGCCCCCAGGGTTTCTGGAAGACCCTGGGGGAGGTGCTGACGGGACAGGCTCAGCGCCGCCGCTGTCCGCCCGGGCTTCCCTGTGAAGCTCGGTGTTATGCCCGCGTGATCGAAACCCCGTAACTAGACTCGCGCCCCATGCGTACCCCCAGCCTCGCCCAGCAGCGGAAGACGATCTCCTCGGCCGTGAGCAGAGGTGAAACCCCCCGCGGAGGTGACGGCCCCTGGGGAGGTGGGCTCCCGTGACGGCCGAGCCGAAGAGCCGCCAGAAAACCCGCCAGAAGACCCGCCAGAAGGCCCGTCACAAACAGAGCCGCGACCCCCGTGGCCACTGGCTGTTACTGGCCCTCACCCTCCCCGCCCTGTTCGCCGCCCTGCTCTTCCAGGGCTGGACCGAGCACGAGGTCGATGCCGCGAAGACGCGGTCGCCGTGCACCTCGCCCGTGCCGGATGCCGTGGCGGAGGGCGGGCCGGTGATCGGGATCAACCGCGACGGGATCCAGACGGCCGCGATGCCGCCCCGCACCGTGGCGCTCACCTTCGACGGCGGTCCCGACCCCGTCTGGACTCCGCGCCTGCTCGACCTGCTGCGCACGAACGGGGCCCGCGCCACCTTCTTCGTCAACGGCGCCCAGGCGGCCCGGTACCCCGAGCTGATCCGGCGGATCCGCGCCGAGGGGCACGAGATCGGCTCGAACACGTACACCGGTGCCGTGCTCGGCGAGTCCTCACCGCCCCGCTTCGACGCCGAACTCGACATGACCCAGGCCGCGTTGGCGGGCGCCACCGGCGTGCACACCAATCTGCTGCGGCTGCCGCGGACCACGACACCGGACACGCTGTGCGGCCGCGAGTGGCAGGCGGCCCGGCGTGCCACCGAGTACGGCTACGTGCTCGTCGCCGCCGACAAGGGGTCGCGGAAGCCGGCGCTGGGGACGGTCAGGCAGCTGAGCCAGACGGCCACCGCGTACCAGGAGGCGAAGAAGCTCCTCGGGAACCCGGACGTCGACCGGTTCACCACCGTGTCCGCGGGCCTCGATCTCGTCCCCTACACCTCCGCCTCCACCGTCGATCGATGGCAGGGGCAGGCGCTGATCTGGGCCACGGCCGCCGGCCGCGCCTTCTCCACGGCCATGATCTGGACCCTCGGCCTGGCCGGCGGCCTCGGTGTGCTGCGGCTGGTGCTGCTCGCCCTGTTCGCCCGGGCTCATGTGCGCCGGCTGGAGCGGTTCAGGCCGGGGGCGCCGTGGATGCGGGAGGTCACCGGGCCGGTGACGGTGCTCGTGCCCGCGTACAACGAAGAGGCCGGCATCGAGTCCACCGTCCTTTCACTGCTCGACTCCACCCATCAGCAACTCCAGATCATCGTGATCGACGACGGGTCGACCGACCGTACGGCCGAGATCGCCGGGGGCATCGCGGATCCGCGCGTGGAGGTGATCCGCAAGCGCAACGAGGGCAAGGCCGCCGCGCTCAACACCGGGCTGGCGCAGGCGCGGTACGACATCGTGGTGATGGTCGACGCCGACACCGTCTTCGAGCCCGATGCCGTCCAGCGGCTCGTCCAGCCGCTCGCGCACGCCGCCGTCGGCGCCGTCAGCGGCAACACCAAGGTCGGCAACCGGCGCGGGCTGCTGGCCAGGTGGCAGCACCTGGAGTACGTCTTCGGCTTCAACCTCGACCGGCGCATGTTCGAGGTCCTGGAGTGCATGACGACCGTGCCCGGTGCCATCGGTGCCTTCCGCCGGGGAGCGGTGCTGGGTGTCGGCGGGCTCAGCGACGACACCCTCGCCGAGGACACCGACCTCACGATGGCCCTGTGGCGGGCGGGCTGGCGGGTGCTGTACGAGGAGTCGGCCGTCGCCTGGACCGAAGTGCCCACGTCGGTACGCCAGTTGTGGCAGCAGCGCTACCGCTGGTGCTACGGCACGATCCAGGCGATGTGGAAGCACCGCGCTGCCTTCTTCAGCAGAGGCACGGCCGGGCGCTTCGGCCGGCGCGGACTGCCGTACATCGCGCTCTTCCAGGTCGCCCTGCCGCTCCTCGCGCCCGTCATCGACGTCTACGCGCTGTACGGTGTGCTCTTCCGCGACCCGCTGGAGTCGGCCCTGGTGTGGTTCGCCTTCCTCGGTGTGCAGCTCGCCACGTCCGGCTACGCCCTGCGACTCGACAGCGAGCGGCTGCGGACGCTGTGGACGATGCCGCTGCAGATCATCGTCTACCGGCAGCTGATGTACCTGGTCGTCATCCAGTCCCTGGTCGCCCTGCTGCTCGGCAGCCGGCTGAAGTGGCACCGAGTCAAGCGATCCGGCTCGGCCGCTGAACAGATCGGTGGTCCCGTTCCGTACAAGAGGCTGCGGATGCGTTGACCCTTCGAGCTGAACCAGCGGGACGGGTGGATGAACGACTGGACCGACCACCCAGGAGACCATCGGGCGGCAGAACTCCGGACGGGAGGCCACTGGACTGGAGACAACTGGACCAGAGACCACCGGACGGGGGAGGCGGTGCCGGGCGCCGCACCGACGTCCCCGGCGGTGCCCCCGCCCTCGACCCGCACGGCCCCCCTGCCCGGTATGCCCTCGCCCGCCACCCCCGGCCGCTACGACCAGGGTGTCTACGACCACCGCGGCCAGACCCACGGGCGCCGCCGCCCCCGGCGCCGCCGCGTCGTGCGGACGGCGGCCATCCTGTCGGCCGCGCTGCTGCTCTCCGGCGCCGGCACGTACGTCTGGGCCGCCACCCGCCTCAACCAGGAGGTCGACCTCGGCGCGCTCACCGGCCGCGCGCCCCGCGGCGAGGGCACCAACTACCTGGTGGTGGGCTCCGACAGCCGCGAGGGCCTGTCCCTGCGGGAGCAGCGGGACCTGAACACCGGCTCGACCGAGGGCCGCCGCACCGACTCGATGATCCTGCTGCACACCGGGGCCGGCGGCACCACGATGCTGAGCCTGCCGCGGGACTCGTGGGTGACCCTCCCGCCCTACGTCGACCCGGACACCGGCAGGCGCTATGCCGCGGCACCCGACAAGCTCAACGCGGCGTTCTCGCTCGGCGGCCCCGAGCTGCTCGTCCGTACCGTGGAACGCAACACCGGGGTGCGCATCGACCACTACGCGGAGATCGGCTTCGCCGGCTTCGTCAGCGTCGTCGACGCGGTCGGTGGCGTCGACATGTGCCTGGCGCGGGCCGTGCAGGACAAGGACTCGGGCGCCGACCTGCCCAGAGGCTGCCAGACCCTCGACGGCGCCGAGGCACTGGCTTTCGTACGGCAGCGCAAGCAGGAGGCCGCAGGCGACCTGGGGCGCACCCGCAACCAGCAGAAGTTCCTGGCCGCGCTCGCGGAGAAGGCGGTCACGCCGTCCACCCTCCTCGACCCGACCAAGTCGCTTCCCATGGCCGCCGCGGGCCTCGACACGCTGATCGTGGACAAGGGCACGGACCTGCCCGACCTCCTGTCGCTGTTCGAGGCGATGCAGGAGGCCGCGTCGGGGCAGGGCAACCAGCTGAACGTGCCCGTCTCCAACCCCGATCTCCGCACGTCCAAGGGCAGCGCGGTGAAATGGGACGAGCGGCGGGCGCGGGCCCTGTTCACGGCGCTGCGGAACGATCAGGCGATACCCGCGAGGTAGTCGCGTCTCCTCGGAGCCATCGCCGGCCTTGACAGCGGGTCGGCAGTGGGGCTTTCTTAGGCTGTTGCGTATCTCACCCATCGTTGTGCGATGTGCAACCCTCTCTGATCTGCAACGGCATGGCTCTGATGCCCCGACACCGCGGAGCAGCGCTACAGATGACTCACAAGCCACCTGCTGAGGACCCCGGGGACGCCCGTCTGCGGGTCGGCCCGCCGAAGGAGTACGCCGCCGGCCTCCCCGCGGTCACCTCCTCGCTGCGCCATGCCGGCGAACAGATGGGGGTCCGCCGCAGCCTGCTCACCCTGCTCCGGGTGAACCAGAAGGAGGGCTTCGACTGCCCCGGCTGCGCCTGGCCCGAGCCGGAGCACCGGCACCGGGCGGAGTTCTGCGAGAACGGGGCCAAGGCCGTGGCCGAGGAGGCCACCGTCCGCCGGGTCACCCCCGACTTCTTCGCCGAGCACACGCTGGAGGATCTGCTTCCGCGCAGCGACTACTGGCTCGGCCAGCAGGGACGCCTCACCCACCCCGTGTACCGTCCGGCGGGCAGCGACCGCTACCAGCCGATTTCCTGGGACGACGCGTTCGCCGTCATCGCCCGCGAACTCTCCGCGCTGGACCACCCGGATCAGGCCGCCTTCTACACCTCCGGGCGGGCGAGCAACGAGGTCGCGTTCCTCTATCAGCTGTTCGTGCGCATGCTCGGCACCAACAACCTGCCGGACTGCTCCAACATGTGCCACGAGTCGAGCGGTTCGGCCCTGACGCAGACCATCGGCATCGGCAAGGGCAGCGTAAGCCTGGACGACCTCTACGAAGCCGATCTCATCTTCGTGGTCGGCCAGAACCCCGGCACCAACCACCCCCGCATGCTCTCCGCCCTGGAACAGGCCAAGCGGCGGGGCGCTCGCGTCATCGCGGTCAATCCGCTGCCCGAGGCGGGGCTGCTCCGGTTCAAGAACCCCCAGCGGCCGTCCGGCGTCATCGGCGGCGGCACGCGGTTGGCGGACCAGTTCCTGCAGATCAGGCTGGGCGGAGACCAGGCGTTGTTCCAGGCCTTCAACCGCATGCTGCTGGAGGCGGAGGACGAAGCTCCCGGCACCTGTCTGGACACGTCCTTCATCGATCAGCACACACATGGCTTCCAGGAGTTCGCCGAGCACGCCCGCAAGGCCCCGTGGGACGAGATCCTCCAGGCCACCGGGCTGCCGGAGGAAGAGATCCGGGCCGCGTTCCGCCAGGTGCTGGCCGCCGAGAAGATCGTCGTGTGCTGGGCGATGGGCCTCACCCAGCACAAGCACTCCGTGCCCACCATCAGGGACGTCGTCAACTTCCTTCTGCTGCGCGGCAACATCGGCCGCCCGGGCGCCGGCCTCTGTCCGGTGCGCGGCCATTCGAACGTGCAGGGCGACCGGACGATGGGCATCTACGAGAAGCCGCAAGACGCGTTCCTGGACGCGCTCGGTGCCGAGTTCGCGTTCACGCCCCCGCGGCGCCACGGTCACGACGCGGTCGAGAGCATCCGTGCCATGCGCGACGGCGACGTACGGGTCTTCGTGGCGCTGGGCGGCAACTTCGTCGGCGCGGCCCCCGACACCGAGCTGACCGAGCAGGCGTTGCGCAACTGCCGCCTCACCGTCCAGATCTCGACCAAGCTCAATCGCTCGCATGTCATCGCGGGGGAACAGGCACTCATCCTCCCGTGTCTCGGCCGCACCGAGGCCGACCTGCGGCCGGCCGGGCCCCAGCTGGTCACGGTGGAGGACTCCATGGGCATGGTGCACCTCTCGCGGGGGCGGCTCGCCCCCGCGTCGGAGCACCTGCTGAGCGAGGTCGAGATCGTCTGCCGGATGGCCCGGGCCACACTGGCGACAGCAGGCTCGCACGTGCCCTGGGAGGACTTCGAGTCGGATTACGACAGCATCCGTGACCGCATCGCACGCGTGATCCCCGGCTTCGAGGACTTCAACGCCCGGGTACGACGGCCGGGCGGCTTCGCGCTGCCTCACCCGCCACGCGACGAGCGACGCTTCACCACCTCCACCGGTCTGGCCAACTTCACCGTCAACCCGCTGGAGCGGCCCCATGTCCCGCCGGGCCGGCTGCTGCTGCAGACGCTCCGCTCCCACGACCAGTACAACACCACCATCTACGGCCTGGACGACCGCTACCGAGGCATCCACCAGGGCCGCCGGGTCCTCTTCCTGAACCCCGACGACCTCACCGACCGAGGCCTGGCCGAAGGGGACCTCGTCGACATCGTCAGCGAGTTCGAGGACGGCGTGGAGCGCAGGGCGCCGGTCTTCCGGGTCGTGCCGTACCCGACGCCTCGCGGGTGCTGCGCCGCCTATTTCCCCGAGACCAATGTGCTCGTACCGCTGGACTCCACCGCGGACGTCAGCAACACCCCCACGTCGAAGTCCATCGTGGTCCGGCTGGAACCGGCCTCCGGCGAGGCGTATCCCCTCGCGTGACCGACGCGCACCACGGCGTACGGCCTTGCTTCCCGGGGCCGAGGTACGCCATGTTCTGATCTGGGAGTCCGGCCCCGAGCGGGGTCTATTGCGGTTGGGCAATGCTTCTCGACTTGCCCCTTGACAGGTTTTCTGAGGCGGCAGATTGTTGTTGCCCATAACGAATCCCCGTGCATTATTCGCAACGAGGTCTGGGTCTGAGCCGCCCCACCTCCCCTTCCTACACCGAATTTCCACCCGATCCGGTGTGTCCGTGGAAAGGACGAGTTGATGAGCAAAACCCAAGAAATGGATGGGAGCCGAAGCCATCCCGGCGAGGCAAAGCTGCCGGGGGGCCCGGCGGAATCCGCCGGTCCCCGGACCGACCTTGTCGTCTTCGGCATCTCCGCGGCCATCACCCTCGCCTTCATCGTGTGGGGAGTCACGGCGACCGACAATCTGGAGAGCGTGTCCGCGGACCTGCTGGACGGAACCATCAGCAACGGCGGATGGGCGTTCGTCCTCGCGGCCTCGGGTTTCGTCGTCTTCGCCCTCTGGCTGGCGATGAGCCGTTACGGGCGGATCACCCTGGGCAAAGAGGGCGAGCAGCCCGAGTTCCGCACGATCTCGTGGATCGCCATGATGTTCAGCGCGGGCATGGGCATCGGCCTGATGTTCTGGGGCGTGAGCGAACCGCTGGCACACTTCACCACGCCACCGCCGGGCACCGACCCGGCCGACAGCAACCAGGCCATGGAGACCGCCATGGCCACCACCCTCTTCCACTGGACGCTCCACCCGTGGGCGATGTACGCGGTCGTGGGCCTGGCCATCGCCTACAGCACCTTCCGGCGCGGACGCCGGCAGCTGATCAGTGCCGTGTTCACCCCGCTGATCGGAGAGAAACGGGTGAACGGCTGGGGCGGCCGGGTCATCGACATCCTCGCCATCATCGCCACTCTCTTCGGCTCTGCGGCATCCTTGGGGCTCGGCGCCCTGCAGATCGGCAGCGGCTTCACCGAGCTGGACTGGCTGGATTCCGTCGGCACCGGCCTGCTGGTCGCCGTGATCGCGGTGCTGACCGTGGCGTTCGTCGCCTCGGCGGTGTCCGGGATCGCCAAGGGCATCCAGTGGCTGTCCAACATCAACATGGTGCTGGCGGTGAGCCTGGCGGTCTTCGTGTTCCTCGTCGGGCCGACCATCTTCGTCCTCGACCTGATGCCCACCTCCATCGGCGCCTTCGCCGGCGACCTGGCCCAGATGGCCGGGCGTACCGAGGCGTCGAGCGGTGAGGGAGTCGGCGACTGGCTGTCCGGCTGGACGGTCTTCTACTGGGCGTGGTGGATCTCCTGGACGCCGTTCGTCGGCATGTTCATCGCGCGCATCAGCCGCGGCCGGACCATCCGGCAGTTCGTCGGCGGTGTCATTCTCGTGCCCAGCACCGTCAGCCTCGTCTGGTTCGCGATCTTCGGCGGCTCGGCGATGCACCTGCAGGACGACGGCAAGCTCAGCGACGCCGCGACAACCGAGGGCCAGCTCTTCAACGTGCTTGAGCAGTACCCGATCGCCACGGTGACGAGCATTGTGGTGATGATCCTCGTCGGGATCTTCTTCGTCTCCGGCGCCGACGCCGCCTCGATCGTGATGGGGACGCTCTCGCAGCGCGGATCCCTGGAGCCGTCCCGGGGCGTCGTGGTCTTCTGGGGCGTGCTGACCGGAGCGGTCGCCGCGATCATGCTGATCATCGGCGACGGCGGGGGCGACGCGCTCACCGGACTGCAGAATCTCACCATTATCGCGGCGGCCCCCTTCGCCGTGGTGATGGTCGGGCTCTGTGTGGCCCTCACCCGCGACCTGCGGCACGACCCGCTCATCATCCGGGGGCAGCAGTGTGAGGAGGTCGTCGAAACGGCTGTCATCGCCGGCCAGGAGAAGTACGACGGCGACTTCGAGCTGCGCATCGGCCCCGCCACGCCCACCGACGACGCGGAGTCCACGGAGTCCACGGAGTCCGCATCGGCTCCCGCACACTGAGATCGGAGTCACCCGCGCCCGGCGGGGTCGTGGAACCGGTACGTCCGGCCACGGCCCCGCCGGGCGTTCGCGGTGTTCCGGCACACGGCTCCCCAACTGCGGGAACCCTCGTCGAGCTGCTTGACCGGCGGTCTGCGCTCCACGATGCTGTGTTGCGACACATGAGATGCGTGCCGTAATGAGCAACATCTGATTTCGAGTCCCGACCATCCGAGGAGTGGCCATGACGCACCAGGTCCGTGCTGTCGTCGCGCGGGGCAAGGGCGCCCCCGTCAGCCTGGAGACGATCGTCGTGCCCGACCCGGGTCCGGGTGAGGCGCTGGTGAAGATCGAGGCCTGCGGGGTCTGCCACACCGATCTGCACTATCGCGAGGGCGGCATCAACGACGACTTCCCGTTCCTGCTCGGCCACGAGGCCGCGGGCGTAGTGGAGTCGGTGGGGGAGGGGGTCACCGACGTCGCCCCCGGAGACTTCGTCATCCTCAACTGGCGTGCGGTGTGCGGGCAGTGCCGGGCCTGTCTGCGCGGCCGTCCCTGGTACTGCTTCAACACCCACAACGCCAAGCAGAAGATGACCCTGCTCGACGGCACCGAGCTGTCGCCGGCGCTGGGCATCGGTGCGTTCGCGGAGAAGACGCTGGTCGCGGCGGGGCAGTGCACCAAGGTCGACCGGGCCGCGTCGCCGGCCGCCGCCGGGTTGCTGGGGTGCGGGGTGATGGCGGGCATCGGCGCGGCCATCAACACCGGCAGCGTCGGACGCGGTGACACGGTCGCCGTCATCGGCTGCGGCGGTGTCGGAGCCGCGGCGATCGCCGGGTCCAGCCTGGCGGGCGCGGCGAAGGTCATCGCGGTGGACATCGACGACCGCAAGCTGGAGACCGCCAAGAAGCTGGGCGCGACCCACACCGTCAACTCCAAGGAGGCCGACGCGGTCGAGGCGATCCGCGAGCTGACCGGCGGCTTCGGCGCCGACGTGGTCATCGAGG
>NZ_WJBG01000126.1 GCF_009709555.1 Streptomyces blattellae | reverse complement strand
CGCTACACTCCCACCGCTCCACGTTTCCCCAGGTCAAGCCACGAAGTACTGCTGGAGTACTAGGGTGCGCCCATGCTCAACGACGCCACCGTTCAGCGAGCCACAGCCGAACTGCTCTCCGCACCCCAGACCCTCGATAGTGTGGCCCGCGCCCTGCCCACGACCGCAGGCGTGTATGCCTGGTGGGCGCCGCCCGAGGTCCTGACCTCCTTCCTCGGACCGGTCAATAGCGGCGATGCCGGACTGCGACTGCTCTACCTGGGAAAGGCCGGCAGGCTGCGGTCCCGCGTCGCCTCCAACCACCTGAGGGACTCCGGACGGTCCACCCTGCGTCGAACCCTGGCCGGACTCCTCATGCCCGCCGAGGGCTACCGCACCACCTGGACCGACCGCGTCGTCCTGGTTCCCGAGGACGAACAGCGCCTTACCCGCTGGATGCACCACCACCTCACCCTCACCTGGACCGAGCACCCCGACCCCGTCCCGCTGGAGAAGGAACTGATCTCCCGACTTCGCCCGCCGCTGAACGTCGAGGGAGCGGAGCATTGCGCCTCCAGGGCCCGCGTCAAGCAGGCGCGAGCCTTCTACTACGCCAGTGCCGGCCCCCGGGCCGGACAAGTAGACGGCTTTCACTGAGCGGCCCGCAGACACGGGGACTGGCAGGGGGACCGCCAGGTCATCATCCGCGGACGCCCAGTCCGAGTGACAACTCTGACGGCCGACGGCGGCCAGGGCGGCGGGCGCGGGAGCGGGCAATCCGCTCCAATCGGATGCCGCCTGGAACATACGCGCGTTCAGTACCGACCAGGAGAAACCGCTCGAATAATCTCTCTGCAGCGAGGATCATGGCGGGATGGCTGCGTACCTGTATGACCGGCTGGTGACGGAGGACGAATACCGTCAGCGCATCCGGCGTCATCGTCCCAGCTCGCTGCTGCCCCTGATCGCTGCAGCGGCGGCACGCTACAGCACGCCCGAGCGGCCACAGCCCTGGCTGGAAAGTCCCTCACTGAAGTACACACCCTGGGCGCTGGCTGACGCGGCCCGCGTCAGCCTGGCCTACGGCACCGAGCACCTACGCTCAGAAGCCACCGAACGCGATCTACTGGAGATCCTCGCCGCGTACTCCAGCCTGAAGGAACCCACCCTGCACGGCACCGACGAGGATCCGATCCGCCTGAGGGACTTCATGATGCGCCTGGGCGGCGAGCAGATGGCCTTCCAGGCCCCGGAGTTCGCCACTCTCGCCCGTACCGCCGCGCTGTACCTGCACACACCCTTCCCCGCACACCGGCAACCCCACTGCATGGTCCCCGGCTGGGACACCGAGGTCTTCGGCTGCCCGCTGCCCGACTACGTCGGCACCGCTCAGCTGCTGTGGGGATGCGCGCTGTTGAACGCCGGGCATTTCGATCCCGCGCTCTACGACGGCCCCGATGGGGAGAAGTTCAACCATGCGGTCAGCCGGGACACGGTGCTGCGCGTCATCGAACGCCACTTCGCCACCAACGTGGCCTCCATCAAGGCAGCCGAGAAACTGACCACGCAGAACCTGGCGAGGGTGGCTGGCGGCAAAGCGGCCCAGCTGCGCCGCTTCACCTACAACCCGCTGCTCGGACGACCCGCGGTCACCGGCTTCGGACCCGGCCTGCTGTGCCCCTCACCCCAGCTGGTCTGGCGCAAAGCGACGCCGCCCGGCATCTACCACACAGGACGCGAGCACTTCGGACCCGACTTCCTGCAGGAGACCGGCTACCTCTTCGAGGAGTACGTCGGCCGCCAGCTCCGCCTGATACCCGACGCCGTTGTCATCTCGGAGATCACGTACCGGGTCAAGCGCAACGAACTGCAAAGCGTCGACTGGATCGTCGTCTTCGACGATCTGGTGCTGCTCGTGGAGGTCAAGTCCATGATGCCGACCGAGAACGCCCGGCTCGGCCTGGAACTCGGAGTCGCCGAGACCGACAGCAAACTCGCCCGCGCCTTCCGCCAGGTCAACGCCACCTCGGCTCAGATCGACCAGGACCATCCGGCATTCGCCGGCATCCCGACCGACCGTCCACGCCAGGCACTGATCGTCACCCTTGAACCGTTCCCCGTCGCCAACGCCAACCTGCCCCACCTCGGCCTGCCCACCGCCGACATCCCGACCACGGTCGTCGCCGCTCACGAAGTCGAACACCTGGTGACCCTCACCGACACCACGCCCAGCGCTCTGCTCCTGGAACGGGCGGCCGACCCCCAGCGCTGCACCTGGGCTCTCAACGAATGCCTCAACGGACACGAAGGCACCCGCAACCCGGTCCTCGATCAGGGATGGGCGTCCTACCCCTGGGCAACCGGCAGGCTGCCGACCACTGGCACGGTGTAGGCCATGCGTCGCGGACCCGTATGCCCCGCAACCGCCCGCGCGCGGCGACCGGCGGCGAGTGCGGCATGGTCCGACTGTCGTAGCCGGTTCGTCCGGGGACTTCCACGAGGACGGGTCACCGACGGGCCGGAGCGACGGGTGCGTCTGACCCGGGTTCCGCAGTTGATGTAGCGGGATAGTCCGTGGAGTTGGGGGTTGACGTGCGGAAACGCGCCGTCGGCTGGTGGGACGGCGTGTATCTAGGGCTGGTGGTTCGTGCTGGTCAGCGGCTCGCGGGCGCGAGCTGGTAGATCCGTGGCGGTGGGTCGAGCTTGAGGGCGTTCAGCAGGTCGCGTTGGGGCTTGGTGATCTCGGTGCGCTGCTGGAAGGTGCCGGCGGGGCCGGTGAAGGTGCCGAGCTTGATGCGGTCGAGTTCGTGGCGCAGTGTCGGCCAGGTCTGCCCGGTCTGGGTCTCGGCGATGCGGGCCAGGAGCAGGGCGAGCCAGCAGAGCAGGACGTGAGCGCGGATGCGTTCCTCCTTGCGGTGGAACACCGGCCGCAGGTCGATGACCTGCTTCATGTCCCGCCAGCCGCGTTCAAGGAGCAAGCCGCAGTGCTGACATAGACGAGGACG
>NZ_WJBG01000125.1 GCF_009709555.1 Streptomyces blattellae | reverse complement strand
CCCATACCACGACAACGAGGACCAAGACCCGAAGCCACGGCTTGTTTCCCGGCAAGCCCTAACGCAACGGTGTTGCATCACAAGGGACGTGACCAGTCTGGGGCAGCGCGGCTCCGAGGTCCGTGGCGGCTTGCGTTATGCATTTGGAGGTATATACCGTTAACTGCATGACGGAGCGGTGGGAGATCGAGATCGAACCCGAGGTACGGGATTGGCTGGAGCTGCTTCCGTTCCGCCTCTACCGGCGGGTCGAGGACAAGACGGACCGACTGCTGGACGAGCCGACGACCCTCGGCGAGCCATACTCACGGCACCTGGGCGGCAAGCTACGTGAACTCCGCTTCGAGTTGGACGGCGAAGCCGTACGCATCCCGTACTGGCTCGCGCCAGGACAACGGATCGTGCTGCTGACGGTCTTCCGTAAGACGAGGATGCGTGAAGCGGCGGAAGTCGAGCGTGCGCACCAGGCCCAGAAGGTTTGCGAGGCCGAGCACGGCCATGCCCAGCACACGTACGAGCGGCGCAAGGAGAGCTGATGAATCACAGCACGTGGAGGACGCGCCGGACCCGGCAGCTTGAGGGTGAGGCGGTGGAGTACGACCAGGAGTACGTCGACGCGCGGCTGGCCGGCGATCTCGGGCAGGCGGTCTACAACCGTCGGATCGAGCTCGGCCTGTCCCAGGCGGAACTGGCCGAGCGGGCCGGGATGACGCAGCCCCAGGTCTCCCGGATGGAGGGCGGCGACACCGTGCCGACTCTCCCGCTGCTGCGGCGCTTGGCCAAGGCCCTGGAGGGCACGCTGAACCTGACCATCGACGAAGGCGACTCGCATGTCACCTTCACCCCGCACGCCGCTTGAGCCGCTGGCGGGCGGGGCGTCGGCCACGTATCCCCTGGGCACCTACCAGAGTCCGTAGGTGCCTTTTCTCTCTGTGCCCCCGGCAGGATTCGAACCTGCGACACCCGCTTTAGGAGTTTTCCCTGGGCGGGGCTGTGACCTGCGGAAACGCCGGCTACCGGGCGTCTGGCCTGGGCAAACACCCCTCCGTAGTTCTCACGTCTTCACGGGGTGTCCCGGCCTCATGTGTGCTGAATCCGTGCGCATCGTCTCTCGCGCTGGGATCAGTCCTGGCAACTGGCTGGTGATTTCAGCGCACTGAACCGTGGAGGGTGCAATACAGGAACTCGGGCATGTGTGTGATCAACAGATGGTGGCCGCCGGTGGTGCCCGAGGCGGTCCGGGCCCAGGCACCGAGGGGGAGCGAGTGATCACGAAACGGGAGGGAGGGGGCTTAACGCTCTCTCAGGCGACCACATGCCCAACAACGTGACGACGCCGTGCGCAGGGCGACAGTCATGCCAGCCGGTGAACGATGTCGGAAAGCCGTATGCGGGAGAACCGCACGTATGGTTTGAAGCGGCGCGGACTGGGCGCGGAGCGGCAGCCATCGCGCCAGTCCCCGACGCTCTCAGGCTCGGTTTTGGGCAAGCTCCGGGTTCTGGGTGGGCGTGTCGGCCGGGGCCGGGACGCCCTTCTCGGCGTTCTCCGGCGCGCCGAACCAGGCCACCGCGACCGCGCCCGAGACCGCCAGGACGAAGCCGGTCACCGCCAGCCAGGCGAAGCCGGGGCGTGAGGCGTCCCCCAGCCACCAGACGCCGATCATGCCGGGCAGCACGGTCTCGCCGACCACCAGCGCCGCCGTCGCCCCGTTCACCGAGCCGATCTGCAGCGCGACGGTATGCAGGTACATGCCGCCGATTCCGGCGACGAGAATGGCGTACAGGGCCGGGTCGGTGAGCAGCGTGCCCAGGTCGAACGGATCGACCCCGTTCAGCACTCGCACGCCCACGCCGAGGGCGCCGAAGCCGAGACCGGAGAGCAGACCGGCCAGGATCGCGGCCCGGGCGCCGAGCCGCCGGACCAGGACCGTGCCGCCCGCCATCAGCAGCAGTGAGATCGCGAGGAGCCACCAGTGTGTGGTGATCGGCGTGTGCCCGCTGCCCTCAGGGCCCGCCGCGCTCGCGAGCAGCACCAGCGCCGAGCAGACGACCGCGATCGAGGTCCACTCCGCCCGGGTCAGCCGGATGCCGAGCAGCTTGACGCTCAGGACGGCCGTGATGATGAGGTTGGCGCTGATGACCGTCTGGGAGAGGAACAGCGGCAGCAGACGGGCGGCGAGCGCGCCGAGCCCGAAGCCGACGAAGTCCAGGATCGTGCCGACGACGAACTCCCAGGTCATCGCGGCCTGGGCGGTGGAGGAGAGACTGGGGCCGCCATACGTGGTGACCTGTCCGGTGGTGTTCCCGGCGGCGGCCGCCTCGCGGCGGGCCGACTTGCGGGAGCCGACGGCCTGGAGGACGGAGCCCGTGCCGTAACAGATCGAGGCCGCAACGGCGGTCAGGAGTCCTATGAGCACCGAGCGCTCCGTTCAGGGGGGTGGTTCCTGGCTGTTCTCCCTGCCAGACGAGGGATCGACCGCCCGCGTTGCGTGAACCGGGTCTGCGTCGAGATGGACGTGAAGAAGGCCGTCCGGTATCCCGCAGGGGACGCGCGATCAAGCGGAGATGCCCGCTGCGTGTGCGGTCGCAGCAGGCCACGGGCTGCGACCGCCAGCAGCGGAGACACCACCACTGCGGCCAAACAGGACCATCGGCTGGTGCCGCCCTTGAACGCCGGACCGCCACTTCCGGGCACGGGCGTGGCCGGCGCGCACGCGCTAGCAGAGTGTCGGACTGTTCCATCGGGTACGGCGATGTGCATGCACGTTGCCGTCAACCGGTGCCGTCAGACGTCGAAGAAGTGATTATGCGACGGCGCCACCTCGGAGTCTTGTTCGTGGAGTCGCTCTGACAGCAGAAAAGCCGTTGTTGTCTGTCGTTGCCGACCACCCTCGGACGGCCCCGGCGGCCGAACATAACAGCGGCCCCATTCAGAAAAGGTCGTCAGGCCCCCGATAGTGCAGCTCGATGCCAAGTCCGTCGCTGACCCTTCGCGCGTGAAGTATTCCTTCCATGGACAAGTTGAGCAAAACATTGGCGTGTCCGACAAAATCAAAACCTGGCGACCAGAGTCTTACCTCGTTACGGTGTGCGGTTGCACGAAGCCATGCACGCTTTGATGGCGGTGGGCCGGACCAACTGACTTCATCAATCCGCTCGACTCTTTTTCTCCATGCCCGATAACGGGTCCGCGATACATTCTCTACAAAGCGCAGCCACGCTTCGCGTGACTCTGCGGTCGGCCAGTTCGGTGAACGGGCAATTTCAGGATCCAGTCGAGCAATCCATGCCCACATTGCTGGAACTGAGGCGAACGTCGCACCGGTCTCCTCAATGGCAGCTATTGCGGCGACTCGGTGGTCGAAGCCGGCGCGAATCAGGATTGATGCTGGTTGTAGAAAAGTACCAGTCTCGATCGCGGTTAGCACTGATCCTTCGAGCGCGGCAGCAGTGGGGTTACCTTGCGCGTCCTCATACACACGAGCCGCCTCAGCGCCCCACACCAGTCGATAGATCAGGTCCGATTCGATGAACTGGGCGATGGCGATGCGGTCATCAGGATCGGGCCCATCGACGTCTCCTAGGGGTCGGCCATTCACCCACTGTCCGAGAACCTCTCGCCAGTTCCTGATCTTCGTCTCGGGCTGGAACGTAGGCAAGGAGAAGAGCGTTTCCGCGATCTGCTCAATCCGAGTTGTCGCGGTTTCGTGATCTCCCCCAGCTATAGCGGCCTCGGCCTGGGCGATCAATTCAACGACGTCCCCTGCAACCTGGGCGAGTTCTCGTCCTGCGTCTACGCCGAGCCCTGCAAGGTACCATCCACGACGCTGCGTTCGTGTGCTTGTGGCCCAGATGAACTGGGTCCGGTTGGCGACTACCTCACGCAAAGCCGCAGCGGGCCCCTCGCCGAAGCGCTGGATTTGCCGGTCCCACAGGGAATCCCTGAGGGTATCTACGATCCGCTGCGTGATCTGGTCAGGATGGGAGTCGTCCTCCCCGAGGACGCTCAAGATTCCTGTGTCGAGCAGCGCGAGGTTTGACCGCCAGGATTGTTCTGCCGCCTCTTGGGCCTCCGGCGTCTCGCCGGCAACAACCGGGAATGCCCATTCTGGGCCTCCAGTGAGATAAGCGAGGAATTGCGACAGTTGACTAGAATCGATATGTTCAATGATGCGTCGGATTAGTGCACGACTCACCTCGATCAGTCCGGACCGCAAGGTCTTGCCGGTCTCGCCGCTGGTGAGTTCCCTCCAATCACGTCGTTTGGAGTTCTTGGGGTCGAAGATGGGACAGAGCACAAGCCCTTCGCTGTCGACGAAGGCGCGGCCAGCTCGTCCGATGACATTTGAGAACTCGGCACCGGTAAGAAGGTTCCCACTGCGGCGAAGCCCGTGGAAAAGCACAACAGATGCCGATAGGTTCAAGCCTTGGGCGAGGGTCGGTGAGGCCACCGTGACCCTGACGACTCCCTCGTGAAGCAAACGCTCAACTTCACGGCGGAAAGGTGCGGGGAGTGCGCCGTGGTGGATAGCCACTCCCAATTTGAGGCACTCCAAGATGGGGTGATCTTCGCCGAACCATTCGGCACCAATCGAGAGAACGCTCGCCAGGTCGACCTGAGGAGGGAGGACGGAGTCGATGAGACCTTGTTTTCGAAGCTTGACGATCTCGCGCGCATAAGGCTCAACTGAGTTCCGTTGCGGACAGAAGATCAGTACGGTTTGACCTTCTTCAACGAGTCGCCACGAGGCCGCGATGACGAGTTCCCGCTGATCAGCGGGAAATGACTTTCTCCGAGGGCGATTCGGCGCTTTTGCTTCGAGATATTTGGGGATAAATGGTCGGTCACCTCCCAATGTGATCGACAAGCGAGCGTGGTCTCGACGCCATTCCACTAAGCCAAACCGTTGCTGCGTGGGGCGCCATTCCTCGCGGTGGAGCCCCCGCGGATTGTCGTCGGTTATCCAGGAAACGAAGTCATTGAGGTCATCGCCTGACGGGAAGACAGCCGAGAGACATACGATCCTGCGCGTGTTCGCGTCGGAGCGGCGCAAAAGACGCTGGATCTGCGCTTCGTACCGAACTTCACGCTCGGACGGCCCGATCATGTGTCCTTCGTCGAGGACTACCAGGCCGACGTCATCGAGAAGGCTTGGGTCCGATCTAAGAGCAAAGTCAAGTTTTTCCGGGGTTGCTACGACGATGCGACTCTCACGGAGGGCATGCTCATCGAACTCACTTACCCCCATGCTTCCGTAGAGGGATGAGACATTTATCCCGAGAGGCATAAAGGTACGCGCCAACACGTGTTCGGTTTGGGCAGACAGTGCCCGCAGCGGAGCCACGTAGATGGCACGCTGCTCTTGAGCTAGGCAGGACAAAATGCAAAGCTCTGCGATCCGAGTCTTGCCCGCACTGGTAGGGAGAGCAACAACAAGGTCGTCGTTCCCCTCGAAAATTCGATCGACAACGTGTAGTTGCGATGGCCAGAGGTCAATCTCGGAGCGCCCGCGGGCAAAGAGGGTGGCTACGAAAGTTCGTCGCAGATAACGCCACCGGGCTTTGCGTAGATCATCAGGAATTCGAACATGCGCAATCCCTACCGGTGGTGGTTGGTCAGGGATGTTGGCACCAATGCTGGTGTGCGCAAGGTCATCGAGCAATCGCCGTGTGAGGCGATGGACCCACCATGGTCCCGGAGCGCTTATATCATGTGACGCACGCTCGCCTGTTTGTAGGTCATCGAGCGCCGTCGCCATTAGTTCCGATTGAGCGTGGGCCAAAGCAAATAGAGCAGCGGAGACAGCCGACAGGTAGTTCTCGCTGAGCAACAATTCAATAGGGCCACGGTCGGTTGTTAGATTCCCAGTCCCCTCATGAATAGTAGGATATTCTCGACTGGAGCCAAGGAAGGCCGCCAATAGGGCGTCGTCCGTCACGTCGGGCGAAGTCCTTAAACGTCGAGTCCGTTCCTCGATAGCATCGAGGGAGCGCATAATCAAGTCTGCCAGCGTCTGTTCCATCGGCGTCAGCCGGCCAGACAGCACACTTCCTTGGACGAGCGAGTAGGCGCGTGCAGCATATCCAGCCAGGTGACTTGCTGCGCCGGCGATCAAACGGTGGAAAGATGTATCGCTACTCTCCGATACATTCCTGGTTGCCGCCTCAAGCGCGTACGAGGCATGAATAAGGCCTTCGCGAGCGAGACTTGCGTAACTGCCGACCGTTTCCTGATCTGCCTCGTCCGGGTCAACAGGTTCAGCGATTCGAAGGCTCGTGGAGATCAGGGAGTACGCGTACCCGAGAAGGTCGTTGTCCAGGGAGCTATCGAACAACGGCGCTCCGTCGGGCAGTGTTCCACCGCGACGGATCATAGACTGGGCCTGCCCTCTGGCGACGAGTCGACCTCGGAACCGCGGTTCTACGGCGCTGGTCAAGGCTTGGTACAAGGATTGATGGTCACGCACGATCCGCAATCACCCTCTCGTAGACCGCACGGACAAAATCTTGGTGCGCTTGCACCTGAAGAATCACTGCCCGTTGCGCTATATCACCCTCGTATGCGGTCAGATCAGTGTTGACATGGTTGGTCGGATTGTTCCCTGCAAAAAGGAACATCAGGTGCGTAACGATTTTAGGTCGAATTCCGTCTTCGAGCTGCAGTGTGAGGATTTTCTCCCCCAATTCATCATCGACCGTTCCCAGCAAACGCTCTGCGAACTGGGTCAATGAATGTGGGGATGGAAGCCCGTCGGATCGCTGCAAACCATCGCGGGCTTCTTCCACCGTGGCAGATCGAGCTTGAGCTCGGCTTTTCGCTTCACCCTTGATTAGGTGAACCTTCGACGAAGAGTCCAGTTTGGCAGCGAGCACGTCATCACCGCGCATTGCCCACTCCTGGTGGTCCCGCTGAATCAACCGGCTAGGGCCGATGACATACCCGCAGTCTTCCTCCAGAAATGCGGCAGCAAGTATCTCGCCAAGATCGCCTGATCTTGCGCTTTGCTTGGTTGGAAGCTTGTTCTGCAGAAACTTGGCTACCTGGCCCTTGCCGAATCGTTCCGCAATGCGTGTCAGCGATTTAGTTTCGGCGTAGCGACTAGGAAGGTAGGCTGCAAGCAACGTAATGCCAACCTCATCCGTAGCCGACGTAAGAACGTCGATTGCATGAGATTCGACATACGTCACCTTAGCGGGTTTGCACCACTTCTTGTAGCTCGTCACCTCATTGCCCCCCGCAATAGGTCACCGTCTCCATGCAGCCGATGTGCCGTCCACCCCGAGGACCGGCCGTACCGCTCTCCGCAATCCGGCATGGTCGATCCTCGCGATCGCGAGCGCAGTGGGTCAAGCACGCTTCCGCTCTGCGGGGTCTGTCACCAGTCGGCTTGTAAACCCGGCATCGCGCAGGCGTTCGTACGCTGCGGCCACGTCATCAGGAACGTGCTGTTCGAGCATGAATCCTTGCTGTGGGTAGATCATGAGCCGCTGTTGCGCGCCCGTCAACATGTCAACTACGAGGCGTGCATCGCCGATCGAGTCGATGTAGTCGACCAGGCATGGGGTTGGACGTGCTGACCCACTCGACTTCGGGCCAAAGCTTGCGTGCGGTCGCGTAGGCCCGTCGTTCTTCGTACGGCTTGCTGACCAGCAGGACGCACGAGACGGCGACCCGCCGCTCTTCAAGCAGGGCGCGAGAGAAGCGGATGTTCTCTCCAGTGTTCCGGGCCCGCGGCTCAACGAGGATGGCATCGCCCGGCACCCCCAGTTCCATCGCCCGCTCGCGATAGTGCTCAGCCTCGCCACGTGGCATACGGTCGCGCGTGGTGCGGCTGGTGGCCCCGGTGAAGATGATCAGCGGCATCATGCCCCAGGTAGAGATCGGCGGTTGTGTCCGCGACTCCGAGGTCATGACTGCCGAGTCCGATCGCGACAGAGCATGGGCGCAGGTCGTGCCCCATCTGCTGGAAGTCCCATGGCCGTTGAGCGTCGGCCCATGCCTGTGCTGAGATCGCTTGCTCTCCTCCTCCGCTTTCGCCGAGTCAGGGACCTTGAAGTCATACGTCCAGGCGAAGCGCGTCGCCGCGTGAACGCCGATCGCGAACTCCACCACGGTGCCATGGGCGGTGTAGGTGGTCCGGTGCAGCTCTACCACCCATTCCCCAGGGGCGAGCTGGAGGAGCTGGACTTCGTCCGCAGTGGGACACGCGCGAACAGTGTCTCCTGCACGTGGTCAATCTCGTATCCGGCGTCGTACAAGACGCGGAACCCCCACCCCGGCCGGCGGGCCCTGGCGTCGGGTCGACGATGCGCGTTCCTTCCACGTGCTCAGGGCGGTAGTAGCTCGTCAGCGTGTGCGTCGGCTGTGAGCCCTCCCTGACAACACGCGCGCGTGCGTAGACCTCCCCACCTTCCGGCAGGCCGTGCGCCTGAGCGGCAGCGGCCGGCGCCGTAACACGGTTGGCGGTCTGCGTCTGTTCGTTCCGCTTGTAGGTGCGTCCGGACGCCACGGTCGTCGGTCCGCCAGCTCCCACCACTTCGGCGCAATGCAGCACTCATCTCGACACCGACAGGAACGCCATGTAGCTGCCGCCCGTAGTGAACACCACCCACACCGGGGTGCCAGCCCACCACTGGGACGGGTCGAGCAGCTGCTCCCCGTTCTGCGAGGAACGTCGGACCCGCACGCTCGGCAGGCTTTTGGAGCACATGGTCAACTCCGCTGTTGTGCTACGTGTCTGCGGGTGTCCTCGCGCGAGCACACGGGTTGGAGACGAACTCTCGCAATCCTGCCTCGGGAAGGTCACTAAGCTAGCTGTCCTTCCGCGTTGAGTGGAGGGCTTGTTGTAGGGGGAGGACGACGGCTGGCCGCGACGGTGCTGCTGGGCACTGTTGCCGCAGACGCAGGCCGTGTCCGGCTGTGTGCGCGAGGGGGGGGCAACAGACCATGGATCGTGGACAGGAGCAGCTCGGGGAGCGCGTCTTGGCGCAGGCTGCAGCGATCTTCTCTGCTCGTTCGGATGTCGGCGCGACGGAGTTGCTCCGCGCGGTTGAGAAGCTGGATTTCGAGCAGACAGAGGACGGGTACAGGACGTCCACCAACTGGCACGACTACTACTGGGCCGCGGTCTTCTTCATCGACGCCGTGGACATCCCCAGCTTTGACGACGAGGTCCTGGACCACCTACTGCCGACGATCGCAGAAGTAGCCGGTCAAAACGGTCGCCCAGATGTCGACCGGATTCTGGTCAAGCCAGCACTCCGCGACCCAGACGTGAACTGGCGGCAAGCGCTGGAGGCGGGGCAGTCGCCGGCACTCCTCCGGCCGGACGACGTGCGCACCGTCGAGGGCAAGCGGGCCCGCATCACCGAAGTCACCCGTATGCGGCTCTTCGACACCCTTCGACTTCAGAACGTCGACTGGTCCGGCAGGCTGGAAGAGTCAGACTTCCTCAGGCGCATCTTCGACCTGGATGCGTTCGCAAGCTACGACTCTCGCTTCACAACCGCCGAGGGCGACATCTACCAGCACCGCGTCAACAACTATGACTGGGAGGAAGACTGGGTCTTCACCGATGATCGGTTCGGATTGAGTCGCGGCCCGGACGCCATCCTCCTGCGCTTCCTCGCCGAAATGCTCCACCCCGTCGTGCGCACTGACGCAGAAGAGCTGCGACAGCTGATGGAACTCTTCAACAGCCTGCTAGCCCGCGACGGTTATGCACTCGTACCCGTCGACTCCATCAGCGGCTACACCATCTACGGCGGGCGCCGCGTTCCAGTACAGGCCCGCCCCATGATCCCAAATCCTTCCCCGCTGGCACCCCACCGCGCATCTGCGGCCAAGGACGGTGCTGTGAACCCGTACGACCTGGTGCGCGCTCGAGCCCGCGGCGACCGGAAAGACTACCGCCTTGATCGACTCCCCATGGAGGAGGGTGGACAGGCCCAGGTCTTCCGGGCCGTTCACAAGCCGACCGAGGCCGAGGTCGCCTTCAAGCGCCGCAGTTCGCAACGGGACACGCCGGCCGCACGGATGCGACGAGAGATCGAGATCTCTCAACTGCTTGGCCGACACCCTCACTACATGCCCATCCTCGACTCCAACCCAGAAGATGGGTGGCTCGTCATGCCGATGGCACAGGCGACCGCGGAGGACCGACGCGACGACCTCAAGGACCCTGCACAGCTGCGCGCCCTGGTCGAGGCGCTGATGGACGTACTAGAACTCGCTCACGCACACGACTGGCTCCACCGCGACGTCAAACCCTCCAACATCCTGCTGCTGGACAGCCGATGGACCCTTGGGGACTGGGGAATCGTCCGCCGGCCGAGAGGTCAGACCACCAAGGCCGGGCGGACCCGTTTCGAGATCGGAACGGAGGGTTTCGCGGCGCCTGAACTCTTCATTGACGCACACGAAGCCACGCCGGCCGCCGACATCTACGGCATCGGACGCGTCATTGCGTGGGCGCTGACAGGCAGGTATCCGCAGATGAATGTGCCGCTCCTGCCTGACCCAGGCCCGTGGAGGAACGTCACCCGCATTGCTGCCCATCCCGACCCCGAACAGCGGTCGCAGAGCATCCAGGACCTCCGCGATCTGATCAACCGCGAGCTCACTGAACCAGCGGAACCTCCGACCGAACAAGCGAAGCGGCTATGGGAGCGGACGCGTGCCGGTGATCCGGCAGCCGTGGCTTCCCTGCTCGAACTGATTGCAGACCATCCTGAAAACTACGAGCTGTACGTCCGCACCCTGACGGGGCTCCCTGCCGAAGAGGCGGGCCCCTGGCTGTCCCGTAACCCTCAGGGGAGCGAACGCATCTTCAAGGCTCTGGCCGACCATGCCGTTGGCCGAGGAACAGGGCGTGTCCAGTTCGCCGAGGCTGCCCGCGCCGCTGTTTGGCTTCACACCGTTGCGAACTTCGCTGCAGCCAAGGACGACTGGGACCTCCTCGACGAGTCCGCCCGCACGATGTGCACCTGGGACGCTGCGTGGGACCAGTGGAGTGCCCAGGACCGAATCGCACCCTGGCTCCGCTCTTTGTCGGGCCAGGCAGCGCAACTCGTAGCCGCAGTGCTGCGTGATCACCCGCGCTCTGCGCGGCACTTCTCCGGCTTGGCGCAGGACAGAATCGTGGATCTTCGGATCCGCGAGGCCATTCGTGCGGCCTTGGGAACCCGACCGTCTTAGTCCCGCTCGTCGGAGAACCGGCGGGGGATGGTGATCACGCCGTCCGGGTCCAGTCCATGAGGCCATCGTGCGGGGAAATCGAAAAGCCAGGCGTGGCCGGCATCAGCGGCTTTCCGGGCAACTCGCTCGGCGCCGTCGCTGTCTCCCGCCGCCTCGTGCATCTGCGCGAGGCGGAACAGGGCGGTGGGATTCTCCCGCGTCGGCGGCTTGCCCGTACAGCGCCTTGGCGCCTTCGCGATCACCTTCCTGTTCCGGGAGTGTAAATCTAACGGCGGATCCGACGATCATGGGAGAGACGTCAAGTGACTGATACCGCCGTGGAGTTGGAGACCGTGCAACCTGTCGAGAGTGCCCAGTCCGGGCCGTCCGTCCCCGTGTCGGATGAGCAGCTGGTCGCGATGCTGGTGGAACGGGCCCGGTCGGAGGGACTGCAGCTGACCGGGCAGGGTGGGCTGCTGCAGCAGCTGACCAAGCGGGTCCTGGAGTCTGCGCTGGAAGGTGAGATCGCCGATCACCTCGGCTATGAGAAGCACGATGCGGCCGGCCGGGGCAGTGGCAACTCCCGAAACGGGGGCCGGGCCAAGACTGTGCTGACCGACGTCGGTCCGGTCGAGGTCAAGGTGCCGCGTGACACTGCGGGCACGTTCGAGCCGCAGATCGTCAGGAAGCGGCAGCGGCGGCTGACCGGGGTCGACGAGATGGTGCTGTCGTTGTCCGCGAAGGGGCTCACGCACGGCGAGATCGCCGCTCACCTGGCCGAGGTCTACGGGGCCGAGGTGTCCAAGCAGACCATCTCCACCATTACCGACAAGGTGATGGAGGGCATGGCCGAGTGGCAGAACCGTCCCCTCGACCGTG
>NZ_WJBG01000124.1 GCF_009709555.1 Streptomyces blattellae | reverse complement strand
GTTCCTCCCCCAGTCCCGTCCGCTGAACCTCGGCGGACAGCCCCTCGCCGATGTCGTCGTCGGCGTCCAGGCACCGGCCGCCGCTCGCTGCGGCGATCCGGGCGTCCGGCTTGCCGGGGGCGCAGGCTCCGCCGCGCAGCGACACCATCGCCACCGGCACGTCCGCCGACTCCGACCGGGCCAGCACCTCGTCGAGTTTCCCGCCGGTCATCCGGTTGTGGTCCCCGCTGTCGGTGATGTAGACGATCAGCTGGGGGCGGTCGTCGGCGCCCCGCCCCGCCATGTCGTCGAGCGCGGCGAGCAGCGCGGCATGCGGATCGGAGTCGGCGCCGGGCCGGACCTCGGCCCGGTCGATCCTGCGCACGGCGGTCTTGCGCTCGTGCGTCGTGAGCGGGAGCAGGGTCTCGTACCGGTCGCCTTCGGGCGTGTCCGCCACCTGCCACACGCCGTACTCGTCCTGGCCGCCGAGCCCGCCGAGGGACTGCTTCAGCAGGCCGGGCCCGCCGCTGGGGCCGTCCCACAGCGAGGCCATCGAGCCGGAGCTGTCCAGCAGGTAGAGGACCCGGCCGGGACCGTGGGCGGCGCGGTAGTCCTGCAACGCCGTCTCCGTCTCGTTCAGTCCGGCGGACTCCGTCAGCGGCTCGGGGTCGGGCAGCACCCCGAAGGCGGGCTCGCTCGGGTCCAGCAGGGCACGGCCGCCGGTGGCCTCGCGGAAACCGGCCCGCGCGAACACGTCCCGCCCCTGGCCGTAGGTGAGCCAGGCACGGAAGTCGACCACGGCGGCGTCCCGCGCGTCCCGGTCCAGGTCGCCGTCCTGCCAGCGCACCCGGACGAACGTGGGCTCCAGGCCGGGCACGTTCTCCGGGTACTCGGCGATGCGGGGGGTGCGCCGCGCGCTGTCGCAGCCGACCCCGGACTTCAGCAGGAACTCGGGGACGAGGGCGGCCGTACGGTCGTCCACCGCGTCGTTCCGGGGCAGTTCGCACAGCAGCCCGGCGGCCGTGTCGGACGGCGGTCCCGGCTGGTCGAGCTGTTCCTCCACGTCGAGCGCGCCGTCGGGGCCGTCGTACAGGCCGATCGTGGCGAGCAGCGCCGATTCGGCGAACTCCGGGTCGGTACGGCGCACTTCGGCCTGGTCCGCGCGGTCACGCAGGCCGTCGATCAGCTCGGTGAGGGTGCGGCCGGTGCGCTGGTCGGCGGCGGGGACGGCGGTCGGCACGGCGAGGACGACCGGGGAGTACGCGAAGGGCCGCCGCGCCACCTCCAGCCAGGCCTTGGCGTTGGTGTCCCGCTCGTGCTCGGCCCTCCCTGCGGCGGCGGGCGAGGCCGGGATCCAGATGTCGGCCTGCGGCCCGATGTCCCGCTGCGGGTTGGTCTCCTCCGCACGGGGCTCCTGCCACGGCTCGGACTCCTCGCGCAGCGCGGTCACCACGTCGGCGGAACGGGCGCTGTACACGGTGATCCCACTGACCCGGCACCCCTCCCCGTCCCTGTTCTCCTGAGACGTCACATACGTGTTCGCCGCCGCGGTGACCGTCGGCTCCAGGTCGGGGTCGGTCAGGACGCGCAGTTCGAGAGGCGGTGCGCAGGCGGGGGAGTCGCCGACGAGGGCGTACAGGCCGTAGGAGCCGAGGGCGAAGGCGGCGAGGGTCACCACGACGATGCCGAGGGTGAGGAGGGTGCCGAGAGCGGCGGCGCGGCGGCGCAGGCGGTGCAGGAGGCGCAGGAAGGGCGACGGTCCGGGCGGGCCGGGAGGCGGTTCGCTCCCCGGCGGCTGCACGGCAGCGGTCTTCGGCCGCTCGGACAGCAGCACGTCCTCCCCGTGCTCCGCCCGGCTCTGCGGCACCCATGGCGCACCGCGCAGGGTCTTCTGCGCGGCCATCTCCTGACGCAGCTGCTCGGAGAGCGAGCTGAACGACAACTCGCCCGGTTTCTCCATGAGTTGTACGAGCTGCGCGGTGAACGGCGTCGGTGTGTGCGCATCGCCCGCGTCGATGCGGTGGTTGGCCTGCACGCTCATCAGCAGCAGCACCCGCCGCTTGTCGTGGTACGCCTGCTCCCACCCGACGGCCGCGTTGCCGGCGTAGCAGCAGTCGAGGACGACCACGATCCGCTTGGCCTCGCTGCTGACCAGCACGGACTGCACGTCGTCGTACTTCGCCGCGCCGTGGAAGA
This sequence comes from Streptomyces blattellae, assembly GCF_009709555.1. GTDB lineage: Bacteria > Actinomycetota > Actinomycetes > Streptomycetales > Streptomycetaceae > Streptomyces > Streptomyces blattellae. The sequence goes on along the minus strand of NZ_WJBG01000124.1, from coordinate 17,295 downwards.
CGGTGTGCTCGCCCGCGATGACGCTTGCGTTGCGCATCTGCAGGAACAGCCGGTCGCCGGAGCTGGGCGTGGCGCCGTGCCCGGCGAAGTACAGCAGGAGCAGCCCGTCGGTCTCCGCGGCGGCGGACCGCACGGCTTTGTTGAACGCGTCCTGCGAGGGCGACCGGCAGACCGTGATCGAGTCCTCGTCGAACACACCGCCCCGCAGCAGCGCCCGCCTGAGCATCGTCAGGTTGTGCTCGACGGCCGGAAGGTCACCGGGCACCCCGTGCGGCGACTTCTTGTCCTCGTACGTGGACACCCCGACCAGCAGCGCCCGGTTCTTTCTGGGGCTCACCGGACCGACCTACCCGTCGCCGTCCAACGGGTCGATGCTGTCGAGGGGCGGCTCGCCGTCCTCGACCTCGCGGCGATGGTCACGCCAGGCCGCGACGGACCGGCGGACCTCTTCGAGCAGCTCATGGAAGACGACGCCGCCGGCGGCTCCGATCAGCTGGATGACGATTTCCGTGCCGACGCCCATCGGGGCACCGGTCTCGTCCGTGGGCTTCTTCGTGCTGGCCCGTTCATAGATCCGCAGATTCTCCGCGCGCACCATCTCGTCGAGCGGCTGCTCCCGCTCCAGCCACTTCCGCAGCGCGTCGACGTCGCCGTCCCGCTTGGTGTCGTCCAACTGGACGCGGATCGCCCGCCCGTGCCGCTCGGCCACTTCATCCCCCTCAGACATAACTCACCATCATGGCAGGGAGGTTGCGGGCACTGAAGGGTTCGGCGGCGGAGCACTGGAGTACGCACGCGTCACAAACGGAACTCAGTGCGCCGTTTACACGGACTGACTCTGGGTCCGCTGGGTCCGGAGCTGGTCCAGGTGGCGCTGGATGTGATCCAGCGCGCCCTGCCTGCGCCCCGGCACCCGCGCCCGCAAGTCGGCGAGCGTGGAACCGAGTTCGCGAGCCTGCGCCGGGTCGGCGATCCGGCCCCACTGGTGGTGCGCCCGGTCGGCGGCTGCCTCGACGGCCGGGTCGGACGGCGCCTGCCCGGCACCCAGTCGAGTGGAGGCGACGGTCAGCCAGGTACGGCAGCTGCGGACGTGGTCTCCGGCGAACATGGCCAGATCGGCGCGGACCTCGGCCCAGTGCAGGGCCTGTTCGGAGCCGGGACCGTACGCCCTCAGCGCGGACTGCTCCTGGTGCGCGGCGAGCGCGTCTGCGTCGCCGTGCCGTTCGGCCTGTACGGCGGCGCTGATCGCGGAGTGCGGATCGGCGACCTCGGGCGGGTGCTGCGGGCGCGGTACGGGCACCGGCACCGGCACGGGCACGGGCGCCGACACGGGCGCCGACACGGGCGCCGACGACGGCGTCAGCACCAGGTCACCGTACGACCCCTCGGTGGCGATACGGCTCAACGCCTGCTGATGCAACAGCTCCAGCGGCGGCCGGTGCCCACTGCGCAGAATCGTCGCCACCGTCTTCATGTACGACGGCACGGCCACCGTCCGCCGGGGAGGCGGCGGCGCGATACGGCCGTAGACGGCGCTGTTGCTCCCCGAGTCCAGGCGCCGGGTCCGCAGATGGTCCCAGGTCTCCGCGTCGGCGTGCAGATCGACGACGAGAGTCGTGCTCCCCGCCGCCCGCAGCCGCAGTTCCTCCCGCACCCAGTGCCACGGGAACGCCGTGTACCGCACCGTCGACGGCGTCGTCCGGGCCAGCGCCAGGTGCGGCAGGTACTGCTTGCGGTCGAGTTGGAGCTGGCCGGTGACGAAGACGGTGAGCGGGCCGGGGGCGCCCGCGGCGGCGCGCAGCCGGGTGAGGACGGCCTGCGGCTCCAGCGGGTCGGCGAGTTCGACGACGTTCGCGGTGTCGGTGCCGGACAGGACGGCGGGCGGGACGGCCGCGAGGACGGGAAGCACGGACGCGGCGTCCACCATTCGCCCCTTGCCGAGCGGCGACGCCGCCAGCAGCAGCACGGTTCCGGGCATCGGTCCCTCCCCATCCCCCGTCGATCACTTACCGAAGCACCGTAACCGCTGCGGCTGCGAAGGTGGATGCCAGGACCGCAAACCGTCAACTGTCCCGCGCGTCCAGGGGCATGAGCCGCCGTACCGCGAACACCGTGGTGTCGTCGGCCAGCCGTCCCCCGCAGTGCCGCAGCACGCCCTCCCGTACGAAGGCGACGAGGCGACGGGGTTCCACGGTGCGCGGGTCGGCGGCGACGGCGCGGGCGATCTCGGTGGCGAGCGGGTAGAAGGCGCCGTCGGGGTCCCGGGCCTCGGTGACACCGTCCGTGGTCAGCAGCAGCGTCTCGCCGGGCGCGAGGGTCACCCGGCATACGGGCGGCGGGCCCTGGGCGGGGGCGAGGGTGCTCAGGCCGAGGGGGAGGGTGTCGCCGGACGGCAGGGCGCGTACGCCGTCGGGGCCGACGAGGAGCGGCGGCTCGTGGGCGAAGACGACGGACCGTACGGCGCCGGCCTCCCGGTCGGCACAGTCACCGGACCGTACGGCGCCGGCCTCCCGGTCGGCGAAGTCGAGCAGGACGGCGGTGGCGAAACGGTCGCCGTCCTCGCGGCCGAGCGCCGCGACATGCCCGCAGTGCCGCAGCATCCGTACCTCAAGGCGGTCGGCGACCGTCTCCAGATCCGGCTCGTGGTAGCCGGCCTCGCGGAACGTGCACAGCAGCGCGGCCGCCGCCTCGACCGCGCCCAGGCCCTTGCCCTGCACATCCCCGACGAGGACGCGGGTGCCGTGCGGGCCGGGCTGGATGTCGTAGAAGTCGCCGCCGACGCGGGCCTCGACATCGGAGGGGAGGTAGACCGCCGCGTGCTCCAGGCCGCCCCAGTCCGGCGGCAGCGGACGCAGCACGGTACGGCGGGTGGTGTCGGCCACGTCCCGCATGTGCAGCATGCGGCGCTCGCCGCGCACCCGGACCGCGCAGGCCAGCACCGCCAGCACACCGCCGACGGCGACGAGGTAGAAGTCGGCCGGTCCGGCCTGGTACTCGTTCGGCCAGGCGCGGTCGGCGACGGGGTAGACGACGGTCGCGAGCACCGCGTAGGCGGCCGTGCCCCACACCCCGCAGATCGCGGCGGCGATGCCGGGCACCAGCACGATCCAGGTGATGATCCGGAAGTCGCGGGTGGTGTTCCAGTCGACGACCAGGATGCCGATGAGCATCAGCAGCGGCGGCACCCAGGCGACGCTCCGGTCCCCGACCCGCAGCATCTGGTGTCGTTGCAGCACGTCCCGGGGGACGGCGTCCGGCAGCCTTGCGAGCGGGCGCCGACCGCCCACCGGCCTCAGTCCGCGCCCGCTCATGACGCCCAGCGAAGCACGGCCGGCAGCGGGCCGCATCCGGACGGGGGCCGACCGGGTTCCCCACCGACTTGCCAGCGGGCCCGCCCAGGTGTGCCCTGGATGACAGGGGCGACAAGGAAGGAGCCTCCGATGGCTCATGCGGCACCCACGGCCGGGGGACCGGCCACGCGGCTCCCCACACCCGATGTCTTCAGCGATCACACCCACAAGGTGGCGCGGTACGCGATTCCCGTGGTCCTCGGCCTCGTCTACGGCTACTGGGCCGCGGCCAACCGGCGCTCCGGCGGCGAGATCACCGGCTGGAACATCCTGTTCGGCTTCGTCACCGCGCTCGCGTTCATCGTGCTCTGCATCGCCGTGGCGCTCCTGGCCCCGCGGCTGAAGCGGGAACTGCACTCGCTGACGAAGTCCGCCTTCGCCGGCGCGGCGTTCGGGTTCCTCTACAGCCAGACGGGGGCGAGCGTGCTGCGCTGCACGGTGATGGCCCTGCTGATCACGGCGGCCGTCTTCGCGGTGTTCTTCTACCGCTACTACACCCACGAGGACGCCGAGGGAAACCCCCTCCCCCGCTGACCCCGAACGCCCGCGCCGATCGGGTGACCCCCACCGGAGAGCGACCCATATGCAGTCGGAGCGGTGGCGTACCCGGCCGGAAGGCCCTTGCCTGGTGAAGTCGACGGCGGTCCGGCAGACAGAACGACGGCCTGTCCCGGCACCCGGCACTACCCGAAGGGCCCCCGTGCTCGAACTCGCCGCCTCCTGGCTCCCTCTGGCGGCCGCCGCCTTCGCCGTCACCGGCATCGCGGTCGCCGCCTGCCGTCGCCGCGCGGTCACCGCGACCGCGCTCGGCACGGCGCTCGGCGGCGCGTTCCTCGCCCTCGCCGTCGGGATCGGCCGCCGCCTCACCCTCGCCGACCTGCCCGAGAAGGCCCACCGCCCGGCCGCGGGCGCGGTCTACGACGCCCTGACCGCCACCCTGCGCACGGTCTCCTGGCTCCTGGTCGCCGTCGGCCTCACCGCGGCCCTCGCCTGCCACTGCGTGCGGGTGGCAAAAACCTTGTTGAACCGAGGAATTGACCAGACCTAGGGTCATTCACATGTCACCTTCCCTCGCATACGAGGACAAAGGCGCGGATACCTCCGCGGTCCCCCTCGTCCTCGTCCACGGCCACCCCTTCGACCACACGATGTGGGCCCCGCAGATCGAGGCCTTCTCGTCCTCCCGCCGGGTCATCGCCCCCGACCTGCGCGGCTACGGCGCCTCCCCGGTGGTCCCCGGTCTCACCCCGCTGTCCGGCTTCGCCCGCGACATCGAGGCGCTGCTGGACGGGTTGAAGGTGCGGGAGTTCGTCCTGGCCGGTCTGTCGATGGGCGGCCAGATCGCGATGGAGTGCTACCGCCTCTTCGGCGAGCGCGTCCGGGCCCTGGTCCTCGCGGACACGTTCCCGGACCCGGAGACGCCGGAGGGCAAGGTGTTCCGCAACGAGACGGCGGACCGGCTGCTGGCCGAGGGCATGCGCGGATACGCCGACGAGGTGCTGGAGAAGATGGTCGCGCCGTACGCCTCACCGGAGGTCAAGGCGCACGTCCACCGCATGATGACGGCCACGCCCCCGGAGGGCGCCGCGGCAGCCCTGCGCGGCCGCGCCGAACGCCCCGACTACCGCACTCTGCTGACCGAGGTCACCGTCCCGGCACTGGTGGTCGTCGGCGCCGACGACGAGTACACGCCGGTCGCGGACGCGGAGGCGATGCACACGGCGCTGCCCGACTCGACGCTCGTGGTCATCGAGAGGGCGGCCCATATGCCGAACCTGGAGCGGCCCGCGGAGTTCAACGAGGCACTGCGGGAGTTCCTGACCCGGGTCGACGCACGCTAGCGGCTGTCCTTCACGCCGGTCAGGAAGGCGTGCCAGCTGTCGGGGGCGGCGTAGAGGAGGGGGCCGTGCGGGTTCTTGCTGTCGCGGACGGCCCGGCCGCCGGTGATTGTGGGGGCGACCTCTACGCAGTTGCCCTGCTGCCCGGAGTACGAAGACTTCGTGAAGGGGCCAACAACCTTGGTCATGACGAGTCTTCCTTGAAGGTCCGCAGTGCGCTCCGGATGAGCTTGGCGCTTGCTTCCGGTGCCAGTGCTGACGATCGTAGTAGGTCGAACGTATTGGCGTAAGCCGCCAAGTCCTCCGGCCCTTCAAGGACCGACGTGCCCCTCAGGTTCTCCAGTGTCACTGCTTCGACGGTTGGTTCCGCGTCGAAACTGAAGGACGAGAAGGCAGAGGTCGAGGCTGCCAGCAAGCCCGCGCTGAACGGCAGTACCTGCACGGTAACGTTCTTCCGCTTGCCGACCTCCAGAATCGCGGACAGCTGGCCTCGGTGAATCTCGACACTCACCAAGGGGTGCGCGATGACTGCCTCCCAGATGACGGCGGCGTAGATTGCCCCGCCTTCCTCGATCTTGGCCTGTCGCCCCTGCCGCACCTTCACCAAATGAGCAACCAGTTCCGGTGCGACGTAATCAGGGCCCGCCGTAATGACCGCCTCCGCGTAGGCCGGAGTTTGCAGGAGTCCAGGGACCAGAACCGGCTGCCACTCCCGGATGTAGGTTGCGTCGTCCTCCAGCGCGATGTGGTCGAGGTAGTCCGGCAACAGGTGAGCCGCATGTTCGAGCCACCAGCCCCGGTTCTTCGAGTGCTTGGCCAAGTCCTCCAGTTTGTCGCGGACTTCCTGATCTGAGATGCCGTACGCGTCCAGCAGGAGTCGTACCTCGATGACACGAGGTGTCGCGTGCCCACTCTCAACGCGGCTGATCCTGGCCTGACTTGACGCGATCACCTCGGCCGCCTGCGGCTGGTCCAGCTTGGCGGCTTGCCGGTAATTCCTGAGCGCCGAACCCAGGCGCCTACTGCGCACAGTCGGCCGTCCACCTGCGGGCATTGGCTCTCCCCTCTCTTCCGGCAACCATGCCATGCCATGCGTCACTCTAGGGCCACATCACGCGATCGAGTGACACGTCTGCATGTATTCAGTCGTCGGCATTGCACAGGTCGCTGATTCGGTCCTAGCTTCGGAGCACGCGCTGCTGAAACGCGCCGTCTTGACGACACGTCAGGGGGTCTTTTCGCCATGCCCACCCTCACCTCACCCACCACCCACCCGCGCCGCGACACCTTCCGCATCCCCAAGCGCAGAAGCCATGTGCCGGAGGCCCGCGCCCAGGTCCGGCGGATCCTCAAGGACTGGGCTGTCGACGGCGAACTCGCCCACGACATCGCCACCGTCGCGACCGAGCTGGTCACCAACTCCGTACGCCACTGCCGCGTGACGTTCGCCGAGATCGAAGTGACGATCTCAATCCGCGGCTGCGGCCTGCTGCTTGAGGTGTCCGACCCCGACAAGGAGCGGATTCCGGAACCACGCACGGACGACGCTCAGGAAGAGGCCGGCGGACGCGGGTTACTTCTGGTCGCCGGGCTCGCGTCGCGCTGGGGACACGAACTGCGCCCGTTCACCAAGTGCGTATGGGCGTACTTCCTCATCCCCGAGGAGTCCCGTTGTTCGAGCCACTGATCGCCGTACTGCCCAGACAGCAACAGCCGCCCCTGCCCAACCCCCACGACGCCCGTTGGCGCCGCTGGTCGGCACGTTCGCGGCGTCACCGCGCCGAGCACGGGCGATGGTTGCCGCCACTCGCCCGTGAACCGTGCTGGGAGACTCCGCCCGCACGGGCGGCGCACCGGGAGAACGCGTACGTGGACGTGCGGGACATCGTGCGGCCGTACGTCACGGCGTACCTGCGCGAGGAACGGCCGACATGAACGAGGAACCGACGCGGCGGCCGGACGACCAGGTCATGGCCACTTTCCACGACTGGCTCGACCACGTCGCCGCCTGCCAGGGCGCCTGCCGCCTCGCGGGAATCTCCTGCCACCACTCGATGCGGTTGGGCGACAAGCACCGCGAGGCGAAGAAGGCCGCACGCAGGCCCCGGCAGAGCGCCCCGCCCTGACAACGGCCGCTCGGAGGCACCGCGTCCTGACCGGGAAGCGGCCTGCGGTCAGTCGCGCACGCGCGTCGCCGCGGCGAGTTCGCGGACGCCGCTCACCCGCGGGTGTCGCGTGGACAGGTCGCTGACGATCTGACGGATTGCCGGACGATCGCGGACCTCACCGGGGGAGATACGGACGGCGGAAAGCAGCTCATGGGCCGTCTGCTCCGGCTTGCCCCACTGCCACCACGCCCGCCCGAGGTCGGTATGCATCCGTCCCTTCCGCTCGGCGGTGCGGAACTGGTCCGGGTGCAGCGCCCGACCTGCCTGGAGGGCGGCCCCGGCGTCACCGAGCGCCCAGTGAACGCCGACCTCATAGAGGTCGACCGCTGCCGGGGTGATGGGGAACAGGCGGCCTGCCGGAACTTGCTGCGGGAGTCCGCGCGCGGCCCGGGACGCCTCGCGGATCATGGTCAACGCCTGGTCGCGGTCCCCGGCCCGCGCCGCCGTGTACGAGGTGGTGCACAGCATCTGGGCGTAGGCAGCCGACTGTGCCGGGGTCGTCAACCCGGTGGCCTCGACCTGGGCGGCAGCACTCAAGATCAAACGCTGAGCGGCTCCGGGCTGGTCCTGGTGGCGCAGGACGATACTCAGCTCCCGGGCGGCAGCGGCAGCGGCCAGTGGGGAGCCGGACAACTCCGCGTAGACGGTGGCCCGGTCCGCGGTGAGCCGAGCCCGGTCGTAGCGACCGATCTTGACCAGGAGCTGGGCAGCCAGGGTGTAGCACGACGAAAGCCGGGCGTGCGCCAGGTCCGTCCGTGACCGAGCGGCGTCATGGGCGTCGGCGAGGAGACCCGGCAGCGCTTCGAGAAGGTCGGCGTGCCTGCCGGCGTCGAAGAGCGATCGCGCCCGCGTCAGGCGGGTATCGAGCGGTACGGCCGAGCCGGTCGGGTCGGGCGTAATCGCCAAGGCGTTGTCCACGTCGGCGAGGAGCTGGACGGGGGCCGCAATCCCGGCAGCCGCAAGCAGTGTCCGGCGGCGCATGGGGTCCTCCTTGGCGCTACGTGGACCGTCGGCCGCCACTTTAGTGGTTTGCAGCACGTTCAATCCGAGTGCCGCACCAAGAACATGGGGCGGTACACCGACCTCCTGAGCAGCCTGGCGCAGGAGACGCAGGTCAGCCGTTCGGCTGCCGCGCTGCTCCATCCGGGACACGGTGGAGGCGGAGCAGCCGAGGCGTGCACCGAGGTCGGCTTGCCGCCACCCGCGGCCCACTCGCCCCATGCGGATGAGGCCTCCGGGATCCTGGTGGTCGACGAGCGTACGGGCCTTGGTGGAACTCCACAGCGGGTCCATGGTGCGCATCGCGCCTCCCACTGGCCGAGAGCCGGGCCAATCCACGGTAGCGAGCCCGGGAAGGGGCGTCGATGGCGTGTGCAAGACCTGCAAATGGCGTGCGGCGCAAGGTAGTTGATAACTGCTTACTGCCGTCCGGTGGTGCCCTTCGGATGCGGGCCCGCTCTTGGGTGGCGGGCCCCGGCGACGCGATGGAGGCCAACATGACGGCAGCAATGGAGACCAAGGTCCGAGACCCCCGGGACTACGTGAAGCGCGACGTGTGGGACCGGGAGATCCAACTCCTGATGCGGGACCACCCCGTGGACGAGGTAATGGCCGACCGGCTCTTCGGCGCGGCGGTCTCGTACCTGATCACGGCCATGGAGAAGTGGGGCCAGGGACTGGAGATGTGCTGTGGCCGCCTGGTCGACCTGGCGGTCCACGTCTTCATCCTGGACACGAAGAACTACCGCGAGTTCTGCGCGGAGCACTTCGACGGAAGGTTCCTGGAGCACATTCCGGAGATCGAGTTCAAGTACGACGGCTCGGTGGAGCGCACCGCCCAGATCATCGCGGACGCGGGCTTCGACGTGGACTGGAAGCTCTGGGAGCGGGACTACGGCAAGTGCGGGCCGTGCAGTCCGGGATCGAACTGCCACTGATCCGAAACGATCGGGCCCGGGAGCGTCACAGGCGCCCCCGGGCCCCTTCGCGTGCGTGTCCCGGTGAGGTGGTGTCATTCGCCCACGCGTGGGAGGAAGCCCCGGTACGGTGTCCAGCTCAACGGACACCGGTCACTCCACCCTCCCGAGGAGCTTCATGTCCCACGTGCCCATGACACCGGCCGGGTACTGGGACAAGTACAAGCCCTACAAGGGCGAGGGCCCCCAACCGGCGCCGCAGGCCGACCGGTTCGACTGGACCCAGTACCCCGGGCACGGGCCCGGGGCCGAAGTCCTCGGTCGCCCCCGCCGGGCGTTGGAGCTCGGACCGGCTGAGGGCAAGGAAGCCGCCCACCTGGCCCGCCACGGCGTCGAGGTGACCGGCGTCGACTTCTCCCCTGTCCAGGTCGGGCGGGCCCGTGCCTGGTGGAATGGCACTCCTGGGCTGTCCTTCGTCCAGGGCGAGGCATGCGCCTACCTCTCGTCCACCCCCGCGGCGTACGACGCGATCTATTCGGTATGGGGTGCGGTGTGGTTCACGGACCCCGAAGACCTGTTTCCGTGCGTCTTCAAGCGGCTGGCCCCGGGCGGGGTCTTCGCGTTCTCGCAGGCCGAACCGGTCGCCGGCTCCTACGGCCCTCAGCAGATGCGGGGCAAGTGGCTCGAAGGCCGGGCGCGCGAACTGACCGTACTGCGCTGGCAGTACACCCCCCAGACGTGGGCGGACATCCTCAAGCGGCACGGCTTCGCCGATATCGACGCCCAGGTCATCGAGGCCCCAGACCCGAAAAAACTGGGCACGCTCTTGGTGCGCGCCCGCGTCCCTGCGTGAGGCACGTGGCGATCTTCGCGAGTTTCTTGCAGCAGGTCAGGGCGGCAGCCAGGCCGAGGAAGGCGAGGAAGTGAGAGCCCTTTCGCTCGTATCGGAGGGTGAGGCGTCGGTAGCCGAACAGCCAGGCGATCGACCTCTCGATCTTCCAGCGGTGCCGGCCGAGTCGTTCGCCGGACTCGATTCCCGACGCTGACTACGCGACCCAGACGCCTCCCGGGCGTCACGAACTCCTCGTGACATTCAGGAGTGCGATGAGCAGCGCGCATGTGATCGCCACCCCCTGGACGGCCTTCGCCCAGCCGGGCGCCGGATCACCGCTCTTGGCCGCCGAACGTATGGCCGGGAAGGCGACCAACAGCCCGACGAGGGCGAAGGGCGCAAGCAGCAGGGTCAGCCAGTCGACCTGTACGGGTGTCATCTCGGATCTCCGTCTCCCACTCGATGACCGGCGCCACATCATGCGCGCGCACCCCCGGGACCCCTCCCACTCGGCGCAACCTTCCCCGCACAGCTCCCGTCTTTGAGGGAGGATTCGGCCACCCCACCCGCGAGCGGAAGGCCGGGCATTGGACACTGAGGTTGCCGAGTGGACCGCTTCCGGCGACGGGCGCGAGCGACGGACCTCGCGGCGTAACCAGCGGGAATGAGGACGCCGGGGCTGAACACAATGACGCCGGGGCTGAACATAATGGGGCCATGTCCCGAGAGTTCCCCATCGGCCTGACTCCTCCAGACTGGCTGGTCCGGAACCTCAGGTCCGAACCGGCGCCCGTCAACCGGCCCGCCGTCGCCCGCGCCGCCGTCGCCATGGCCCTGCCCCTCGCCGCCGGCCTCGCCGCCGACCGGCCCGACTACGGCGCCCTCGCCTCCATGGGCGCCCTCTCCGGAGTCATCAGCGACACGGCGGACGCCTACCGGATGCGGATCATCACCATCGCCGTCCCGCAGCTCTTCGGCGCCGTCGGCATCACCCTCGGCTCGCTGGTCCACGGCCACGGCTGGGTCGCGGTCGCCGCCGTCACCGGCGTCGCGCTGGTCTCCGGGATGATCTCGACGATCGGCGCGGTCGCCTCCGTATCCGGACTGCTGCTGCTCCTCAACTCGGTGGTGGGCGCGGGCCTGCCGATGCCGGGCGACTGGTGGCTCGCACCGCTGCTGGTCTCCGGCGGCGGACTCCTCGTCCTGCTGCTCGCCCTGCTGGCCTGGCCGCTGCGCAGCGGGGTGCCGGAGCGGACGGCGGTCGCGGACACGTACCGGACCGTGGCCGACCTGCTGACGGCGACCGGTGATCCCGACGCGTACGACGACGCCCGCCACGCCGTCACCCAGTCGCTGAACCAGTCGTACGACCTCGTCCTCGCCCGGCGCACCCGCCACCACGGCCGCAGCCCCGAACTCACCCGCCTGCTGGCCCAGCTGAACGCCATCACCCCGGTCGTGGAGGCCGCCCCCGCCGCCCATCTGACCGGGAAGCCGCTCCCGGCCGAGGTGCCGACGGCGGTCCTGCACCTCGCGGAGGCCGTCGAGACCGGCTACACGGGCCCGATAGGGCTCGACCTGCCGGAGCCGGAGAGCGGGACGAACCGCGCCATGAACCACGCCGTGCGCCACGCGGCCTCCGTGGTCACCGCCCCGGACATCGACCCCCACGGCATCGACGACCGCCTCGGCCGCCCGGCCGCCCTCCGCATCCGCGCCGCCCGGGCCACCCGGAACGTGACCCTGTCCGCCAACTCCTGGCGCTACGGGCTGCGCCTGGCACTGTGCATCGGCCTCGCGCAGGTCCTGGTGTCGATCATCACGGTCCCGCGCTCCTACTGGGTGGCGCTGACCATCACCTTCGTCCTCAAGCCCGACTTCGGGTCGGTCTTCTCCCGGGCGCTGCTGCGGGCCCTCGGCACGGTCGCCGGACTCGTCGTCGCGGCGGCGGTGCTCTCCCAGGTGCCGAGGGGCTGGTGGGACGTACCGGTGATGCTGCTGCTCGCCCCGCTGATTCCCACCCTCACCCCGCGCGGCTACGGCTACCAGACCGCCGCCATCACCCCGGCGATCCTCCTCCTGTCCGACATCCTCAACCACGAGGGAACGGGCCTGCTGCTGCCCCGCCTCGTCGACTCCCTCGTGGGCTGCGCGATCGCGCTCATCGCGGGCTATCTGCTGTGGCCGGAGAGCTGGCACGTGCGCGTGGGCGACCGGGTGGCGGACGCGGTGGGGTACGCGGCGGCCTATGTGGAGGCGGCCTTCGGGGAGGCCGCGGACCCTGCCGCCCGCGCCCGTATGCGCCGCCGCCTCTACCGCGACCTCTCCGTCATCCGCACGGAGTTCCAGCGCGCCCTGACCGAGCCCCCGCCGACCGGACGCCGGGCCGCCGCCTGGTGGCCCCTGGTCGTCGCCGTGGAACGGATCGTGGACGCGACGACGGCGGCCCGGGTACGGGTCAAGCACGGGGCGGACCCGCCGTCCGCCGCGGAGGTCGGCCAAGTGGCCCTGCAACTGAGGGAGCTGGCGGACGGATTGCGGGAGGTCGAGACCCTCTACGCCGTCCGCACAGACCTCACCGGCCCCGCGGGGAGCGTCCTGGAGCCGCTGCGCCAGGAGGTGGCGGCGGCACGCGCCATCACGTCCCCGCACTGAAGCGCCGCGAAGGGGCGCGGGGCTGTGACATATGCGGCGACATATGCGGCGACATATGCGGCCTGGTCAACTCCGCGCAGGCGGTGAATCGTTACGTCGTTCCCGTGCGGGTGACGCAGGGCGAGTTCAGAGGCGCGTACAGGTAATGATCAATCCTGTTCAACCGCCCTCCCGATAAGGGGATTTTCCATGCGTCGCACCGCCTCCGTCCTCCTCGGATCCCTCGCCCTCGCCGGCGCCGCGGCCCCGGCCGCCACCGCCGTGCCGGACCCGTCGGCCGCCGTCACCTGCCTCACCGAGGCGCCGGGCGCCGTCACCGGACTCGTCGACCCGGCCGCCCTGTTCGACCCGGCCGGCCTCGCGGCCCCGGCGGAGCTCCCGGCCGTGAACTGCGTGACGGCTCCCTGAGCTGTACGGACGACACGTATGCGGGCCGCTCTCGTGAGAGGGCGGCCCGCATACGTATGGGTCTGCCGTGTGCGATCAGACGTCTCAGACGCCGATGTCGCAGCCGTCCTTGCGCCACACCGCCACGACCGCCGGGCGGACGATCCTGCCGGGTCCGTCGGGCCAGGTACTGGCCGGCTTCTCCACGGTGGCACCGTCCTTCTCACCCGGGTGCTGTACGGCGACCAGGACGCGCCGGTCCTGGATGACCGGGCCGCAGGTCTCCGCACCGATCGGCATCGTCGCGAACTGCTTCAGCTCACCGCGCCGGTCACCGCGCGTAGCCACGCCGAAGAGACCGTCGTGGTAGCCGAGCTGGGCGCCGTCGGTGGAGATCCACAGGTTGCCGTACCCGTCGAAGGCGACGTTGTCCGGGCAGGAGATCGGGCTGACCTTGTCCTTCGGGAACCCGGCGAAGTAGGTGGCCGGGTCGTTCGGGTCGCCGGCGACGAGGAACAGCGACCAGGCGAACGTGGTGCTCTCAGCGCGGTTCCAGCGTTCGGTCAGCTCCAGGACCTGCCCGTGCTTGTTGGCGTTGCGCGGGTTGGCCTCGTCCGCCTTGGCGTTCGTGCCGGTACCGCGGTTGCTGTTGTTGGTGAGCGCCACGTACACCTTGCCGGTGTGCGGGTTGGGCTCGATGTCCTCGGGCCGGTCCATCTTGGTGGCGCCGACCCGGTCACCGGCGAGCCGGGTGAAGACGAACACCTCGTCGGCGGTCATGCCCTCGACGTGGCTCTCGGCACCGTCGGCGGTGGCCGTCGCCAGCGGAATCCACACGCCGGAACCGTCGAACTCGCCGTCGCTCGGGAGCTTGCCGGTGCCGTCGATCTCGATGGCGGGCGAGTCACCGGTGAGCTTGGCGACGTACAGCGTGCCCTCGTCGAGCAGCGAGAGGTTGTGCTCGCGCACGGCGCGCGACGACCCCTTCTTCATCCGCTTGCTGCCGACGAACTTGTAGAAGTAGTCGAAGCGCTCGTCGTCACCTGAGTAGACGACGGGACGGCCGTCCTCGGTCAGCCGGACGGTCGCGCCCTCGTGCTTGAAGCGGCCCAGCGCGGTGTGCTTGCGCGGCTTGGAGGCCGGGTCGTACGGGTCGAGCTCGACGACGTAGCCGAAGCGGTGCACCTCGTTGGGCTCCTGGGCGACGTCGAAGCGCTTGTCGAAGAGCTCCCACCTGCGCTCGGAGGCGGCGGTGCCGATGCCGTACCGCTTGTCGGTCGCGCGGCTGGAGTTGGCGAAGTACTGGTTGAAGTTCTCCTCGCCGTGCAGCGTGGTGCCCCACGGGGTGGTGCCGCCGGAGCAGTTGTTGAGGGTGCCGAGCGCCTTGGTGCCGGTCGGGTCGGCGGAGGTCTTCAGCAGGTCGGAACCGGCGGCGGGCCCGGTGATCTTGAACTCGGTGGTGGCGGTGACGCGACGGTTCAGCGGGTGCCGGGGCACGGGCTTGAGCCTGCCGGTCTGGCGGTCGCCCTCGACGACCACGGCGGAGAGCCCGTGCGCGGCCCAGGCGATCTCGACCTGCTGCCTGGTCGGGTCGGCGGCGTCGTAGCCGCGGAACATGAGCACCTCGTCGGTGTACTCGTGGTTGGCGACGAGGATCTGCCGGTTCCACTCGCCCGGGAGGGGCAGCAGCGCGAGGAAGTCGTTGTTATACCCGAACTGCCCCGCCTGCGCCTCGGCGGTCTGGTTGTCCGGGTCGAAGGCGGGGGCGCCGCGCAGGATGGGCTCACCCCAGCGGATGACCACGTTCTGCGCGTAGCCGTCCGGCACGGTCACGGCGTCGCTGGTGTTGGGGGCGACGGCGCTGAAGCGGAGCCCGCGCGCACCCCTGGCGGAGCTGCCGTGCTTCGTCGCCCGGGTGGCGGCGGCGGCCTCCGGAGCCGCGGCGCCGGTGACGGCGGTGCCCGCGGCGGCGGCGACCGTGACGACGGCGGCGGCCTGCATCACCGAACGGCGGCTGAGGGCGCCCTGGATGACGTCGCCGACGTATTCGTTGGTGGTGGTGTTGGGCACCTCGTGGAAGCAGGCGTTCCCACACCGGTAGAGACAGGTCATGGCCGACCGGCCACCGGGATGCGAATCGGACGGCGTTCTGACGAGCGGCAACGGAATGCGCATGTGTTTTCCCCTTGCTTCCCCTTGAGACCAGCGTGACGGACGGTAGGCGCAGGTTTGTGCGGGAGCGGGGCGGAGCGGTGAACGATGGATGAACCCCGGGCGTCTTTGGGGGAGTTGACACGGAGCGCTCATCGCCCTTGCGGGGGAGTACTGTCGGCGCGACTGCGACCGCTCGGGCAAGCGGTCATGGGTGACTGCGTGTTGTGGTTGGCGTCAGAACTGCCGTCAGCTTCGGGGGAGCTTCGCGCGAGAACGGGCTAGGAGCGTGTCTCAGTAACGGGCAACTGGCCGGGAGGTCGTGATCGGCGGGATCGGTCGCGGTGGTCCGGTCAGCGCCTGTGGGGCCGACGGGCGGGTCGGTCGGGCCGGGATTTCGGCCCGCGGTGGCCGGGGCGGCCCGGTTGGTCAGTCGGCCGCGGCGGCGAGGCCGGTCGGTCCGGCGTGGCGGAAGATCTTGCGGAGGTTGTGGCAGGCGGCAAGCAGTCGCCACTCGCCGCGGGCGCCGTCTTCGCCGCGCAGGAGGAGCCGGCGGCCGTTGTGGCAGGTCATGATCTGTCCGAAGACGGGTTCGACGATGGCCTTGCGGCGGGCGTAGGCGGCCCGGCCGGGCTTGGTCCGCAGCTTGCGGGCCATGCGCTCCTTCAGCGTGGCGTCCTTGGGGATGCGTCCGCGTGGAGCGGGCGGAACCTGCTCGTCGTGGGCCAGTCGGCCGGTGGCCATGAACGTGTCGGTGCCGCAGGCCAGTTGGCGGTCCTTGGCGGCTTCGAGGTTGGCTTCCGAGCAGTATCCGGCGTCGACCAGCGCCTGCTTGGGGTGGGCGCCGGTGTTCGCCGCGGACTGGTCAAGCATCAGGGTGTAGTTCAGCGCGTCCGAGGGGTTGCACGTCACGTCGGCGGCGGTGATGACCTGGTGTTCCTCGTCGACTACGGCCTGCGCGTTGTAGGCCTGGATGTAGGCGCCGTCGCTGTTCTTCATGATCCGCGAGTCGGGATCGGTGAAGTTGGCCTGCGCCTTGGGCTTGGGCCGGGCCCTGGCGGCGGTCGCCTCGCCGGCGTCGGTGACGGCCTGCTCATCACTGGTGCCGGCGCGCTGCTGACGGCGGCGTTCCTTGTCCTCGGCATGCTTGCGGGCCTTGTCGGCGGCCTCGGCCTCGATCTGCGCGCGGGCGGCCTGCAGCTTCGCCAGGCGCTTTTCACGCCGGTCCAGTTCGGCGGGCAGGTCCACCTCCTTGCCGTCCACGCCGAAGACCTGGTCCTCGGCTTCGTCGGCGGCCTCCGCGTCGGCCAGCAGTGCCTGGGCCTTCGCTTCCAGCTGGGCGATCTCGGCCTCGATCCGCTCTTCCTTGTCGACCAGGCGGCCGTAGCTCATCGCCTTGTGCTTGGAGGCACTGGCCTCCAGCTTGGTGCCGTCCAGCGCGACGCGGCCCATCTTGACCAGGCCGAGTCGCATGGCCAGGTGCAGCGACTGGGTGAACAGACCGGCCAGTGCGTCCAGGTGGCGGCGGCGGAACCGGGCGATCGAGCGGAAGTCGGGGGCCTGGCCGGCGGCCAGGAACCGGAACGCGACGTCGTCGGCCATGCGGCGCTCGATCGCCCGGGAGGAGCGCACCCCGGTGGTGTAGCCGTAGATCAGCAGCCGCACCATCAGCCGGGGGTCGTAGGGCGGGTAGCCGCGCTTTTCGGTGTAGTCCGCCAGGACCGGTCCGAGGTCGAGCACCTCGTCGACCAGGTCGGCGACGAACCGGGCCGGGTGGTCCTCGGGCAGCCAGTCATCCAGCGACGGCGGCAGCAGCAGGACCTGATGCGGGTCGAACGCCCGGAACGTCTTGTCCACCGCCACCGCAGGACCCATCGGCCGCTTCTTCTCGACCGGCTCGACCTCGAACAGCCCATCCCCACCATGCATACCGTGATCATCCCGCACCAATGATCACGAACCATAGGCGGGTTGCCCGTTACTGAGACACGCTCCTAG
>NZ_WJBG01000123.1 GCF_009709555.1 Streptomyces blattellae | reverse complement strand
CGCCCCGGTCAGTCCGCGCCAGCACCCGCTGACCTTCATCTTGACCTTGATATCCCGCAGGGCCTGTTCGGATGCGTTGTTGGTCCAGGCGAGCCCGGGGGTGAAGTCCCAGGTGAAGCGGAGGACTTGTTGGGCCCTGTCGACGAGGCGCTCGGCGAGTTGGCGGGCCTTGGGCTTCTTCCCGCTGCTGTGCGGGTTGACGCTGATCCCGCACCGGGCGGCGTTCAGGAACTCCTTCTCGATCCGGGCGTGTTCGCTCTCGTGCAGCGTGGTGTGCCTGGCGGCGTGGGCCTGCTCGACCGTCTTCCCGGCCTCGCGCAGGATCCGCTGGGCGGCCCTCGCCCAGGCCGCGTGCTCCTCGTCGGGCGCGTTGTCGATGACGCCCTGAAGGTCGCGCAGCAGGTGCGCGCAGCACAGCTGCACCCCCGCCAGGTGGGCGTCGTACTTGTGGTAACCGACGTAGTCGTCCCGGATGAGCACGCCACCGTAGCCGGGCAGGATTCCGAAGCCGTCCAGCGCGGCGTGGCCGCGATTGTCCGCGGCCCCGTACCAGGTCAGGCCGGTGGAGCGGACGGTATAGGCGTAGCCGCGCTCGCCCGCCAGACTGATCGGGGACTCGTCCGCGCCCAGTACCTCCGAGGCGCGCAGGGCCTGCTTCAGCTCCGCTTCGAACCGGTCGAGCGGCGCGTCCAGCCTCGACAGGCAGCGGTCGACGAACCCGGTAGAGACCTCGACGTCCAGCAGTCCGGCAATGAGCTTAGCGGTGCGCTCGGTGCTGATCTGCCCCTCCGCGGCCAGCAGCGTCACGAAGGCCCGCAGGTTCGGCCCGTAGCAGGTCGGACCACTGATCCCCGGGGGCGCGTCCGCACAGGTCACCACCCCGCACCGGCAGCGGCGCCGGACCAGGCGCACCTCGGTGACGCACCGCTCGATCAGCGGGATGTCGAAGACCTGGACCGCCCGGAATCCCTCCTGCGCCGCACCGGACAACGGGCTGTTGCAGCCGGCGCATTCGGCCGGCTCGACCCGCTCCACACGGTCGGGGTCCGCAACCGGCTGCAACGAGCGGCCCGCGCGCCCTGGCTGTCCACCCGGCTTACGGTCCTTCGACCGCTCACGCTGCGACCGCGTCGCCTTCTTCTCCAGCCCGTCCGACGACGGCGGCTTGCTGCTGTTGGTGGAGTCCATCCCCAGCCGACGCTTCAACTCCGCGTTCTCCGCCCGCAGCCCAGCGACCTCGGTCTTCAGCTCGGTGATCTCGGCTCGCAGCTCATCGATCACACGGGCCTGCACAGCGACCAGCGCGGCAAGCTCCTCGTACGACGGCCCCTGCGACACGACCAGAAACCTACAAGATCGTCAGATCGCAGAGATCACCGGGCCCCACCGCAGGTCAGCACCACCCGTGAATGGACACAGTTAAGCCCCTCCTCCCGCCAGCTGGGTTCGTTGTCAAACGCCTCGATTGGATGACAAAGGAAAGAACTCATCCGCTGTCATCCAAACGAGACGGTTCTAGCGAACTCAGTCGTTTCGACTTACTCGCCATGGCGGTGGCGGATGCTGCCGGCCCACTTCAGGCCGACGACTTGGGCGCCGATACCTCGAAGGTGACGAGCGACCAATGCCTTGAGTTCACCTGTCCACACTGGTGCAGCATGAGCAAGACCCCCGAGGATCACTTCGGCGCGAACGGCCTTGACGTGACGCGGGTGCTACATATGGGGCCTATGGCGGGCCCCACCCTGCCCCACCACGGCTTGATGACGCGCAACGTCGGGTTCGACATGAACCTCTATGCGTACTCGCTGCCCAATGGTGATCCAGGTCGTCCCTTCGTTCGGTTCGCGGATGGCGACGATACGGAGGCCGACTACTTCGATACACACAGCGTGAAGACGTTGCGGGAGTTCATGGACACCCTCGTCACCTCCCTGGCTGGGTTGGCCAATTTCACACGCGAGATCCAGGTGTGGGACCGGGCGGCGAACCCTACGGAGCTGGCTTGGGATGCAGCCGCCCGGCGTCATCGGCCGTGCCAGGGAAATTCGGTTCGAGGAGAGCAGTGTGCTCTGTGCGATCCATCTGGAGCCTCGCCTGCTCAGTTGCAGTGGCTGAAGCTAATGGGCTCCGTCACGACCTCCTGACAGTACTGCGGAGCGCTGCGTTGCAGCTGTTGTCCAAGCTGGGGCATCACGGGCGCTCCGAAGCGGGCAACAGAACGGCGCCAGCCCATTGTGGGCCGACGCCATGTCTCGATCTCAGGCGTCGATGCGGGCGACCTTGCGGCCTACCTTGAGGTACAGCTCGGCACCTTCGAGGGCCCCGATCTCGCTGACGACTTCGCCGAGCGTCTGCTGGACGGCTGCCTCCATGAGCGGCGTCGGCTGCTGCTCTCCGTTCGACTCACGGATCAGCCGAAGGCCCTTCTGCTGAGCCACCCGGCGCACGGCGGAGATGCTGGAAGCGAAGTCCAGCGTGCGGCTGACCAGCGCCCCGAGGGTCTCCTCGGAGTGATCCTTCAGAGAGACCACGGGGAGGTTCTGCGTATCCCCGAAGGAGCGCTTCGAGAAGCGCGCCGTGAACTCCGCCCGCGCGGCGGCAGCGGCGTCCAGGCCATGGAGGGCAGCCACCACCTCGCCAGCGAGGATGCGCTTGACCGCCATCGGGTGTGCGGATCCCTCCTCCAGGCGCTTGGTGACCGCCCGGATCTCATCGTCCGTCCACTCGGTGAGCAGCTGGAGGTACGACTCGGTGAGGTGGTCGGGGATGGACATCAGTCGGCCGTAGACGTCGTCAGGCGACGCCGTCAGGCCCACGTAGTTGCCCTTGCTCTTGCTCATCTTGGTGCCGGTGCCGTCGGTGCCCTCGATGAGCGGGGTGGTGATGACGACCTCGGGGGCCTGGTCCGAGATCTCCATGACCTTGCGGCACATCTGGAGGTTCAGCAGCTGGTCCACACCGCCAAGTTCGACATCGGCGTCGATGGCCACCGAGTCCCACGCCATGACGACGGAGTAGACGAACTCGGCGACCGACAGCCCGTGGCCCTCGGCGAGCCGGGTGCGGAAGTCATCGCGCTGGAGCGACATGGAGACCGGCACCCGGGCGAGGACCCCGACGAGCTCCGGCAGGGTGACCTTGTTCAGCCACTCGCCGTTGAAGCGCAGACTGGCGCGCTCGAAGTCGATGAACGGTGTGACCTGCTGCTGGTAGCCGCCCAGGTTGCGGGCGATGTCCTCGTCGGTGAGGGGCGGTCGCTCCGAGGAGCGTCCCGACGGGTCACCGATCTTGGCTGTGACGTCGCCGATGATGAAGACGACGTGGTGGCCCATCCGCTGGAACCGGCTGGCGATGATGATCGGCACCGCGTGGCCGAGGTGAACGTCGGGCGAGGTCGGGTCGATGCCGTACTTGACGACGAACGGACGTCCCGCCGCCTGCGCGGCTTCGATCTTCTCGGCGAGCACGCTTGCCGACGGGATCAGATGATTCGCGCGCCCCTCGACCAGGGCGGCCTGCTCCTGGGGGGAGAGGTCGGAGAGGTCGAGCGAGCGCCTTGCTGTTGTCTCGCCGAGCAGCTGCGCGACCGTATAGTCCGCACCCAGGTCCGCCCCATCGAGGATGTGCATGACACGGGTGACGGACTCACTCAAACGGCTCATGGCGCTTATACGCTCCTGGGTCGGACAACTGGCCTGACCAGTAAGGGATTGGAAGCGGCGATTTTATCACCGTCGCCCCCGACACATCGTCGGAATGATCACGAATGAGCCTGCCGTTCCTGGTTCGCTGTCAGCCGCACCAGTGGCCGTCCCGCGATCGTGCTGGAGAGGGACTTGAGCCACGGTGCTATCGGGTCATGTGCGCGGAGCGTGCCGATGAGCATGCCCGGAATCAGGAGCATTGCGGAGACACGCTCCTTTCGTTGCATGGCGGATTCCACTCTGTGACCGGAAGCGAGTGCCCGAAAATGCCAGGAGATCCTTCTGAGCTGGCGGCTACTCGTCCATGCCGGAGGAATTTCGTACATCGAGCGGAGCCGATCCGACAGCGCGATGCATACGTCAGCCCGATAGTCCTGTGACGCGCCGGGCGTACTCCGGTCGGTCATGCTGCGGGGGTGGACCCGATAGAAGGTCAACGGGTCCCGGAGTACAACGCCTCGACCGGCCTCACGCAACGCGTGGAAGAAGATCTCGTTGCTCGCCGGCAGGAGGCTGAGACCGGCATCACGGTGGACTACCAGGGTGCTCGTGTTTCCGCCCGGATGTGGTTCCTCCAGCATTGGATTCCCGTCGGAGTCGACCACATTTTCCCAGTGCTCGATGAACAGCGACTCTCCTGTCATGGCCTCAGCGCATGTACGCAACTTCGACGGGTGGAACCAGTCGTCGGCGTCGAGCGGAGCCACCCAGTCGCCGGTACTGAGGAGAAATGCGTCGGTCAGGGTTTGACCGAAACCCTGCTGGCTTCTCCGAATGACCTTGACATCGCCTTCGCGGCGCAGGCACACCTCCTCGGTTTCGTCGCTGGAGCCGTCATCGATGACGATGACTTCGTGAAGGGCGAAGTTTCCGGGCTCCTGTTCCAGGCAGCTCTTTATGGCCCGGTCGAGATATCGGCCGTAGTTGTGGCAAAGGATCACGCACGAAATACGTGGAGGCGCGCTCACTGGTCGCCACCGTACACGCGGGCGTATTGGCTGAGGATCGTTCGGTGCTCCTCAGCCCTGTAGTCGAGGAACTCGGGTTCAAGGCGGCGGGGCCTGGAGCTGAGCCTCGCTGCAGCGTTCTCCAGCGCGGTCAGGAACTTCTCTCCGAAGAGATTGGGGTGCCCCTGCGACCAGTCGAACCATTCGGGTTCTTCGACGAATCCCTTGTGCCGCTCGTACTGCTCGGACAGGTGACCGGTGAGGGAGCAGACCGGTAGGAGGTTCAGGTCGAAGGCCAGTTCCAGTTGCCCGGAGTGACTGCCCCAGAGGTACGGCAGCAGCAGTGCGTCCGAGGCCAGACCAGCTCTGACCACTTCCTCGTCCGTGGGGTACGGGCGCATGGTGAGGCGGATACGGGGGTCGTGCCGGGCCGTCTCCAGGAGCAGTGGACCGCGGCCCCCGTCGGCGAAGTCGGCGGGGCTGAACGCGCGCAGGAGGACGTGAAGGTTGCTGAGGGGATCCGTGATCCCCAAGCTCCAGTTGGCCATGGTGGACAGCTGGTCCCGGCTGGCCCGTGAGGCCCCGAACATGAGGTACTGGGCTGCCGAGTTGCTCGGAGTGCGCTCCCGGCCGGCCAGCGACTCCGGGGACGCGACGTACCCGTGAGGAATGATCGCCGCCTGGGGACGCCCGCCGAGAATCTCGGCGAGCGTTGTGACAGAGCCTTCGGTGAGGCAGACCCAGCTGACCTCGGCGGAGTGGAGCATGCGCAGCCGCGCGGTGAAGTCCTCGGCGTTGCCGACCATGGGGCGTGTGTCGTGGGCGGTGAAGACCACGTTGACTCCGTGGTTCAGGCATTCGTCGAGCAGGCGATCCAGGGTGGTGAGGTCCTCAAAGTCGATGTGGTGCAGGTGCAGGACGTCGAGCCATGTGAGTGGGCCGTGGTCGAGGAGCCAGGCGGCGTTGACGGCCGCCGGCACCGTGTCGCCGCTGGGGATCTCGGTCCCGTTCAGGATGTGGAAGTCACGGCTCTGCAGCTTCCACGCGTACGGGGTTCGAGCCGGTAGGTGGACGACACGCATGCCCTCGGGTCGGGGAACCGCTGTCACCGCTGTTCCTCCTCCGCCGCTCCCAGGCCGACGAGGAGCAGTTGGGTGGACAGGCCGTTGGAGGCGTCGTCGCTTCGGGTGAGCCCGGCGTAGTGGATCTCGAATCCGGACGCCCGCAGCAGTGCCTGGAACTCGTCGCTCGCCCATTCCCGCACGTGGCTGGGGTTACGAGGCGGCCCGGGAGCGTCGTAACCGCTGCGGCACTCGCGGGCCGGCGTGGACAGTACGGCGGCGGCGCTGCCTTCCAGGAGGAGACTGCAGATGAGGGACAGGGCCGGCATCGGATTCACCAGGTGCTCGATCACGTCGGAGCAGACCACGACGGACCGGCGCACGAGGGATGGGTCGATGGGCAGCCGCTCGGCGGACTCAAGGTCGACGTCGATCCACTCCCCGAAGGGGTGGTTGTCGCGGCACCAGATGAGGTTGTCCCCGAAGTCCACGCCGATGTAGGTCCAGGCCGGGTACTCGTCGGCCAGCGTCGCCAGTTTGCCCGCGCGTCCGCAGCCGATGTCGATCACGACATCGCGGTCGAGTTCCTTGGCCTGGGCGGCGGTGTACGGGTAGACGTCGGGCTGCCAGGTGACGGTGTCGTCCGTCTCGTCGGGGAAGTACTCCACGTGGTCCCGGCCTCGGTAGCCGCTCCTGATGAAGTAGGACTCGGGGCCGCCGACGGGCTGGTGGGAGGTCGTGATGTTCGTGTGCACGAGAGGCTCCTTGGTTACTTCGGCCAGTGGGAGAACAGCGAGATCAGCCGCTCGACCAGCTGCTCGCGCACGGTGAGCCATTCGGGGCCTCCGTCGCGGCGCGCGGCCGAGGCCCGGTCGTACTCCCGACCGTCGACCTCGGGCAGACACGCGTACATCTGGAGCAGCGCCGAGCCGTCGTCGGTGGGCGCCGTGTCGGTGTCCGCCTGGAGCAGGGCCCGGATGTCCTCGGCGTACATGGAGGCGTCGATCCCGGAGCCGGGGATGCTCTTGCTCATCTTCGGGAGGCCGCCGAGGCCCGGGATCATCTTGGTGTAGATGCCGGACAGCTGGCTCGCGGGCAGCCCCCAGCGTTCCGCACCGCGCCGGGCGAGGGCTACGTACTTGTGCTCGTCGACCCCGAGGGAGACCAGGACATGACGTCCTTCGCGGAGGAGGTGGACGAAGTCCGCGGCCATGAGCAGGGTGGCCTGCTTCATGCCGTAGTTGAGGTGGTCGAAGACTCCGTGGTTGCGGTAGAGGCCGGCGAGGTCCTCCTCTGCCCAGTGGAAGTCCTCGTCGCCCAGGTGGCGCGACAGCAGGAACGCGGTGGCCAGGACGTCGGTCTCGCCCTCCTGCCTGCGCAGCACACCGCGCGTGGCGTCGAACCCGAGGCCCAGGACGAACTCCTCGTACTGGTCGGCGAGTTTCCGCACGGAGTCCAGGGGCGTGCGGCGGGCGTTGTAGGAGTCGAGATCGCCCAGGACGATCTGGACGTCGAGGCCGCACTGCTGCAGTTTGATCGCGCGCAGCAGTTGGAAGAGGGTGCCGGCGTGAGGCGGGCCCCCGAGCCCGACCCCGGTGGTGACGATGGCGGGCTGCCCGTCCGCGACCGCCTCTGCGAACCCGCGCGCGCCCGTGTGACACACCCACTTCGTGCGCAGGTCGTCGGGGCTCATCCCCGCGAGGGCGAAGTCGATGGCGCCGAGTCCCAGGCGCTCGTAGCTGTGCTGGTCGATGACGTTCTCGTAGTACGCCGCGTCGAACTTCATGCGATTCCTTCCATCTGCGTCTGCTCACGGAGGGCGAAAGCCCGGCGGACCAGCGGCTCGAAGCCGTCAACCAGGAGATCGCCCAGCACCTCGTTGCGAGGAGCAGCGACGCTGCCGAGATCTGCGGTGACCGTTCCGTCGGCGAGGACCCAGACACGGAACGGGTACTGGTCCTCCGGGGCACGCGTGGGCTGGGCGTAGATCTCCACCCCCTCGACCATGTCGCGCACGTCATCCACGGCCCGTACGAAGTCGTCCCGCTCGAAGCCGTAGATCTCCGCCTTGCGCGTGTTCGCGCGGCCGATGGGGCGGTACTGGGAGATCAGCCAGTATTCGACGTCGGTCTGCTGGGCTACCCCGGCGATGAGCTGGGCGAGGCGGGGCAGATCTTTCACGGAGCCGGCCGTTGTGAAGGTGTTGAAGGCGAGCCGTCGCTGGTCGGCGGTGAGGAACTCGACGTTGGACAGGAACCGTTCGAAGTAGCCCTGTCCGCGGAACCAGTTGGCCGTCTCGGCGTTCGGGCCGTCGACTGCCAGGGAGTAGATGGTCACGTGGTCACGGAGACCGGCATAACGCTCGCTCAGGAGCAGGCCGTTGGTGTGGAGGTTGGTCTCGAAGCCGACTTCGGTGGCGTGCTGGAGAGCGATCTCCAAGTGGTTGTCGTACGGCATCACTGGGTCCCCGCCGGTGAAGACGCACCTGTGGGCCTCGGACTCGGAACGGACCTGGTCGATGACACGGCGGACCGTGTCCGCGTCGGTACTGACCCGGTTGCGCTCGCGGTAGCAGAAGCGGCACACGCCCGGTGAGGTCTTGGTCGGTGCCAGGTCCCAGGCATTGCAGTCGGTGTTGAGGACCAGGTGGACGATCGCGAGCTCGTCGTGCGTCAGCACGCTGCCTCCTCCTTGACGCCGGGGCTGATCAGAAGGGCCGTGGGGGATACGGGTCGCAGGAGCGAGTTGAGCTGGTGCGGGGCGCCGCCCGTGAGCCGTACGAACTGCTGGAGCGTGTCCAGACCCGTGCCCGCGTCGATGATGGTGAGGGCCTTGTCGATGCCGGACTGGATGGTGGGGGCCACCTCGGACATCACCATGAGCAGAGCGGCGTTGAGAGCGACCGCGTTCCGCGCTTCACTGGTGTCTCGGCCTGCCAGTACGCGTATCGCGGCGGCGACGTTCTCGTGCGGGTCCTCGTGCTGTGTGACGGACGACAGGTCCTGGGTCATCGAGGTCGCTCCCTTGCGTACCTCGTCGTTGAACGCCAGGTCCTCGTCGCCGGCGTTGATGCGACAGGCTCGGACCGTGCTGCCGGGGATGAGTTCGTCGACCTGGACGGCCTGGCCGACGCTGGAGTTGATGACCGCCACGTCCGGCAGACCGAGCCGGGAGAGCAGCCGAGCGGAGGCGCCGACGGTGGGGTGTGAGAGGCCATACACATAGGCGGAGCAGCTGACGGGGCTGAGGAGGGCGGGGAACGCCAGGCTGAGGGCGTGTATGGCCTGGAACCTGCCTCCGTAGCGGCGATCGAACTCGGGTACGCGGTTCTCGATGGAGAAGAACCCGAAGCCGGTCTCCGCCGTGATGTCGACCATCTCCGGGTGCGGGACCGTGTCGCTCGTCGCCCCCACGAGGTCGATGAAGTCGCGGGACCCGGTCTTCGATGACGCACTGCGCGAGCCAAGCTTCGCGATGTGCGCTCCCCCGGTGGCCGCCACCAGTGCGGCGGCTGTACTGAGGTTGATCGTCTTGAAGGTTTTCTTCCCGCTGCCCGTGTAGCCGACGAACCGCATGCCCTCCGGCGGCTGATGGAAGTCCCAGCCACTTCGGTCCAAGGCCGTCGCGGCCTGGACCGCAGCCTCGACTTCTTCCAGCCGCGGCCCCCGCAGGAGCAGTCCCGTCAGGACACTCCCCAGCATCACGTCGCGCGTGTGGCCCTCCGGTAAGGCGAGGATGCGCGTGATTCCTTCGTGGACGTCCTGGGGCGGGATGTCGGCTGGTGAATTGATCTTGTGGGCGAGCAATGGCGTTGTGACCACCACGGTGTGGACTCCTTCCATCACGTGTCGGATGTGAGCAGGACCTTGAAGGGGCGATGGCGAGCTTCGTTATTCAGGGCCGCCAGTCCCTGCGGCAGCTCGCTGAGGGGGAATCGGTCTCGCGTCATCAGGGCGGCCCAGTCGCCGCCCTTGGCGATGACATCGATGGCGTCTCGGAAGTCGTCGTGGCCATCTGCGCGGCAATACGAGAAGGAGCCGCGCAGGGTGATCGAGCGACGGAAGACGTCCCGCAGAGGAACCGAGAGAACGACGCGGGGCGCATAGGCGTTCTGGACGAGGACCGTTCCGCCGTCACGGACAGCCTTCAGCGCCTGCCGTATAGGGGCGTCGCTCTGGCCGGACGCGGCGTCCACGACGGCGTCGCACGCCGGAAGCTCGGCAGTGTGAAGAGTGATGTGCCCGTAGAGGACGTACCGGAGTTGATGCGACCGGGAGGGTTCCCTGACCAGCATGTGGACGTCCCACCCCGCCTCTGCCGCGCAGATGGCCGTGCACACCGCAAGGACGCCGCCCCCGATTATGCCGAGCCGCCCCAGAGGCACCCGTAGCCCGCAGCGGACTCCGTGCTGGGCCACCGCCATCGGATCAGCGAGGACTCCGTGCGCAGGATCGTGAAGATGGGGAAGCGGAATGACGCTGCCGCGGGGCACCCTCACACGGTCGGCGAGACCTCCGGGGAGATCCCACCCGATGCGCTGGAGTCGTGGGCAGAGGTGGACATGGCCACGGTCGCAGTAGTGGCACGAGCGACAGGAGACCATCGGGTCGACTGCGACCCAGCCTCCCGTCTCCGTGTCGACGCCGACGATCTCGTGCCCGGGGTACCACGGTTCCGGCAATCGTCCCTGCCACGGGTGATTGAGCTTGGCGACGTCGCTTCCGCACAATCCCGTGTAGCGCGTCTCGATGATCGTCGTATCGCGCGCCGGGGGCATGCTGACGGACACGCTGGCCGGAGCGGGGTGCTGGCAGAGGACGCCGTTCTCAACCGCCCACGCGAACGGGCCGCTCATCGCTTCCCCCAGCTGTCCAGCAGGGAGGGCAGAGCTTCGACACTGGGTATCGCCCTGCCGGACCAGGCGGTCTCACCGAACACGAGGCTGCCGGGCCCGCCGCGACGTTCCACGCGCACCGCACGCATCCCGGCACGCTCCGCGCCGGCCAGCTCGTCACCGCCGCCATCGCCGCAGTAGAGGGCCTGATGCGGAGCCGCGTCGAGTTCGTGGAGGACCGTCTGGAAGAGCAGACGGTCGGGCTTCACCGCGCCCGTCCTGCAGCTGAAGACGACGGCGTCGAAGTGCGGCGCGAGCTCGCTGCGACTCCACGCTTCGGCTATGTCCGGGGACGCATCGCTAAGGACGGCCAGCCTGGCGCCACCGCGCTGAAGCCGCTCCAGAGCCCGCAGGAGAGTGGCATCGGCCCCAAGGCGGACAGCGGCGAGCTGGGCCAGGAGCATCTCCAGCTCCCCCACGCAGGCCGGAATCGCTTTGCAGCGGGTGACGAGATGAGCCGCAACCTCGGTAGTGGACGTCAGCTGCCCGTCGTGCCTCGCCTGCCAGCTGTCGGACAGCGCCGCCTCGGCGACCGAAAGGGATACGCCCAGGATTTCTGCGAACTGGGCGGCGGCAGCTCGCCGTTCGACCGCGGTCGGGGCTGCGACGAGCGTGCCGAAGAGATCGAGTATCACCGCGACCGGGCGCGGAGCCGGAGCAGCGGAACTCGGCTGGAATGAAGGGCCAAGCAGTACATCGCCCACTGGGTGTGTGGCGGTCGGGGGCAGCGTCGTCGACAAGAGGGTGGTAGTCGGCTGATAGCACATGGTGAGGGCTCCATCAGTAGATCGGTGATCTCGTGCAGAACCGGACTCTTCGGTCGGCTGAACTACGACCCGACGCCGCCTTCCCGGGCATGCGATGGACGGATAAGAAGGGCCTGGCTGCCACCAGGTCCAGGAGGCCGTGGTGGGCAGACGGGGCCCGGTGACGCTGGCGCCGCGCTCACAGCCTCAGCCCCGACAGCAGGCCGGCGACCGACGCCGTCACGTCCTTCACGAACGGGCCGACGCTGTCGGTCCCGGCGAGGTACAAACCGAAGACCACGCACACCGCGGCGTGCCCCGCTTTGAGCCCACCTCCTCGGCACAAGAAGGCGATCACGATGCCGAGGATCAGCAGGACAGCAACATCGACGGCCACCGCAGTACCCCCTCCGATCCCGGACGATTACTGGAGACCGAGGCGGGCGTGGGACGACCGCGTCGGTGTGACCATGACAGCGGTCCGGAGGTGTGCGGAGTATCACGAGCTGTTGCCGAAGCTGCTCATCAGCGGTTCATGGTTGGTAGGTCTGACTTTTCAACATCCGCTTACACACGCGCTCATGAGAGGCTGACCTAGGCTCCGGATCATGACCAGGGATGGGCAGGCGGTAGGCGCGGTGGGGAAGAGTCGCCCGGGTTGGCGCCCGGACAGGTTGAGGCAGCAACGCGAAGCCCACGGCCTGACGCTCGAAGGCGCGGGCGAGCAACTGCGCGAGGTGGCCCGGGCGGCGGGGCTCGCGGTGCCGGCCGCCAACTTTCAGACGCTGTGGCAGCACGAGCAGGGTGAGATCTATCCCGGACCGCACTACCGTCGTGCGTACTGTCTGCTGTACCGCGCGACCGAGCCCGAGCTCGGCTTCCGCAACCCTCTGCCCGACGAGGCCACCAAGCTCAAGTTCACCGCGTCGAGCGAGCCGCACAATGGAGCCCATGTCCTCGCCGTGGAGCGCGCGTTGCTCCAGCTCGCGCCCGGCACGGAGGACTCTGATGGGCAGGGCATGCAGCAGCGCATCCTTGACGCCTGGAAGCGCCGCCACACAGGGGGCGACCCGAACAAGCCGACCCTGATGATGGTCGGCGGCTACGCGGGCAGCGGGAAGTCGGAGTTCGCCCGCTTCATATCCCAGCTCACCGGCTGGCCTGTGCTCGACAAGGACCCGATCACACGCCCCCTTGTTGAGCGCCTCCTCGTAGAGATGGGCAGCGAGCCCAACGACCGGCACACCGACCTCTACCGGGAGAAGGTCCGCCCGCTGGAGTACCAGTGCCTCCTGGAGACCGCGTACGCGAACATCGACTGCGCGATTAGCACCGTACTCAGCGCGCCCTTCATCGCCGAGGCCACTGATCCTCGTTGGATGCGGCGTCTGATCAACCGCTGTGAAGCGCGTGGCGTCACTGTGGCCGTCGTCTGGATTCAGTGCGACGTCGACACGATGCATGAGTACATCAGCTTCCGGTCCGCCGCCCGGGACAGCTGGAAACTCCAGAACTGGGATACCTACGCCGCCGGAATCGATCTTGAACTGCGGCCCGTCGTGCCGCACTTGGTCGTCGACAACCGGCTCGGCGCCGCGATCTCGCTCACGGACCAGGTGCGCCAGGTCTTCGGGACGGTGTTCCAGTGAGGCAGGGCATCTTGCTCTACGGGCCGCCGGCGGCAGGCAAGGACACGGTCACGGCGGCACTCACCGAACTCGATGCGCGGTACGTGCCGTTCACTCGGCTGAAGATCGGGACCGGCAAGACCCAGGGCTACCGAATGGGCACACCAGAGCAACTGGCCGCCCTGGAGGCATGCGGGGACGTCATCTACCGCAACGACAGATACGGCAACGTCTACGTCGTCGATCGCCCCGGCCTCGGCCAGGCCATGGAGGGCGGCAGGACCCCCGTCGTCCACCTCGGTCAGATGGTGGGGATGGAGCAGGTACCCACCCTCTTCCCGGCGCAGTGGGTGCGCGTTCTGCTGTGGTGCTCCAAGGAGACCACCGCCCAACGATCACCGCAGCGAGGGGACACCGACACGGCAGCACGGCTGGCCGCGTGGGACGCCACTCAAGCCGATCTTGCGGCTCATCCGCAGGCTCAGTGGGAGCTGCGCGTGGACACGGAAGCGACGGCACCCCATGAAGCCGCAGAGAGGATCGATGCGATCGTTCGCGCATCGTAACCTCGCTCCTGACGGCCAGGACGTTATCGACGCGGCGGACGCGACCACTCAACTCGGATTATGCAGGTCCCCTTGTGCCCGCAGGGTTTCCAGCGCGCCGGCGATGTCTAGGCGCTCGTCTCGGTTGTCGTCCCACCGCGCGAGCGTCGCGGCAGCGGCATGCATGAGAGAGTCCGGAAGCCCGGCGTCGGCGAGCAAGGCCGCCGCGTCCTCAAGTTCTGGGCCCCAACGCCAGGCTCGTGCAGCAGTCTTGGGGATGTAGTCGGTCTCAACGAGGTAGCTGCCGGTGCGCTTGGCTGCGATCGCCAGCAGTTCGTCCGCGACACCGTACGTTTCGGCTGCCCCGTACGCCAGGGCGGCCAGCACGCGGGAGACCTTCTGGTAGCTGGAGTACGCGAGCTTGAGCGCGGAGGCTTTGCCGATGCTGTCACCCAGGACGTGGGGCCGCACATCGGTGCCGGCGAATAGCTCGGCGATCCGGTCAGCTTGCTTGCCGGGGCCGGACAGATAGAGCGTCGAGGATTTGCCGCCCACCGGAGGCGATCCGACCACGGCAGCATCGATAACCGGCATCGGGGCCAGCTGGTCGGCGATGTGCTGAACGCGCGACGGCGACACGGCGTTCGCTTCGACGTAGGTCGTGCCCGCGCTGGCCATGCCAAGTGCGGCTACCCGAGCGGCGGTCTCCTCCGCTGCGGCGGGAGGGCACAGGGAGAGCAGCACGTCGGAACGAGAGATCAGCTCGGGCAGTGGCTCAGGTTCGAGGCCCGCCCGCTCAGCCCTGCGGCGGGTTGTGTCGCTGCGTCCGTCGGGGCACCACAGCACGATGTGGCCGCGAGCACGCAGCTGGGCGCCGAAGGCGGATCCCATACTGCCAGGGTGCAGCAGCCCGACGGTGTCAGTCATGCCGTGGTCCTCTTGTGGCTGGCGGAGTACCGAAGCAGTAGGTCGATGGCAGCGCGTGCATGCGGCACCGTGTGGTCCGGCCTGGGATCGTCCGGTGGCCAGGAGCGGTCGTTGCCGATCCATATGGTGTACAGCCCCGCTGAGCGTCCGCCAGCGATGTCATTGACCGGGTTGTCACCGACCATCCAGCCGTCATCGCCCAGCACGGTGCCGCAGCGGGCCGCTGCCAGGACGAAGTGCCTCGTCTGCGGTTTGCGCGCATCGGCCTCCTCGGAGACGAAGACGCCGTCCACCCGCTCGGAGATACCGGTGGCACGCAGCTTGGCGCGCTGGATGTCCACCGCGCCGTTGGTGGCAACCCCCACTCGCCAACCGGCCGCGCGCAGCTCGATCAAGCCATCGAGGACCTCGGCCGGGCACGAGACCAAGGCTGCGATGTCCGCGCAGTACGCGCGCCACAACACGTCAGTCGACATGGGCAGCCGGTACGAGGAGCGGATCGCATCGAAGGTGGATGGATAGGCCCGCTCGGCTACCATGCCTAGGACGTATGCGTGCTCCCCGTCCCCCAGGCCGTGCCTGGCGGTGAACTCGGCAGCCCAGTCGGCGAGCGTTCCCCGCCGGTCCACGAGTGTGTCGTCGAGATCGAAGAGAACCAGGAGGCGCTGCACATCCCGCACCCTAACCTGGCTTTCACGAGGGCGGTCGTCGAAGGTTGATGCCTCGGCCCAGTAGCCGGGGAAGTTCCGGTGGGCCGGCGCACTCCGACCTGCACCAACTCCGCCGGCGGTACCAACAGCCCCTCCCTACGAGCCGCACCGCCCCGACCGGAGGCATGGAACAGGGCGCCCACCCGACGCGAAAGCCGGGCCACAGACCTGCCCGTGATCAGCCCAGACGACCGAAACGGCCCGCCAGGAATCCGACGGACCGTCACGGAAGATCGAGCTAGTATTCACGAACCAGGGCCTTCTCAACTGCATCAGCAGCAGTCTCGGCGTGAAACACCCTCAAGGTCCCGTCTTGCTTCAATCCCCACACTGTGAAACCTTCGCTATCGACCTGCGTCGTCTCGTTCGTGAACTTTCCAGGCGATACAAATCTCACCAGTAGGCGACCTGGCATGTTTCGTACACCACGGATAGAAAACAGCTTCCGCCCCGTTTTGTCGGCAAGAAGATGAGGGCCTGTAGTATCCAGGGCAAAAACATCATCCCCGGACCAAACCAAGAAGTCCGGATAGAATGTTCGGGTCTTCCCCATTGTGATCAGAGGGATCCCATACCCACTCCGACTTGGATTTCGACACCAGGGCAAGCCATACTTATCTAGCGCTTTAGCAAATGGGATCTCCAAACTCGCATTCAAGTCACTATATCCGGCGTGCAGAGCATGTTCGAAAGTTACCAGCGACTCCGGCCGGACGAAGATAGGGCCAACCTCATGGGGATTCGGCCGCTGCTGCTTGAGTACTACGTTTTCCACGTAAGCATCCACGACGTCGGCAGCCACGCGCATAACGTGCGCGTAAGCCGACGAGCCGAACCCGATTAGTGCATCGAACTTCGGTTCATGCGTTGGCGCGACCCCAAGTGCACCCTGGAAACGTCGACCCACCTCACGGCAGAAGATCCATCGCGCCGAAACCTGATTCGTGTGTTCAAAGTCTTCCCAGACCAGCTCCGGAGAACCATCCGCCGAAATTCCCACCGCACGTTGTACAATACTGCGCCCTCCACTGGCGCGGGTATTTGTTCCGTCGTCCTTCCGGTAGTCGGTCAACAAGTCGGTCAGCTTTCGAACAGGCTCTGCGGCATATGAAGCATCACGAGCTGTCTTGAATACTGCCTTTACTTCCTTGGGCGGAAGCAGTTCTGGCTTCGGCGTAGTCGGAGAGGCTGCAACGAGACGTACCTCCGGAGCTTCAGTTTCAAGTTTGCCAGCAACAGCCGACAGGATTTCACTGAAGACATTGCGCCTATCAACCCGCACATAGAAATGGGCGGTGTTCAGTCGCTCGTATGGATAGTGTTGCGCACCAGGTTGACGCAGAAGCCTACCAATCACCTGTTCTATCGCAACATTGGATTCCATGCTTTTGTCTACGTACGCAAAATAACACCTGGGATCATCCCATCCTTCTTGTAGGCTGAGATTGAAGATCACATGCTCATAGTCTCCCTCGGTAAAGTTGACGTAATCCTTGTCCCCTCCCGAAAAGAGGTTGAAGTCCGAGGGAGGGGGAAAGTTGCGATCGAACTTCAGCGAGCAATAGACGGCAATCTTGCTTGGATCAACCCCGCAGGTTTCAACAAGGTAGCGCCAAATTAGGATAGGAGGGGCCTCACGCGACGAGAACGGCCGCTTAGGGTCGTCCGTTCGGGATGCGTCACCCTCGACGATGTTCGTCTTACAGACGTAGATGGCCTTAGGTGCCTCCAACTCCAGCAGCTTCGCCTGTTCGCTAGCATCCTTCATGTCGGCAAGCATGGCAGAGACAGTCTCTTCCATCGGCGCCTCATAACCTGCAAGAAGAACACTGCTTTTGATGAGACCGGCCTCTACAACCGCCGAAGGATCAACGGGTGTAATCAGGTCGCCGTCCGTCCATCCCTCTTTCTTCAGGTCTTTAATCTCATCTGAAAGACGAGCGGGAAGGCGCATAGTCGCACTGGCGACCAGGAAAGCATCGGGTTGCAGTTCAAGCAGCAGACTCGTTTGCTGGTCTGACAGGTTATGACCCTCATCGTAGACAACGATAAGAGGACGTCGAACCCCGTCGGAGGTAGCTCGCAGCTTTAGGAGGTCCCACGTGCTAGCCTCGGCAGTATCGATGTCACAGCGGAAAATGACACGATCGCCACGCTCCTTATCACGCTGGTTGAAAGTGCCCACAGTGGCGAAGTAGAGAAGCGGTTTTGTGGCTTCGCGCACGGTGTCCAGGTCATAGTCAGCAAGAGTCGCAACGGTAGTATCACCCAACAGATGGTGATACTTTCCGCCCGGCGACAAATTCGCGAGCGACTGCTCAACAACCACACGGCCCATGCTCAGCCACAGCACAACAGGAGCCATCGGCAGGGTAGCCGCCATGCCAGCAACCGCGTCTGCCAATATCACCGTCTTACCGGAAGCCGTTATCGACGCCAGGGCCTGGAAGAACGGAACGACCCGGGTCGACGTCGCCTTTCCTCGCATGGGTGGGTCGACATAATACCTAGCAAATCTCTCAGAAATCAGTGCCGACGCTTCCTGCTGGAAGTCCTTCAACTCAAGCATTTTCCGCCCCCAGTAAGCCTTTTTGTACCTAAGTTTGCCATTTCAATCACTCTTCGCTGAACGGTTCTCCACGGAGGTCCAAACCAAAGTCCCTGAGAATCCGATCCGGTATCTGATAGAAGATCACATCATCAGTTTGGAACAGGAAGAGTCGAGCATAGACATGGTAGATCGGCTTTAGGTTCGCATCCGTAGCCTCTGCGACTATGTCCTCGTATACGTCTTCCGTAAGGTTCGTATTCTCGTTGGGGCCGTCCCAGACGAGGAAGAACCCTTCATCGTCGGCGTTGCGAGCCACAAGGTACCGGTACTTGGCTGGTGCCTCGTAGCTAAGGCCAGGTCCACGTCGACGGTTCGAATCAAAGTGAGAGGCGATGACGGTGTCGGTCATCTCGCCACGTTCCATGCTCAGCAGAGCGGCCGCATCAACTTTGCGGTCGAGCGCAGCAAAACGGAATCCGCCAGGCTGTGGGTCCACTGTCTGGCTACGCCATTTTCCGCTAATCACACGCTTCAGCCTGTCGGCCAACAGCGATCGTGCATAACTGTCTCCTCTATCCGGCCGCCCTTGCTCTATCAGAGTGAAGCGACGCTCCGAACCGGTCTCGGCGTTGAGGCGTAGCACTGCGTGCCCGGTAGTTCCTGAACCGGCAAAGGGATCCAGCACAATCCCATCGGGGGGACACCACAGATTGATCACTTTTTCTATTAGCTTCAGTGGCTTTACCGTATCGAACCCATGATGGGGACCTACTATCGCATCGAGTTCACCTATCCCCGTTTGGCTATGACCTGACTCCGTGTGAGCCCATGATGTCGTACCGAGCACTATGGGCTGCGTGTAATCTTCATCAGCCCAGAATGTCGTCGGCACTCGCCCCTGCTTGACGTCTTCAAGGTAGCTCTTCAGAGCAGGTCTGCCAGTGCCCTTCTGGCCGAAGAAAAGCTGCGGCCAATGGCCGGCCTCAAGCCTTTTCCGTGCTGCAGCGGATGCTTTTCCCAAGGGTGTCTTCAGGACGATTCCCATGACCGGGGGAACGTCGGACGGTGCAATACCGATAATCTTTGCACGTTCAACAGCATCATCAAGGTCACGGAGTTCGTAATCCGCACCCCACTGTGTAATCCAGGTCAGCAACTGCCGCTGCGCCGTACGCCAGCAACTTCCAGCCTGCGGGTAATGCAATTCTCCAGTGAAGGGAGACTGAATTGCGTAGACCATGGTCTGATTTTTGGCAGCCTTTGATCCGGACGCATCCTTTGGTTTCCAGATACGAGGATCCCCGTCTGGAGAACGGTAGCGTGCGTCCATCTCTGGGGTCCGCGGGAGCAGGGCTGTAGTAGCCCGGGCTTCATCCTTGGCGTAAACGAGGATGTACTCAGTGGCGGCGCTTACATGGTTTTTATCATTACGAGGCGCATAAGACTTCTGCCAATTGATGATCGCCAGGCGATTCTGCTCCATGAACAGCTCATCCAGCATCTGCCCGAGCCGGAACAATTCCCGATAGTCAATACAGACGGCAATAACCCCGCCAGGTTTTAGCATCGACTTCATCATCTGCAGGCGCGGCCACATGAATTTCATCCATTTTGTGTGGCGCGCGCCGTCGTCTGATGCAACGTACTCACCGAGACCTGGATCGTTGGGGTCGTCATCCCAACGATCGTTGTATCTGAAATCGCGGCCGGTGTTGTATGGCGGATCAGCAATTATCAGGTCGACTTGCCCGCGGTCTTTGTACAGTGTGGCCAGTGACTGAAGGTTATCGCCCTCTATCACCAAGTTATGCGCACGCTCGGGTTCAGAGCCGGCACCGTACGACTTAAGCTCACGCAAGGTCCGCGGACGGACCCTGCGCCCGGTCTTGCGAGCGTTACTCTTGCCCGGGAAGCTGATCCGGATCCCGGCCTCCTGCTGTGCTTCGATGAGCTCGATGAGCTCGGCACGTGTCAACTCGGCCAGTGTTGGGCTGTCTACGGGCAAGGATGTCTCTGGGTGGCTCATGGTCGGCAAGCTTAGGTGGGACAACTGACAACTGACTATGGCATCTTGATGGAGCGACAGATGTTGTTCTTCAGGTGTCTGGTTGCGCTCGCGACGGTGCATAGCCGGATGCCCGATCTGACCAGCGTGTTTGCGTCCACTGATGACCAGTCATCGCAGTTTGCCCGTCGTTGCGGGTCGAAGACGTCTGCGCAACTGATGCTGGTAGTCGTTGGGGCCCCGGCCCCGAGACGGCAGCCACAGCCAGTAGTTCGGGACTGGAGGGGGCGTGAGTTCGGGACGTCAGGCTTTCCAGGCGGCTGGTGGTCTCGTGGAGAACGTCGTCCCTTTCGCAGAGTGTGAAGCGGACCTGACTGCGGCCAGCGTCCGGGTCGTCGTAGAAGACGGCGCGGCAGAGGGCGAAGCACCCTTCTCGCCGAAGGAGGTGATGTCGGTGGTACTGATCCGATCTCGAACCCAGCCGTGCGGAGGCCGTCGCCCAGCAGGTCGCGCTTGCGGCGGAGGTCAGTGCCGAAGCTGTCGAAGTACGCGTCCGGAAGGCGTAGGGCTTCGGCGATCGCGTACTGGAGGGGCCCCGCGCTGGCGCACGTCAGGTACTACTTGGCGGTCCAGCCGACGGAGACAAGCGGGCCGTCCGCTACGACCCACCAACCTTCCACCCGGTGAAGAAGAGCTCGCCGATGCTACGCGAGGGCAACCGGCGAGGACTTCCACGCCCTGCCCTACAACCCAATGAATAAGGATCTCCATGCCACCAGCCGCATCAAGATCGCCGTCCCCAGCCCGGGCGGCTGGAAGCCCGGCGACATCATGGCCTTCATCGCTCGCCAGTGCGACCAAGCCATCGCATGGGACCACCGCACTCTGCGCCTGGCCCCGCTCCACCCCGCCTACAGGCACGACCAGAACCACCCCGACTTCCGAAGCCACGACCCGGGCGACGGGGAGGCCCAAGGCGACGAGGAAGGGGACGATCTCCTGTAGGCATCGACCTTGCGCATCGTGTGCTACGGACGTGGCCCTGCTCCTCCCGGCCACGCGTCTCCCCGCTGTTGCTTGCGAGACCCCTCCGCCACCAGAACCGTCCCGGGGAACACACGCACGCGTGCCACACCGTGACGCCTCCTCAGACCCCGATCCCCGTACGCCGACACAGCGCCAACAACACCGACGGCAAGGAAGCGCCCGCACAAACGCCTCGGCACACGACTTGAGAGCCGCAGGCCACAACCCCGCTCTGCCCTTGACAGGCCCGGCCCTCATGGGTGCACAGATACCACCCACAGCAGGTGGCCAACATAGTCGAACCTCATTCAGGAGCAAGCGGTCATCAAGCAAAGCGTCGTCAGCAGACTGCGCCGACGTGGTCGATTAGGGATTCTGCGGTGAATGAAGGGCCTGATCACTGGCCTCCAAGCACACGTAACGGCTGACCGTGCGCTGACCGACTCGCCGTCACGTGGCAAAGGTTTGTCATGTCCCTTACCTGACGGCAGGGTGGGTATCCCCGTGGCGGTCCGGACGTCGCGGGGGTGCCGGGCCGTCACCGGGCGGCCGGTCACAAGGAGGGGGATTCCGTGCCGGTCCTTCAGGGTCACCCGCGCACGCCCACGCGTGCCCCGGCGTACAGCCGGGCCCGCCGACGTCTGTCATCCGCCGTACTCGCCCTGCTCCTGGGCCTGCTGGGTGCCCTCGTCGCACCCGCCACCGCAACCGCCGACCCCGGCGATCCGAATCCGCACGTGATCGACTGGACCGTCGTCGACACCTTCCGGGGCACGGCGGGCAACGACATCCCGCTACGTGAAGGGCAGACTGACTGCAAGAGCCCCGAGTGCAACCCGCCCGTGGACGGCTTCGGCAGGCGTCACATCCTGGAACACGGTGTGGTGCCCGACCACGAGGACATCCAGGAGACCGTCGGTACCGAGGGCTTCTGTGTACCCGCCCCGGACAACCGGGTGATCTGCACCAACACGGACGCCAGCCTCGTCGTCGTGTACGTCACCCACAACGACCCACGCTCGGGCGACGGCAGGCCGTTCGGGATCATCACCGCCTACTACTTCCTGCCCTGCTTCCAGGCTGCAGACTGTCCCGGTCCCGAGCAGCCTCACAAGGTGGACACCGCCCTCACCTACACCGGTGCCGACAGCGCGGTGAACGGATCACCGGTCAACCTTTCGGCGAAGCTCACCAACAACTTCGGGACGCCGGTGGGCGGCCGTGCCGTGCAGTTCGCCCTGGGGACCGGGGCCGCACAGCAGACGTGCACCGTCACCACCACGGCATCGGGCACGGCGGCCTGCACCATCGGCTCGGTCGACCAGCCGCAAGGAACATCGAACGCGGTACCTGTTGCCGTCACCTTCGGCGGCGATGACGACTACAACCCGTCCGG
This sequence comes from Streptomyces blattellae, assembly GCF_009709555.1. Classification (GTDB taxonomy): domain Bacteria; phylum Actinomycetota; class Actinomycetes; order Streptomycetales; family Streptomycetaceae; genus Streptomyces; species Streptomyces blattellae. The sequence continues at coordinate 62,789 of NZ_WJBG01000123.1, read as the reverse complement.
CACGTCCGCAGAACTGAGCCTGACCTCACCGACGAAACTCAACTACACCGGCGTGACGCACCTCGCCAACGGCACTCCAGCCCAACTGGCCGCCAGACTGACCGACTTCCGCGGAGACGCGGTGGCCGGGCGCATTGTGCGCTTCGCCCTCGGCGCCGGGGACCACGAGCAGACGTGCACGGGGACGACGAGCGACACGGGCACCGCTACCTGCACCGTCGCGTCGGTGGACCAGCCGCTGACCGACTCCGCCACCGTCCCGCTGCGCGCGTCCTTCGCCGGTGACGCCGGCTACCTGGCCTCCGACACCTCCGCGCAGCTGAAGCTCCAGTACGCGACGGGCCGCGCCTACGGCATCTCGGCGCACGTCGACCTCATCGGCGTACCGCTGCTGGAGATCGATCCGCAACCCGACACCGGAACTGTCCGCACGGCGGACGCGACCGCGACCGACACCCCGTGCTCGGCCGAGTACACCTCACTCCTGCTGTCCGTGCAGAAGCTGTGCCCCAAGGTCACCACGACACTGGCTCCCGGCAAGGTCACGGCGACCTCGACCGTGGCGCAGGCACGCATCGGGCTGCCCAGTGTGCCCCTCATCGAGGTGTCCGGGCTCACCGCGACCTCCAGCAGCGAGTGCGGCAAGGCCATGGGCAGCACCACACTCACCCTGAAGATCGCGGGAGTTCCAGTTACCGTGGCGGGTGATCCAAACACGGAGATCCCGCTCGTCGGAGGTGGCCGGCTCATCGTGAACGAACAACTGCCCTCGACCGGCGCCGACACCGGCCTCAAGGTCAACGGCATCCACCTCGTGCTTCCCGCCGACGGCGGCGAGGTCGTCCTGGCCTCGACGGACAGCGCGATGCACAACTGCGGTGACTGACGCCCCCGCTGGCTGGGGCGGGCCGCAGGAATACACGGACGCATTCCTGCGGCCCGCCCGCCGAGCTGTCCAGGACCTCTGCGAACGACGGGGTGGCGAACTGGAGTCACTCACCTGCGAAGTCGTACGCGGCGCTGCGGGCGAGGTGGTCGTCGCCGCCACGACAGTGATGCTCTTCCGCGGTCGCCGCTGCGTCTTCCGCCGCGGGATCTGGCCGCCGAGCCACCCCGCCGCCACCCGAGCCGCCATCTACGCGTCCGTCCTGGAAGAGCGGCTGATGACACGCGTGGTCCCACAGCTCGGCGACGACGCGTCGCCCGTCGACCTCTGAGGCGTGCGCTGCCGAGCGTCGGCTCAACGCGCAGCTCGTACGGCGACCGGCAGGCGCGGGTATGGGTCGCGTCCCGTGAGGGGCGGCACATCGATGCCTACTCACCCCACTGACCGTTGAGCCCTCAAAGAGTTCAGGAGAGCGGCTCCGCGTTCAGCGTCGTCCACGCTGACGGCGAATTCCTTGTCATTGGTGGCTCGAATCACCAGGCACTCCCCGCTGCGCAGCATGACGGTGGTGCCCAGCCCGCTCAGCCGGTATCCCCAGCCGCCGACCTGTGCGGGCGTACGCATCTCGACGCGAGCAGAGTCGATGTTCTCGGCCGACCAGCGCCGGGTTGGCCAACCCAGCGGCCCGAAGGCCACTTCCAGCCCCTTCTCACTGACCCGTGCCTGCACGGACGCACAGCCGAGCACCAGGACGGATGCGAGAGCGAAGGGCCCGGCCAGCAGTGCGGCCTCGGCGCCCATCAAGTCCCCCACCGCCGCCGCGACGGCTGCCACCGCCACCACACCGGTTACCGCGGCTGTGGCATGAAGCCAGGGAACGGACGTGCGGGAAAGCCACACAAAACGCTGTCCCTCAGGGATCTCCATCGTCGGGCCCTCCGGCGTCGGCGGCCCCGCGGCCGACCCCCTGCGGCCGGCCAGCAGTGCGACCCCGCCCACGACAACGGCCACAGCGAGGGTCACCATGACCCACGCCGTTACCGAGTCCGCTTGGCGCCAGTCCGTGTGGTCCAGATTCGCCCGTACGACAGCCGCCTGTCCGCCGAGGAGCGTCACGCCTCCGAAGCCCAGCGTTGCGCCCACCCACCCGCGTGTTGCGCCGTTCGCGCTGCCACGAGCCCGCCACAGCGCCAGGGCGACGACCGTCGCCATCACGGCCCAGATCAGCGCAGGGAAGAGCGAGGCGACCCACAGAGGCATCGAACTGTCGGGCTTCCCAGAGCCGGCGTCCCAGTGCGTCGCCAGCCGGTCCGGCAGCCGACTGCTGGCAGCCAGCGGCATCACCATCAGCAGTACCAGGACCCCTAAGGCCCAGCCGGTGGCACCCCACGCCGCAGTGATCCTGCGCCCTGCACTGTCGGTCACTGAATCCCCCTGATCATGTCGATGAGATCGTTCTTGCTGTATCCAAGGCGCGCTGCGTCGACCACGACACCGCGAACGCGATCCAGCAGCGCCGAACGCTCGGCCGCGCCGTCCGTCACCGTCACGCCTCTGCCACGCCGGAACTCCAGTACCCCTTCGTCGCGCAGCGCCCGGAGACCGCGCAGCACCGTGTTGACGTTCACCTCCAGCGCCTGGGAGAGGTCCCGCGCCGGGGGAAGCCGGTCACCTGGCGCGCACTCCCCTTCGGCGATGGCGCGTCGGATCGCACCGGCCACCTGTTCATGGAGGGGGCGGTTGTCCGCAGTGTTCAGCCTTAGCAACATGGTGCTAATGAATATAGCACCAACGACTCGAAAGGGCTATGCGGCAGGTGATCTCTGCTGCGCATCCACCTCCGCATCGCACGACACTGCGAGGCGTTGCTCCCGCCGGGAGCCATCTGGGAGCCAATCCGCTCCCCGAGCCCCTTCGAGGGCACGCGAGACCACGACAGTCCGACGCCCTGACCAGGGAAAACACCACTCGCGCTGGCAAGATCACCAACCGAACCTCATTCGGGACGAAGAGGTCGTGGGTTCAAATCCCGCCACCCCGACGCTGGTCAGAGGGCCATTCGCGTGATCGCGAATGGCCCTCTGTCATGCTCGGGGGGCCAGAACAGGGGGCCAAACGAATTTGATCAGGCCACTGCGTCGCCCTCTTCCTCGCCCTCCGTGTCCTCCCCTTCCTGATCTTCGGCGAAGATGTCGTTCATCGCTTCGGCACCTTGCGTGATCACGGGCCGGAGCTGCTTGCGGTAGACCGCTTCCGTGGTCGCTTGGCTGCTGTGACCGACCAGGAGGGCGATCCGCTCCAGGGGGATGCCGTGGTCGGAGAGCAGGGAGACGAAGCTGTGCCTTGTGTCCGCAGAGGCCGTGTGCGGTCGGGTGCGTGTTGCCATTGAGCAGGTTCGCTGCCGGCGCCGCGTTCGCGACGATGACAGCGGCCTGTGTTGCATTCCGGACCCGCCGGCGTGACGCAGATCACCGCAAGGGTCTTGATGGTGGATGGTGAGGCCGGGTGCGTCGGCTGTGGCAGGGTCGGGGCCATGCCTTTTGATCACAACGACCACTATCACCGTCTGCTGTTGCGCCAGGTGCCGCGGAACTGCGGTGCGGCACTGGATGTGGGGTGCGGGACCGGTCAGTTCGCGCGTCGGCTCGCTCACCTGGGCATAGAGGTCGATGCGATCGATCCGTCGGAGGAGGCCATCGCGGAGGCTCGCGCGCTGTCCGGCCGGATGACCGGCGACCGGAGTCCGCGCTTCCAGCACGCGGACGTGACTGGAGTCGAACTTCCCAAGGCGCACTACGACTTCATCTCGTGCCTCGCCAGCATTCACCACATGCCGTTCGACACCGTCGCCGCATTGCGTGACGCTTGCGCGCCCGGCGGGGTCCTCGTGATCTTGGGGTGCTATCCGGAGAAGACCCGGCTCGACTGGGCCTGGAGCCTGGCAGCTGTGCCCGTCAACGCCGTCGCCAGGCTGGCTGTCGCCGTGAGGGACAAACTCCGCTCTGTCTCTGCTGCGACTGGTCGGGAAGGGGTGCAGGCGCCGGTGAGACAGCCGGCCATGCCCCTGGCCGAGATCCGCCGGGAAGCTGCGGTGCTGCTGCCCGGATGCAACATCCGCAGGCTCCTCTTCTGGCGCTATCTGCTCGTCTTTCGCAACCACGGCTGACGGGACCACGTGGTGTTTCCCCTCTGCTCCGCCCCGCATCAACTGCAGGTCCCGATCACCGTGGTCCGCGGAGCGGGAAGGCGGCTGACTCGGTTTGTCCCTGCAGCGGCTTGACGGAGCCGAACGATCTCCTCGTGCTGTGCGGCCAGCCGGGCCAGGGCCTGGCTGCGGAAGTCGCTGAGCTCTTCGACTGTCTCTTCCGACCGGGCCAGCCGTTCCCGGAGCTTGGTGTTCTCTGCCTTCAGCCGGGTGATCTGGGCTTCGCGAGGATCGGGGATCTCGCCGGTCTCGCGCATGGCGTCCAGACGTCGCTCGAACTCGACGCGGAGGTGTGCGTAGGGGCGGGTGCCGTAGAAGGCCGTGCGGTCGACGCCCGCTTCGCGGGCGAGGGTCTTGACATCGCACTTTCCGCCGGGCGGGAGCTGTCCGCGCAGGAGACGGTCCATGGCGGCCCGGACGCGATTCTCGTTCTCGGCCCGCTGGGCTGCGCTGATCCTCATGGTGACTCCTGTTGCGGCCGGATGCGGTGGTCTGTCTCGTGAAGGTGGTGCCGAGGTGGGGGCTGGATCACTTCAGGACAACGCACCCACGTTGGACCAGGTCGTCGAGGAGTCGCGGGGCGGGCTCGATGTCGTTCCAGCGGAGGTCCAGTTTCTCCAGTGAGGGCATCCGGGCGAGCCAGCCGGGCAGCTTCTTGACGCGGTTGGCACGTAGATCGAGGTGCCGGAGCAAAGGGATCTCGGCCAGGGGCTCCGGAATCTCGGTCAGCGCATTTTCGCGAAGGTCCAGGTGACGCAGTTGCGTGAGTCCGGCGGCGGATTCCGGTAGACGTTGAAGGGCGTTTCCGCGGAGCCACAACTCTCGCAGCTGCGACAGGCTGCCGATCGTGTCGGGGAGCCTGGCCAGGTGGTTGTGCTGTGCTCGCAACTCGACGAGGTAGCGCATGTTGCCGATGGTTTCCGGGAGTTCGGTGAGGCCGTTTTCGCTGACGTTGAGGTAGCGCAACTGCGTCAGTCGTCCCAGCGACTCGGGGAGCTCTGCCAAGTGGTTGTCGTGCAGGTAGAGGAAGTCGGTGAGTGCTGCCAACTCGCCCAGTTCGTTGGGCACCGTGGTGAGCGCGTTGTGCCCCAGGTCCAGCGTGTGCAGGCGCTGCAGAGATCCGATCTTGGGCGAGATCGTCGTCAGCCCATTGTCCGCGAGAATCAAGATCTCCAGGTCGGTCCGCAGCCAAACCGACTCCGGCACCTCTCCGAGACCGTGCCGCCATAGATTCAATGCTTGTGCCACGGTATTGCCCCCAATTTCGTTCTCGATCTTGCTCATTCTGGTTGGGATTGTCCCGCGGCGTCGATCTCGGCGACGACGCGGAGAGCCCGGTCGTGGTCGGCTTGGAGCCGGTTGCGTTCGATCTTGCGCGTGGTGCCGAGCTGCCCGATGAACGTCTCGGTGCGTTCGGCGTGCTCGGCCCAGACGGGGCGGTGGCAGGAGTGGTGCGTGGCCTGCGGGCAGCGGGCGGAGTCACACATCCCGACCAGCGGTCTGTCGGCGGTGGGAGTGCCGGCCAGCTTGAGGCAGAGCGCCCGGGACGGGTCGGTGAACCAGCAGTAATTCGCCGGGCCGAGGTGGAGGACCTTGGCGCGTTTGGTCAGCAGGTTGAGCACGTCGCGGTCGTTGCGCTGGGTCTTCGGGGCCGAGGCTGAGACTGCGTCGAGCTGGGCGTCGATGCTGGCGAAGAACGTGGTGAGTTCGCGTGCTCCGGGGCCGGCGGGGAGGCTGCCCTGCTGGTAGTTGCGGAACTCGTCCAGGACGAGCTGGAGGTTGCGGTCGCTTTCGTGCTTGTTGACCTCGGCAAGCAGTTCTGCTTGCGCGCCGCCGGGGCGGGAGCTGTAGCCCTCGGTGGTCGCGACGGCGATGTGCTTGAGGTGGATCTTGGTCGCGAGGACGCCGCCGGGGCGGTAGGCCATCTCCAGCGCGAGGGTCCGTCGCAGGCGCCGCAGAGTGACCGGTCCGGTGGGGATCGGGGCCAGGCCGAGTCGTTGTCCGGCCTGGGAGTTGACCCAGTTCCGGAACCAGCGGTAACGGACGTCGAAGGCGAACCGCCCCAGGAGTGTGGCGCCTTCGCGTCGGTCGGGGTGAAGCTGTTCGATCAGCTCGACAGCGCGGTATGCGGGCTCGATGACCACCCACTCGTCGACGATGCCGCCAAGTTCCTGTCCCTTGATCACCTTGCTGACCAGCCGGTAACGGGTCAGGCCGGGGGCCTGTTCCTCCGGAGGACGGCGGCAGCCGACCGTCAGCTCCATGAGCTCGCTGGAACGCATCCCGGAAACCGCCGCCAGGACGATCACCGCGGCGGTGCGGACGATGCCGACCAGGGCGACCGCCTGAAGCCGGTGCAGCGGCAGCGTCCAGGGCACCGCCTCGTTGTCGTCCGCCGCCGCGACGCTGGCGGCATTGCGCCCGAATTCTCTGTCCGCTCCGACCTTCGCCAGACTCTCCTCCAGCGGCTCACGCAGGGTGGCCAGCCACCGTGAGCTGAACTGGCTGAGCCCGGCCCGGCGGGCGAGGAGGTCAAGAGAGACATGCACCAGCGGATCGTTGGCCGCCCAGCCCTTGGCGATTCGGTCGGCAACGTGGCGGTCCGGGAGCAGGGGGAGGGGATCGTTCGTCCTCTCGTGTTCGGCGAGCAACGCGGTGATCTTCGCCTCTGGGTGCTGGGTTGGGGGCTTGCGCCCATGACGGCTGCTGGCTTTGCGGGCATAGCGGACACCGATGCGATCAGCTTCCCGGATGTCTTCGGCGAGCGTGACCGCGTGCGGGCCGAGAGCGGACAGCAGGTAAAGGGCGGCGGCCAGGACCGGCTGCAGCACGCTGTCCTCGACGGGCTGAGTCTTGTTCTCGTCCCGGCCGTTGGGCATCTCGGCGACGGCGGAGGCGGTGGCGCCTTTCCAGGGGACAAGATCGTCGCTGGGCCGGTCGGCGGTGAACAGTTCGCGGTAGTTGACCAGGTCGATGGGGACCAGGGCGGCGGCTCGCCGGACAGCCGGGCTCTGGCTGCCGACCACGGTGCCGTGCTCGTCGAGCACGTAGCGCCGGTGGGCCAGGTATGCCTCGCAGCACCTGGCATCCACCTGGGTGAGAGAAGAGGTGAGGCCCTGGTCGGCGAGCCAGTGGAAGAAGCGGCTGAGCTCGGCGAGCCGGCCTGCGCAGGTCCGCAGGTGCAATGCGGTGCGGTAGGCGCGGGGCAGGGGTGCGACTGCCGGATGCCGGGGTGCCAGCAGCGCGAGTACGAGTTCCTTGGCGACCAGCCTCCACCTCGGGTCCGTGATCGCGGTGAAGCCGAAGCGCCGTTGGTGCAGCGGCATCTGTACCGGCAGTCCGATCACGTCGGTGAAGTCCCATAGGTCGTCGTCGAAGATCGGTCGGCGGGTCCCGGCGGGCAGGTCGAAGCCCGCCTCTCGGCAGATGTCCGCGCCGCCGAAGGGAGACTCATCGCCCACGCTGTGAAAGGCCGCGGTGCCAGCGGTGGTCATGCGGTCAGCTCCTCGGGGCGCAGAGGCAGTTCGTCGTCCTTGTCGCGGACGTGGGCGGCGGCTTCGGCCAGCAGGACGGGGTCGAAGCGGTCCAGGACCTGCTGAATGCGGGTGGCGTAGGGGCCGAAGACGGCCATGAAGTGGGCGGCGGGCATCTGTGCCACTGCCTGGAGAAGAACGCCTTCAGCCGCAGCAGGTTCGCGGCATGCCGCGGGGCGAACACCGCCAGCGGGCAGAGCAGGCAGACCCAGGGGCGGGCCGGACACGGCTTGCCCTTCGGACCGTGCAGCCCGGACAGCTGGTCGCCGCAGGCGGCGGTGAATACATCCCGCTGCCCGCCGGTCAACTCGGCGAGTGCGGCGTTGTCCAGCTCCATGGCGGCCACGACTTCGGGGTAGTCCTGGGCCAGGGCGGCGGCGTCCTCGTCGGTGAGGACGGTGGGCGGGTGAGCGCGTCTGAGCAGGTCGTGCTGGGCGTCCTCGACGATGGCCTCGACGGCCGTGCGTTGGGCCGGTGTGGTGGCGCTCAGGTAGTGGTCGCCCTCGACGGCAGGAGTGTGGTTCGGATCGATGATGGCCCGTGCGCTGCCTGTCCAGGTGCGCTTGTCGCGCATCGCGTGATGGGTGGTGCGGATCCGGGACCGGTGGATCTTCAGCGGTTTGCCTTCGGCGTCGACGATGCCGTGACGTCGGGCCCATGCCTGCCGGGAGACGCTGGTGACCTTCCGTGCGGCCAGGGCCGCATTTCCCGGCCGTGCCAGGCAGAGCCAGAGCCGTTCCCGGTCTCCGGGCGGCATGAAGCTCCGCAGCAGCGCGGAGTGGGCGAGCCACTGTTCCAGCAGACGCACGGCCCGACGCGGGAGGTTCAGGCTCTCGGCGGCGGTGCGGCCCTTGACGTAGGACAGCAGGATCGAGGCGTCGCCGGCCCAGTCGATGTCGCCGACACCGAGATCGTCGATGCCGTCGGGCACGATGCCGGAGTAGATGCCGAACAGCAGCCGGTAGGCGAGCGTCACGTCCAGGTGAGGGAAGAGGCCCTGGACAGCGTCGTGGAAGGGGCCGACGCCGATGCGTTTGTGGAGGGCGTCAAAGGTCACGCCGATAGCTCGGGCGAAGTCTGGGGTGCCGATCGGGCCGGTCCGTGACAGCAGCCAGCAGAAGTTCTCCGCTGTCCACCCTGCTTCGGCGGGGTGCCGTCCGCGGGAGGCGGCGGCCAGTGCCCGGCGGTGGTCGGCGTACGACTCCTTGGTCAGCGTGCGGCAGACGCTGGTGAGCCGGTCCCACTCGGCCTCGTCGTAGGGCGGCAGGGGCTTGCGGTAGGGCTGCGGGTGGTAGTTCCGGCCGTTCGCGAGATCCTCCACCCCCGGCACGAGCGTCCCTCCGACCGCGGCGAAACCCAGGACCATGTGCCGGGTCAGGGCCTCACGTCCCCTGGAAGCGCCCATCCAGTACTCGGCGAGCATGCCGCGGCTCAGCTGTCCAAGACCACCGGAGAACCCCCGGTCCGCGAGGGTCCGCACCATGTGCCGGGCGGCGCTGGTGTAGTGCTGCATGCTGCCGGCGGCGTCCACGGTTCCGTGCGGGTGGACCAGCTCGGCCAGGCCGACGGCCAGGTCCCAGGCCAGCTGCGGGTTGGGCAGGCCATCCAGGGAGAGCTTCGCGCGCCTGCCGTCGCTGAAGACGCAGTCCAGGCCAAGCGGTTCGTCGACAAGCGTGGCCGGCATCTCAGGCACCTCCGGCCACGACGACGTCGGCGAACTCTGCCGCGGCCTCGTGTTCGGCCTCCGTGTCCTCGGTCAAGCCGGCCGCCGCCCCTGCGGCCTCGTATGCCTCCCGGTAAATGCGGGTGGTGTCCAGGCGACGGAGGTACTTTTCCGTGACGAGTACGGTGCTGTGTCCAAGCAAGTCACGCAGGACCAGCAGCGGGTCGGCCTTGGAGAGGTAGAACACAAGAGCAGCGTCTGCGTCCGTCTCCGTCACGATGCTCGCGGCCTGCCGATAGTGCCCGGTGACCAGGTACTCCAGTGTCCTCATCGAAAACGTATGACGGAGCCGATGGGGCCAGACGTGCGGGAAACGCGGCTCGAACCGGGCCCGGATCCGGTCCGATGTGCGCTCGAAGACCGTCGCCCAGGCGGTGAACGGGCCGCCGCCGTTCTTCACCGCCAACAGGCACGAGCCCCCGTCCGGCGCGACCAGCCGCCGCCTCTCGGCCGGCGTCAGCGACGCCCACGGCCTCCGAACACCGTTGATCAGCCCGCCCCGGGCGTCCGGCTCGGACACCATCAGCGGCTCGCCCCACCGTCGCGGCGGCCGCCACCGCGTCCCCTCCGCCGTGGCCGCCCGGTCCAGCTCCAGATAGTCGTGCACCGCAGCGAGGACCTCGAAGGAGATCCAGGTGGTGCGCAACTTCCTTCCCTTGGTGATTGCGGCCGGCACCGGGAAGGGGATCGGCACCGCGGTCGGCGCGGGCGGCGGGGCGGGGATCTCCCACGGCAGCAGATAGGTGAACTCCTGCAGCCGCAGCCCCGTGGCCAGTGCCAGGTCCCCGATGGCAGCGTTCCGGGTCATCTCCCGGCCGTGGAACCCGGTGTCCTGCGAGCCGTCCGGGGCCAGCCCACGCAGCCCCTTGCGGAACAACTCGGTGAAGTCCGGCTCCAGGTACTTGATTGTCACGTGCGGCTTCGGCGTGCGGCGCACCGCCAGATTCACCTTGACCTCCCGGCCGGTCCCGGCGAACAGGGCCCGTGCGGAGCGGTAGGTGAACGGCTCCGCCGTCGCGTACCCGTCGTTGATCGCCCACCGGTAGAACAACGACAGGATGCTCATGTGCTGGCCCCACGTCGTCGCCGCGAACCGGGCCTTCAGCGGGCCCGCGGCCCGGTGCTCGGCGTACCGGCTCAGCCCCGCCTTCAACCGCTCCCGCAAGTCGAACAGGCCCACTCCGTGTACCGCCAGGAACTCCATCCACTCTTTGAGGACTCGCGCGTAGTTCTCCCACGAGCTCGGCGCGGGCGCCCCGCTGGCCGGGAGCTCACGCAGCCACCGGTTCACCACCGCCGTCGGGCGCAGCGCGGCCGGACCGTCCTCGAAGCGCAGATCGCCGTCGACGAGCACGGGCATCCCCTCGGGAATCAACGGCCGATGCTCGACTTCCCAGGACTCCCAGCCCCGGGACGAGAAGAAGCTCAGGATCATGGGCGCTGACAGTAGAAACACCACACGGCTCAGCGCAAAGCCCAAACACCCAGGCCACCGGCCCAGTTGGAGCCAATCGCCACACGGAAACTAAGCAGAGACAATGTGGCGGAGCTCCCGCGGCGTCCACTCAGGCTTCAGTCCAGCCTTCTTCACGATGGCCTTGAAGTCCCGCCGGACGTTCGCCGCGTCGAGCGGCTCGCCGCTCCGGGTCGTGAAGACCCGGCCGTTCGGGCTCCACTCCTCCCTCTCGATGCCCGCTCCTGCTTCTGCCATCGCATGTGCTCTTCGAGGACTTCGACGACCTGTTTCGGCAGAGCGATGGTCCGGCGGCTCTTCCTGGCCTTGGTCTCGCCGTGCTTGCGCACCGACCGCCACACCGCGACGTGAGGCGGGATACCGTCCGTGGTCTCCAGGAAGACGGAATCCCAGGTGAGAGGCCTCGCCTCTTCCGTGCGCACACCGCTGAGAAGCGAGAGCACGAGGTAGGCGTACAGCCGCGACGGACGCGCGGCGGTGAGCACGGCTTTCGCCTGCTCCAGGTTCAGTGCCTTGCTCGGACGGCCAGGGCGCCCCTCCGGTGCGGTGACGAGTAGGGCGACGTTCCGCGCGGCCTTGTCCCTGCGCTGAGCATGCGCGATGGAGCGGCGCAGGATGGCGAGCAGGTCACGCAGGCTCCGCGTCGCGAGGAATTCGGCCCTGTCGTCCAACCAGTCGTCGACATCGTCCGCGCTGAGTTCCTTCAGCTTGGCCTTGCCGATGAACGGGATCAGGTGCTTGTTCGCCATCGAGCGGTTCTTGCCGATGGTGCCCGTCTGCTCGGCTCGGCAAGCGCCGCATCGGCCCGCTCGCGCGCGACGCGGGCCGCACCGCCGGCCCGCCACGTGTAGAAGCTGGAGCGGGCCACCTCCAGCACCTGACACAACCGCTTCACGCCCCAGGCGCGGAGGTGGTCCTCAATGGACTGGCAGCGGTTCACCAGGTCATCTCTTGTGCGAAAAACTTCGTCGCCTTGCGCAGGATGTCCCGTTCGGTGGCCGGTTTCTGGTTCTCCTCGCGCACGGTCTTCAGCTCCGCGCGCAGGGCCGCCATCTCGGCCTCCAGATCCTGCCTCGTGGCCTCGCTCACCGGGACGTCCTTCGGTGCTCGTGGCGCCGCTTGGACCGCGGCGCGTCCGCTCGGCCCGCACCCAGTTGCGCAGCGTTTCCCACCCAACTCAGGAGCAGTCGGTGGACGTCAGCTTCTTCGGCGCCCACGGGCACGTTCCGCTGCGCGTGGCCCTGCTGCTGGCCGCGGTGGCGGGCATCCTGCTCTCCGCGCTTGCGGGCAGCGCGCGGATCATGCAGTTGCGCGCTGCCGCCCGCAAGCACCACCGGGCCGGTCACAGGGCTGTGAAGGCCGAGGCCAAGGACTCGTCGAAGGCCCGGCTGTAGCGCGGACTACCGGGAGCCCGCCACAGGCCGCTGCTTGTAGAAGGACTCCTCCAGGTAGGCGGCCTCGTGCGGCTGATAGGGCTCCTCCAAGTAGTCGGCCTCGTCGTCGTCGAGTTCGACGTCCACCGCGGCGACCGCGTCGGCCAGCTGGGCCGGCTTGGTGACCCCGACGATGGGCGAGGTCACCGCCGGGTTGCGCATGACCCAGGCCAGGGCAACCTGGGCTGGCGACAGACCCCGCTTGTTCGCGATCTCGTGGACACGCTCGGCCACTGCCTGGTCCCCGTCGCGGTAGAGGATCTTGCCGCCCTCGTCGGTCTCGGCACGCACCGTGGCAGTGTCCCGGGCCCGCGTCAGCTTGCCCCGCGCCAGGGGGCTCCACGGGATCACGCCGATGCCCTGGTCGGCGCAGAGCGGGAGCATCTCCCGCTCTGCTTCCCGATGGATGAGGTTGTAGTGGTCCTGCATCGACACGAACCGGGTCCAGCCGTTCAGGTCAGCCAGGTACAGGGCCTTGGCGAACTGCCAGGCGTACATGGAAGAGGCTCCGATGTAGCGGACCTTCCCGGACTTGACCGCGTCGTGCAGCGCCTCAAGGGTTTCCTCGATCGGGGTGTCGTAGTCCCAGCGGTGGATCTGGTACAGGTCGATGTAGTCGGTCCCCAGTCGCTTCAGGGAAGCGTCGAGCTCGGCGAAGATCGCCTTGCGGGACAGCCCGGCGCCGTTCGGACCGGGGCGCATCCGCATCCAGACCTTGGTGGAGAGAACGACCTCCTCGCGCCGGGTGAAGTCCTTGACCGCCTGACCGACGATCTCCTCGCTGCTTCCGGCGCTGTACCCATTGGCCGTGTCGAGGAAGTTGACACCGCTCTCAAGGGCCTGCTTGATGATGTCCCGGCTGGCGTCCGCGCCCAGCGACCAGGGCTCGCCGCCCCGGTCCGGCTCGCCGAAGCTCATGCAGCCGAGGGTGATGGCGGAGACTTCCAGTCCGGTCGTCCCGAGTTTGATGTATCGCATGCTTCGGAACCTAGGAGTTGGAGTGCGCTCTGACGCAAATACGTCTCGGCCCGGGATTCGGAAGCGTGGGGCATGTGCGCCCCGTCAGGTTTCGATCGTTTCGGCGGAAGTACCAGAGCACCCAGTGGTAGCGAGTAACGGCACTACTCAGCCTCCCGACGGCAAACCGCCCTTGCGGGTCCGTCGCCACGACCGATCATCGCTCGATCACCAAGAGATTCCCCTGGTCCGGGCGGCGGTATCGCGGCGCTCGCGACGGCGCCCCTACCCGCGGCATTTCTTGGTTCAGAGAAGAACTCATCGCCCCCGAGCCGCCCGGCAACCCCGGACCGGCCCCGTGCCCGTGGGTGTCGTTGATGTGCTTGAACTTGTCGACGTCGGCCAGCACCACGACGGCGCGCGGGTCCTTCAGCAGGGCCGTGGCGCGGCGGGTGAAGCCGTCGCGGGTCCGTAACCCGGTGAGCGGGTCACGCCGGGCGGTGTCCAGGCAGCCTCGCAGCCACCGCACATGGACCGCCCACCCGGCGGCGAGCGGCAGCGCGGACAGCAAAGCCGTGGTCGGCGTGTTCACGCTGCCACCCCCTCGGCGCCGTCGCCGGACGCGTCCGGCTCGGGGTTGTCGACGGGGTGCAGGACGCGCCCGCTGGCCCGCTCGGCGAGCAGGGCGTCACGCACCTGCCGGGCGGGACGCGAGCCGCAGTGCAGTTCCTTGCGCAGTGCCTCGGCGTTGATCTGGGCGTCCGTCCAGTCGGCCGTGACCGTGCGCGCCTCGGCGAGCAGTTCGGCGGTCGTGCGCTGCGCCGTCTTGGTCTTGCCCGTCGTCGGCCGCATGCGCGGCGGCTTCGGTGCCTCGCTCTTCGGCTTCTCGGGTGCCTGCTCCGGCTTCGGGCTGACTGGCACGTCGTCGCCGGCGGGGGTGAGTTCTCCGGTGCGCAGCATCACGCGCTCGCGCCGCGGGGTCTTCCAACGCCACTTCCAGCCGTACCGCTCGTGCAGGTCTGCACGTGCCAACAGCCGTTCCCGCTCGCAGGCGAGCGCCCGGCTGTAGGAGGTGACCTCCCACAGCGTCATGCGCCGCCACAGCGCGAACGTGGACAGCGGGGCCAGGAACCAGCGAGAGAACCGGATCTTTTCCATACGGCAGCCGGTCGCGGCGCCGATCCGGACGGCGTAGATGTGCGCGCCGATCTCGCAGAACACCACCCACAGCAGCGGCATCGTGCCGTGCGCGACCTTGGCCCACACGTCGTGTCCGGCGGCGATATTGAGCCCGCAGGTGACCAGGGTGAGCACCCGCATCGTCTTCGACATGCCGTCGAGGGGGGCCGTGCAGAGGAACGCCCGACGCTCGTCGTCGGCGTGCAGGCGTGCAGGCGTGCAGGCGTGCAGGCGTGCAGGCGTGCAGGCGTGCAGGCGTGCAGGCAGGCGTCGCAGGTCTCCCGCGGGTCAGTCGGGGGCGCTCGGGCGGGCGAGCCCCAAGTCGTAGGCGAGGATGACGGCCTGGATGCGGTCGCGGGCGTCCAGCTTCGCCAGGACACGGCCCACATACGTCTTCACGGTGGACTCGGACAGCACGAGACGCTCGGCTATCTCACCGTTGGTCCAGCCCTGACCGATGGCGACGAAGATCTCACGCTCGCGTTCGGTCAGCGAACGAACCCTGGGGTCGTCATCCGGGGCGCGGTTCGGCGACGCGTGGGGCAGGTGCTGGGCGTAGGCGTCCAGCAGCCGGCGGGTGAGTGCCGGGGCGATGACGGCGTCGCCCCCCGCGACCGCGCGGATCCCGGCCAGGAGTTCGTCCGGCTGGGCGTCCTTGAGGAGGAAGCCGCTGGCTCCCGCGCGCAGCGCCGCGTGCGCGTACTCGTCCAGGTCGAACGTGGTCAGGACGAGGACGCGGGAGCGGCCCCCGGAGGCGACGACGCGGCGGGTGGCCTCGATGCCGTCCATGCCGGGCATCCGGATGTCCATGAGGATCACGTCCGGGCGGAGCTCGGCGGCCATGCGGACGGCTTCGCCGCCGTGTTCCGCCTCACCGACGACCTCGGTGTCGGGGGAGCTTTCGAGGAGCAGCCGGAAGCCGAAGCGCTGCAGTGCCTGGTCGTCCACGATGAGCACGGTGGTCAAGCCACACCGCCCGCGCGGGAAGTGGAAGTGTGGGAAAGACCGGTGAGCGGAGTGAGGTCGAGGACGGCCCGCACCCCCCATCCTCCGCCGGGGACGGGTCCCGCGGTGACGGTCCCGTTGTAGAGGGCTGCGCGTTCTCTCATGCCGGTGAGACCTTGTCCGTGGCCGTGGGGCGATCCGGGCGGGGTGGATCCCGCACCCGGGCCGGTGTCCTGGACTTCGATGCGCAGTTCCATGTCCTCAGCTGTCACCGTAACGTCGATCCGCGTGTCGTTGCCTGCGTGCTTGAGGGCGTTGGTGAGCGCTTCCTGGACAATACGATATACGGTCAACTGGACACCGCGGTCCGGGTTGTCCAACTGGCCACTGGTGCGGTAGACGACGTTGGGACCGGCGGCGCGGATACGGGCGCACAGCGCGCTGATGTCCACGATGCGGGGCTGTGGGCTGAGCTGGGTGGCGTCGGGGTCGTGATGGCTGTCGCGGAGTATGCCGAGCGTGCGGCGCAGTTCGCCCAGTGCCTGGCGCCCGGTGTCACCGATCATGAGCAGGGCCTGCTTGCCGCGTTCGGGGGTCATGTCGGCCGCCCGTGCGCCGCCGTCGGCGAGAGTGATCATGACGGAGAGGTTGTGGCCGACGATGTCGTGCATCTCGCGGGCGACCCGGGTGCGCTCGGCGGCGGCGGCCAGCTGACTGCGCTGGTCGCGTTCGATCTCCAGGCGGGCCGCGCGGTCGTGCAGGGCTGCGACATGGGCTCGGCGGACGCGGACGAAGAGACCCAGCGCGGCCGCGGCGATGATGGTGGTGCACAGGAAGAACAGCCCGTCCACGATCGACACCTCGTCCGGCAACCGCAGGACGATCAGCACCATGGGCACCACCAGCACGGCGGAGGCCACGGGCAGTTGGCGTGGCCGGCCGCGCAGCGCGAGGTTGGCGAGGGCGATCAGCACGGCCACGCCGACCCGCAGCCAGACACCCAGGACGCACTGGACGATGAACACCGCGGCGATCACGGCGAAGGCCAGACCCGGCCTTCTGCGCCGCCACAGCAAGGGCAGCAGCTGTCCCGCCTGCAGGACGACCAGCCACGGCCAGGGCAGGTGGGTGAAGGAGAACTCGCCGCTGTCCCGCAGGTTTTCCTGGTACACCAGGTCGGGCACGCACAGCCAGGGAATCAGGACGACGAGCAGACCTGCGTCCAGCAGTCGCGGATGCTTCCGGTCGATCTCCCTGAGGCGCTGTCTGATCTGGGAGACCCGTCTGACCACCGGGTGGTCCCAGGTGGCCGCTGTTCCTGCCGGTGACGGGTAGGAGACCGTCTCCGGCAGGGCGGTGTCGTCCGTGCTCATGGCTGTCACCTGTCCATCGTGGCTCAACATTGCTCAACCTGACCCAAAGCGGCCGGGCGGCACGGTCGCCGACCAGGTCGGTACCGCGCCGCCCGTGCGGAGGGGTCGCGTCACACGTCCGTACGCTTCAGACGGTACGCGGCACCCGCCAGTGCGAGCGCCGTCCAGCCGAGCAGGACCAGGAGGCCGGCGGTGGGCGAAAGGGTAGCCGCGTCGTGGGTCAGCGCGTACATCGACTCACCCGCGCTGCTGGGCAGGTACTTGCTGACCTCGTCCTCCCACGAGTTGGGCAGCAGCGAGGTCAGGCCGGGCACCAGCAGCAGCACGCCGACCAGGACGGCGATACCGCCCGCGACGGAGCGGAACAGCGCACCCAGCGCGGTACCGATGACGGCGATCAGGCCGAGGTACAGGCCGGCGCCCAGCAGGCCGCGCAGGACGCCGTCGTCGGACAGCGAGAGTTCCGCCGCCGTGCCGGACACCAGCTCGCTCACGATCGGGAAGGTGACGAAGGCGCCGATGGTACCGACGGCGAGGGCGACCGCGCCGAACACCGCCGACTTCGACCACAGCACCGGCAGTCGGCGCGGGACCGCGGCGAGTGTGGAGCGGATCATGCCGGTGGAGTACTCACCGGCGGTGACCAGCACGCCCAGGATGCCGATCGCCAGCTGCGCGAAGGCCAGGCCGAACAGGGAGAGGCCCAGGGCGGTGCTGTCGCTCAGGTCGTCGTTGGGGCCACCGCCGGATTCGTACTGTGAGGCGGCGATGACGCCGAAGGCGATCACGAACGCCAGACCCAGGCCCAGGGTGATCCAGGTGGAGCGGAGCGTCCATAGCTTGGACCACTCCGAGCGCAGGACCCTGAGGCCGGTGACCTTGTACCGCGGACGTGCGTGCTGTGGGGCCGCGGGCGAGGTCTCGGTCGTGGTGTGGGTCGTGTTCTGCGGCGTGCTGTGGGTCGCGGTCATCGTGGTCATGCTGCACTCCCAAGGGTGTCGGTGATGGTGGCGCCGTGGTACTCGACGGCGTCGTGGGTGAGTTCCATGAACGCCTGCTCCAGGGAGACGGTCCTGGAGCCGAGCTCGAACAGGGGGATGCCGTACTCGGCGGCCTTGAGGCCGATGGCACGCGCGGACAGGCCGCTCACGTGCAGGTGCTCGGAGCCGATCTCACCGCTGATCTCGACGCCGGGGCCGGAGAGGATCTCGCGCAGGCGGGCGGGCTGGCCGCTGGCCACGGTCACGGCGTCGCCGCCGTGCTTGCGCACCAGGTCCTGCACGGTGGTGTCGGCCAGCAGACGTCCGCGTCCGACGATGATCAGGTGGTCCGCGACCAGCGCCATCTCACTCATGAGGTGGGAGGAGACGAAGACGGTACGGCCCTCTTGGGCAAGTCCGGTGAGCAGGTTGCGGATCCACAGCACACCGTCGGGGTCCAGACCGTTGACCGGTTCGTCGAGCATGACGGTGGCGGGATCACCCAGCAGCGCCCCGGCGATACCCAGCCGCTGGCCCATGCCGAGCGAGAAGGCGCCGGCGCGCTTCTTGGCCACCGCCTGCAGCCCGGTCAGCTCGATGACCTCCTCCACCCGGCGGCGCGGAATGCCGTGGGTGTGGGCCTGCGCCATCAGGTGGTCGAACGCGGACCGGCCCGGATGGATCGACTTGGCCTCCAGGAGCGCGCCGATCTCCTGCAACGGCGCCGAGTGCCGGTCGTAGCGCTTGCCGTTGACCTTCACACTGCCGCTGGACGGCGCGTCCAGTCCGACGATCATCCGCATGGTGGTCGACTTGCCGGCGCCGTTCGGTCCGAGGAATCCGGTGACGGTGCCGGGCTTGACGACGAAGTCCAGGCGGTCGACCGCCGTCTTCTCGCCGTACCGCTTCGTCAGCTGCTGTGCCTCGATCATGGTCGCTACCTCGCGTTCGTTAAGGGCCCCTACCGGGCTTCGTCTTCCGCACCACAAACGCTATGAGTTCCGCGACCTCGAATCCTGGTACCCAGGAGAGCAATGGTGCGGGGGCGGTGGTACCGCGGTACCACCTGAAATGAAGCGCCGGTACCGGCCCCGGCCCTCGCTCGCCGCGGCCGGCCGCGCCCGGGAAACGGCGCAGCGCGCCCGGCCCTCGTGAACGGCGGTGCAGGGTGCCCCCCACCATGCGGCGAGCAGGGCGGTGCAGGGTGCCTCCCACCATGTGGTGACCGGAGAAGGACCTGTCACGGATGCTCGTTACTCCCCGCTGACCTGCGACTTGTGCGGCCGTGATGACAGGTCCGGCTCCTGCGCGGGAACGGCCGGGCGCCCGTTTCCCGGCCCCCGGCCCGCGGCTGCCGCACGCATCATCGTCTTCCGCGCCGTCGCGACGTGTGAGGACCCCGTTCGACGCGAGCGCTATTGGTTACTCCAGCGGTGCCGGACCACCCGTGCGCGGAGTGTGACGGTTCTCAGAATCAGAAAACTGTCACACTCCGCGCACCACATACCGACGGCCCGCGGCCTCAGCCACCCGTCGACACCACCCGCGGCCTCAGGTGGTCCCCGGCGTCCAGGACCCTTTGTCCACACCGACACCGACACCGACACCGACACCGGCACCGGCACCGGCACCGGCCACCCGAACGCGAGTCGGCGGGGTCCCCGGCACGGCCCCGCGGTCCGGTCCGGTCAGCCCGGCACCGGGCACGTCACGCCGGCGGAGGCGACCGGTGCGCTCGTAGCCAGGCTCATCGTCCTCGAAGTCGAGTACCGGCCCGGCACACGCAGCAGGCGGGCTGAGGTACCGCACCAGCGGGCTGACCTGGTGGACAGCGCGACGCCGGCTTCGGCGGGCGTCTTGTCGATGCCGGAACCGGTCAGCGTCAGCGCGCCGAGGCCGTTCGTCACGCGGAGCGGGCTCTGCGCCCGCGCCTCGGTGGTCTTCCGGCGGTCGGCGAAGACGACCAGGCGCAGCAGCAGGAAGCGTCCGATTCCGGCGAGACCGGAGGCGCCGAGGTAGACGGCCTGCTGCCAGAGCGCCCCGGCGGACGGCTGCAGCGCGTCGAGTACGAGCATCGCGGTGGTGGTCACCGCATACGCGGCGGTGGCCGTTCCCGCGGACTCCAGGTGCTGGCGCCATCCGGCACGCTGCCCGGTCCGGAAGGTGATGCGTGCGTGGAGTTCCGTGCACAGAAGGGTCGTGACGACTGTGATCAGCGCGTTCGCCACGGCCATGGGCATCAGCTCGGCCGCCCACGGCAGCACGGCACTGGCGGCGACGGTGACTCCGCCACCGCACAGGACGAACCGGGCGAAGGAGGCGAGGGGGCCGAGAGCGCCCGGCGCCGGACGCGCGTCGCCGTCGGTCCGGCTCGGCTCAGTGCGCTGTGACCCGATCATCGTCTCCCCCTGCGTCAGGGGAGCGATCTCCCCTCCTGGGCTTCATCTCCTGTCACGCTAGGAGTCGGCGGACCGGAAACCGTGGTACCCGAGGGGGCAATGAGGGGGTACCCGTGGTACCGCGGTACGACGGCTCCCGGCCCGCGGGGGCAGGTCGTGCGCGGAGCCGGACGGTCAGGGCCGCGTCGAACCGCCCGGTTCTCCCGGCAGGTCCAGCCATGAGCCGTTGACGCCTACCCGAGGTGTGAAGTGGGCGGTGGCGTCCCGCAGCCCCGTGCGGACCTCCCGCCGCAGGGTCGCACCAGTTGTTCGGTGGCCGGCTCGGCCCACGCCTCGTCGAGCCCCCGGTCGGACCCGCACGCCGGGCAGGTTTACGCGTACGTCGTCGAGTACGGCGACAGCCTCGCGCAGTCGGTCCACGAGGCCATGCCGACCGCGCCGAGGTCGGTACGGTCAGCGCCGCGGTCGCGCGCGGTTCCCTCAGACGGGCATCTCCGCCCACACCGTTTTGCCCAGCGGGTGACGCGGCGCCGAACCCCAGCGCACGGCCAGGGCGTCCACCAGGAGCAGCCCTCGGCCCGACTCGCCCTCAGGAGCCGACGAAGGCGGGGCCGCGGGTGGCCGTTTCGCCGTGGCCGCGTCCGCGACCTCGACGCGAACCAGGCCTGCCGCCCTGTCGAGAGCGAGTCGGAGGCCGAAGTCCCGTCCGGGCACACGGCCGTGCCGCACGGCGTTCGCGGCGAGTTCGGCGACGACGAGGGCGACCGCGCACGACGCGTCCGACTGCGACGGATACCCCCACTCCTCCATGCGCCGTACGGCGAGCCGCCGGGCCAGTCGCGCACCTCGTGGAGAAGACGCGAACTGTGCGACAAGCGGCGGCAGTTCGCTCTGTGCGTCGGTGAGGGCACCACGCCCCGGTTCATCCGCCGGGACGGTCGTTTCTGTCAGCACGGCGTGTTCCGTCCTTCTCCGTCGAGCAGGGAGATGTCGCACGATGTGCGCGAGCCATCACGTTCCGCACTCCAGAGTCGTCCGACCGCCCTACGCTCAACAGGTGACGCAGCCTTACTTTTCGACCCGTAAGGAACGGAAGTGACGCTTTGGCCAACGGAATTGATCCCAGTACGTCGATGGCGGCGCTGTTCGGCGCACGGGTGCGACGGCTCCGTTTGGCGGCCGGACTGACCCAGACCGAACTCGGCGCCAGGACGCACGTGGTGGGCACCCGGATCACCCAGATCGAGCGGGCGTCCGGGGCGAAACCGACCCTGGAGCTGGCGCGGGCGCTGGACATGGCGCTCGGTGCGGATGATCTGCTGGTGGAGCTGTGGCCGTACGTGTACCGGGAGGCGTTTCCGGACTGGTCGCGGAAGTTCATGGAGTACTCGGAGCGGGCGGTGGCCATCCGGCAGTACGCGGCGCATGTGGTGCCGGGTCTGTTGCAGACGGAGGATTACGCGCGGGCCGTTCTCAGTCTGGACGCGCTGCTTGACGGCGAAGAACAGTTGGAGGAGCGAGTCGCTGCCCGAATGGGACGGCAGGAGCACTTGAGTTCGGCCGACCGACCGGAGCTGTGCGTGATCCTGGACGAGGCGGTACTGAGGCGCCCTATCGGCAGTCATGCTGTGATGCGGCAGCAGTTGGCTCGACTGCTCGATGTGGCAACGGAACGCCACATCACCGTGCAGGTTCTGCCGTTCGACCAAGGCGGACACGAGGCGATGGGTGGCTCGCTGACAATCCTGACTCTGCCGGACGGATCAGAAGTGGCCTACACGGAAGGCTCGGACTACGGCCAACTCATCGAAGAACCGGCCGACGTCAGTCGCTACAAGGTGATTTACGATCGGCTGCGGGCGGCAGCACTGCCCCCGCTCATGTCGCTCGACATGATCCGGTCCACCATGGAGGACAACTACCGTGGCGCGAATCTCCCGTCCCGATCTGAACGGCGCCGCCTGGCGCAAGAGCAGCTACAGCAATCAGGCGGGGGGCGACTGCGTGGAGGTGGCCGACGGATTCCAGGAGGCCGTCGTCCCGGTCCGTGACAGCAAGGTCCCGCACGGCCCGGCACTGTGCTTCGAAGCCGCCTCCTGGGCCGCCTTCATAGGCGAGTTGAAGGCCGGGAGCCACCGTCACTGAGCCCGCCGGGCTCCGGTCACTGTCCACGCCCCGGGCTCACCGGACCCCTGTCCGCGAGGGCCCGGCAGGCCGCTGACCTCCTGAAAGGACCGGGGGAAAGAACTACCCGCCCACCCGCCCTCCCCGGCCGCAAAGCCCGCGTCACCCGTCCGAGTGACCGGCTTGCAGGCGCGGGACACGGGCGGTTACGTTCGCCGCGACAACCGCACACAGACATCGGCCCCCGGCCGGGACGGCAATCCCGAACGAGGGCCTGACCGATCAGGAAGACCCACTTCCCAATGGCTGAGTCGCAGTCTAACGCGCCCCTGCGCGCCGACGCCGGAGCACCGACCTCCGGCGTGATCCACGTACGCACCCGCCTCACGGCCGACTTCACCGTGATCTCCAACGCCCTCGCCCAGCGGCGCGGCAGCGCGGTCACGGTCGGCGTCGCGGCGTACATCTCCTCCCTGCCCGACGGCTCCGCCGTGACCATCACCGCCCTGTGCGAGCACTTCAGCGAGGGCGAGATCCTGATCTCGCGTGCGCTCAGAGAACTCGAAGAGGCCGGATACCTGGAGCGTCGCCGCGAGCGGACGCCCACCGGGCAGGTCCGTACCCGGACGTACTTCTACGACATCCCCGGCGGCGACCCCGAGTCCGATCCGGACGGCCCGCCCCAGCCTCCCCAACCGCGCCGTCCCCGGAAGCGGCCCGCCGCTACGGCGGCCACGCCCGCAACGGCGGCCGTGCGGGAAACACCGCAGACGCCCGCCCCGGCCGAGACGGAGACGCCGGTCCCGCTCACCGACACCGACCCCCGAGCCATCGCCGTACTCGCCGCCCTGCGCCGGGTCGACCCCCGCCTTGTCCTCACCGAGCAGGAGGCCGCCCGCCTCGCCCCGGCCGTCACCCGGTGGCTCGCGGCAGGCCTTCTGCCCACACAGATCACGGACCACCTCACCGCAGGGCTCCCCGACCACCTGCTGACCCGCCCGGCCGGCATCCTCGCCTACCGGCTCAAGGAGACACCTCTGCCGACCCCGGCGAGAAGCGCAGAACGCCCAGCAGGTCCGGCCGTCGTGCCCCTGCGCAACTGCGACGGCTGCGACCGGGGATTCCGCTCGGCGGAGCACAGCCGCTGCCGGGACTGCCGACAGCGCGAGCAGCGCCTCTCCGACGCCGCCTGAGCCAGCCTTGACCAGCTAGGAAACAAGAATGACACTGGTTGTACGACATTTGTCATACACGATGAGGGGGGAGGCAGGAATGGCCCCGAAGACCGAACGACAGAAGAACCGCGCCTCAGGTGCCACACCCAGAAGGCGCACTTCGACCGCGGCCCGGACCTCACAACCGCGCCAGAAGCAGGGCGGCAGCGGTGCTACAAGCGTGGCCCAGGTGCGGTTGCGTCCGGATGAGCTGGCGGATCTGCAACAGGTGATGCAGACCCTGAAGCTGCATTCGCTCTCCGATGCCTTGCGTGAAGGGCTTCGGCTGCTCTCTCGCGAGGCGACCGAGGTGGCGGCATCTCAGGAGATCCGCGACTTCTACCAGGGCGCTCAGGCCCCGACTCCCGCAGGCGTCCTGCCCGCGACCGTGGATGAGCTGGCGGCAGCGGACGAGACAGGGTGGTGAAGGCCGGTTCCGCCCTGCGGGGCGAAGTGTGGGGGTGCGCCCTCCCCAGCCCTCTCGGCCCGCATCCAGTGGTCGTTCTCACGGTGAACCGCATCGCCGAACCGCTGTCGGCGCTCACTGTTGCCGTGATCACCGGAACATCCGGCCCTACCTCGACCCACGTACCGATCGGGCCTGACTGCGGGGTGACCAAGTACGACGAGTCGTACGTGAACTGCACCGACCTGCACACCGTGGACAAGCCAAGGCTTCGGAGGCGTCTCGGCCTGCTGGATCCGAGCGAGATGAGGCGTGTGGAAGAGTGCGTTCGCGTGATCCTGGGCCTGGCGTAGCCGTCGAACATCGCCAGTACGCGGCGGACGCGGTCCATGTGCCGCACCCGCTCGGGGCGTGGCCTGTTTCGCGGCGTCGTCCGGAACCGGTCCCTCCCCTCGTGGGGACCGGTTCCGGACGACGCGCGAAGCCCCGGTCCGCGCTGTTGCGGCGCGGACCCGTCCGGTGATTTACGTCTCAAGCCGGCCGAGAACGAACGCGTCATGGGCTGCTGCCCCTCCGAGCACTGGGCTGGGTGGCCTGCCCGGCATGACGGCGTGTGGTCGTTCGCTGCTGTGTCGTGATCCTGCCATCCGATGGCTGGAACGCGGAGGGTCCGGTGTCCGGTTCGGCCCTTCACCGCAGGTCAGCCGTATAAGGTGAGTTTTCCGGTCCGGATGTCCGGCTGCGGGGGAAGTAAGGGAGAGGTAAGGGGTGGAGGCCTTGAGTTCCGACTCAGGGGCGCGCACAGCCTTCGCGGAGCGCCTCGCGCTGCTGTACCGGGAGGCCGGCAACCCTCCCCTCAAGCGCGTGGCCGAGGCGGTCGTACAGCTGCAGCGGGTCGATGAGCGAGGGCGGCCCGTACGGGTGTCCGCGCAGCGGATCAGTGACTGGCGGCGGGCGAAGAACGTGCCTGCCCAGTTCGCCGCTCTGGCTGCCGTGCTGCACATCCTCATCCCGCAGGCGCGGCGCGCGCGGCCCACACCGGTGTCGCCCGGCCTGTACGACCTGGCTCAGTGGCAGCGCATCTGGGAGCAGGCGGTGGCCGATCCCATCGGCGAGCGGGCCGCCGTCGCCGCGGAAGGGGACGGGGATGGGGAAGGGAAAGAGGAGAGGCGGTCCGCGGGCGATGCCCCGGCCGTACCCGGTGGGGTGTGTCCGTACCGGGGGCTCGCTTCCTATCGGCAGCAGGACGCCCCATGGTTCTTCGGCCGGGAGCGCAGCACCGACGCCCTCATGGCGCAGCTCCGTGCGGCGGAGAAGACCGGCGGTCTGGTCATGCTCGTGGGCGCCTCGGGTGCGGGCAAGTCCTCCCTGCTGAACGCCGGTCTGGTGCCTGCGCTGGAGCAGCAGGGGCGTGAGGTGGTGCAGTTCGTACCGGGCGCCCGCCCGCTCGCCGGGCTGACCGGACGGATCCCCGGACTCGCGTCCCTCCTCTCCATCCCGGCAGCGGACACTCCGGGAGCGGACAACCTGGGAGCGGATGACTCCGGAGCGGACAACCCCGGGGCAGACAACCCGGGAGTAGACAAGTCGGGCGCGGACAACCCGGGACCGGACCACCCGGAACCGGACCACCCGGGAGTGGACACCCAGGAAGCGGGCACCCAGGAAGCGGGCACCCAGGAAGCGGGCACTCCAGCAGCGGACACTCCAGCAGCGGACACTCCAGCAGCGGACACTCCAGAAGCGGAAGCCCCGACCGCGGACACCCCGGCCGACGCTCAGGCCGTACGAGAAGCCGTCGCCTCATGGGCGGCGCGGCCCTCCTCCCCCGCCCGCCCCGTCGTCATCGTCGACCAATTTGAGGAAACGTTCACCCTCTGCTCCGACGAGGCGGACCGGCGTGCGTTCATCCAGCTTCTGCACGCCGCCTGCACCCCCGCCCCCGACGGCCTCGCCTCCGACCACCCCGCCCCCGACCACCCCGCCTCCGACGACCCCGCCCCCGTCCTCGTGGTCCTCGGCATACGCGCCGACTTCTACGAGCAGTGCCTCGCCCATCCCGAGCTGGCCGACGCGCTGCAGCACCGGCACATGGTGCTCGGGCCGCTGACCACGGCCGAGTTGCGCGAGGCGGTGACCGGTCCCGCCAAGGCCGTGGGCCTGGAACTGGAACCGGGCCTTGCCGAGCTGATCGTCCGGGAGGTGAGCGCCGACGGCCCCCGCGGTGGGGGTGCCTCCCACGCCTTCCGGGCTGTGGGGGAGCACGACGCCGGTGTGCTGCCGCTGCTCTCCCACGCCCTGCTCGCCACCTGGCAGCGGCGCAAGGCCGGCCGGCTGACGCTGGCCGGCTACCGGGCGGCGGGCGGTATCCAGGGAGCGGTGGCGGCGACCGCCGAGCGGGCCTGGTCAGGGCTGGACCCGGCGGCACGTACGGCCGCGCGGCTGCTGCTGCTCAGGCTGGTCCGGCTGGGCGAGGACACCCAGGCCACCCGCCGCCGGGGCTCGCGGCGGCAGCTCGCCCAGGAGTCCTGCGACCCCGGCAAGACGGAGGAGTCGCTGGAAGCCCTGGTCCGGGCCCGGCTGGTGACGCTCGACGCGGAGAGCGTGGAGATCACCCATGAGGCGCTGCTGCATGCCTGGCCGCGGCTGCGCGCCTGGATCGACGAGGGCCGCAGCGACCATCTGCTGCGCCAGCGGCTGGAGGAGGACAGCAGATCCTGGGAGGGCTCGAACCGCGATACGGCGCTGCTCTACCGGGGTTCCCGGCTTGAGCAGGCCCACAACTGGGCCAAGTCCGCCGGGGACACCTTCCTGACCCGCAGCGCGGTGGAGTTCCTGGCCGCGTCGGTCCGGCTGCGCAGGCGCGTGGTGTGGATCAGCCGCGGTGCGGTCGCGGCGCTGGTCGTCCTGGCGGTCGTGGCCGCCGGTGCGGCGGTGGTCGCGATGCAGCAGCGGGACGACGCGGTGTTCGCGCAGGTGCTGGCCGAGTCCGATCGCGTCCGGTCCACGGATCCGTCGCTGTCCGCGCAGCTGGGCCTGGTGGCGCACCGGCTGCGGCCGGACGACGCGGACGCCGGCAACCGGCTGATCTCGATCGTCAACGCACCGCTGGCCACACCGCTGGCCGGCCACACCGGTGCCGTCTACCTCACGACGTTCAGCCCGGACGGCCGGCTCCTGGCCTCCGCCAGCTACGACCGGACCGTACGCCTGTGGGACGTGTCGGACCCGACCCGGCCCAAGGCGCTGGGCAGACCCCTGACCGGGCACACGAGCTGGGTGAGCAGCGCGGTCTTCAGCCCCGACGGCAAGACCCTGGCCAGCGCGGGGGACGACGGCACGGTCCGGCTGTGGGACGTGCGCGATCCGGGTCGTCCGCGCGCGCTCGGCACACCGTTGACCGGCCACGACGGCACGATCTACCTGGTCGCCTTCAGCCCGGACGGGCGCACGCTGGCCACCGCCGACGAGGAGCGGAACGTACGACTGTGGGATGTGCGTGACGTGCGGCGGCCGACGAAGCTCGCCACCCTGACCGGCCACACCGCGCCCGTGCGCTCGGTGGCGTTCAGCCCCGACGGGCGGACGCTGGCGGCGGGCGGCGACGACAACACGGTCACGCTGTGGGACATGGCCGATCCAGGCCGTCCGCATCGGATCGGTGCGCCGCTGACCGGCCACACCGACACCGTGCACTCCGTGGCCTTCAGCCCCGACGGGCACACGCTCGCCAGCGGCAGCTCGGACAACACCGTCCGGCTGTGGGACATCACCGACCCCAGCCGCGCGACCGCGCTCGGCCCGCCGCTGACCGGGCACACCGGTCCCATCTGGTCCGTGGCCTTCAGCCCCGACGGCGGCATGCTCGCCGCCGGCAGCGCGGACAGCACGGCCAGTCTGTGGAACGTCCGCAATCCGGCGTACCCGTCGCAGGTCGGCATGCCGCTCGCGGGCAGCAGCGGGGAGATGTACGCCATCGGCTTCAGCCCCGACGGCCGCACCCTCGCCACCGGCACCGGCGACAGCAGGATCCGGCTGTGGTCGATCCCGAGGTCGGACATGATCGGCCGTATCGGGGCGTTCCGCCGGGACGGGAAGGTCCTGGCCACCGGCAGCGGCGACAGCAAGATCCGGCTGTGGAGCGTGGCGGCTCCCGGGCGGCCCGTGGCGCTGGGCAAGCCGTTCACGACCGGGGAGCGGGACATCCGGCTGCTGGCGTTCTCGCCCGACGGCCGCACCCTCGCCGTCCTGACGGGCGTCCGCAACACGGTGCAGCTGTGGAACGTCACCGACCCGGCCCACCCCGTCGCGTACGGCAAGCCGGTCCTGCTGAACACGCGGTACTCGGGCGCCGACTCGCTCGCCTTCAGCCACGACGGCCGCACCCTCGCCGGCGCCTACGACGACCGCACCATCCAACTGTGGGACGCCACCGACCCGGCCCGCCTCGTCCCCCTCGGCAAGCCGCTGACCGGTCACAAGGGGTACGTCAACGCCCTCGCCTTCAGCCCCGACGGCCGCACTCTCGCCAGCGGCAGCGCCGACCTCACGATCCGGCTGTGGAACGTCACCGACCCGGGCCACGCGACCCCGCTGGGCACACCGCTCACCGGGCACCTCGGCCCCGTCAACACCCTCGTCTACAGCCCGGACGGCCGCACCCTGGCCAGCGGCAGCGACGACAGCACGGTCCGGCTGTGGAACGTCACCGAACCCGACAGCGCGACCCCGCTGGGCCGTCCGCTCGCGGGCCACACCGAGGCGCTGGTGTCGCTCACCTTCAGCCACGACGGCCGCACCCTGGCCAGCGGCGGCAACGACAACACGGTCCGGCTGTGGAACGTCACCGAACCCGCCGACGCCAGGCCCATCGGCCAGTCGATGAGCCCCAACGCCAAGACGGGCAACTTCCTGTCATTCAGCCCGGTCGGCCACATGCTCGGGGTGTCGAGCGGCTCCGACACCGTACGGCTGTGGAACCTGGACGTCGACGACGCGATCAGCCGTATCTGCTCGGCCACCCGGGGCGTTCTGACCCGGCAGAAATGGCAGGAGTACCTGCCCCGTCTGTCGTACGAGCCGCCGTGCCGCCAGTGATCCCGATCACAACGCCGCAGTGTGGCTGAGGAGTCTCCTCCCACAGCACTCGCAGCCTTGTTAGCCTTGGCCATAGCCCGATCGCTGGTGCATCCCCCGTCGCCAGCGGTCGGGTCTTTTCACGCGGACGCTTCCCGTGCGGACGTTTCCGGGAGTCTTACGCTGAGGCTGTGCCGAAAGCGTACGAAGAGATCCACGAAGAGATCCACGAAGAGAACTACGGAGAGATCACGGACGGCGGGTCCCTCCGCCACCCGCGCCCCCGCGCCGTCCGCGACAACGCGCGGCACCAGTGGGAGAAGGACCGCGCCCGCCGTCCGCTGCCCACGCGGGCCGGGACCGGCGCCACGGAACACGACACCGGCCTGAACTCCCGCGACCTCGTCTTCTACGCCAGGTACCGCAGGATCAAGGCACCGAAGGACCTCGCGGACGCGTTCGGCGTCCCGGCGGGAGCCCTGCTCCTGGAGCGGACGTACCGCACCCGCTGCACGACCGGGACGGCCCCGTTCAGCCTGGTGACCTCCTACCTGGTCCACGACCTGATCGCGGCCAACCCCGACATCCTGGACGACGGCAACGAACCCTGGCCCGGCGGCACCCAGCACCAGCTCTCCACGGTCGGCATCGAGGTGGACCGCATCGAGGAACGCTTCACCGCCCGTCCGCCGACCCCGGACGAGGCGAGAGAGCTGGAGCTGCCGCCCGGTACGGCGGTGATCCTGCTGCGCAAGACGTCGTACGACATCCAGGACCGCGTCGTGGACATCACCGACGTCACCCTGCCCGGCGACCGCACGGAACTCGTCTTCACCACGCCCCTGGAAAGGTGGTGAGCGCTGCCGTGAGCCGGCGCGTCGTCATCGTCACGGCCGTGCACGCGCCCTCGGCCGTCTTCCTGGCGGACGCCCACGCGTCGCTGTGCGCACAGGAGTTGCCAGCCGGCTGGGAGTGGCACTGGGTGATCCAGGAGGACGGCACGACCGACGCCGTCGCCCCGTACGTCCCCGACGACGACCGCGTGACCTTCCGCCAGGGACGCCCCGGCGGCCCCGGCGTCGCCCGCACCCTCGCCCTCGCGCACGCCGACGGCGACTACGTGAAGATCCTCGACGCCGACGACCAGCTCACTCCCGGCGCACTCGCCCGCGACGTGGCGGCGCTGGAGGCCGACCCCACGATCGGCTGGGCGACGTCGCGGGCGCTGGACCTGCTGCCGGACGGCTCGACGCTCGGTTTCCCCGGCGATCCCGGCCACGGCCCCGTCGAGCGCGGGACCGTACTGGACTTCTGGAAGGCGAACGACTTCCGCGCCCAGGTCCATCCGGCGACGCTGTGCGTACGCCGGGATCTGCTGCTGGCGCTCGGCGGCTGGATGGCCCTGCCCGCGTCCGAGGACACCGGGCTGCTGCTCGCCCTCGGCGCCGTGAGCCGTGGCTGGTTCTCCGCGGAGGTGGGGCTGCTGTACCGCAAGTGGGAGGGCCAGGTCACCGGCCAGGCGCCGCATGCCGATCCGGCCGAGCGGGCGGCACGGACGGCGGTGGTGGAGGCGAGGGCACGGGCGCTGGCGGAGTTGCGGTGGAGCCATCCGGTCGCCGCCGGCTGAGACGGCCGTTCTACGTGCTGCGGTTCCCCCTTCAGCCGTTCCCCCTTCAGCCGTTCCCCCTTCAGCCGTTCCCCCTTCAGCCGTTCCACCTTCGCGGCGGCGGTCTCGGCCCGGCGCCCGGCCTCACGCATGCGGCGTTCGGCACGTCGTGGATACAGTTGATCACCCAATGAGAGCCGTACCCGCACCGGAGGCGCGCGATGAGTACCGGCATCACCGAGGCCCTGATCACCCTGGGCCGCCGGTATGTGCGCGACGCCCCGGTGCCGCTGGGCAAAGCCCCGCTGGCCGCGCGGTACCTCAACTCCCACCTGCGTGATCAACCGAGGCGCCGGGTCACGGAAACCCTCTTCGGCGCCCGGTTCGCGGTCGACACACAGGACCTCATCCAGCGCTACGTCTATCTGTTCGGCGTGTGGGAGCCGCACATGACGGCCTGGCTCCGCACCCGGCTGCGCCCGGGCGACACCTTCGTCGACGTCGGCGCCAACGTGGGCTACTTCGCGGTCCTCGGCTCCCGGCTCGTCGGCGAGCGGGGCCGGGTCGTGGCCGTGGAGGCGTCCCCCGCCTTCCACGACAGGATGCGGCAGCAGCTCGCGCTCAACGGCTGCACCAACGTCCGTACCGTGAACGCCGCGGTCTCCGACGGCCACCAGACGCTTACGTTCGTCCTGGCCAGCTCCCGCAACATGG
Source organism: Streptomyces blattellae (assembly GCF_009709555.1). GTDB lineage: Bacteria > Actinomycetota > Actinomycetes > Streptomycetales > Streptomycetaceae > Streptomyces > Streptomyces blattellae. Next base: position 31,562 of record NZ_WJBG01000123.1, on the reverse strand, counting down.
GCGCGAACTCGATCGTCCCGTACGACGGCCCGGCCGAGTCCACCTTCGAGGCCGAGGCCCGGCCGCTGGCCGAACTCCTCACCCCGGACGACCTCGACCGGGCCCGCGTGATCAAGATCGATGTCGAGGGGGCGGAGGGCAGCGTCGTACGAGGCCTGGCTCCCGTCCTCGACCGGCTCCGGGACGACGTGGAGATCGCGGTGGAGGTCACTCCGGCACGGATGGCCCAACTCGGCGACTCTGTAGAGGAGTTGCTGGAGACGATGCGCGGCCACGGCTTCCACACGTACCGGCTCCCCAACAGCTACAAGCCGGAGAGCTACCCGCACGCCCTGCGCAACCCCTCCCCGCCGGTGCGCTGGCGGGGGCCGGTCGTCGGCGAGACCGAGCTGGTCTTCTCACGCGTCGACGCCGAGGAGCTCTCCCGTTAATCGGTGATGGTGATGGCCTGCGACGGACACCCCTCGGCCGCTTCCCGGACCCGCGGATCGTCGCCGGTGTCCTCGCGGCCCGGTATGACGGCGCCGAAGCCGCCCTCCGTGGTGAAGACGGAGGGCACCCGGTAGACGCAGTCGCCGGAGCCGTAACAGCGGTCGGGGTCGACGGAGACCTTCATGCCCCTTTCCGTTCCCGCCGGACGACCCCGTGAACCGACCCCATGAACCGGGCCCGTGAACCGGGCCCGTCGCTACCGGTCGAAGGGCAGGTCCAGCATCCGGATGGCGTTGCCCCGCAGCAGCTTGTAGGTCACCGCCTCGGAGAGGCCGGCGACGTGCTCGGCGGCCACCTTCTTCGTCTCCGGCCAGGTCGAGTCGACGTGCGGGTAGTCCGTCTCAAAGGTCGCGTTGTCCACGCCGACGGTCTCGATGGCCTCGATACCGTGCCGGTCGCGGAAGAAGCAGCAGAAGATCTGCCGGTAGTAGTACGTCGACGGCGGCTCCGGAATCAGGTCCTTGACGCCGCCCCACGCCCGGTGCTCCTCCCACACGTCGTCCGCGCGCTCCAGGGCGTACGGGATCCAGCCCATCTGCCCTTCGCTGTACGCGAGTTTGAGCCGCGGGAACTTCACCAGCACACCGCTGAACAGGAAGTCCATCATCGACGCCATGGCGTTGTTGAAGCTGAGGGAGGCCTGGACGGCGGGGGGAGCGTCGGGAGACGCGGCCGGCATCTGCGAGGACGACCCGATGTGCATGTTGACCACGGTGCCGGTCTCCTCGCAGACCGCGAAGAAGGGGTCCCAGTAGCCGGAGTGGATGGAGGGCAGCCCGAGATAGGTCGGGATCTCGCTGAAGGTGACCGCGCGGACGCCGCGGGCGGCATTGCGCCGGATCTCGGCGACGGCGAGGCCGACGTCCCACAGGGGGATGAGGCACAGCGGGATCAGCCGTCCCCCGCTGTCCCCGCACCACTCCTCGACCATCCAGTCGTTGTAGGCGCGGACGCACGCGAGGCCGACTTCCTTGTCCTTGGCCTCGGCGAAGGTCTGCCCGCAGAAGCGGGGGAAGGTCGGGAAGCAGAGCGAGGCCTCGACATGGTTGAGGTCCATGTCCTCCAGCCGGGCCCTGGGATCCCAGCAGCCGCGCCGCATCTGCTCCCGCGTGATCCCGTCGAGCGTCATCTCGTCCCGGGAGAAGCCGACGGCCGCGATGATGCGCTTGTACGGGAACAGCTCGCCCTCGTACTCCCACCAGTCGGTGATCTGGCCGTCCGGGTCCGTCGTGAACCGGTACTTTCCGCCGACGTACGCGAGTTCGCCGATACCGGCGGTGAAGGGCTTCGGCCCCTTGTCCCGGTGCTTGGCCGGGAGCCACGTCTCGAAGAGGTGCGCGGGCTCGATCACGTGATCGTCCACGCTGATGACCTTGGGCAGATCCCTGGTATCGCTCACGCTGTACCCCTAATCTGACGAACCATCAGATTCAGAGGTTAGGGCAGCCTTCGCGCGGCAGCAAGGGAACGTAGGGAACGGCCGCACGGGAACCGGCGCCCTCCCCGGGGAGGTCCATATGCAGAGCATCTGGCTGAGCGGTGCCGAGTGGCTCGCCGTCCTCCGTATCGGCCTCGGCCTGTGGTGGCTGGAGAGCTGGCGGCACAAGGACAAGCGGGACTGGTTCGCCGGCGGCGGCATCCGATGGGCGGCCGGCATCGCGGAGAAACACCGGTGGAGCTTCGTCCGGCTGGGCTTCGACCGCGTCGTCGGCCCCCGCCCACGCCTCATGGCCTACGTCGTCGCCTACGCGGAACTGGCCCTCGGCCTCGGCCTCATCGCCGGCTTCCTGACCCCGATCGCCCTCGTCGCGGGCCTCGTCCTCAACCTGATCTACCTCACCCTGATGATCCACGACTGGGCCGAGCAGGGCCAGAACCTCATGATGGCGCTGATCTCCCTGGTCACGCTGTTCGCGATGGGGTGGCAGTCGTGGTCGGTGGACGGGGCGCTGGGGATCTTCGGGTAGGCGGTGCGGGTGATGGAGCCGTCTCAGGCAGCGCGTGCGCGCGCTACAGCAGGCGGATGCCGGTGAGCGGGACGTTCCATTCGTTTCGCTCGACGTGGCCATGGCCGTCCTGAGCCACGGCCGGAACCACGAGCAGCATCAGCCCGGCGAGGGCAACGGCCAAGACAGCGCGGACACGACGCTCCACGATTCCTCCTCGACGACGACGGTGCCGCCCACCCTGCTCCGAGCAGCCGCCCCCGCCCACCCGGACACGCCGCCGAGTTCGTGGGTTCAGCCGCTCGGTGGCGGCATCCCTCTCGCCGCACTTGCTCCGGGGCCCGGGGTTGCTCAGGCTGCGCGGTCGATGGCAGCGCGTACGTCGTCTTCCCAACCCAGGTCAGCCGCCCACCGGAGCGCCTCCTTGGCAATCACGATCTTGCCCTCTGTGCGCTGGACCTTATGGCCACCGACACCGGCCTGAACGAGGAACTTCCTCAGCTTGGCGTCGTGTCCCTGGGCGTAGGTACTTTGGGTCGTACTCGTGCACTCGGTGGTGATGCGCTCGGAGGTCATATCGCCCTCGTCGTTGCCGTGAAGGGGAACCAGGAACGAGTAACTCGCGCAGGCACACGGCCTGTTGGTGGTTGTCGGCGTCGTCATGGGCGACAGGGTAAGGCAGGCCGGGCAAGCCTGGCCTCGGGCGCACGGCGCTCGGAAGCGCACGTGCGCCTCAACGCGAGTTCAGCGCGCGGCGGGCAGCGTTGACGACGCTGTGGGCGTCGGCCCCGTGCACCGCCGACTCGCGCGGGGTGGCCCAGACCTTCGAGTACAAGGCGATGTTGCCGGCGTCGTCCAGCCACAGTTCGGCGTGCCAGTCCTCGGCGACCACCAGGCGGTCATCAAAAACCCAGAACCCCCGTCCGTCAGGAGTTCCAGGTCTCGTCGTACGGGTCCCGCGGCTCAGCCACCGGCCGGGCCTCGGTGACCTCGATGAACGGGATCGGGCCGTCGTTGACCGGGTCGTGGGTGCGGCGGGCGGTGTAGGTGCCGGTGACCTCCAGCCAGGTGTCCGGTTGCAGCACCGGCGGGATGTGTCCGGTCAGGCCGACCTTGACCGGCTGGGCGTCCGCCGCGCAGCAGTTGAGGGTCATGCGGACGAGGTAGGGCGTGCCGTCGCGGTCCAGCGCGACGAAGCCGGTGATCTTCAGCTGCCGGTCGCGGAGGGAGCGGCCGTCGTCGTAGACCGCGCGGCCCGCGTAGTCGGCGAGGGCCAGGCGCAGGGGACCGCTCTCCGGCAACTTCGTGAATCCGTACGGCTCTTGCAGGGCCGTCCCCGTGCGGACGGCGCTGTACGAGCCGAGGGCCGGCGGCGCGACCAGGATCAGGGCGAGGACGGGGACGGCCAGCAACCAGGAGACGCGCGGTTCCCGATGCCCGGCGTGTCCGCCGGGGCCGCGCCGCTCGTACCACACCGTCGCCAGCGCCGCCGCGATCAGCACCGCGCCGGACAGCAGCAGCAGCGGACGCAGGCCCGCCTTGACGTACCGCAGGTACAGGTCGGTCAGGCCCGCGTGCAGCAGGGTCGCGCCGAGCAGGAAGAGCACGGCCGCCTGGGCCTGCCGGTTCACAGCAGCACCGCCCCGGTCAGCACCGACACCGGCACCGCCAGCGCGAAGGTGGCGGGCGCGAAGCGCAGGGCGAAGTCGCGGCCGAACGTGCCCGCCTGCATCGCGAACAGCTTCAGGTCCACCATGGGCCCGACCACCAGGAACGCCAGCCGGGCCGTGAGCGAGAACTGCGTCAGCGAGGCCGCCACGAACGCGTCGGCCTCCGAGCAGATCGACAGCAGGACGGCGAGCGCGGCGAGGGCCAGCACGGCGACCACGGGGTTGTCGGCCGCCGTGCGCAGCCAGGTCTCCGGCACCACGGCCTTCAGCGTCGCGGCGGCAATCGCGCCGAGCACCAGAAAGCCACCGGCGTGCATCACGTCATGCCGGACCGACCCCCAGAACGCCGCGCCCCTGCCCTGGCCGTCGTACGACGAACGGGCCGGTGGGCGCAGCCAGTCGGTGCGGCCGAGGCGCAGCCACAACCAGCCCATCGCGCACGCCACGAGCAGACTCGCGACGAGACGGGCGGGGACCATCTCGGGGTTGTCGGGGAAGGCCACGGCCGTCGCGGTCAGGACGATCGGGTTGACCGCCGGTGCGGAGAGCAGGAACGCCAGCGCCGCGGCCGGAGTCACCCCGCGGCGGATGAGCGCGCCCGCCACCGGCACCGACGCGCACTCGCACCCCGGCAGCACCGCGCCCGCCGCTCCGGCCACCGGCACCGCGAGCGCGGGGCGCCCCGGCAGGGCGCGGGCGAAGAACGACGGCGGCACGAACACCGCGATCGCCGCCGACAGCAGCACCCCGAGCACCAGGAAGGGCAGCGCCTGTACGACGACGGCGACGAACACCGTCGTCCAGGTCTGCATCACCGGGGCGCCCAGCATCCGCCGGATCGGGCCCTGCGCCAGCACGGCCAGCACCAGCACCGTGATCAGCACGAGCGGGGAGTCGAGGCGCCTGCCCTGCGGTTCCTCCGGTCCCGCGCTCGACGCGGCACCCTGTGTCGGGGGCGACTTGGTGACGGCCACGGGCGGGGTACCTCCGGTGCTCCGGTGCGAGGGGGCGCGATCTTCGGGGCGCTGGTCTTCGAAGCGCTGATCTCCTCCCCTCCAGTACGGCCGAACAGCCCCGGGTGTTCAACCAGTTGCTGGAACCACGGGTCTCGTTGAGGCAGTCTTTTCCCTCGTGGGGAGCAGCGTTCCGAATCAGGGGCAGCCGGGCGGCACGTCCGCGCACATGGTGGTGTGCGGCGACGACGGCCTCGCGCACCGGCTCGCCGCCGAACTGCGCGGGGTGTACGGCGAGCAGGTCACCCTCGTCGTACCGCCCTCGGTGACCACCGCGCGGCCACCGGTGGTCGGGCGGGCGCGAGCGGCTTCGGCGGCGCTGCTGGACCGGATGGTCAGCGCGGCGGTGAGCCGGGCCAATGGGAACCCCGGTGGCAACGAGCGGCTCGTGGAGGCGCCCGAGATCACCGAGGCCGTGCTCGCCGACGCGGGTGTGGACCGGGCCGCCGCGCTGGCGCTCGTCTACGACGACGACGAAACCAACATCCGCGCCGCCCTCACCGCCCGCCGGATCAACCCCCGGCTGCGGCTCGTGCTGCGGCTCTACAACCGGCGTCTGGGGCAGCACATCGAGGAACTGCTCGACCAGGCGGCCGCGTTGGCGACCGGGATCGACGACATCGGCGCCGACGCGTCCACGACCGTGCTGTCCGACGCCGACACGGCCGCACCGGCGCTGGCCGCCACCGCGCTCGCCGGGACCAGCAAGGTGGTCCAGACGGACGGGCTGCTGCTGCGGGCGGTCGAGCGGCAGCCGTGGCGGGGGCGGATCGCCGATCCGGGGCTGGCCACGCTGGCACTGCTGTCGCCCACGGACAGCGATTCGGAAAGCAGCGACGAGCAGGGGCCACAACTGCTGCCCGACGACGCGGCGGTCCAGGCCGCCGCCGGGCGCGGGGCCGTGGTCCTGGAGCAGGTGTCGTACTCGGGTCCGTCGCTGCCGGCCGGGCGCGCGGGCGGTGTCCTGCCGGCCTTCGCGTCGCTGTTCTCGCGGCGGTTGCGGTGGTCGCTGGCGGGCCTGGTGGGGTGTGTGCTGGCGCTCGCGGTCGCGCTGACGGTGGTCACCGACGAGCATCCGCTGTACGCGACCTACGAGACCCTGCTCGATCTCTTCGCCATCAACGAACCCGCCCTGCACCAGTCCCTCGGCCGGCAGATCCTGCAACTGCTGTCCGGGTTGCTGGGGTTGCTGCTGCTGCCGGTGCTGCTGGCCGCCGTGCTGGAGGCGCTGGGCACCTTCCGCAGCGCCTCGGCCCTGCGCAAGCCGCCGCGCGGGCTCGGCGGGCATGTCGTACTGCTCGGCCTCGGCAAGATCGGCACCCGGGTGCTGACCCGGCTGCACGAACTCAGCATCCCGGTGGTGTGCGTCGAGGCCGACCCGGAGGCGCGGGGCGTTGCGACCGCGCGACGGCTTCGGGTGCCGGTGATCCTCGGGGACGTCACCCAGGAGGGCGTCCTGGAGTCCGCCAAGATCCACCGCGCGAGCGCGCTCCTCGCGGTGACCAGCTCGGACACGACCAACCTGGAGGCCGTGCTGTACGGTCGTTCCGTACGGCCCGACCTGCGCGTCGTACTGCGCCTGTACGACGACGACTTCGCGACCGCCGTCTACCGCACCCTGCGCGCCGCCCACCCGAACGCCTCCACCCGCAGCCGCAGCGTGACGCACCTGGCCGCGCCCTCCTTCGCCGGCGCGATGATGGGGCGGCAGATCCTGGGGGCGATCCCGGTCGAGCGGCACGTGCTGCTGTTCGCGGCGGTGGACGTGGGCGGGCATCCGCAGCTGGAGGGCAAGACGGTCGCCGAGGCGTTCCGGCCGGGGGCGTGGCGGGTGCTGGCGCTGGACACGACGACGCCCGACGAACGCCAGCCCGATCTGGCCCTCCCGCCGTCGCCGGGGAACGACGACGGGGACGTACGGCCGTCAGGGCTCGTGTGGGACCTGCACGAGGGCTATGTGCTCCGGGCCGAGGACAGGGTGGTGCTGGCGGCGACGCGCAGGGGGCTGGCGGAGCTGCTGGGGCGGCGGAACCGGGAGCGGGCGGGAGCGTAAGCGCTCTGCGGCTCAGCCGGCGACGGCGACCAGCCGCGGCTGCTTCGCGACCGTCCCGCCGCTGTTGCTGGCCGCGCGCCGGGACACCCTCGTCGTGCGTGGCCGCCGCGCCGTCCACCGCGGGCTCCACGACGGCGGCGTCGGCGGCTGCGCACGCGCGGCATCATGGTCCCGGGGACCGTCACACCACGGGAACGCTCGACGGACCCCGACGGACCCCGACGGACCCCGACGGACTCCGACGGACTCCGACGGACTCCGACGGACGACGTTGGCGTTCGTGGTCGCGTGCAGCGACCCCGCGGTGTCGGCATCGCGAGCTCCCACCGACCCCACGGTGTCGGCATCGCCAGTTCCCACCGACCCCCGCCATGCCGGCATCGCCAGTTCCCACCGACCCCACGGTGTCGGCATCGCCAGTTCCCACCGACCCCCGCCATGCCGGCATCGCCAGTTCCCACCGACCCCCGCCATGCCGGCATCGCCAGTTCCCACCGCGGCCCCGGGGTGTCGGGCCCGGCCCGCCCCTGGGTCGGCGGATCCCCGTCCTGTTCGTGCCGGGCAAGCCCGACGCGCGCCGCGCGGGCACCGGTGCGCGGAGGGATCTGGACGGAACGGCGGGGTCGTGGTCGTGCGGCGGCAACCGCTCTCGACCCCGCCGTCCCCCTGGGTCAGCCCTTGAGGTGCCGCTGGGCGAAGTCCAGTTCCAGCCGCACCTGTTTGATCCGCTCGTCGACCACCAGTGAGCCGTGACCCGCGTCGTAGCGGTACACCTCGTGGACGGCACCGCGGGTTTCGAGGCGCTTGACGTAGTTGTCGATCTGGCGGATGGGGCAGCGTGGGTCGTTGACGCCCGCGGAGATGTAGACGGGGGCCTTGACCTGGTCGACGTAGGTGATCGGTGAGGATGCCTCGAAGCGCTCGGGGACCTCTTCGGGGGTGCCGCCGAGGAGGGTGCGGTCCATGGCCTTCAGGGCTTCCATCTCGTCGTGGTAGGCCGTGACGTAGTCGGCGACCGGGACCGCGGCGAGGCCCAGCGTCCAGGCGTCGGGCTGGGTGCCGAGGCCGAGGAGGGTGAGGTAGCCGCCCCAGGAGCCGCCGGTGAGGATCAGCCGGTCGGGGTCGGCAAGGCCCGAGGCGACCGCCCATTCACGGACCGCCGCGATGTCCTCCAGCTCGATCAGGCCGACCCGGTGTTTGAGCGCGTCGGTCCATGCGCGCCCGTACCCGGTGGAGCCGCGGTAGTTGATCCGCACGACCGCGTACCCGTGGTCGACCCAGGCGGCCGGGCCGGCGGCGAAGGAGTCGCTGTCGTGCCAGGTCGGGCCGCCGTGGATGTCGAAGACGGTGGGGAGCGGGCCGGCCGCGCCCGCCGGTTTCTGGATCAGGGCGTGGATACGGCCTCCCGGCCCTTCCACCCACACGTCCTCCACCGGCACCGACCCCGGCGACCGCATGCCGGGCGGGTCCAGGACGACACCGCCCGACGTGGAGCGCACGGTGGACGGCTCGGCGGCCGAGGACCACAGGAACTCCACGGTGCCGTCCGGACGGGCGGTCGCCCCGGAGACGGAGCCCGCCGGGGTGGGGACCCGCTCCAGCGCGCGGGACGCCAGGTCGTACCGGAACAACTCACTGCGGGCCTCGAAGCTGTGCGCGATGAGCAGCGCGGAGCCGTCCGGATACCACTCGGCGCTCATGTCACCGGGCAGATCAAGCGCCAGATCGGTCTCCACGCCGCTCGCCACGTCCCACACCAGCGGCTCCCAGCGACCGCGCCGCTGATGCCCGATGAGCAGCCGCGTGTCCCCGTCGACCGGCGCGAAGCCCAGCGCCTCAAGGCCCAGCTCGACGGTGCCGCCCTTGGTGTCGTCGAGCTCGGCGACCGCCGAGCCGTCCGGGCGCACCACCCGCAGCGCCGAGTGCATCGCGTCGCCGTGCTCGGTGTGCTCGACGGCGATCAGCGAGCCGTCGTGCGAGAGGTCGCCGACGCCCGCCGACTCACGGTGCCGGTAGATCTCCACCGGGTCCTCGCCGACGCGCGCGAGATGGATCGTCGTACCGTCCTCGTCGGTGGAGCGGCCCACGACCGCCGTACTCCCGTCCCGGCCGAGGGCCAGGCCCGCCGGATAGGACGGCTCCAGGCCGGGGACGGCGGTCTCGTCCGCTCCCCCGCCGAACGGCTGGCTCCGCCAGACGCCGAACTCGTCGCCGTCCTTGTCGTCGAACCACCAGATCCACGCGCCGTCCGGGGAGAGCACGCCGTCCGTCGTGCCGTTCGGCCGGTCGGTGACCTGGCGCTGTTCGCCCGTCGAACGGTCCCAGGCGTACAACTCGTACGTCCCCGTCGCGTTCGACACGAACAGGGAACGGTCCGGTGCGTCCTCCGCCCAGTCGGGCAGCGACACCCGGGGCGCCCGGAAGCGCTTCTCCCAGTCCGGCATGTCTTCTTTCCGCTCCGGAGAGTCGGACCCGTTGCTCTCAGTCATGGACCCATACTGCCCGCTTCCGGTGACAATCCGCTGGCCAGCTCCCCAGCCTGTGGATAACTCCACGATGGCTCCACCTCAGGTGCCGACCCCGCGGGCCTGTCCGGCGCAGCCGCCCCGTACCGTTGACGGCGTGTACCGGTTCCTGCTGACCCCCCGCTGGTGGGGAATCAACGTCTTCGTGCTGCTCGCCATCCCCTTCTGCGTCTTCATGGGGTCATGGCAGCTGAGCCGGTTCGAGGAGCGGGTGGACAGCCAGCAGGCCGCGGAGGAGAAGGCCGCCTCGGACCGGCACCAGGCGGCCCGTCCGCTGGCCGAGTTGCTGCCCGTGGACAAGGAGACCTCCGGCGAGCAGGTCACCGCGACCGGGCGCTACGGCAAGCAACTGCTGGTGCCGGACCGGGAGCTGGACGACCGGCGCGGCTTCTACGTACTGACGCTGCTGCGCACCGACGAGGGCCGGGCGCTGCCCGTCGTACGGGGCTGGCTGCCGGGTGACGCCGACGCCGCCGAGGCGCCCGCCGCGCCCTCCGGCGAGGTCACCGTCACCGGCGCGCTCCAGGCGTCGGAGACGCCCGGGGACAACGGGGTCAGCGCGCGGGGCGGGCTGCCGGCCGGGCAGACCGCGGCGATCAGCGCGGCCTCGCTGGTGAACCTGGTGCCGTACGACGTGTACGACGCCTGGATCACCCTCAACACCGCGGACGCCGGGATGAAGGCGGTGCCGGCGGCCGCCGCGCAGGACACCGGGCTGGACCTGAAGGCCTTCCAGAACCTCGGCTACACCGGGGAGTGGTTCGTCTTCGCCGGGTTCGTGGTCTTCATGTGGTTCCGGCTGCTGCGCCGCGAGGTGGAGTTCGTACGGGACGCGCGGCTGGGACTGGTGGAGGCGGAGGCGGAGCAGCGCGTGAGCGCTCCGCTGTGAGCGCCGCGATGGGCCGTCGGTCGTCTGCGGCGCCGTCGTGGCCGGTCGCACAGTTCTGCGCGCTACGACGCTGACAGCATCCCCGTCCAGTACACCGTCCCCGCGCACGCTCCCGACACGGTCGCCGAGGCCGTGGGGGCGGCGGGCTCCGCCGTGTACGACACGACCACGCTGCCGTCCGCCGTGCCGTCCTCCGTCAGCAGCTGGGTCGAGGTGCCGGAGTCGGTGCCGGTGGTCGTCCCCGAGGTCGTGCCGCTGCTGTCGGTCGTGTTCGTCGGGTCGGGCGTCGGTTCGCCCGTGCTGCCACCGCTGCTGTCGCCCGAGGACGGGCAGGTTTCCGAGGGCACCCAGGCGAACTTGACCTCGTACGCCGCGCCGGGCTTCAGGAGCAGCTCGGTGGTCTCCAGGGACGGATCGGGCAGAGCAGCCGCTTCGTCCCCGGCGACATGCCGCTGGGTGGAGATCTTGGTGGGGTCGGCGGCGCCCTGCGGGGTCGTGACGACCGTGCCGGGACCGGTGACCGTGCAGTCGGTGGTGGAGATGTTGGTGACGCGGAAGGTGCCGTAGACCGCGCCGACGGTGTCGGCGGCCTCGGTGACCGGGGTGGCGGTGCCGAGCTGCGCGGCGGTGCACAGGGGCGTGCCCACCGAGGTCGTGGCGGAGGGGTCGGCGCCCGTGGTGGCGCCGGTCGAACCGGCCCCGGTGCCGTCGCCCTTCTCGTCCTCCTTCTTGCCGCCGCTCTCACCCTTGTCCGCGGAGGTGCCGCCGGTGGAGCCGGAGGCGCTCTCCGCGCCGTCCGGGCCCTTGCCCTGCCCCGCGCCGCCCTGAGCCTGGGACGCGAGGCCGGCGTTGGAGGTGTTGGCCGCGGAGCCGGTGGACTTGGAGACATGGACCACGGCCGGGACCGCGGTGCCCAGGAACAGGGCGGCCGCGGCCATGCCGACGAGGGCCTGGCGCTTGCGGGCCCGCCGTGCGGGCACCGCCCGCCGCAGATGGTCGAGCGCGCCGTCGCGCGGCTCCATCTCCTGGACCGCGTCGTGCAGCATCCTGCGCAGTACCAGCTCGTCCGAGTCGAGCCCGGGGAGGCTCTGGTCGTCGGGGCCGTGGTTCACAGTTCCGTTCCCAGCGTGCGATTGCTTCGGCTCGTGTGTGTCGGCCGACTCTGTCGGCTCGTGCCACTCATAGGGCTCGTGCGACTTTCCGTCCGTCATGCCGGTGCCTCCATGGCGACCCGCAGCGCCGCGATGCCGCGCGAGCCGTAGGCCTTGACGGAGCCCAGCGATATGCCGAGCGTCTCGGCGACCTGTGCCTCGGTCATGTCGGCGAAGTAGCGCAGGACGAGGACCTCGCGCTGCCGGCGCTGGAGCCCCTTCATCGCCTTGATCAGCGAGTCCCGCTCCAGCTGGTCGTACGCGCCCTCCTCGGCGCTCGCCATGTCCGGCATCGGCTTCGACAGCAGCTTCAGGCCGAGGATGCGGCGGCGCAGGGCGGAACGGGAGAGGTTCACGACCGTCTGCCGCAGATACGCGAGGGTCTTCTCCGGGTCGCGGACGCGTTTGCGCGCCGAGTGGACCCGGATGAACGCCTCCTGGACCACGTCCTCGCAGGAGGCGGTGTCGTCGAGGAGGAGCGCCGCGAGCCCCAGCAGCGAGCGGTAGTGGGCGCGGTAGGTCTCGGTGAGGTGGTCGACGGTGGTGCCGGCGGCTGCTTCGGTGTCGTCCGCGCCGTCACGCGGGCTGGGTATGCGGGCGGGCCGCGCTGCGGGCATGGGCGCGATCACCGGCATGCCGCCGGGCGCACCGGGCATGCGGGGTCCGCGGGGACGCAGGGCTGTGCCGTGCGTCGCCGCGGTGAAGTCGAGTACCTCTGCCACGCCAGTTGGACACGCGTCCCCCCATGAGGGTTGTACGTGCCGGGCGTCTCGTTCACGCCAGGCGCCGTTGCCTCCCCAGGCAGCACAGCTGAAGGTGCCTCACAAGCCCTCATTCGCCCCGCTCTTCCCGTATGTCCCATATAAACCGAGCGTCCCCGCGCTCGGTTCACGGCGTCCCCACGCCGACCACATCGCGTCTCCACGCCCCACGAAAGCGCTACCGCAAAGACGCTCCCCGCCCTCCGCGCGGTTGCGGAGGGCGGGGAGGAAATCCTGGAACGCCGAAGGGACCCGGTACAAGTGGCCCGGACCATCATCCGGCTCACATGTCGCACACGAATTCTACAAACGCTTTCCGCCAGGTCATGGCCATTTTCCTGTGAGCGGACGAACTCACCTGCGGGCGGACGGACTCAACGGAACTCCGCCGCCACCAGCTCGGCGATCTGCGCGGTGTTGAGCGCGGCGCCCTTGCGCAGGTTGTCCCCGCACACGAAGAGTTCGAGCGCCGTGGGGTCGTCCAGCGCCCGGCGCACCCGCCCCACCCAGGTCGGGTCGGTGCCGACCACATCGGCGGGCGTGGGGAACTCCCCCGCGGCCGGGTTGTCGAAGAGCACGACACCGGGCGCCGTGGCCAGGATCTCGCGGGCGCCCTCGACGCTGACCCCGCCCTCGAAACGGGCGTGCACGGTCAGGGCGTGCGTGGTGACCACCGGCACCCGCACGCACGTCACGGCGACGGGCAGCCGCGGCAGTCCGAGGATCTTGCGGGACTCGTCCCGCACCTTCATCTCCTCCGACGACCAGCCGTCCTCGCGCAGGGACCCGGCCCACGGTACGACGTTCAGCGCGACCGGCTCCGGGAACGGCCCGGTGTCGTCGCCGACGGCCCGCCGCACATCACCGGGGCTGGTCCCCAGCTCCGTACCCGCCACCAGGGACAGCTGCCGGCGCAGTGTCGCGACGCCGGCCCGCCCGGCCCCGCTGACGGCCTGGTACGACGACACCACCAGCTCGCGCAGCCCGAACTCGGCGTGCAGCGCGCCCAGGGCGACGATCATCGACAGGGTCGTGCAGTTGGGGTTGGCGATGATCCCGCGGGGCCGGACGCGTGCCGCGTGCGGATTGACCTCGGGCACGACGAGCGGCACATCGGGGTCCATCCGGAAGGCGCCCGAATTGTCCACCACCACGGCGCCCTTGGCGACGGCGACGGGCGCCCACTGCGCCGCGACCTCGTCCGGTACGTCGAACATCGCGACGTCGACGCCGTCGAAGGCCTCCTCGGCGAGCGCCACCACCTCGACCTCCTCGCCGCGCACGGACAGCTTGCGGCCGGCCGAGCGGGGCGAGGCGATCAGACGGATCTCGCCCCAGATGTCCGCGTGCTGGGACAGGATCTGGAGCATGACCGTGCCGACGGCTCCGGTCGCTCCCACGACCGCGAGCGTGGGCCCAGCCGCTGCCGTCACCTTTCCGCCTGCCGCTCGACGCCCGGCACGCACTCCCCCGGAGGCAGGACCCCCGGCCGCGTCGCCGGAGTGCCCTCCGGGCGGACGGCGGGAAGCCGGCGGCAGGGGCTCGTCATCGCCCGGTGCCTCCGTAGACGACGGCCTCGTCGCTGTCGGAGTCGAGTCCGAAGGCGCTGTGCACGGCGGTGACGGCCTCCTTGACGTCGTCGGCGCGGGTGACCACCGAGATGCGGATCTCGGAGGTCGAGATCAGTTCGATGTTCACGCCGGCGTCGGACAGGGCGGTGAAGAAGTCGGCCGTGACACCGGGGTTCGTCTTCATACCCGCGCCGACCAGCGAGATCTTCCCGATCTGGTCGTCGTAGCGCAGCGACTCGTAGCCGATGCCGTGCTTGTTCTTCTCCAGGGCGTCGATGGCCTTGCGGCCCTCGGCCTTGGGGAGGGTGAACGAGATGTCCGTCAGGCCGGTGGAGGCCGCGGACACGTTCTGCACGATCATGTCGATGTTGATCTCGGCGTCGGAGATCGTACGGAAGATCGCGGCGGCCTCGCCCGGCTTGTCCGGCACGCCGACGACCGTGATCTTGGCCTCGGAGGTGTCGTGCGCGACACCGGAGATGATGGCCTGCTCCACCTTCTTGTCCCCTTGCGTAATCGGCTCACTGCTGACCCAGGTGCCCGTCAGTCCGCTGAAGCTGGACCGGACGTGGATCGGGATGTTGTAGCGGCGGGCGTACTCCACACAGCGGTGGAGCAGCACCTTGGACCCGGAGGACGCCAGTTCGAGCATGTCCTCGAAGGAGATCCAGTCGATCTTCCGGGCCTTCTTCACCACGCGCGGGTCGGCGGTGAACACGCCGTCGACATCGGTGTAGATCTCGCAGACCTCGGCGTCGAGGGCGGCGGCGAGGGCGACGGCCGTCGTGTCGGACCCACCGCGCCCCAGCGTGGTGATGTCCTTCTTGTCCTGGGAGACACCCTGGAACCCGGCGACGATGGCGATGTTGCCCTCGTCCAGCGCGGTCCTGATCCGGCCGGGCGTGACGTCGATGATCCGGGCTTTGTTGTGGACCGAGTCGGTGATGACGCCTGCCTGGCTGCCGGTGAACGACTGGGCTTCGTGCCCCAGGTTTTTGATCGCCATGGCCAGCAGTGCCATGGAGATCCGCTCTCCGGCGGTCAGCAGCATGTCGAACTCACGCCCGGCAGGCATCGGGGATACCTCTTGGGCGAGATCGATCAGCTCGTCCGTCGTGTCGCCCATCGCGGAAACGACGACGACCACCTGATGGCCGTTCTTCTTCGCTTCCACGATCCGCTTGGCGACGCGCTTGATGCCCTCGGCATCGGCTACGGAGGAGCCTCCGTACTTCTGCACGACAAGGCCCACGTGCGCTCCTCGCTCAGTCCGTGTATGTCGGCTCAGTTTACCGAGCGTCCGATATTCCCCTCCCGAATACCGCATGGTGAGATACCCGGCGCTCGTTCTCGGACTGCACATGCCCGGCATACGGCTGAGGCACGCGGAAAAGTGCCACGGGTCACAAGAGCCCCCGGTGAAACGTCCCGCCCCTCCCGAACCCTTGGTGCGGCGCACTGCCCCGAGGCAGGATCCCGTCCATGGCAGCTGCTCTCCTGCTGGGCGCGGTCGTGTCGCTCGCCTCCTGTGTCCAGTGGCTCACCGGTATGGGGTTCGCGCTGGTCGCCGTGCCCGCGATGGTGCTGCTGCTCGGGCCGGGTGAGGGAGTCGCCCTGGTCAACTGTGCGGCCGGGGTCATCAGTGTCGTGGGACTGGCCGCCGGATGGCGGCAGGTGCGGCCGGGGGCGATGCTGCCGTTGTGTGTCGCGGCCGTGTGCGCCGTGCCCGCGGGGACCTGGCTCACCCGTCGGCTTCCCGAGGCCGCACTGATGGCGGTCATGGGCGGGCTGGTGACCGCCGCCGTCCTGCTGGTCATGCGGGGCGCCCGGGTGGCCGCGCTGCGGGGCACCGGAGGGGCGGTCACGGCCGGTGCGGTGGGCGGGTTCATGAACTCTGCGGCCGGGGTGGGCGGGCCGCCGTTCTCCCTGTACGCGGTCAACGCGGGGTGGGCCGTACGGGACTTCGTCCCCAATGCCTTGTTCTACGGTGTCGTCGTCAACGCGTTCTCCGTGGCCGCGAACGGGGTGCCTCGGCTGGACCGGGCGCAGTGGACCGTCCTGGCGGTCGCGATGGCCGCCGGTGCGCTCGCCGGGCGGGGACTCGCCGGGCGGGTACCGGAGCAGCGGGTCCGGTCCCTCGTACTGCTACTGGCCCTGGCGGGCGGGCTCGGGGCGGTGGGGAGGGGCCTGTGGGCTTATTGGGGTGGTCTTCGGTAGCGCGCCCGGTGACGGTCGGCCGAATGGAGATCAGACCCCGCCCAGCAGTGAGGCGATGCCCTCGTCGACGGCCGTTCCCAGGTCCTCGCCGGCCGGCTCGACCACGGCGTACGAGCGGAGCAGGAAACGGCGCAGGACACCCGGGTCGAACCAGACCATCGCCACGCCCTCCAGCGCGTGCAACTCGACGACCGTACGGAACGGTCCGCACGGCCATATGTGCACACTGCCGATCCCGGCGGCCGTGCCCAGCCCCTCCTCCAGCAGGGAGCGGGCGAAGGTCCAGGTCACCGCTTCGCCGCTGAGCGAGACATGGTCCGGGAAGTCGAGGTGCACGGCGAAGGGGTCGGCCGAGGTGTAGCGGAGGGTCACCGGGACCGGGAGCTCTCGGCCGGTGGTGATCAGGCGGGCGTGGACGGGGAGTTCCAGGGTGACATCCATGGTCGGACTCCGATTCGGGTGAGGCGGGGGCGGCCCATGTTCTTGTTCCATGTTTTTGTTGAAAGTTCTCGTACCTAGGCTGACACACCTGTCCCCGCCGGGAGCGCAGCACACGCAGCCCCCTCCGTTCCCGGAGAGGGCTGCGAGGACTGAACCCGTGGTGGGCGGGGCTACTTCGTCCTGGCCGGCCGGAGGCCCAGCGGGCCCGCGATCTCCTCCGCCATGACCCGGCCGGCCTCGAACTCAAGGGTCTCGTCGCCCATGGCCTGGTCCGTGTCGAGGCCGTCGAGTTCTTCGAGGGGCTGGTTCAACCGGACATGCGCCAGGACGGACTGCAGCGCGCGCAGCGTCGCCGAAGCCGTGGCACCCCAGTTGGAGAAGTAGGAGAACTGCCACCACCACAGCGCCTCGGTGGTGCGGCCCGCGCGGTAGTGGACCATGCCGTGCCGGAGGTCGGTGATGACGTCGGTGAGGTCGTCGGAGATACGGGCGGGGACCGGCGCCTTGCGGGGCTCGTACGGGTCGAAGACCTCCGAGTAGACGTCGACCGGTTCGAGGAGCCGGGCGAGGTTCTCGCGCAGTTCGTCCATGTCCGGCTCGGGACCCGGGTCGGGCTCGTATCGCTCCTCGGGCACCAGGTCCTCGTGCGCGCCGAGGCGGCCACCGGCGAGCAGCAGCTGCGAGACCTCCAGCAGGAGGAAGGGGATCGCCGATTCCGGCTCGTCCCCCTTCGCCACCTCGGTGACGGCGACGAGGAAGCTCTCTACCTGGTCCGCGATCTGGACCGCGAAGTCGTTCGGGTCCTGCGTGGTCGCGTGCAGCGTGGCGTCAGACATCTAGAAGTCGTCTCCCCTCGAAGGCGCGGCCGAGGGTCACCTCGTCCGCGTATTCCAGGTCGCCACCCACCGGGAGGCCGCTGGCCAGGCGGGTGACCTTGAGGCCCATGGGCTTGATCATGCGGGCGAGGTACGTGGCCGTGGCCTCGCCCTCCAGATTCGGGTCCGTGGCGAGGATCAGTTCCGTGACCGTCCCGTCGGCCAACCGCGCGAGAAGTTCTCGTATACGCAGGTCGTCCGGGCCGACACCCTCGATCGGGCTGATCGCGCCGCCGAGGACGTGGTAACGGCCGCGGAACTCGCGGGTGCGCTCGATCGCGACGACGTCCTTCGGCTCCTCCACCACGCAGATGACGGCGGGGTCGCGGCGGGTGTCGCGGCAGATGTTGCAGTTCTCCTCCTGGGCGACGTTCCCGCAGATCGCGCAGAAGCGGACCTTGGCCTTGACCTCCATGAGGGCCTGCGCAAGGCGCCGTACGTCCGTCGGTTCGGCCTGGAGAATGTGGAAGGCGATCCGCTGCGCGCTCTTGGGACCGACGCCGGGCAGCCGCCCCAGTTCGTCGATGAGGTCCTGGACCACGCCTTCGTACACGGACTGCCCGCCCTTCCTGGTGTTCTCTCGTACGTACGGTAGTTGCCGGACGCCCGCCGCAGAAAGGCAGGTCCGGTCACAGAACAGGTGTCAGAACGGCAGGCCCGGGATACCGCTGCCGCCGCCCAGTCCGCCGCCCAGACCCTGCGCCAGCGGACCCAGCTTCTGCTGCTGGAGCGTCTGCGCGTTCTCGTTGGCCGCGTGTACGGCCGCGACGATCAGGTCGGCGAGCGTCTCGGTGTCGTCGGGGTCCACCGCCTTCGGGTCGATCTTCAGCGCGCGCAGTTCACCGGCGCCGGTGACGGTGGCCGTCACCAGTCCGCCGCCGGCCTGGCCGTCGACCTCCGTCTGCGCCAGTTCCTCCTGCGCCCGCGCCAGGTCCTGCTGCATCTTCTGGGCCTGCTGCAGCAGCTGCTGCATATTGGGCTGGCCACCACCGGGGATCACGATCAGCTCCTCTTCGGGTACGGGATTTTCCCGCTCGGCACGAGCCTACGTGGTCCGCGCAGCCGTCGCCCCGGCACTCTTTCGAGTGAGACGGCCGCGCGTCCTATACCTGATCAAGACCCACTTCCGGGCGGAAAAGAGGGGAAAACCGGGTCTTCGCCACCCATTGGGCGGTAGGAAGGGTGCGGCGCGTCAGCATCAGGTGTCACGTGAGCGCCAGGCAGGCGTCACACACCGTGATCAGTAGGGAGTGCCGGGTGGGTCAGCCGGAAATGCAGCCCGAGGGTCGGCCTCAGGACAACCGCGGCAAGGACGCCGCCGGACTGCGGCCGGGCGATCTGACCGGGCGGGCGTTTCCGCTCGGGGACTGGGCGGAGCCGGCGGAGCGGCTGGACGAGCTGTACCGGTGGGTGGAGCGCGGGGCGCTCTCCACCGCGGCCTGGTATCTCGCCGATCGGGTGTGGAAGCGGCGGGGCGCGCGGGGGCTGCGGGCGGGCGCCGCGGTAGGGGCGGTGGCGGGGGGCGCGTTGCCATTGCTCGATCTGACGGGGGTGCTGGCCGGGGCCGCCGCGTGGGGGTATCTGGCGCTGCTGCTCGGGGCGGCGTGTGTGGCGATCGACCGGTGCTTCGGGGTGACGTCCGGGTGGATAAGGGACGTCGCGACTGCGCAGGCTGTGCAGCGGCGGCTTCAGGTGCTGCAGTTCGACTGGGCCTCGGAGAGTGTGCGGGAGGTGCTGGGGCCGGCGGAGGGGACGGCGAGTGAGGCTGCCGAGCGGTGTCTGGGGGTGCTGCGGAGGTTCTCCG
This sequence comes from Streptomyces blattellae, assembly GCF_009709555.1. GTDB lineage: Bacteria > Actinomycetota > Actinomycetes > Streptomycetales > Streptomycetaceae > Streptomyces > Streptomyces blattellae. The sequence continues at coordinate 12,154 of NZ_WJBG01000123.1, read as the reverse complement.
AGGACGTGACGGAGCTGGTGCGGGCGGAGACGGCGGACTGGATGGTGGAGTTCCGGACCGGGTCCGCGCCGATGGGGCTTCAGTCGGCGGTGTCAGGCGGGTCGCGGGGCGAGGGGGCTGTGGTGCAGGGCCGGTTTCCCATGTCGCCCGGCGGCTCCGCCCGGCCGAACATGCCTCGGCAGCGACCACCGGAACCGAGGTGACCGGGGCTGCTGCGCCCCCGGACCGAGTTGAGGGCGCGTCAGCCGACATCGCGGCAGAGATGATCCCCCGCATCCGTCGAGCACGGCACATGGCCGTGGCTGCGGATGACGTTCTGGCCGTTGTCGCGGATGCCGTCGAGGAAGCTCTCCCGGCAAGGAAGCTCTCCCGGCGAGGAAGCCGACGGGCGGGGCACCGTAGGTGTGGGCGTACTCGGCGCCCTTCTCGTCGTTCGCCTGCTTGAAGTTCGCTGAAGCCGTTGGCGCCCCGGGTCGAGGCGACCGTCTTCAGCACCGCCGATGCCGGAGCCCTCGCAGCCCAGCGGGGCGGGTCGTCGCCGCGGGCGATGATGATGGTGGGGGAGTCTGCGGGCCGTTCAGTCGTCGGACCGCTGCTCGTGCCGGTGGGTGCCCCGGGCCAGCTCCTGCAGAATCTGGTGCTCGGTCTTCCCCGTCATCCGGGCCAACGTCCGCAGCAGCGCGGCGCACAGGGCCGCTGTGCCGTCCATCAGGTTCTCGGCCGCGGCCGGGTCTTCCCGACGCCGCTCGGCCAGGTAGTCGCTGAGCAGGTCGTTCCCGGAGACGTAGGCGGTCATGAACTCGATACCGGTGCGGACGCGGTCGTAGTCGCTGGTCATGATTGAACAGTGGCACAGACCGTGAGCCATGCACCGGCCCCGGTACCGCCCCGGCATCGACAACCTGTCGCGGAAAGCCGCATCCCGCAGACAGGACGCCGATACCGCTTCCGCATCGCGGACATTTACGCTCGCCCGCATGACCCCTCAGCCAAACCCCGAGGCCGGCGCCGCCGTGAAGGCCGCGGACCGTGCGCATGTCTTCCACTCCTGGTCAGCGCAGGAACTCATCGACCCGCTCGCCGTCGCCGGCGCGGAGGGGTCGTACTTCTGGGACTACGACGGCAAGCGCTACCTCGACTTCAGCAGCGGGCTCGTCTACACGAACATCGGCTACCAGCACCCGAAGGTTGTCGCCGCGATCCAGGAGCAGGCGGCGAGGATGACAACGTTCGCGCCCGCGTTCGCGATCGAGGCGCGGTCGGAGGCGGCGCGGCTGATCGCCGAGCGGACGCCGGGTGACCTGGACAAGATCTTCTTCACCAACGGCGGCGCGGACGCGGTCGAGCACGCGGTGCGGATGGCCCGGCTGCACACGGGCCGGCCGAAGGTGCTGGCGGCGTACCGCTCCTACCACGGCGGTACCCAGCAGGCGGTGAACATCACGGGTGACCCGCGCCGCTGGGCGTCGGACAGCGGTTCGGCCGGCGTGGTGCGCTTCTGGGCCCCCTTCCTCTACCGCTCCCGCTTCTACGCGGAGACGGAGGAGCAGGAGTGCGCACGGGCCCTCGAACACCTGGAGACGACGATCGCCTTCGAGGGGCCGTCGACGATCGCCGCGATCATCCTGGAGACGGTTCCGGGAACGGCGGGGATCATGGTGCCGCCGCCGGGCTATCTGGCGGGCGTCCGTGAGATCTGCGACAAGTACGGGATCGTCTTCGTCCTGGACGAGGTCATGGCCGGGTTCGGGCGCACCGGCGAGTGGTTCGCCGCCGACCTGTTCGGTGTCGTACCGGATCTGCTGACCTTCGCGAAGGGCGTGAACTCCGGGTATGTGCCGCTGGGCGGGGTCGCGATCTCCGGGGCGGTCGCGGAGACGTTCGCCAGGCGGCCGTATCCCGGTGGGCTGACCTACTCCGGGCATCCCCTGGCCTGCGCGGCCGCCGTCGCGACGATCGGCGTGATGGCCGAGGAGGGAGTCGTCGAGAACGCGGCGAACCTCGGCGCGGCGGTCGTGGGACCGGCGCTGCGGAAGCTGGCCGAGCGGCACGCGTGTGTCGGCGAGGTGCGGGGCGTCGGCATGTTCTGGGCCCTGGAGCTGGTGCGGAACAAGGAGACCCGCGAGCCGCTGGTGCCGTACAACGCCTCCGGCGAGGCGAACGCCCCGATGGCCGCGTTCGGCTCCGCCGCGAAGGCGCAGGGCCTGTGGCCCTTCATCAACATGAACCGCACCCACGTCGTACCCCCGTGCAACGCGACCGAGGCGGAGCTGAAGGAGGGGCTGTCGGCACTGGACGCCGCGCTGACCGTGGCTGACGAGTACACGGAGTAGGGGCTGAGGCGGGGGTGGGTCGCGCGGCCCGGCGCTGCCGGGGCGCCGCCTGCGCCACCCTCCCCCACTCTCGGCTTCGCTTGAGCGGGGGGACCCCCATCGCCCCAGCGGCACGACTGCCCGCAGTCGGGGGGCGCCCCACTTCTCGGCGCCGGGCCGCGCGATTCGGCCCGTCCGGCGCTCGGAGACGACAACGACCGTCCTCCGCCCCCACCCACCCCAGCTGGGGACACTCGCCTCTCGGCGCCGGGCCGCACGATTCGGCCCGTCCGGCGCTCGGAGACGACAACGACCGTCCTCCGCCCCCACCCACCCCAGCTGGGGACACTCTCGGCGCCGGGCCGCGCGATTCGGCCCGTCCGGCGTTTGAGGACGAGGCCGTTCGGGCCGATGCGGGGGCTGGGGGCGCAGCCCCCAGGGGTGGGACGGGTGAGGGCGGCGGGGGCGGAACGCGCGGCCGTGACGGACTGCCCCGCCGGGACGGCGACCCGTGCATCCCGAACGCGTAAGGTGGCGTGCTCGTAGACATATGCGAGCACGCCGACCCATCACGACGTAAGGGAGACGCCCCGACCATGCCCGGCACCAGCGGCAACGGCGCCGTGACCCGCAGCACCCTGCGGCAGCAGCTCGCCGACGCGCTTCGCGACGAGGTACTGGCGGGACGACTGCAGCCGGGTCAGGAGTTCACGGTGAAGGAGATCGCCGAGCAGTACGGCGTCTCCGCCACCCCCGTACGCGAGGCCCTGGTCGATCTCTCCGCACAGGGCCTCCTCGACGCCGACCAGCACCGCGGCTTCCACGTCCACGAGTACTCCGTGGCGGACTACCGCGGCATCCTGGAGGCCCGCAGCCTGGTCATCGCGGGCATGTTCCAGGCACTGGACACCACTCACCAGGGCTACCAGAACCCCGCGGACGCCCGTTTCGCCGCCGGCCTCGCCGGTGCGCGCCGCCGCGGCGAGGAGGCTCAGCGCGCGGCAGCCGCCGGTGACCTCACCGTCCTGATCGGCTACGACCTGCGCTTCTGGAAGGAACTCGGCACCCTCTTCGGCAACCCCTACCTCACCGACTTCCTGCACCGGCTGCGCGTCCAGTCCTGGGTCTGCGCGGTGCAGCACCTGCGCCGGGTGACCGACCTGCGAGGCCGCCTCTGGTCGGGCCACACCCAGCTGGTCGACGCGCTGGTCCGGCGCGACACCGCCGAGGCGCGCACGATAGTCGCCTCGTACAACACGGAGTCCCTCGCCCTCATCGAACGACTGGCCGCCGAATGAGGGGCCCCGAGACGGCCGTGGACCTCTCCGTCGTCATCCCCGCCTACAACGAAGAACAGCGCCTCGGCCCCACCCTCGACGCCATCGCCGCCTATCTCGGCGAGGACGAGGGCCGCTGGGGCGACTGGGAGATAGTCGTCGCCGACGACGGCTCCACCGACGCCACCCGCGACCTCGTCACCGAGCGGACCGAGCGGACCGGCTCCCGCGTCCGGCTCGTCGGCGGCGACCGCAACCGCGGCAAGGGCGCCGCCCTCCGCCTCGGCGTCGCCGCCTCCCGTGGCCGCCGGGTCCTGGTCACCGACGCCGACCTGGCGGCGCCGATCGAGGAGTTGGAGCGGCTCGACAAGGCGCTCAGCGAGGGCTGTGCGGCGGCGATCGGTTCCCGCTCCGTGCCCGGCGCGACGATCGGTGAGCGCCAGCACCCGCTGCGTGAGCTGCTGGGCCGCGCGGGCAACGTCCTCATACGCCGGACCGCCGTCCCCGGCATCCGCGACACCCAGTGCGGGTTCAAGCTCTTCGACGGCGACCGGGCCCGCGAGGCCTTCGCCGACTCCCGCCTCGACGGCTGGGGCATCGACGTCGAGATCCTCCAGCACTTCCACCGCGCCGACTGGCCGCTCGCCGAGGTCCCGGTCCGCTGGTCGCACCAGACGGGCTCGAAGGTCGGCCCCCTCGACTACGGCCGTGTCCTCGCCGAACTCGCCCGCCTCAAGGCCCGCGCGCTCCGCCCTGCCGACGTCCTGGCCGTGGCCCTCTTCCTGCTGATGTCGGTCGCCCTCTACTCGGGCCGCCTGATCGACCCGAACCACCGCTATCTGCCGGACTCGCTCCGGGACCAGAACCAGTGGGAGTGGTTCTTCGCGGTGACGGCCGACAACGTCGCCCACCTCCGCAATCCCCTCTTCACCGACCTCCAGGGCTTCCCGGACGGCGTGAACCTCATGGCCAACACGGTCATGCTCGGCCTGTCCGTCCCCTTCACACCGCTGACGCTGCTCGCGGGCCCGGCGGTCTCCCTCAGCGTCGTCATGACGCTGGGCCTCGCCGCCACCGCCGCCGCCTGGTACTGGCTGATCGTGAAACGGGTCGTACGGCAGCGCGCCGCGGCCTTCGTCGGCGCGTCCCTGGCGGCCTTCGCCCCGCCGATGGTCAGCCACGCCAACGCGCACCCGAACTTCATCATCCTGTTCATGATCCCGCTGATCATCGACCGGGCGCTCAGGCTCTGCTCCGGCACCCGGGTCGCCCGGGACGGGACCGTGCTGGGCCTGATGACGGCGTACCAGATCTACCTGGGCGAGGAGCCCCTCCTGCTGGCGGCGATGGGCATGCTGCTGTTCGCCGCCGCCTACGCGGTCGTACGACGGGATGTGGCGAAGGCGTCCTGGCGCCCTCTCGGCAAGGGCCTGCTGATCGGCGCCGCGGTCTGCCTGCCCTTTGTCATCTACGCCCTGGCCTGGCAGTTCTACGGCCCGCAGAGCTACCACAGCGTCCTGCACGGCGACAACGCGGGCAACAGTCCGCTCGCGCTCCTCTCCTTCGCCGAACGCTCGTTGATCGCGGGGAACGCGGACACGGCGAACGCCCTCTCCCTCAACCCCACCGAGCAGAACGCCTTCTACGGCTGGCCGCTGGTCGCCCTCGCCTTCGCGATCCTCGTACGGCTGTGGGAGCACGCCCTGGTCAAGGCGCTGGCGTTCACGGCCGTCGCCGCGGCCTTCCTCTCCCTGGGCCCGGAGTTCCGTATCCCGCTGACGGACGTGGTGCTGCCCGGCCCCTGGGCGCCGCTCGCCGGGCAGCCGCTGTTCGAGTCGGTCATCGAGGGCCGGGTGGCGATGGTGTGCGCACCGGCGCTGGGCATGCTGGTGGCGCTGGCGGTGGACAGGCTGGCCGCCACGCGTGCCGTGAGCACGCAGTTCGCCGGCTTCCTCGGCGTCTGCCTCGCCCTGCTCCCCCTCGTCCCCGCCCCGCTGAAGGCCGTGGACCGTGCGGAGGTGCCGGCGTTCATCGCGGACGGGAGCTGGAGGTCGTATCTCGGAAAGGGCGAGTCGCTCGTCCCGGTCCCGCTGCCGGATCCCGGCAACGCGGAGGCCCTGCACTGGCAGACGGAAGCCGGCATGGGCTTCAAACTCCCCGGCGGCTACTTCAACGGCCCCTACGGCGAGGAGCGCACCGGCATCTACGGCGCCGCCCCCCGCAACACCTCCAACCTCCTGCGGGAGGTGCGCTACACGGGCGAGGTCCCGGAGATCGGCGAGAACTGGCGGACGCTGGCCCGGCAGGACTTCGGCTTCTGGAAGGCGGGCGTGCTGGTGCTGGCGCCGCAGCAGAACGACGACAAACTGCGCGAGACGGTGGAGAAGCTGGTGGGCCGCCCCGGTAAATGGACCGGCGGGGTGTGGGTATGGGACCTGCACGCGGGGAGCTGATGGGCACCACACCGACTACTGTTCCAGTCGTTTCCAGTCGTATCCGCCGTATCCGCTCCGCCGTGTCTGCCGTGTCTGCCGTATCTAGTCGTGACGAGGAGACCTCTTTTGGCCTGTGATCTGTGGCTGGTACCGCTCGTCGACGTGTTGTGCCACACGCCCGACAACCCCTTCGCCGAGGAACTCGCGCAATACAACAAGGTGCTGGCCGAGGCCGGACTGCCCCCGGTGCCGGTGTACCAGTACATGCCGGGCCTGTCGGGCGAGGTCGCCCCGGTGGCCGGCTTCGACTACGACGCACTGCACTTCCTGCGCCGCGCCTACCTCCTCCAGGTCTGCGGCCTCCCGGTGACGCCGGTCGACGAACTCGGCGGCGACTACGAGCAACTCCTGGAGATGTTCGAGACGACGGCCCAGCAGTCACACCTGGTCTGGCACTACGACCACGCGGGCGCCTACGTCCCCCTCGACTTCCCCCACCCGCTGGCCAATGACGAACTCCTCGCGGGCGGCGGCCCGTTGGGCTCCGCGCAGACACTCCTGCGCGAGCTGGAATTCGTGGCACCGGTCATCGGCATCGACCCGGCCAACCCCCCGGCGCCGCCTCAGCCCCCACTGGTCCCGACCGAGTTGGAGGAACCTGCGGTCCCCGCCCCCTACGACCCCAGCCCCTTCGCCCGCGAGCGGCACGTCTGGCTGGGCCTGCACGCGGCGGCGACGCGAAGCCTGGCGCAGGGCTCAATGATCATCTTCAGCTGACCGGCGGCGACGGCGTCGGCGTCAGCGGCCCAGCTGGGCAAGCCCCTTCTGCAGGTCCTCGGGGTTCATGACCGGCGTGTACGACACATCGGCACCCAGATCGAGGAAGAACGGCTCGGCGATCGCCGGCATCTCTGAGCTGTCCTTCATGTCGAACACCATGTAGCAGGTGCGGTGGCCGTTGTCGGTGGTGAAATAGGCCGCCTCCGGCTTGACCTGCTCCATGGACGACTGGACCAGCTTCGCCATGGTGCCGTTCCGGATGGCCTCGTTCGACCGCTCCGTGTCGAGTTGTGCCCTGAACAGAACGCGCATCACACTCACCCTCTCGCGACGGCCCCGTCTTCAGAATATGCCCATATGCCGCTTTTCGGGTGAACGGGGGCGGGTCGGCCGGGGCGGCGGTTGGTCGCGCCGGCCCCGGCCTGAGGTCATCACCGCTGACGCGGCAGCCTGATGGTGCGGACGAGAGGCATGTCCGCGTACCGGTCCGGCTCGACGGTCACGACATGGCGGCCGTCCGGCCAGTCGGGCGTCGGCCTGGACAAATGGACGGCGTGACCGAGCCGCCATTCCACTCCGTCACGCAGCAGTGAACCCACACTGCACGCACCCGGGAAGTCCAACTCGACGATCTCGACGGCGGGCAGGGCGCCGACGTGCTCGGCAAGCCCCTTGCGCATGCCGTCCGCGGCCGCCAGACACAGCGCGGGAACGTACACATGGCGGGTGGGTCCGTGCTCGGTGTTCGCGACGAACTGCGAGGCGAGCGAGTTGCCCGAGCCCAGCGCCAGCAGGGCCGACTCGTCGAATACGACGCCGGTCGACCCCGCCGCCGTGGCGCTCACAGGCTCTCCACGGGCCGGCCGGCCTCAAGGTCCTGCCAGACCTTCTCCACCCGGTCGTGATCCTCGTCCGTGAACGTGACGCCGAAGTGCGTCTCGCAGTACGCCTTCGTCTCCTCGTACCGCTTGCGCAGCTCCTCCTTGGTGGGGGTGGCCCCCGCCAGCTCGGCGATCAGATCGCGCATGGTCATCCCACGTTCGCGGGCGAGCACCATGAGACGGTCACGGACAGCGGGATCAACCTTGACGGTGGTGTCAGCCATGACGGCAGTATACCGACGGTATACCGTATCGGCCCGCTCAAGCAATGCGGTCATTTCGTTCCTTTCGGTTGGTTCACCCGCCCGTACAGACGTACGGCCGGGAGTCTGCATGCGCCTACGCGGGCACAGCTCGCCCCTTCAGCAGCCCCCGGACCAGCTCCCCGCCCCGCCGCACGACCCGTCGCCAGGCAAAGGCCCCCGATCCCGGCACCTCGACCTCAACAGCTGTGACAGGAGCGGCAGTTGGCGCCACGGGACGGCACCCGTCCCGCAAGCGCTCCTCGACGAGGGCGCACGCCGAACGCACCGGCTGCGGCGGCCACCCGTACACCACAGCCGCCCGCAACTCGGCACTGCTCGCCCCACGCCTCCACCACTCCTCCACCAGCGGTGCAAGCCGCAGCGCCTCGGTGGCGTCGAGTGTGAGCCGGGAATCGATCCGCCCGAACGAGATGAGCAGCTGCGCGGCGAGCGAGGTGTGCCTCTCCGACACCTTCCGATCCCGGACTTTTTCGGTTTCACCCGTTGGTGACTGGACTTCGTACGGGGTGTCGAACACCTCGTAAACGAAGGGGAGTTGATCCACCTCCGCGCCCCCGCGCACGACCCGTCGCAGATACCGCAGTTCCTCCAGCTCACGCAGGGCGGCGGCGATCCGGGCCCGCCCTTCCGGGCGCCGCGCGGCAATCGTGCGGAGCGTGACGCGAGCGCCGCCCGGGAGGGCCAATAGGTACGTCAGTACGCTCACCGCGCACCAGGAGATGCGGCGGTCGCGGAGAAGAGCGGCAGAGAAGCCTGAAAAGACGCGCGCGGGCGTCATACGATGAGAAAGCATCCGGAGGGTCTGCTCCTGGTGTCGAGCCCCCGGGTGTTGGCGCACCGCGGGGGCATTTCTTTGTTGGGCGTGACTCTACGGGTACGCAGAGCGACGATTGCAAGCCGAAACCGTCTTTTCCCAGGCGGAAGTTCACGTTCTTCACTCCTGCGAGTGAAGCGCGGTGCGCAACAGGAGCGCGTGTACGAGCTGGTCGGCAGCGGTCGGGCGGTAGCGCCAACTCAAGGGCCAGGTCAGGCCGTTGAGGGCCGGGATCGGGATGTACGAGACGTGGTCCGGGCCGGCGGCGAGACGGGTGACGCCAGCGGGCCACGGGCGGTGGGACGTACTGCCGACGGGCACGAGGAAGTAGACCCCGCGGCGACCGGTTGCCGTCTCGACGATCGGTCCCGGATCGCCGCCGGTCATCCGGGCGAGACGGTCGGCAAGGGTTCGACCGTCCTCGCCGTCAATTCTGAGGGCGTCGAACTGGACCCCCGCCTTGCGGAGTTGGACGCCGGTCGCAGGGATCCAGCTCAGCTCACTTTGCGTGTTCACGGGGTCAGTTTCCGTAGGCGCGGCTAGCGTGATCAATGACTCTGGGTTGCTGGTTGAACACGGTTGGATACCCGGGTTCGTGAGTTGTGACCGGTTGAGTTCGGTTGAGTTCGATTGAGTTCGGAGGTGACCGCAATGGCGCGGACGGAGAACAAGACGGAGGCGGGCGGTACGGCCCATCTGGTCGCCGCCCTGGCGAAAGCGCTTCGGGAGCAACAGGGGCTGTCCCAAGAGCAGTTGGGCGCGAAGTTCGGCTACACGGCGGCGGCGATCAGCGCCATGGAGACGTGCGCTCAGCCCGCGAGCGATCAGATGCTGGTGGGGTTGGAGGAGGAGATCGGGGGTGGGCTGGGCGTCTTCGAGGAGGCGCGCAAGTGGATGCTGCTGGAGAAGTACCCGGCTCGCTTCCGCGGGTTCTCGGAGTTGGAGGCAGGGGCGGTCACGATCTGCTCTTACGAGACGCTGGTGGTCGACGGCCTGTTCCAGACCGAGGACTACGCGCGGGCGTTGATCGGCGGCGGCTATCCCCCAGTGTCCGAGCAGAAGCGCGAGGAACTGGTCGAGGCCCGGCTGGCCCGCAGGGCGCTCTTCGACCGGAGCCCGGCCCCGTACATCGAGCTGATCCTCGAAGAGAGCGTGCTACGACGGCCGTTCGGCAGCTGGGAGATCATGCGCGGGCAACTGCGCTCGCTCGCCGAGGACGCCCGGAGGGACAATGTCTGTGTGCAGGTGCTGCCCCTGGATCGTGGGCTGCGAGGAACGTACGCAGGCGCCTGCGGCCCAATGAAGCTCGTGGAGACCGAGGACCACCAGCACGTCATCTACTTGGAGGTCGAGGACCAGGGGATTCTCGTCAGCGATCCGACGGAGGTGTCCCCACTGGCGCACCGCTATGCGAGGATCCGTTCACAGGCCCTGAGTCCCGACGAATCACTGGCCTTCATCGAACAGTTGGCAGGAGAGGAACGATGACCGGCACCGGAAGCCTTCGCTGGTTCAAGTCGAGCTACAGCGACAGCAGCGGCGGCAACTGCCTCGAAGCCGCCGTACCCCTCCACGCGGTCACCATCCACATCCGCGACTCCAAGACGCCCGACGGCCCGAACCTCACCGTGTCCGGCAAGGCATGGACCGCCTTCCTCGCCGGAAGCGCCGTCTAGGAGCGTGTCTCAGTAACGGGCAACTGGCCGGGAGGTCGTGATCGGCGGGATCGGTCGCGGTGGTCCGGTCAGCGCCTGTGGGGCCGACGGGCGGGTCGGTCGGGCCGGGATTTCGGCCCGCGGTGGCCGGGGCGGCCCGGTTGGTCAGTCGGCCGCGGCGGCGAGGCCGGTCGGTCCGGCGTGGCGGAAGATCTTGCGGAGGTTGTGGCAGGCGGCAAGCAGTCGCCACTCGCCGCGGGCGCCGTCTTCGCCGCGCAGGAGGAGCCGGCGGCCGTTGTGGCAGGTCATGATCTGTCCGAAGACGGGTTCGACGATGGCCTTGCGGCGGGCGTAGGCGGCCCGGCCGGGCTTGGTCCGCAGCTTGCGGGCCATGCGCTCCTTCAGCGTGGCGTCCTTGGGGATGCGTCCGCGTGGAGCGGGCGGAACCTGCTCGTCGTGGGCCAGTCGGCCGGTGGCCATGAACGTGTCGGTGCCGCAGGCCAGTTGGCGGTCCTTGGCGGCTTCGAGGTTGGCTTCCGAGCAGTATCCGGCGTCGACCAGCGCCTGCTTGGGGTGGGCGCCGGTGTTCGCCGCGGACTGGTCAAGCATCAGGGTGTAGTTCAGCGCGTCCGAGGGGTTGCACGTCACGTCGGCGGCGGTGATGACCTGGTGTTCCTCGTCGACTACGGCCTGCGCGTTGTAGGCCTGGATGTAGGCGCCGTCGCTGTTCTTCATGATCCGCGAGTCGGGATCGGTGAAGTTGGCCTGCGCCTTGGGCTTGGGCCGGGCCCTGGCGGCGGTCGCCTCGCCGGCGTCGGTGACGGCCTGCTCATCACTGGTGCCGGCGCGCTGCTGACGGCGGCGTTCCTTGTCCTCGGCATGCTTGCGGGCCTTGTCGGCGGCCTCGGCCTCGATCTGCGCGCGGGCGGCCTGCAGCTTCGCCAGGCGCTTTTCACGCCGGTCCAGTTCGGCGGGCAGGTCCACCTCCTTGCCGTCCACGCCGAAGACCTGGTCCTCGGCTTCGTCGGCGGCCTCCGCGTCGGCCAGCAGTGCCTGGGCCTTCGCTTCCAGCTGGGCGATCTCGGCCTCGATCCGCTCTTCCTTGTCGACCAGGCGGCCGTAGCTCATCGCCTTGTGCTTGGAGGCACTGGCCTCCAGCTTGGTGCCGTCCAGCGCGACGCGGCCCATCTTGACCAGGCCGAGTCGCATGGCCAGGTGCAGCGACTGGGTGAACAGACCGGCCAGTGCGTCCAGGTGGCGGCGGCGGAACCGGGCGATCGAGCGGAAGTCGGGGGCCTGGCCGGCGGCCAGGAACCGGAACGCGACGTCGTCGGCCATGCGGCGCTCGATCGCCCGGGAGGAGCGCACCCCGGTGGTGTAGCCGTAGATCAGCAGCCGCACCATCAGCCGGGGGTCGTAGGGCGGGTAGCCGCGCTTTTCGGTGTAGTCCGCCAGGACCGGTCCGAGGTCGAGCACCTCGTCGACCAGGTCGGCGACGAACCGGGCCGGGTGGTCCTCGGGCAGCCAGTCATCCAGCGACGGCGGCAGCAGCAGGACCTGATGCGGGTCGAACGCCCGGAACGTCTTGTCCACCGCCACCGCAGGACCCATCGGCCGCTTCTTCTCGACCGGCTCGACCTCGAACAGCCCATCCCCACCATGCATACCGTGATCATCCCGCACCAATGATCACGAACCATAGGCGGGTTGCCCGTTACTGAGACACGCTCCTAG
>NZ_WJBG01000122.1 GCF_009709555.1 Streptomyces blattellae | reverse complement strand
ACCCGCCGCCGACTGGTCACCGAACGCACGGGTGACGGTCCGAACCGCCTCGGTCAGCTCCCCCGGGATCACCCAGAACGTGTTGTTGTCGCTGCCCGCCAAGTGCGGGAGCGTCTCCAGGTATTTGTAGGCCAGGACCTTCGGGTCGGCATTGTTGCGATGGACGGCCTGGAAGACGAGCTCCACCGCCTTTGCCTCACCGTCCGCCCGCAAGATCATGGCCTGCTGCGTGCCCTGCGCCTCCAGGATGTCCTTCTGCCTCGTGCCTTCCGCTGTAAGGATCTTGGCTTGCCGCTCCCCTTCTGCGTGCAGGATGGCCGCGCGCTTGTCACGCTCGGCCCGCATCTGCTTCTCCATCGCTTCCTTGATGGTGTGCGGTGGGTCGATGGCCTTGATCTCGACGCGATTGACCCGGATCCCCCACTTGCCGGTGGCATCGTCGAGGACGGCGCGGAGCCGGGAGTTGATCTCCTCACGCGAGGTGAGCGTCTCCTCCAGGTCCATGCTGCCGATGACGTTCCTCAGCGTGGTCACGGTGAGCTGATCGATCGCCTGCAGGTAATCGGCGACCTCGTAGGCCGCCGCCCGTGGGTCGGTGATCTGGTAGTAGAGCACGGTGTCGATGTTCACCACGAGGTTGTCCTCGGTGATCACCGGCCTCGGGTCGGACGAATAGACCTGCTCGCGCACGTCGAGTTTGGTGTTGATGCGGTCCGCCACCGGCAGGACCAGGTTCAGGCCGGGTTGCAGCGTCCGGCGATACCGGCCGAACCGCTCGATGTTGTAGCGGCGTGCCTGCGGGACGATCCGCACAGTGGAGGCCACGAGGAAGACGACGACAAGGGCCGCCACCAGTGTGAGGACGACAACTGGATCCACAGTGCCTCCGTTGCTGTGTGTTCAGCCGTTCATGGAAGGAGTTCGCGGGGGTAGACGATGGCCGTGGCGCCTTCGATCTCCATGACGTCCACCAGCGCTCCCACCGGGATCACAAGGCTTTCGTCGAAGGCACGAGCGGACCACTCTTCGCCGGACAGTTTGATCAGGCCGCGGGTCGCGGTGACCTCCTGCATCACCTCGGCCCGCTTGCCGATCAGCGCATCACTGCCCTCGTATGTGAGGGGCTGCTGTGCCATGTGCCGCAGTGCGACAGGACGGACGAGGAAGAGGCCCGCTGCCGCTGCTGCCCCCAGGGCCAGCAACTGGCCGAGAATGCCGATACCGACACCAGCGACTACGGCGGCAACCAACGCAGCGCCCGCCAGCAACCCGAAGAACAGTGTCAGGGTGAAGAACTCCGCGACACCCAGCGCCGCAGCGGCGAGCAGCCATACGAACCACGGCATCGAATCGCCCTCCTTCAGGCGCCTTGTCCACCATAGGCACCTCGCGGTCCGCCGGGCAGAACAGGACGGCAGCTGCGGTTGTTGATCGTTGGGCACCTGCCCGACCTCGGCTGGCTCGTCCGTCACATAAGCGCAGGTCAACGACTACGTCGCCGGAGCTGAGAGCGCGACTTCCGCTTGCGTTCTCAGCTCCAGTGGTACAGCGGATTACCGTGCACGAGCCCGCCCCTCTCTTTGCTCCGGTCACACGACGCCAGGTCCCTGTGCGGCACTGGAGACGATATGGCCACGCAGCGGCGGCAACCATGCCGGATTCCGGCAGTCCTGGGTGCCTCTTGCCTGCACGGTCGCGACGCGAGGTTCGGCCGGCGCGACATCGAGGCCGGTGCCCGGAGCCGGTTCGGCCACCGGATCCGGCTGCACCACGCCGGTGACTGGATCGGCCGTTCGGGGAGGGCCAGGGCGAGTACTCACCGGCTCTCCGTGCCGCGAAGCGCGTGGCGCTGGACGAGTACGTCTTCGAGGAGGTCATCCGGTGGGCACATGGCGTTCTGCGGCAACGGTGTCGCCGCGTCCCGCACCCGCAGTGTCTCCCGCCGCTGCGCGGGGATCCGCGCGAGCCGCACCGGCTGCGGCAGACAGGCAGCCTCTCGGAGGTGAGCCATGCACACACGTCACGTGCAGCGCGCCCATGCGTTCGCCTGCCTCAACTGCGGCCACGGCCGGGAGGGCGCCTACGACATCGATGTGACGATGGACGAACACGCCCGGATCACCACCGCCTACCGCGTCGACGGCGAGCGCGCGCCGTCCCCCTTGCAGTCGCCGCAGCGCCCGGCCTGCGAGAGCCACAAGATACGCATCATGCGACCGCCGCGTCGCGTCCGCACACCTGCATGAGACGTGAGGGCGGCGACGGCGCCATGCGTCCGGCCTCCGTCCCGGCGAAGGCCGGTGGCCGGACGAACCTGGCGCGGCCCTGCGCGAGCGACCGGGCTCGCGTCAGGAGGCCGTCTTCCGCCCGGACTGACGGAGAAAGACGGCCTCCGGGTGGCTGCTCATTCAGCCCACCGACATCGTCGGCTTCTTCCTGACCACCTCACTGGTCCACACCCGATGACTGTAGGCACAGGCCCACCCCGGACACGCCCCCTCAGGCCGACGGCCATCCGCACATTGCGCGGATCGGGGCATTTTGCATAGTGCAAGCGAGTGGCCCGCCAAGCGTCCCCGGCCGCAGAGGGTAGGCCTCGGTGGGACCGACCCGCCCCACCGCGGAGGCACCCGATGGCCCAGCATTCCTCGCGTCCGACCACCCGCAAGACCGTGTTCGGCGTCGCCGCCATGGCCGCCCTCGCAGTCCTCAACGCCCCGGCCGTGGCGGGCTTCGCCCAGCACGCCTACCACCGCTACGAGATCAACCAGCCCGAGTACAAAGCGAAGTACGGTCACTGGGCACTCGCCTCACTCCCGGAGAAGTACCAGCTCAACTCCATCCACGCGATCCTGCTGCACACCGGCAAGGTGCTGCTGATCGCCGGATCCGGCAACAGCGTGAAGCTGTTCGAGGGCGGATCCTTCAAGAGCACCCTGTGGGACCCGGCCACCGGCACCTTCAAGAAGATCGACACTCCGGCCGACCTGTTCTGCGGCGGCCACGCCCAGCTCCCCGACGGCAAGATCCTCGTCGCCGGGGGCACCGCCCGCTACGAGGTCCTGAAGGGCGACGTGAAACGCGCCGGCGGCGCCATGCTGGTCAAGAACGAGGACCCGGACCGTGCCCGCACCTTCCCCAAGGGCACCCTCTTCCGCTCGCCCTCCGGCATCGAGTACCGCTCCCAGTTCCCCGTGCGCGTACCCGCCGCGAAGAAGACGCCCACCGGGCGGATCGGTCCCGTGAAGGTCACCGCGAGCGAGGCCCGTGTGTTCGTCGAGGCGGTCGAGGAGGGGCCGCCCGGCATCACCAACACCACCGAGCAGTACGCGATCGTGGGCCTGAAGGGCAAGGACGCCGACAACCTCTACGGCATCGCCAACAAGCTCGGCCTCGACAAGAAGGACTTCCAAGGCATCAAGGACGCCTACGAGTTCGACCCGGTCACCGAGAAGTACACCAAGGTCGGCTCCATGAGCGAGGCCCGTTGGTACCCGACCCTGACCACCCTTTCCGACGGGCGCGTCCTCGCCGTCTCCGGCCTCGACGACATCGGGCAGGTCGTGCCGGGCAAGAACGAGATCTACGACCCGAGGACACAGACCTGGTCCCCGGCACCGGCCCGGTACTTCCCCACCTACCCGTCGCTCTTCCTGACCGGCAGGCGGAAGATCTTCTACTCCGGCTCCAACGCCGGATACGGGCCCGCCGACCAGGGCCGAACCCCCGGCCTGTGGGACCTCAGGACGAACAGTTTCAGCCCCGTCCCCGGCCTGAAGGATCCGGAATCCCGTACCAGGCGCCGGCGACCGCGGTCCCGACGATCGCTGCCGCTCCCACGCACCCGACGAGAAGCCCTTCGACCGCCAGTCGCCACGGTGGCAGGCCGACGAATTCGGCGGGCCCCCACACCGTGCTCCGCAGATGCGCCATGAGGTGCGTCTCCGGCGGGGCCGGGGGGCGACGTCTTCGGCGCATGCACGTCCTCCTTCCCGGCACCCCTTCGGTGTCCGGCATCCTGGTGCGGCAGGCGGACCGTCCGCACCACCCTTCGACCGGGCACGAACACGCGGCCCGCGTCGCTGGGACCAGGCAGACCGTGCATCACCTGAACCTTTCCCTTGCATTATGCAAAACGAGCCAGGGGCCGAAAAGCAGCTGCCCTATCCGGTCGGTTCCCCCGGGCGGGTCAGGCGTCGTGCGCCACCGGCACGTCCACCGCCCAACCCAGCGGGTGCGGCTGCGCCTCGTCGAGCGCCGGGGCGAGGGGCTCTCCCCCGGCCTCGTTGAAGGCGGTCAGAGCCTCGATGAGCGCCAGGCGCTGCGTGGAGGTGAGCCGTGCGACGATCGCGGCGATCTCGGCACGACGCCGGGCGGTGACGTCCTCGACGGTGCGCCGGCCTTCCTCCGTGAGCTGCAGGAGAGTCTCGCGGCGGTTACCGGGATTGGCCTGCCGATCGGCCAGCCCGGCCGCGATCAGCCTGTCCACCATCCGCATCGCGGTGGACGGCGCCACCTGGAGCAGGTCGGCAAGCGCGACCAGCTTGGTGGCCCCGCGGGTGGACAGCACCACCAGCATTCTGAATTGAGGAAGCGTCACCCGCTCCTCGACCTCGGCGAGCGAGCGGGCGGATACCGCCACCAGCAGCCTGGACGCGGTCAGCACCGCACGGGTCACCGCGTCGACATCGTCCCTCGCCCCCGCAGGGGTCTCACGCTCCGGCATAGGTCCTTTGTACCGTGCCGAAGTGGCTGCTCACTCACGTGATGGGAACAGATTTTCCTTCCCCATGACCGTGGTAGCGCAGCAGAAGCATCGCGGCGTCGTCGTGGGGCGGCCCATCGGCATACTGAGCAAGATCCGAACGCAGAGCCTCCAGGGCGCGGTGCGCGTCGGGGTCCTTCAGCAGGTGGGTGCGCTCGCCGAGCGGATAGAAGCGGCCGTCCGGGTCGCGGGCCTCGGTGACGCCGTCGGTGTACAGCAGGAGCTGCTCACCGGGAGCGAAGTCCACCCGATACGGCTTCGGGCCCTCGCTCCCGTGCGCGTTCAGGCCCAGCGGAAGGGCGTAGGCGGGCGGTTGCGGGAAGTCGACGGCACCGTCCTTGCGTGCGACCATCGGGGCCGGATGGCCGTAGTTGAGGAAGACGACCCCCTCTCCCGAGCCGATCTCGGCGAGGATCGCGGTGACGAACCTCTCGCCCTCCAGTTCCCGGGCCACGCTCCGTTCCAGGCGCTCGCCGAGGCCCACCAGGTCCGGCTCGTCATGCGCGGCCTCCCGGAAGGCGCCGAGAACGACGGCGGCCGTCTCCACCGCGGTCAGCCCCTTGCCCTGCACATCGCCCACGATCACCCGGACGCCGTGCGGCGAGGCCACCACCTCGTACAGATCCCCGCCGATGCGGGCTTCGGCGACCGCCGAGGTGTACGACACCGCCGCCTGCAGTGGGCCTGCGGTCAGCGGCACCGGGCGCAGCAGCACCCGCTGCGCCACCTCCGCGATCGACCGCACACTCGCCAGTTCCCCCTCCCGGCGCGAACGCATCACGGCCGCCGCGATGCCGACACCCGTCACGCCCGCCACCGAGGCCAGCGCGGTGAACCCCCGGCGTTCCTCGAACAGCCCGTCGTACAACCCGAGGGCCACGCACAACACCAGCGCCACCAGCCCGAACACCGCCGTCCGGCGCCACCCCCCGACCAGCCCGGAGAAGGCGGGCCCGAGCGAGACGAGCGGGAGGAACCCGATCCCCGGCCCCGCCACGACATCCATGACCGCGACCACCGCCATGACCACCGCCGGCATCCAGGACAGCACTGTCCAGCTCGACGGCGCCTTCTTGTCGGTCATGATGCACTCCAGCGGTATCCCGGCGCTCGAGAGCCGCCCTCGGTGCCGCAGGCGCCCCTCCCCCCACCTTTAGACTATGCAAAGGTGGCTGGTGCGAGGCGGCTCACAACCCCGGTCCTTTACCCAACCGAGGCCGAGAGCCGACATTTCCCACCCTCGGAAGGCGACCATGATGCAGAGAGACACCACACCTCGCCGCCCCCAACTCCCCACCGGGTGGCGGCGCCTGGCCGTACGGCTGCCGATTCCGCTCTACCGCGCGGGCCTGGGGTCGCTCTTCGGGAAACGGCTGCTCCTCCTGCACCACCTCGGTCGCGTCAGCGGCCTCGACCGCATGGTGGTCGTGGAGGTCGTGTCCCACGACCCGACCGGCGCGAGTTGGACCGTCGCCTCCGGATTCGGTCCGAAGGCCGACTGGTACCAGAACCTGCGGGAGCAGCCGCAGACCGTCATCCGGTTCGGCAACCGCCCTTACGCCGTCACCGCCCACTTCGTCCCGCCCGAGGAGGGTGCCGAAATCATGGCCGAGTACGCGCAGCGGCACCCCCGAACGGCCCGCCGTCTGTGCGCGTACACGGGCCTTCCGGTCGACCGCGGCGAGGAGTCATACCGCGAGGCGGGACGCGACATTCCCTTCGTCCGCCTGGACGCCGCCATCGGACATCACCAGCACGGACACTCACAGTGATGATTCTGGGGCATCGCCGTTGACCGGTGATGATGCTGAAGGCATCGCCCATGGTGACCTTGGTGAGCGAGCCGTTCCGGCCGACCAGAGTCGCCCGTGGGGCGAACAGGAGAGAGCGGTCTCGCGGCCACGTCAAGCTCTCGCAAGGACTGCGACCTTCACCCGGCAGACCCACCGGACCGGGGCTTCGGCGCGAGCGCCACCACCCAGGCCATCGCAGGGAGATACACGGAAAGCGGCCGGAGGGACTGGCGATCTAATTTTGCATCATGCAATGATCGGGCGGGGGGTCGAGCCGACGGCCGACTGCCGTCCGGCGCCCAGGAGTGACACCGGCAAGGCAAGCGGGACGGCACACCGGCCGTCGGCGGGCCTCCCCTACGCCGCTCTGCCGCCACCTGATCCCGCCCGTGATCCGGAGCCTCGATGCGCCACGAGCCGACGGCAGCCGGAAGGCCCGTGGGTCGGGCCTTCCGGGCGGGACCTGGACGGACGGGCCGGACTCCGGCGCGTCGGCCGCGTGATCGGCACAGCTGCCGTGATCACCGTCGCCCTGAGGGCCTGGTCCTGACTGTCCACCGACGGGGGCACTCCTGGCAGTCGCCGGACGACGCCATCGTGCGGCAGTTGGACGAGGCATCCCCGGGGCAGGGCCCGGCAACCCACCTCCCGCCCGGATCCGCCGTCGCGGAGCCGTCTTCGTCGGCTGGTCACGACAGGATCCGGCTGTTCACGGCAGGATGACGTCCACCGCCGGGGAAACAGCGTCTCTCGACAACCTCGGCACACCCTCACAACCTCAAGCCGTACGAATGTCGGTGGCGCCGTGGGCGACCCGATCCAGGTCGAGATCCTTCCGGTGGCTCAGAGCACCGAGTGGCATCCGGCTGACGTAGTCGACGACGGCGACGCCGAGGGCTCCGAGCATTCCGCCCGTCCTGCTGCCCGCTCTCGCCCTGGCCGTGGTCACCGCCCTCACCAAGATCGCCACCGGCTACTGGGCCGCCCGCCGCGCCGGGATCGCTCCCAAGGGGCGCTGGCGGGCCGGCGGGACTCTGGTCGCCCGCGGCGAGTTCTCCATCGTGATCGCCGGGCTCGCTGTCACAGCCGGCATCGAGCCCTCCCTCGGCCCCCTGGCCACCGCCTACGTCCTCATCCTCGTCATCCTCGGCCCCCTCACAGCCCGCTACACCGAGCCCCTCGCCACCCGCCTGTTCCGACGTCACGCCGGGCACACCACCCTGGCCGCCAAGGGCAGCCCACTTCCGCCTGCGGACACGTACGAAAGCATCGACGACCAGGACGCCGTGGGCCACGCGTGAGGAACCGGACGGTCTGCCCGCCGACCACGAGGGGCGGGCAGGCGTTTCTGGACCTTCCGGGGAGAGGGCACGTCAGGCGCCTGCGCCGCCGACAGCCCGGGCCGCAGGACACCTCATCCATGGACGGCTGCGCGGCGTTCCACTCGCTTCTGTCCGCCGCACTGTCCGCCACACTGGCACACGCCCACCCGGCAGATCGTCACACGGTCACACGCGCCACGGGCAGCGCTCTCTGCCGGGATGCGGCAATGTCGGTCGTACCTGACTGCGCGCCAAGAACCTGTCAGTGCCCCGTAAAGGACGTGTAGGGTTCCCAGCGGTGTGCCGGGAAGCCTGGTCGGCGGTTGTGAGGACAACTCTCTTCGCCGATCGGGGGTCTGGGTCATGGTGCTCATCGTGGTCTTCGGGGTGGCGCTGCTCATCGCGGTGCTGCTGTCCGGCCTGGCCGCCCGGACCGTCCTGTCCACGTCCTTTCTCTTCCTGGTCGGCGGCGCGCTCGTCAGCGACGGCTTCCTCGGCCTGATCCACATCACGCCGGACAGCGAGATCGTGTCCGTGACAGCCGACCTGGCGCTGTTCGCGGTGCTGTTCACCGACGGCATGCACGTCTCCTTCCCGAAGCTGCGCGACAACTGGCGCAACCCGGCCCGTGCTCTGGGACTCGGCATGCCGCTCGCCTTCATCGGCATGGCACTGATCACCCACTTCCTTGTGGGCCTGGACTGGACGACGTCCTTCCTCGTCGGTGCCGTGCTCGCGCCCACCGACCCGGTGTTCGCCTCCGCGATCGTCGGACGCAAGGAAGTCCCCGCGAAACTGCGGCAGTTGCTGAACGTCGAGAGCGGCATCAACGACGGGCTCGCCCTGCCCGTCGTCCTCATCCTGATCGCCGCGGCCGGACCGACATCCGGGCACGCCGAGGCCGACTTCGGGAAGATCGCGCTGGAACTGGTCCTCGGCCTCGTCTTCGGCATCGCCCTGCCGTACGTGGTGATCGCGCTCGTACGGTTCCGGCTGCTGGGCGCCGAGCCGAAGCTGCAGCCGCTGCTGCCGCTCGCGATCGGTGTGATCCTCTACGCGGTCTGCCACCTCACGCACGCCAACCCCTACCTCGCCGCCTTCTCGGCGGGCGCGGTGCTCACCGCGCGCTCGCTGGAGGCGAAGGAGGCGTTCGAGCCGCTGGGCGAGGCGCTGGCGGAACTGGCCAAGTTCGCGGCGCTGCTGGTGTTCGGCGCGCTGCTGACGCCGCAGCTGTTCGGTGACCTGTCGGCCGGCGGTTACGCCGCCGTGGTCCTGGCGATCGTGCTGATCCGCCCGGCGTCGCTGCTTCTCTCCCTCATCGGGACCCGGTTCGACCGGCGGGAGAAGCTGGTGGCCGCCTGGTTCGGGCCGAAGGGCTTCGCCTCGGTGGTGTACGGGCTGCTGGTGCTCCAGGCCGGGATCCCGCAGGGCGAGGAGGCGTTCACGCTCATAGCCGTGTGTATCGCCTTCTCGATCATCGCTCACAGCTCCACCGACGTGCCCATCGCCCGCCTCTTCCACGTCCAGGACCTCGCCGGCGTGGACGACGACACGCCGGCAGAAACCCGTACCGCCAAGGAGACCGGCCATGTCGGCGCGTGAACTCGCCCAGCCCTACCCGTCCGTGTCCACCGACGACGACGCCACCGACGCGGCCCGGCTGCTGGCCGCGCACAAGCTGCCCGCGCTGCTGGTCGTCGACCGCGATGGACAGCCGTACGCCATCGTGCCCGGCTCGCAGCTCATCGGACAGCTCGTACCCGAGTACGCGCTGGAAGACCCGACGCTCGCCGCCGTGATCGACGACCAGGACCTGGACGAGGTACCGGAAAAGCTCGCCGGGCTCACGGTGGCCGAATGGCTGCCGGGCCGCAGGTTTCGTCCGCCGACCGTCGGACCGGGCACGAGCGTCGTGCACATCGCGGCCCTCATGGCCCGCACGCACACCCCGCTGGTCGCCGTCGTCGAGCACGACGGCGAGCGTACCCGGCTCGCGGGCGCCGTCACGGCCGCCCGCCTGATGGAACGACTCGTCGGAGGATCGTGAACGGCTGGCAGGAAGTGAAGTACGTGGCCACGGTGCTCCGCGTCGGCGAGGCGCTCGGCGGGGTGGGCGTCGGCGTCGGCGTCGGCGTCGGCGTCGGCGAAAGTCTGCTTGCGGGCGGAGAGCGTCTCGTGGATCTCGTCGCGCCTGTCGGCCAGTTCGCCGAGGAAGTCGTCGAATTCGGCGAACTGGGACTCCAGGTTCGCCAATTGCACCAGCATGCGGGCGAGTTGATCGTCGCACTCGTCCGGGCTGCCGGCGGCCAGCGCGCCGCATCGACGACCTCCTCTACGGCCGAAGCGACCTGGGCCGCCTTGCCGAACGTGCAGAACGTTTCGGCCTGCGTCTGTCCCACGCGCACGCGGTCGCCGTCGCGCAGGGCCTGTCCACCTACGACGATGGCGATCCGGTCCCCCGACAGGTGGAGCAGGCGCTCATCACCCGCTTCGGCGACCGAAGCTTCCTGCTCACCACCAAGGACGGCCGGCTGCTGTGCATCGCCCCCGGCCCCCCGGACGAGGTACGCACCTACTTCGCCAAGCAGGCACACGCCGCCACCGACGGCGGACGCGTCGCCATCGGCCGCCCCCAGCCTGGCCCCGGCGGCGGCGTCCACTCCTACGAGGAGGCCTTGAACGCCCTCGAACTGGCTGACCGCCTGGACCTCGACGAACCCTAAGGGTGAGTTTCCGCGGCACGGCCCGCACCGGCGGATCACGCGTGCCATGGTGGGCGGACGTCCGACAACTCCTGTCCCCCCACGAGCACTTCCGGGAGTGCCCATGCTGCGCGGTATCGATGTGAGCGCCTACCAGTCCTCCGCCTACGACACCGACGGTCTCTCCTTCGTCTTCATCAAGGCGACGGAAGGCCGTTCGTACGTCAACCCGAAGCTCGCCGGCCAGACCAAGACCGGTCGCGACGCCGGCCTGGTCGTCGGCTTCTACCACTTCCTGTGGCCCGGCAACCTCACCGCCCAGGCCGAGTACTTCGTCAAGCACGCCCCGGAAAAGGGGAGCGACATCCTCGCCGTCGACTGGGAAACGACCGGCGACGGCACCCACGCCAGCGGCGCGGAGAAGGACCGGTTCATCCGGAAGGTGAAGGAGTTGCGGCCGAACCATCGGGTGGTCCTCTACTGCAACCGCAACTTCTGGCTGACCGTGGACGACACCTCGTACGCGGGCGACGGCCTCTGGATCGCCGACTACGTCACCGCCGGCGAGCCCCGGATCAAGGCGAAGTGGCGCTTCCACCAGTACACGAGCGACCCGATCGACACGAACGTGGCGGACTTCGAGAGCAAGGCGGCGCTGCGGGCATGGGCCGACAACGCCTGACCCGTCCCTGGGGGCGGGGCGTCAGCCGCGGAACGTCGCCGGGCGTTCGCGTGACGCCTCTGCCAGGGCCTTGGTGACCGCCTCGGCACCCGCCCGCAGTCCGTACACGGGGGTGTCGGGCTGCTGGCGCCAGGAGTCGTCGATGCCGCCGGCGTCGACCGTGTCGAAGCCGAGGTCGTCGATCAGGGCCCGCACTTTCCGCTTGGCGACCTCGTCGTCGCCCGCGACGGGCAGGGCCATGCGGTCGGGGTCGCCGGCGGGGCGCGGGCGCTCCAGGAGGTCCTGGGCGTAGGTGCCGTTGAAGGCCTTGATCACGGCGTGGCCGATGTTCCGTTCCGTCCAGCGGCTCTCGGTGAGGCCCTCGTCCTCGATGGCGGCGATCCTGCCGTCCCGCTGCCGGGGGTAGTAGTTGTCGGTGTCGATGACGGCGAGCCCGTCCGCCGCCCCGTCCAGCAGCCCGGCCGGCAGGTCCGGGACCGCTCGCACGGGGACCGTGATCACGACGATCTCCGCACCCTGCGCGGCCTGCTCGACCCTGACGGGCGTGGCGCCGGTTTCCTCGGCGAGCGCGGTGAGTGTGTGGGGTCCGCGGGAGTTGGCCACGGAGACGTCGTGACCGAGGGCGGTGAGCCGCCGGGCGAGGTTGCCGCCGATGTTGCCCGCGCCGATGATGCCGATCTTCATGACAGGGCCTTCCGGGTCTGGTGCTCCTGACAGTTCGCCTGACAGTTCGCCTGACAGTTCGCCTGACAGGAGGCGATAACCCCGGCGCGGGGTGGACTATTCCGGCAGACGTGACGAAGGGGCGCCCGCCCGTTTCCTTCCGGACCGGCGCCCCTCACCGACGTCACTTGTTCAGGTAGGCCCAGAATTCGTCGAACGACAGGACCTTGTCACCGTTGAGGTCGCGACTGGCGATGATCACCTCGGCGACCGTCTCGGTGACGTGCCAGTCGCCGCCCTGGGCGAGGGCGGCCTTGAACTCGGCTGCGGTGATGAAGCCGTCACCGTCCGTATCGATCCGCTCGAACTGCTTGCGTGCTTCGTCGATGTCCGCCACCGATCCGCCCCTTCGTCATGCATGTTCCGTGTGTGCGGGGCTCAGATTATCGGGCGACTCGATGACGCAGCGCAGCGACCACCCA
This sequence comes from Streptomyces blattellae, assembly GCF_009709555.1. GTDB lineage: Bacteria > Actinomycetota > Actinomycetes > Streptomycetales > Streptomycetaceae > Streptomyces > Streptomyces blattellae. Next base: position 32,303 of record NZ_WJBG01000122.1, on the reverse strand, counting down.
GGCGGACTCCGGGCGGACTCCAGGCGGACTCCAGGCGGTCGAGTGCGGCGGCACGTCCGGCCCCCGCTGCGGATCGGCAGGGGCCGGATATCGCTCAGTGCCAGGCCTCGTAGTGCGGGTTGCTCTGGCAGCCGCTCATGATCTCGACCTTGGTCGTCTTGTTCACCGGGCAGACGCCGATGATGTACTTCCGGTGGATACCGCCGGGGAAGGCGACCTCGACCTGTTCGGCCCACTTGTGGGTGTCGCCGATCGTCTTGTTGACGTCGATGCCGCCGGGGGCGTCGATGTAGTAGTTCCAGCCCGACTTCCACCACGTCTTGTACAGGTCGTGGTCGTACGTCGTCGAGACGTAGGGCGAGGGCTGGTTGACGAGGACGTACTTCTCGATGTCGTACTGGCCGTTGACGTCCTTGGGCAGGAAGCCTTCCTCGAAGACCACCGAAGGCCCGCGGCCGTCGGCGCGGTACAGCGTGCCGCAGGTCTTGCGCCAGACCGGCTCGGGCGTGATGCGGGCGATGTCGACGCGGCGGTCGGCGGCGGCCTTGACCGGGTCGTGGAGCTGGGGACAGACGGGGGCGGCGGCCTTCGCCGCGGTGGTCGCGGTCGGGACTGTGGCGGCGGTCGTGACGAGGACGGCCGCCAGAGACAGGACGGCGGCAACAGCCCGCCGCCGCAGACGAGTTGTGATCATGCGGGGCACGATTCCGTGTCTGCGGCGGCGGAGCGTGGACCTTCACTCGTACGGCGGCGTGTCCGCCCAACTGCCGTTACCTCACCGGAAGATGCCCGTGTGGCCCAGTGAGTAGCGGCCCGGCTGCGGGTAGACCGCGAGGCCGTGCGGACCGGCGCCGACCGGGATGCGGGCGAGCTGGGTGCCGGTGCGGGTGTCGATGGCGTAGACCTCGGCGTCGTACCGGCCGGACAGCCACAGGACCTTGCCGTCGGCGGAGACGCCGCCCATGTCGGGGCTGCCGCCGTCGGGCAGGTGCCACTTCTTGGTGACCTTGTTCTGGGTGAAGTCGAAGACGGAGACGGAGCCCTCGCCACGGTTGGAGACGTACATCTCGCGGGAGTCCCGGCTGACGTACAGCCCGTGGCAGCCCTTGCCGGTGGGCAGGAGGGTGGGCTCGGTGAACTTCTCGCCGTCCAGCATCCACATGCCGTCGGCCATCATGTCGGCGATGTAGAACCTCTTGCCGTCCGGGGAGATCTTCACGTCCTGCGGCATGGCGCCGTCGAAGGGAAGCTTCTGCTGCCCGACGACCTCCATCTTCTCCGTGTCGACCTTCAGCAGCTCACCGCTGAACTCGCAGGAGACGATGAAGTACTTGCCGTCGGCGGAGAAGTCGGCGTGGTTGACGCCGTAGCAGGTGACCGGTTCGGTCTTGATCCGCTCCATGGTGTGCGGGTCGCGGAAGACGAGTTCGCGGTCGAGGGAGGCCATGACGACGGCGTACTTGCCGTTGGGCGTGAAGTAGAGGTTGTACGGGTCGTGGACCTCGACCTCCTTGCCCGCCTTGCCGGTCTTCGGGTCGATGGGGGTGAGGGTGTGGCCGCGGTTGTTGTTGACCCAGAGGGTCTTCATGTCCCAGGACGGGACGACGTGCTGGGGCTGGCGGCCGACCGGGATCGTCTCGATGATCTCGTACGTCTTCGGGTCGATGACCGAGACCGTGTCGGACTCGGTGTTGGGGACGTAGACCCGGGACGGGAAGTCCTTGACCACCGGCGAGAGTTGATTGGGTCGGTCTGCCGCGTAGACGTCTTTCGGGTCGAGGACCGGCGGCATGCCGGGCAGGCCCTGGACGGTCTTCTTCGGCGGCGCGGGTACGGCCGCCTTGGTGTTGAGGGCCTTCGGCGCCCGGTCCGCGGACTCGGTGCCGCAGGCGGCGAGCGCGGCGAGGGCGGCGCCCGCCATCAGGGTGCGTTTGACGAGGTTCCGGTGCATCAGCTCAGCAGCTCCGTGGTGGTGACCGCGCGCAGTCGGCGGTGGTCGAGTTCTTCCAGTACGGCGGGGAGCGCGGCGACCGTGTCCGCGTAGCCGAAGTGCAGGCTCACGATCGATCCGCCCCGGATCCCGCCCATGACGTTGCCCGTGACGGCGTCGGGGCCGGGCGAGGTGAAGTCGAGGGAGTCCACGTCGTAGGAGAGGACGTGGGGGTAGCCCGCGGTGCGGGCCAGCCGTGCTACGAGCGGGGAGGCCCGCGCGGCGCGGGACGGGCGGAACCAGGTGCCGATCGATCCGGTCAGCCGCCGCAGCCGCTCGCCGCATTCGCTGATCTCGGCGTGCGCCTCGGCCTCGGACATGGCGTTGATGTCCAGGTGCCGTTGGGTGTGGTTGCCGAGGTCGTGGCCGCCGTCGAGGATGCGGCGGGCCAGCTCCGGGTGTTCGTCCAGCCAGGTACCGACGGCGAGCACGGTGACCCGGGCGCCGTGCCGCTCGGCCGCGCCGAGCAGGGAACGGGCGATGGCGGGGTCGCCGGCGCCATGGAAGGTGAGGGCGACGCGGGGGCGGTCGCGGGGGCCGTGGGCGATCTGGGCGGGGTGCCGGGGGAAGCGGCGGGGGCCCGGAGCGGGGGGTCGGGCGGACGGGCGGGGCGGGCGGGTGTGCTGAGCTGTGGCGCCGGGTGCGGCACCGCACCCGGCGGCGAGCCCGCCCGCGGCGGCAACGAGGGCGGCGCCGGCACGCAGCGCCGCCCGTCGGTCGGTGGTGGTCACCGCACCATTTAAGAGGCGTTATGCCCGAAAACTCGCGATTGATCCGGTTGGCGGTGCAGTCAAGGCAGGGTCAAGGTCGGGTAAACGGTGTGGTCAACGACGCGGTCAGCGGCGCGGTCAGCGGCGCGGTCAGCGTGTGGTCAGCGACGGGTTGACGGCGCAGTCGACGGGCCGGTTTACGGCGGCGGCCTACGGGCCGGTCCACGGCGGCGGCCCACGGGCCGGTCCACGGCGGCGGCCCACGGGCCGGTCCACGGCGGCGGCCCACGGGCCGGTCCACGGCGGCGGCCCACGGGCCGGTCCACGGCGGCGGCCCACGGGCCGGTCCACGGCGGCGGCCCACGGGCCGGTCCACGGCGGCGGTCATCTGTCGGCGACCCGCATCTCGAACCACGTCGTCTTCCCGCGCGGCAGCAGATCCACGCCCCACCGGTCGGAGAGCTTGTCGACGAGGTACAGCCCTCGCCCGCTGACATCCATCTCCTGGACCGGCATGAGACAGGGCAGCCCCCGGGAGGGGTCGCGGACCTCGACGCGGATCCAGCCCCGGCGGCGGCGCAGGCGCAGTCCGAAGACCCGGGCGCCGGTGTGCCGTACGGCATTGCCGACGAGTTCCGACACGAGCAGGACCGCGTCCTCCGTCATCTTGGGGGTGAGCCCCCAGTGACGCAGTACGACGACCTGGGTCAGTCTGCGCGCCGTGGCCGCGGACTCGGGGCGGGACGGCAGCGGCACCTCCGACTCCGTCGGATTGCCGAACAACTCCATTACTTTGAGAGCGTGTTCGTCCTCGGCCGTCGGCGACCAGCGCGCCGCGGTCGCACGGCCCTGTCCCCGCGGCTGTTCGATGCCCTCCAGCCCCGCCATGCCCCCATCATGGCGGCCCCGAACGCCCTCCGGGGGCGTCTCCGCGGAATACGCCCCCCGGAATCCCCCATTCCGCACCGGTGGATCGGCATATGCCAAGGGCAGTTCGGAGCCGGTTACAGCCCCGCTGAACTGCGGCGCAGGCTCGATTGGAGGCAATCGACAGGCTCCCTCGACAAGGCAGGCTTAAGGTTGCCTTAAGGCTCCCATAAACCGCCCCATCGAGGGACCTTGATGAGACATCGCGTCAATTGCAAGGCGCTGCGGGGAGTTTGGGAAGAGATTTACCGGAACTTCGCCTTCCCTGGCCCCTCCTCGACGAAGCTGCGCATGCCGCGCTCCCGGTCCTCCGTGGCGAACAGGCCTGCGAACCAGTTCCGTTCCACCGCCAGGCCGGTGTCGATGTCCGTCTCCAGGCCCGTGTCGATGGACTCCTTCGCCGCGCGCAGGGCGATCGCGGGACCCTGCGCCAGCTTCGCCGCCCAGGCGTGCGCCGCCTCGTACACCTCGGCGGCCGGCACCACCCGGTCCACCAGGCCGAGCGTCAGCGCCTCGTCGGCCTTGACCTGACGGCCCGTGAAGATCAGGTCCTTCGCCTTGGACGGGCCGACCAGCCGGGCCAGGCGCTGGGTGCCGCCGGCGCCCGGGATCAGGCCGAGCAGGATCTCCGGCTGGCCCAGCTTGGCGTTCTCCCCGGCGATGCGGTAGTCGGCGCAGAGCGCCAACTCGCAGCCGCCGCCGAGGGCGTAGCCGGTGACGGCGGCGACGACCGGCTTGGGGATACGGGCCACGGCGGTGAAGGAGTCCTGCAGGGCGCGGGCGCGCAGGACCATCGCGGTGTGGTCCATCACCTGCATCTCCTTGATGTCCGCGCCGGCCGCGAACACCTTCTCGCCGCCGTAGATCACCACGGCGCGTACGTCCTCGCGCCGGGTGACCTCCTCGGCGAGTTCCTTGAGGCGGTCCTGGGTGGCGACGTCCAGCGCGTTCATCGGAGGGCGGTCGAGGCGGAGGGTGCCCACACCTTCGGCGACTTCGAGGTTCACGGTCATGGCAGCAGGTTAACGGGGACTAACGACAGCGGGCCCGGTGCATTGAGTCACACCGGGCCCGCGTACCGGAAGAGGGCTACGAGGTCCACTTCTCCCACGACATGTTCCAGCCGTTGAGACCGTTGTCCGGGTCGACGATCCTGTCGTTGGAGTTCTTCACCACCACCACGTCGCCGATCATCGAGTTGTCGAAGAACCAGGCCGCCGGGACGCCGCTGTCGTAGCCGCCGCGGACGTCGCGCAGGCCGATGCAGCCGTGGCTGGCGTTGTAGTTGCCGAAGGCGTCGCCGCCCCAGTAGTTGCCGTGGATGAAGGTGCCGGAGGTGGTGAGGCGCTGGGCGTGCGGGACGTCCTTGATGTCGTACTCGCCGCCGTAGCCGACGGTCTCGCCGTTCATCCGGGTCACCGTGAGCTGCTCGGTGATGACCATCTGGCCGTTCCAGGTGTCGTAGCCGGGCTTGCCGGTGGTGACGGGGATCGTCCTGATGACCTTGCCGTCCCGCTCGACCTCCATGGTGCGCTTCTTGACGTCGACGACCGAGACCTGGCTGCGGCCGATGGTGAAGGAGACGGTCTTGGCCTGCTCGCCGTAGACGCCGTCGCGGCCCTCCACGCCGTCGAGGTCGAGATCGACGGTGACCTTGGTGCCCGGCTTCCAGTATTCCTCGGGACGGAAGTCGAGGCGGTCGTTGCCGAACCAGTGGCCCTCGACGTCGACGGCGGGCTCAGTCCTGATCTTGATGGCCCGCTCTACGTCCTCGGGGGCGGTGATGCCCCGGGTGAAGCGGATCGAGAACGGCATTCCCACGCCGACCTTGGAGCCGTCCTCGGGGGTGAACTCACCGATGAACGTGTTCTGCGGCGTCAGGGTGGTGAAGCTGGAGTCCTCGGCGGCCGCACGGCCCTCGGAGTCCTCGGCGACCGCGTGGACCTGGTAGGTGGTGGACGCGGCGAGATGCGTGGACGGCGTCCAGCTCGCCCCGGCGTCGGTGATCTTCCCGGGTATCTCGGTGCCGTCGGCGTCCTCGACCCGCACCTCGGTCAGTTGGCCCTCGGCGGCGCTGACCTTGAGGGCGCCGTTGGTGTCGACCGCCTTGGCGCCGTCCTTCGGGGCTATCGTCACCACGGCCTGCGACTGCTTGCTCTCGGCCCGGCCCCCGGCCTGGCTCCCGGTCTGGGTGGAGTCCTTGCCCTTGCCGGATCCGGACTTCGAGTCCGAGCCGCCCCCGCCGCACGCGGTGACGGCGAGAAGCAGCCCGCACACCACGACCGCCGCTTTCCCGCGCCGCCCCCTTTGTCGGCTCGTTCGCCTCCGGAGCGCTCCAGCCGGCTCACTCGCGTGCGCGTCAACCGACGCCCCCGATATCGGCCGCACGTTCAAGTTTTCTCCCCTCGCCGGGCCTGGCCCGGCCAGGCCCGCTCCCCTGCGCGTCCCCCGCGCTCGGCGCATATTAACCACAAGGCCGGCGGCATGGTCGCGGCATGACTGTCACCGTTGCGTACCGACCTTCAACCGATCTTCAACCGACCTTCAACAGAATGTCGGCCAACCCGCCCCCTGTTCCGGTTACTTCACCGCACCGCCCGCCTTCCACTCCTTCCAGCCCATGTTCCACCCGCCGAGGCCGTTGTCGGGAGCGACCTTTCTGTCCTTGCTGTGGACGACCTCGACGACGTCCCCGACCAGGCTGCGGTCGAAGAACCAGCCCGCCGGCGTGTCCGAGCCGCCGCCCTTCGCGTCACGCAGGCCGACGCAGCCATGGCTGATGTTGGTCCGGCCGAAGACGGTGTCCGGGGCCCAGTAGTTGCCGTGCAGGAAGGTGCCGGAGTCGGTGAGGCGCATGGCGTGCGGGACGTCCGGGATGTCGTACTCGCTCTTGCCGTCGGCCTTGCGGAAGCCGACCGTGGCGCCGTTCATCCGGGTCAGTTCGAGCATCTCGGTGACCACCATCTTGCCGTTGTACGTCGTGTTCTTGGGGGCGCCGGCGGTGATCGGCACGGTGGCGAGCAGTTCGCCGTCGCGGCGTACGTCCATGGTGTGCGCGCGGGCGTCGACCAGGGAGACCTGGCTGCGGCCGACGGTGAAGGAGAACGTCTTGTGCTGGAGGCCGTAGGCGCCGGGTGCGCCTTCGATGTCGCGGAAGCGCAGCGCGACGGTGACCCGGGTGCCGGGTTTCCAGTAGTGCTCGGGACGGAAGTCGAGGCGGCCGTCGCCGAACCAGTGCGGGCGGATCTCGACGGCGGGCTTCGCGCTGACGCGGACGGCGCGTTCGACGGCGGCCCGGTCGGCGATCTCCCGGTTGAACTCGATGGAGACGATCATTCCGGTGCCGACGGTGGAGCGGTTCTCCGGGGCGACGTACCCGATGAACCGCTCCTCGGGGACGTACGTGGTGAAGGTCGTGTGCCGTGCCGAGCGCCGTCCCCGGCCGTCCAGCGCCACCGCGTCGATCGTGTACTCGGCGGCCAGCGCGAGCTTCTCGTCGTCGGGCTCCCAGCGCAGGCCGTCCTCGGAGATGTGCCCGGAGACCGGGGTCCGCCGCGCGTCCTGGGACTTGACGACCCGCACCGATTCCAGACGCCCGCTGGGCACCCGCACCCGCAGCCTCGTGTCGGGTTTCACGCCCCTGCTGCCGTCGTCCGGCGAGACGCGGATGACGTCGTCGGGTGCCCGGCCCTTGCCGAACACCGCGTCGACGCCGGCCCCGCCCGAGCCGCCGCCCGACGTGCATCCGGCGGCCCCGGCCAGCAGTCCTGCCCATGTCAGTACGGCGGCCAACGCGGCCCCCGCGCGCCGCGCGCGCCCATGTACGTGCCTCACAACGACCCCAACGACGGCGCCCGCTCCCGGGAAACGTGAGTGCGACCCAAGCTCTGGGCAGAACAGTGGGGAGAACGACACGACGGGGAGCGGGGGCCGGGACGCCACACGCTCTTCCTCCGGGTCGTTCCGCGAGCCGTGGGAGGCTGTCACGTGTCCAGCGCAGCCGAGCAGGAGGCGGTGGCCGAGGGGCGCGCTGCCGAACAGGAAGCCGTGACGGAGCAGCGGTCCGTCGTGAACGGCGCGCGCCGTGCGGTGCCGCCCGGCGCACCGGTGTGGCCGGGTGCGCCGATGCCGCTCGGCGCCCGGTTCCGTACCGGTCCGGACGGGGTGACCGGCACCAACTTCGCGCTGTGGGCGGGCGGGGCCGAGGCGGTCGAGCTGTGCCTGTTCGGGCCGGAGGGCAAGGAGACCCGGGTCCGGCTGACCGAACTGACGCACGAGATCTGGCACGGCTTCGTGCCCGGCGTGATGCCCGGTCAGCGCTACGGCTATCGCGTGCACGGCCGCTGGGACCCGTGGACCGGTGGCCGCTGGAACCCGGCCAAGCTGCTCCTCGACCCGTACGCCCGCGCGGTGGACGGTGACTTCAGTCTGCCGCCCGAGGTGTACGGCCATGTGCGTGACTGGCCCCAGCAGCACGTGGCGGACACCGTGCGCGACGACCGGGACTCGGCGCCGTACGTCCCGAAGGGCGTCGTCGTCCAGGACGACGACGACTGGTCCGACGACCGGCGTCCGAAGACGCCGTGGGCCGACTCGGTCATCTACGAGCTGCATGTCCGCGGGTTCACCCGGTTGCACCCGGGGATCCCCGAGGAACTGCGGGGCACCTACGCCGGCCTGGCGCACCCGGCCGCCGTCGAACATCTGGTGAAGCTCGGCGTCACGGCGGTCGAGCTGCTGCCGGTGCACCAGTTCGCGCACGAGGACCATCTGCTGCGCCGCGGCCTGAAGAACTACTGGGGCTACAACTCCATCGGCTACTTCGCCCCGCACGCGGCGTACGCGGCCACGGGCACGGCGGGCCAGCAGGTCGGCGAGTTCAAGCGGATGGTGCGGGCGCTGCACGCGGCCGGGATAGAGGTCGTCCTCGACGTGGTCTACAACCACACGGCGGAGTCGGGCGAGCTGGGCCCGACGCTGTCGATGAAGGGCATCGACAACCGCGGGTACTACCGGTTGCAGTCGGACGCGCGTAGGTACGCGGACTACACCGGCTGCGGGAACACGCTGCACGTCGTCCAGCCGCATGTGCTGCGCCTGATCACGGACTCCCTGCGCTACTGGGTGACCGAGATGGGCGTCGACGGCTTCCGCTTCGACCTGGCGGCGGCACTGGCCCGCTCCATGCACGACGTCGACATGCTCTCGCCCTTCCTCGCCGTCATCGCCCAGGATCCGGTGCTGCGGCGGGTGAAGCTGATCGCCGAGCCGTGGGACGTGGGTTCGGGCGGCTACCAGGTGGGGGCCTTCCCACCCCTGTGGACGGAGTGGAACGACCGCTACCGCAATGCCGTACGGGACTACTGGCGGGGCGCGCTGCCGGACGTCCGGGACCTGGGCTACCGCCTGTCCGGCTCCAGCGACCTGTACGCGTGGGGCGGGCGGCGCCCCTACGCCTCGGTCAACTTCATCACCGCGCACGACGGTTTCACCCTGCGCGACCTGGTGTCGTACGAGCGCAAGCACAACGAGGCCAACGGCGAGGGCAACCGGGACGGCACGGACGACAACCGGGCGTGGAACTGCGGCACCGAGGGAGAGACGGACGAGGAGCGCGTACGGGCGCTCAGGCGGCGGCAGTTGCGGAACCTGCTGACGACGCTGCTGCTGTCCACGGGGGTGCCGATGCTGGTCGCGGGCGATGAGCTGGGGCGGACGCAGCGGGGCAACAACAACGCGTACTGCCAGGACAACGAGATCAGCTGGCTGGACTGGGGGCTGCTTCAGGAGCCGGGCTGGAAGGCCCTCTTCGACCTGACCGCCCGGCTGATAGACCTGCGCCACCGGCATCCGGTGCTCCGTCGCCGGGCCTTCTTCTCCGGTCGGGCGCACTCCGCGGACGGCCTGCGCGACCTGGCCTGGTTCACGGCCCGCGGCACCGAGATGACGGAACGGGACTGGTACGCGCCCGCCGCGACGCTGGGCATGTACTTGTCGGGACGGGACATCCCGGGGCGGGACGAGCGGGGGGCGCCGATCCTCGACGACAGCTTCCTCGCCGTGCTGCACGCCGGGGACCGGCCGGTGAGCTTCGTCCTGCCGGGACCGCCGTGGGCGGACCGGTACGAGGTGGTCGTCGACACGTCACGGGAGGAGCAGGCCGAGGCGCCCGGGGTGGAGCATCGGGCGGGGGCGGCGATCACGGTGCCGGCGCGGGCGGTGTTGCTGCTGCGGGTGGCGGGGTGAGGAGCTTTACGCCCCCGCCGCTTCTGCTTCCGGCGTTTGCGGAGCCGGGGTACGACTGCCCCGACAGCCAACCCGAGCCTCGTTGGTTCGACGTGTCGAACGCGCAGGTCGTAGGACCAGCGGCCGATCCCGGTCCGGCCAAAACTCGGTGGGCGTTGTCAGTGCCGGTCCGTAGGCTCGCAATTGATGTCCACGACACCTGCCACCACGAAGGAACGCTCCGCCGTCAGAACCCTGTTGCGGTTGTGGCCGTATGTGCGGCCCGTCCGGGTGCGGCTGTTCACCGCCGCGTTCGTCGCCGTACTCGCCTCGTGCGTGGGGCTGGTGATCCCGCTCGTCCTGAAGTGGATGGTGGACGGGCCGGTCACCGAGCAGGATCCGGCGGGCGTGTGGCTCGGCGCGCTGTATCTGCTGCTGCTCGGGCTCGCGGAGGCGCTGCTGTTCGGGCTGCGGCGGTGGCTGGTGGCACGGCCGCTGTCGCATGTCGAGGCGGAGATGCGGGCGGATCTGTACCGGCACCTGCAGCGGCTGCCGGTGGAGTTCCACGACCGGTGGGCGTCCGGGCAGCTGCTGTCCCGGGGCACCACGGATCTGATGCTGCTGCGCATGTTCCTGGCCTTTCCACTGACGTTCCTGCTGGTCAACGGGGTGACGATCCTGGTCGGCGTGGCCATCATGCTGATGCAGGACTGGACGCTGGGGCTGGTCATACTCGGCCCCGCCGTGCCCGTGCTGATCACCTGCGTGATCTTCGAGCGGCGGTATGCCGAGGTCGCTCGGCGGGCGCAGGACCAGGTCGGGGATCTGACGACCGTCGTCGAGGAGGGCGTGCTCGGCATCCGGATCATCAAGGGCTTCGGGCGGCATCGCAGCCAGGCGCGTGCCTTCCGTGAGCTGTCCCGGACCCTGCGGGGGACGGAGCTGCGGAAGGCTCGTCTGCTGGCCGCCATCTGGGCCGTCATCGTGACACTGCCGGAGGTGGCGATCGGGGCGGCGCTGGTGTTGGGGGCTGTGCAGGTGGCCGACGGGGCGTTGTCCGCGGGGACGCTGGTGGCGTTTCTGTCGACGGCGCTCGCGTTGCGGTGGCCGGTGGATTCGATCGGGTTCCTGCTGGCGATGAGCCAGGAGGCGGCGACGGCTACGGAGCGGTACTTCGAGGTGATGGACGAGGCGCCGGAGGCAGAAGCGCCCCAAAGGGGCGCGGGGCTGTCACATATGCGGCTCCGCCGCGTGGGCACGCCCAGCCCCCACGAACCCGCACCCGACGACAACGAAGGCATCCGCTTCTCCTCCGTCACCTTCCGCTACCCCGACGCCCCCGCCGACTCCCCACCCACCCTCGACCGCATAGACCTCCACATACGCCCCGGCGAGTCCATGGCCCTCGTCGGCGCCACCGGAAGCGGCAAGACGACCCTCACCGCGCTCGTCCCCCGCCTCCACGAGGTCACCTCCGGCCGCATAACACTGGACGGCGAGGACATCACCGCCATCCCCCGGGCATCGCTGCGCGCCCTCGTAGCCGTCGCCTTCGAGGAGCCCACCCTCTTTTCCGCGAGCGTCGGGGACAACGTCCTCATGGGCGCCGATGACCGAGCCGGCGCCGAGGAGCTGCACCGCGCGCTCTCCGTCGCGCAGGCCGAGTTCGCGCACGCCCTCCCCCAGGGCACGGACACTCAGGTCGGCGAGCAGGGCCTCAGCCTCTCCGGGGGCCAGCGGCAGCGCCTCGCGCTCGCCCGGGCCGTCGTGGGCAGCCCCAGGTTCCTCGTCCTGGACGACCCGCTGTCGGCGCTGGACGTGCATACGGAGGCCGCCGTCGAGGCCGCCCTGCGGGACGTGCTCGCCGACACGACCGCGCTCATCGTGGCGCACCGCCCCTCCACCGTGCTGCTGGCCGACCGCGTCGCCCTGCTCTCCGGCGGCCGTATCACCGCCGTGGGCACGCACTACGAACTGCTGCGGACGAACGCGGAGTACGCCCATCTGATGTCCGGAGAGACATCCGGAGAGACGACCGGAGAGACGACCGGAGAAGAGTCCGAGGAAGAGTCCGAGGAAGAGCCCGAGGAAGACGAGGACTACCGGTGACCGCTCCCTCGACCTCCGTGCCCACGACCGACGACGGCCAGCAGGACCTCCCCCGGTCCCCCGGCGGCGGCGACCCCTTCGACCGCGACATCCTGCCGACTCCGCCCGGCGCGACGGCCGCGCTGCTGCGTTCTCTCCTCGCTCCGATGAAGGCCAGAGTCGCCCTCACGACGTTCCTGCTGCTGCTTCAGCAGGCGGCCGTGCAGGCGGGCCCGCTGCTGGTGGCGTACGCCATCGACAGTGCCGTACCGGCGTCGCGTGCGGACGACCACGGGCCGCTGATCGCCGTGGGCGTCGGCTACCTGCTGTGCGCGCTGGCCGCCGGCGGTCTGCAGTACTGGTTCATCATCGCCGCCGCCCGCGTCAACCAGGACGTGCTGCTGGACCTGCGCGGCCGTATCTTCCGGCATGCGCAGGCGCTGAGCATCGACTTCCACGAGCGGTACACCTCGGGCCGGCTCATCTCCCGCTCCACGACGGACGTCGAGTCGCTGCGCGAGCTGCTGAACGAGGGGCTTCAGGAGCTGGTGACCGTCGTGCTGTCCTTCGTCTACATCTCGGTGACGCTGCTCTGGCTGGATCTGGGCCTGGGCGCGGTGGCGGTGGCGTCGTTCGTGCCGCTGTATCTCCTCGTACGGGTCTACCAGCGGCGCGCGGGACGGGCGTACCGCATCCGGTCCACCGCCATCGCCGCCGTCATCGTGAAGTTCGTGGAGACGATGAACGGCATCCGGCCGGTCCGCGCCTTCCGCCGCGAGACCGCCAACGACGCCGACTTCCGCGTCCTCAACTCCCGGCACGAGCGCGCCAACGGCGATGCGCTGCTGGAGATGGCCCGCTATGTCGTCGGGTCCCGGCTGGTCGCGAACACCGCCGTCGCGGGCATCGTGCTGTGGGGTGCCTACCGGGTGGCGGGCGGCTCCCTGGCCCTCGGCGTGCTCGCCGCCGCCGTGCTGTATCTGCGGCGGCTGTACGACCCGATCGACCGGCTCGGCATGTTCCTCAACTCGTACCAGTCGGCCGCCGCCTCACTGGAGAAGATCGCCGGTCTGCTCGCCCAGACGCCGTCCGTGCCCGAGCCGTCGACGCCGCGGCAGCTTCCGGCACTCACGACGGAGCACCCCGGCCGCGAGGTCGTCTTCGACGCGGTCGGCTTCGGTTACCGCACCGGCGGCGAGGTCCTCCCCCGCTTCGACCTCACGATCCCCGCCGGGCAGACCGTCGCCGTGGTCGGCTCGACCGGCGCGGGCAAGTCGACGCTGGCGAAGCTGCTCGCCCGGTTCTACGACCCCTCCGCCGGGCGGGTCCTGCTCGACGGCGTCGATCTGCGCGACCTCGACGTGCCCGAACTGCGCCGCGGGGTGGTCATGGTGACGCAGGAGGCGTTCCTGTTCTCCGGCACGGTCGCCGAGAACATCGCGATCGGCCGCCCCGACGCCACGCACGAGGAGATCGAGCGGGCCGCGAAGGCGATCGGCGCGCACGAGTTCATCGCCGCGCTGCCCGACGGCTACGACACCGACGTACGCAAACGGGGCGGCCGTATCTCCGCCGGACAGCGCCAACTGGTCGCCTTCGCCCGCGCGTTGCTCGCCGATCCGGCGGTGCTGATCCTCGACGAGGCGACCAGCTCGCTCGACGTGCCGGGCGAACGGGCCGTGCAGCGGGCCATGCAGACGGTCCTGCACGGCCGCACGGCGGTCGTCATCGCCCACCGGCTGTCCACCGTCGAGATCGCCGACCGCGTGCTGGTCATGGAGCACGGCCGGATCGTCGAGGACGGCAGCCCCGCCGAACTCGTCGCGGGAACGGGCCGGTTCGCGGATCTGCACCGGGCGTGGCGGGACAGCCTGGCATGACGGTCTGGCGGGACATTTGCCAGCTGAGATCTTCGGGGGCCGTGTGATCGACGCGTATGAGGATCCGGGGCAGCCCGACTGCCGGGGCGGCGGACGGTTCCTGTGGTGGCTGGTGATGCGGCAGCCGGGCCGTTCGCTTGCCGGTGCGCTGCTGGGCAGCGTGTGGATGGTGCTGGCGGCGGCGGCACCGTATCTGCTGTCCCGGGCGATCGACGAGGGGCTCGAACCGGGCGACTTCCCGGCGCTGGCGGGCTGGACGGCCGCCCTGGTCGCCGTGGGGGCCTTCAACGCCTGGCTGAGCATCATGCGCCATCGCACGATGACCCGGGTGCGAATGGACGCCAACTTCCGCACGGTCAAGGTCGTCGTCGGGCAGGCGATCCGGCTGGGAGGCGCCCTGTCACGCCGGGCGGGTGCGGGGGAGGTCGTGACGATCGGCGTGGGCGACGTGCTGACGATCAGCCAGTCCCTGACGGCCGTCGGCCCGGGGGTCGGTGCCGTCGTGGCCTATCTCGTCGTCGCCGCCCTGCTGTTGTCGGTGTCGGTGCCCATCGCGTTGGCGGTGCTGCTCGGCATGCCGGTGCTCGGCCTCCTCGTCGGCCCGCTGCTCGCACGGCTGCAGGGCGCCGAGACCGACTACCGCGAGCGGCAGGGCGTCCTGACGGCACGGATCGGCGACCTCGCGGGCGGGCTGCGCGTTCTCAACGGCCTCGGCGGGAAAGCGCTGTTCGCCGACGCCTTCCACCGCGACTCACGGCGACTCCTGGCGCAGGGCTACCGGGTCGGCGCGGTCACCAGCTGGGTGCAGGCCCTCGGCATGGGCCTGCCGACGGTGTTCCTCGGCGTGGTGACCTGGCTCGCGGCCCGGCTCGCCGCCCAAGGGGAGATCACCGTGGGCGAGTTGGTGTCGGTGTACGGCTATGTGGCCGTCCTGGTGGGCCCGGTGGGCTTCTTCGTCGAGTGCGGCTATCAGCTCATCCGGGGAGTGGTGGCGGCGCGACGGGTCGTACGGTTCCTGCGGCTGGAGCCGGCGGCGGACGCCGGGACGCGACCAGCGCCTGTCGAACCCGCCGTACTGCACGATCCCGACTCAGGGGTACGGGTACGGCCCGGCCGCCTGACCGCCCTGGCCGCCGCCCACCCCGCCGACGCCGCGAACGTGATCGACCGTCTCGGCCGTTATACGCCGTCGGCGGCGACCTGGGGCGACGTACCTCTGGCAGAGATCCCGCTGCGGCAGGTGCGGGAGCGGATCCTGGTCGCCGAGCACGAGGCCGACCTGTTCGCGGGCACCCTGCGCGATTTGGTGAGCGGGCGCCGGGAGCCCGGCACCGAGGACATCGCCCGTGCCGTGTACGCCGCCGTCGCCGACGACATCGTCCAGGCCCTGCCCGACGGCCTCGACTCGGCCATCGACGCCCAGGGCCGCAACCTCTCCGGCGGCCAGCGACAGCGCATACGACTGCTCCGCGCACTGCTCGCCGACCCCGAAGTCCTGCTGGCCGTCGAACCGACCTCCGCCCTGGACGCCCACACCGAGGCGAGGGTGGCGGAACGGCTGCATGAAGCGCGGGGCGGCGGCCGTACGACCGTGGTCACCACCACCTCCCCCCTGATCCTGGACCGCGCGGACAGCGTGCACTACCTGGTCGACGGCAAGGTGGCGGCCACAGGCACCCACGACGAACTTCTGGACGGAGAGCCGGGATACCGAGCCCTGGTGGCACGGGACGAGAACGCCGAGGAGTTCCTGAGTTGACGGCACAGCAACGCCCCCAGCCCGTAGCCGCCCTCCCCATCGCCAACCCCGCAGACGTCCGCCGCGCAGCCGTCCGGCTGATCCGGGCGGACCGGCGGGCCTTCCTCGTCATGCTCGCTTTGAACTCGGCGGCAGCCGTGGCCGGCCTCGCCGGCCCCTGGCTGCTCGGCCGAATCATCGACGAGGTACGGACCGGTACCGGCACGTCAACCGTGGACCGACTCGCCCTCGGCATCCTGCTCTGCGCCCTCGCCCAACTCGTGCTGACGCGATACGCACGGCTTATAGGACACCGCTTCGGCGAACGCACCCTCGCCCGGGTCCGTGAGGAATTCGTGGACCGAACACTCGCCCTGCCCGCGTCCACCGTGGAACGGTCCGGTACCGGCGACCTCACCGCCCGCGGCACCGCGGACGTGGCGACCGTAGGCACCACCCTGCGCGACATCGGCCCGGTCCTCCTGGTCAACGGCGTGCAGGCACTGTTCCTGATCGGCGCGGTGTTCCTGCTCGACCCCCGGCTGGGGGCATGCGGGCTGGTCGGCCTGATCGGCATCCGGTACGCCCTGCGCTGGTACCTGCGCCGGGCCCGCGACGGCTACCTCGCCGAGGGCGCCGCCACCTCCCAGGTCGCCGAGATCCTCGCGGCGACCGCGTCCGGCGCCCGCACGGTGGAGGCGCTGCGGCTGGAGGAGCGGCGCACCCAGGTCGGCCGGGACGCGCTGGAGACAGCCAGGCGCACCCGGCTGTACACGCTGTTCCTGCGCACCGGGTTCTTCCCGGCGGTGGAGGTCTCGTACGTCCTGCCGGTGGCGCTCGCGCTGCTGCTCGGCGGCGTGCTGCTGGAGAACGGCGCGCTGAGTCTCGGCGCGGTGGTGACGGCCGCCCTGTATCTGCAACGGCTCGGCCAGCCGCTCGACGAGGTTCTGATGCGGATCGAGCAACTCCAGGCGAGCAGTGCCTCGTTCGCCCGGGTGGAGGGGCTGAGCGGTCTCGGGGACGCGACCGACCGGGACTGCCCGGCGCCGGCGGACGACCGGATCGACGTGACCGGTGTGCGGTACTCCTACGACCGCGGCGGCGAAGTGCTGCGCGGGGTGGATCTGACGGTGCGGCCCGGGGAACGGCTCGCGGTGGTGGGGCCGTCGGGGGCCGGGAAGACGACGCTGAGCAGGCTGCTTGCCGGTGTCGACGCGCCCACCGAGGGCACGGTGACGGTGGGCGGGGTGCCCGTCGTCGCGCTCGGCCCGGAGCAGCTGCGCCGCCAGGTCGTGCTGGTGACGCAGGAGCACCATGTGTTCATCGGCACGGTCCGGGACAACCTCCGTATCGCCGAACCGGCCGCCACGGACGAGGAGTTGTGGGCGGCTCTGACCTCCGTGGGCGCCGACGCCTGGGTACGGGAGCTGCCGGACGGCCTCGACAGCGTGCTCGGCGAGGGGGGCCGCGGTACGGACGGGCCGCAGGCCCAGCAACTGGCCCTCGCCCGGGTCGTGCTGGCCGATCCGCACACCCTGATCCTCGACGAGGCCACGGCGCTGCTGGATCCGGCGACCGCCCGGCACACCGAGCGCGCCCTGGCGGCCGTACTGGAGGGCCGTACGGTCATCGCCATCGCGCACCGGCTGCACACGGCCCACGACGCGGACCGGGTGGCCGTGATGGAGGACGGCCGGCTCACCGAACTGGGCACGCATGAGGAGCTGGTGACGGCGGGCGGGGCGTATGCGCGGCTGTGGCGGACGTGGCACGGGGAGCGGGACCTGAAAGGGCGGGAGACCTGAACCCTCGCCAAGGGTTCGTATATCGAACGTGAACTCCCGGACAGCGAACGATTTCCGGCCAACTTCCTGACGCGCTCCTGACAAGGACCGTGTTCTCCTGCCACTCTTCCCACGGCCACACCACGGCAACCTCACAGTTCACAGTTCACAGCGCACAGTTCCACCACACCGCGGTGCCTGGCCGCCGCTCGCGCACGTGGTTCCGCACAACCCCCCACTGCTGCCAGAAGGAGTCCGTGTTGAGACGCAATTCCTCAGACAGACGAACCTCTCACAGATCCACCCCCCGAACCGCCGCCGTCGTTTTCGTCGGCGCCGCCGCCCTGATCGCCGCGGCCGTCCAGTCGGGCGCCGCGACCGCCGCCCCGGAGAAGGCACCGTCGGCCGCGGGCAAGGTCATACCGGGCGCGGAGTCCGTCAAGCTCTCCCCCGCCCAGCGCGCCGAGCTGATCCGCGAGGCCGATGCCGGCAAGGCGGACACCGCCGAGGACCTTGGCCTCGGCGCCAAGGAGAAGCTGGTCGTCCGCGACGTCCTCAAGGACGGCAACGGCACGGTCCACACCCGCTACGAGCGGACGTACGACGGCCTCCCCGTCCTCGGCGGCGACCTCGTCGTCGAGACCGCCGAGTCCGGCGCGACCGAGGCCGTCGTCAAGGCCACCCGTGCCGCCATCAAGCCCGCGACCACGAAGGCCGCCGTACCCACCGCCGAGGCCGAACAGCAGGCGCTGGCCGCCGCGAAGGCCGAGGACGCCAAGAGCCCCGACGTCAACCGGGCGCCCCGCAAGGTGATCTGGGCGGCGAACGGCACGCCGACGGTGGCGTACGAGACGGTCGTCGGCGGCTTCCAGCACGACGGCACCCCGCAGGAACTGCATGTCATCACCGACGCCACCAGCGGCGAGAAGCTGTACGAGTGGGAGGCGATCGAGACCGGCACCGGCAACACGGTGTACTCCGGCACGGTCGACCTCACCACCACGCAGTCGGGTTCGACGTACAACCTCACCGACGGCGCGCGCGGCAACCACCGCACGTACAACCTGAACCGCGGCACCTCCGGCACCGGCACCCTCTTCTCCGGCTCCGACGACGTGTGGGGCAACGGCAGCCCGTCGAACCTGGAGTCGGCCGCCGCCGACGCCCACTACGGCGCCGCGCTGACCTGGGACTACTACAAGAACGTGCACGGCCGCGACGGCATCCGCGGTGACGGCGTCGGCGCCTACTCCCGCGTCCACTACGGCAACAACTACGTCAACGCGTTCTGGTCGGACAGCTGCTTCTGCATGACGTACGGCGACGGCTCCGGCAACGCCAACCCGCTGACGGCCATCGACGTGGCCGCGCACGAGATGACCCACGGGCTCACCTCCAACACCGCGGGCCTCAACTACTCCGGCGAGTCCGGCGGCCTGAACGAGGCCACCTCCGACATCTTCGGCTCGACGGTCGAGTTCTACGCGAACAACTCCTCCGACGTCGGTGACTACCTCATCGGCGAGGAGATCAACATCAACGGCAATGGCACGCCGCTGCGGTACATGGACCAGCCGAGCAAGGACGGTTCGTCGCGGGATGCCTGGTACTCGGGCATCGGCTCGATCGACGTGCACTACTCGTCCGGCCCCGCGAACCACTTCTTCTACCTCCTCTCCGAGGGCAGCGGCACCAAGACCATCAACGGGGTGACCTACAACTCGCCCACCTCGGACGGCCTTCCGGTCACCGGCATCGGCCGCGACAAGGCGGAGAAGATCTGGTTCCGGGCGCTGACCACCAAGTTCACGTCCACGACCAACTACGCCGCCGCCCGCACCGGCACGCTCGCGGCGACCGGTGAGCTGTACGGCACGACGAGCGCCGAGTACAAGGCGGTGCAGGACGCCTGGGCCGGCATCGCGGTCGGCGCACGCTCCGACGGTGGTGGCACAGGCGGCGGTACGTCCTTCGAGAACGCGGCGGACGTGACGATTCCCGACAACGGGGCGGCGGTGACGTCGTCGATCACCGTGTCCGGGCGGACGGGCAACGCGCCGTCGAACCTCGCGGTCGCGGTGGACATCGTGCACACCTACATCGGTGACCTTCAGGTGCAGCTGGTCGCACCCGACGGCACGGCCTACACGCTGAAGGCGTACGGCACCGGCGGGAGCACGGACAACCTCAACACCACGTACACGGTGGACGCCTCCTCCGAAGTCGCCGACGGGACCTGGCAGTTGCGGGTCCAGGACAACGCGGCGGCAGACACCGGTCACATCAACAGCTGGCAGCTGACGTTCCCGTAAGACGCAAGGTTCTGCGGGCAGGGTGCCGTCCCGGGTGGTTCAACCCCCCGGGGCGGCACCCGCGTTCATGTTCCCGAAACGTTCACCAGGCAGTCGAGTTTCAGCCAACGTCACTTTGAGGTCCTGACGTGTATGCACCCCAGATGCCACTCTTCCCACACCACCGCACAACTTCCCAACTAACCCCACACACAAGGAGCTTGTGTGAACCGCCCGACCCCCCACTACGCGCGTCGCAGGCGCACCACTCTGACCATCGCCACCGCCATCGCGGCCGGAGCCCTCCTCACCACCGCGCTGACCACCGGTGCCTCCGCCGAGCCCGCACGGTCCGGCACCGACCAGGCCTCCGCCGCCCCCCTGGCCCTCACCCCGGCCGCCCGCACCGCCCTGATCAGGCAGGCGGACGCGGCCACGACGGAGACCGCCGACGAGATAGGCCTCGGCGCGGAGGAGAAGCTGGTCGTCAGAGACGTCATCAAGGACGCCGACGGCACGGTCCACACCCGCTACGAGCGCACCTACGCCGGCCTGCCCGTCCTCGGCGGCGACCTGGTCGTCCACGAGAACGCGTCGGGCAGGACCGAGGGCGTCACCAAAGCGACGAAGACGGCGATCAAGGTCGCCGACCTGACCCCCGAGATAACCAAGTCGGCCGCCGAGCAGCAGGCAGTGAAGCTCGCCAAGGCGGCGGGCTCCACCGAGTCGGCGGCCGAGAACGCGCCCCGCAAGGTCGTCTGGGCCGGGGACGGCAAGCCGACCCTCGCCTACGAGACGGTCGTCGGCGGCCTCCAGGAGGACGGCACCCCGAACGAACTGCACGTCGTCACCGACGCGGCCACCGGCAAGAAGCTCTACGAGTACCAGGGCATCGAGACCGGCACCGGCCGGAGCCTGTACTCCGGCACGGTGACGCTCGGCACCTACCTGTCGGGCTCGACGTACCAGCTGTACGACACCTCGCGCGGCGGTCACAAAACCAACAACATGGCCGGCACCACCGGCTCCTCCCCGGGCACCCTGTTCACCGACGCGGACGACACCTGGGGCACCGGCACCGCCTCCGCCTCCACCACGGACCAGACGGCCGCCGTGGACGCCGCCTACGGCGCCCAGGTCACCTGGGACTTCTACCAGGACACCTTCGGCCGCAACGGCATCAGGAACGACGGCGTGGCCGCGTACTCCCGCGTCCACTACGGCAACCGGTACGTCAACGCGTTCTGGGACGACAGCTGCTTCTGCATGACCTACGGCGACGGCGTGGGGAACACGCGGCCCCTGACGTCCCTCGACGTGGCCGGCCACGAGATGACGCACGGTGTGACGTCGAACACCGCGGGCCTGAACTACAGCGGCGAATCGGGCGGCCTGAACGAGGCCACGTCCGACATCCTCGGCACGGCGGCCGAGTTCTACGCGAACAACTCCTCCGACGCCGGTGACTACCTCATCGGCGAGAAGATCAACAGCTCCCCGCTGCGCTACATGGACCAGCCGAGCAGGGACGGCTCCTCGGCCGACTACTGGTCCTCGTCGTTGGGGAACCTGGACGTGCACTACTCGTCCGGCCCCGCGAACCACTTCTTCTACCTCCTCTCCGAGGGCAGCGGCGCGAAGACGATCAACGGCGTGTCCTACAACTCGCCGACGGCCGACGGCTCCACGGTCACCGGCATCGGCCGGGGCAAGGCCGTCCAGATCTGGTACAAGGCGCTGACCGAGTACATGACCTCGACGACCGACTACGCGGGCGCCCGTACGGCGACCCTGAGCGCCGCTACCGACCTGTACGGATCCGACAGCACCGAGTACCGGGCGGTCGCCGCCGCCTGGAGCGCGGTCAACGTCAGCTAGCTGCCACCAAGTTGACAGGCGGCACCCGGAACGACGGCATTTCCGGATGCCGCCCTACGCTTGTCTCCCATGTCCTTCACGTACGACGACGTCGGCGCGACCCGCGAGCGCGGCTACTGCCCGCCCGGCTTCCACCCCATGAACGTCCGCACCCGCATCGGCGAGGGCGAGCCGGTCTTCCGCCGCGCGTCCGAGGCGGTCCTGACCTGGGAGATGCACCGCGCGATGGGCGTGGGCATCGACGCGAGTGCCGACCGCGCGGAACCCGGCGTGGACGTCACCGTCACCCTCGCCGGGCTGATCAAAGCCCCCTGCCGCGTGGTCTGGACGGTGGAGGAACACCGCAGGGCCGGCTGGGCGTACGGCACCCTCGCCGGCCACCCCGAGTGCGGCGAGGAGGCCTTCGTCGTGGAACGCACCGGCGACGGCACCGTCTGGCTGACGGTGTCCGCCTTCAGCCGTGGCGCCAAGTGGTACGCCCGCGCAGGCGGACCGGCGACCCGGGGCCTGCAGCACGCTTACGCCCGCCGCCTCGGTACGACACTGCGCCGACTGTGCGCGCCGTACGAGGAGCCGTGAGGCCATGTTTGTTTCCCTGATCGTTCGCTTGTGCGATGAGCGGTGATGTCTGTGAGTGGGGGTGGGTGTCTGTTGTGAGTGCCGGTGCGTTGCGGTTGCGGTTGCGGTTGGCGGATCTTGCGGCGGCCGGTCTGGGTGATCTGCGGGCGGTGGTGGGGGAGTTCCGGCGCGCTGAGGTGTTGGTGGCGGTGGTGGACGGGGCGTTGTTGTCGGTGGAGGCGGGTGGTGTCCGCTGGTTGCCGGTGTTCACGGATGTGGCGGCGCTGGAACGTTTTGCTGGGGCGCGGGGTGAGGCTGTGCCTGGGTGGGTGGCGGTGTTTGGGGCGCGTTTGCTGGATCAGGTGGTGCCGGAGGTGGCGGCGGTGGGTGGGCCGGTGGGGATCGCGGTGGATGCGGGGAGTGCGGCGGGGATGGTGCTGCCTCCGGTGCGGGGGATCGTTGCGGACGCGGTGGCGGTGGATGCGGAGGGGGCGAGCCGGTGAGTGGTGGGGGCGGTGGCGGTTACCAGGTCGATCCGGAGGCGCTGGCGCGGATCACGCGGGGCATCAATCAGGCGATGGATGAGCTGAAGGAGTTGGGTTTCGACATCGAGGCGAATCTGGGGCGGGGCTTCGGTGATCTGGAGCTGGCGGGCCTGGAGGTGGGGGATGCGGGTCTGCGGGAGGTGTTCGCCGACTTCTGTGAGCGGTGGGGCTGGGGTGTGCGTTCGCTGATGCAGGATGCGAATGAGTTCGCGGGGCGGCTGAATTTGTCGGCGGGGATCTATCACGAGCAGGAGCAGTACGTCTCGGACACCTTGAAGACGGCGTGGACGGCCGCCGCGGGCAACCCGTATCTGACGGCGGAGGAGGCCGGGCAGCGGTCCTGGTCGGACACGCTGAAGGACAATGCCGTCTCGCAGGTGGCGGGCGCGGATTACAGCGCGGAGTCTGTCGCGGCGGGCGCGGATGCGGCCGGGCAGGCCTGGGTGCAGGCCGGGCAGGACGTGGACAGTTCGACGGTGACGCCGGATGCGCTGCTGGATGCGGACACGGACTGGCAGTGGGGCGGGCCGCCGGAGGCAGCGGCGCCGGGGGAGGGTGAGCGCTGATGGGATTGGGGGATGCGCTCAACAGTCTCGGGGACGGCCTGGAGGCGGCTGTCGACGGGGTGAAGGAGGGTGTCGGGGAGGCCGTCAACTGGGGTGCGGACCGGGCGGCGGACGGGCTGTCCGCCGTCGGTGCGGACGGTGCCGCGGAGGGGGTTCGCGACTTCGGCGAGGGCGTGAACAACCGGCTGGGCGGCGAGGTCACCGAACGCGCTCTGGGTGAGAGCGAGGACCCGAAGGAGCTGGTCCACGGCAGTGCGGGGGCGTTGGAGGCGCGGGCGCGGCATCTGCGGGACTTTGCGCGGGCGTTCGAGAACGTCGGCCAGGGGATGCGGTCGCTGGACACCGGCGACGGCTGGCAGGGGCAGGCGGCGGACGCGTTCCGGGCGAAGTTCGACATGCAGCCCCGGCAGTGGCTGAAGGGGGCGGATGCGTGCGGGGAGGCGGCGGGGGCGCTGGAGGCGTACGCGGACACGGTGCGCTGGGCGCAGCAGCAGGCACAGACCGCGATCGACGCCTACCGTGCCGCGCAGGAGGCCTCCCAGCGGGCGGCGGACGCCCACAACACGCGGGTGGATGCCTACAACCAGGCCGCCGAAAAATACAACACGGCCGCTTTAGCGGGCCGCGATCCGGGCGAGAGGCCGACCGAACCTGGCACCTTCACCGACCCGGGCGTGGCGGGCAGGCGGGAGGCCGGGGAGATCCTGGCGGAGGCGCGGCGTCAGCGCACGGATGCCGCCCGGGACGCGCAGCGCCGGATCGCCGCCGCTTTGGAGTCGGCGCCGCCGAAGCCGGAGTTCACCGACCGGGTCGCCGCGAACGCGACGGACGCGTTCGTCGGTACCCAGCTGAACTCGGTGCATGTGATGGGCGGGCTGCTCAGGGGCGGCACGGACGTGCTGAAGCTGGCCCGCACGCTCAACCCGATGGACCCCTACAACCTCACCCATCCCGGGGAGTGGCTGGGCCAGTCCAACATGCTGCTGGCCGGGCTGGTGGGCACGGCCGCCCACCCCGAACGCCTGCCCGCATCACTGCTGGGCAGCGGCTGGCGCAGCGACCCCGGCGATGCGATGGGCTACCTCGCCTCGAACCTGATCGGCGGCAAGGGAGCCGGCGGCGTGGCCCGGGGGGCCGCTCGCGGGGCCGCCAAGGGGGCGGCGACGGGAGCGGCCCGGGAGGGGGTGCGTGCCGGGCTGCGGGATGCCGCCCGGAGGCTGTGGTGCAAGACTTTCGGCGGCGACCCCGTCGACATGGCCACCGGCCGCATGTCGCTGCCCCAGACCGACGTCACTCTGCCCGCCGGGCTGCCCCTGGTCTTCTCGCGCCAGTTCGAGTCCTCGTACCGGGCGGGCCGCTGGTTCGGCCCCGCCTGGACCTCGACGGCGGACCAGCGCCTGGAGATCGACGCCGAGGGCGTCATCTTCATCCGCGAGGACGGCTCCCTGCTCGCGTATCCGCACCCCGCGCCCGGCGTGCCGGTCCTGCCCGTGGACGGCGAGTGCCACCCGCTGACCATCGACGCCTACGGCGACTACACGGTCACCGACCCCGAATCCGGCCGCACCTGCCACTTCGCGGCCCCGGGCGGCGACGGCAACGGCATCGCCCTGCTGGAACAGATCACCGACCGCTCCGGCACCCAGTGGCTGACCTTCGCATACGACCGCGAGGGCGCCCCCACGGCGATCATCCACTCGTCCGGCTACCACCTGAAGATCACCACCGCCGGCGAGCGCATCACCGCCCTGCACCTGACCGACACCACCGCAGACGACGACACCAGCACCGAGCTGGTCCGCTTCGGCTACGACGAGCAAGGCCACTTGTCGGCAGTGACGAACTCCTCCGGCATACCAACCCGTTTCACCAACGACGAACTGGGCCGGATCACCGCCTGGACCGACACGAACAACTCGTCGTACCACTACGCCTACGACGACCAGGACCGCTGCACCTTCCAGACAGGCGAAGCGGGCCACCTGCGCAACACCTACACCTACGACGACACCGACCCCGATACCGGCCACCAGGTCATCACCGCGACCAACTCCCTCGGCCACAGCACCCGTTACCACATCAACAGCGACCTACAAGTGGTGGCGGAAACCGGCCCGGACGGCGCGACGACCCGCACCACCTACGACCGCCACGACCGCCCCCTGACCGTCACCGACCCCCTCGGCAGGACGCAGAGCTACGCCTACGACCAGGCAGGCCGCCCGATCATGGTCGTCCGCCCCGACGGCCGCTACACCAGCATCGGCTACAACGACCAGGGCCTGCCGGTCTCCATATCCGGCGCGGACGGCACCCACCTCACCCAGCAGTTCGACGAGTACGGCAACCGCACGCAGGTCACCGACGCCTCCGGCGCCACGACCCGCTTCACCTACGACGAACTCGGCCACCTGGCGGCGATCACGGACGCGATGGGCGCGACCACGACGGTCCGCTGCAACCCCGCAGGCCTGCCGTTGGAGATCACGGACCCACTGGGCGCCGTGACCCGCTACGAACGAGACACTTTCGGCCGCCCGGTCACCCTCACGGACCCCACGGGCTCAATAACCCGCCTGGAATGGACGGTCGAGGGCCGCCTGTCCCGCCGCACAGCCGCCGACGGCACCACGGAGTCCTGGACGTACGACGGCGAAGGCAACACCACCAGCCACACCAACCCCATGGGCGCCGCCACCCGCTACGAATACACCCACTTCGACCTGATGTCGGCCCGCACCGGCCCGGACGGCGTCCGCTACACCTTCACCCACGACACCGAACTACGCCTCACACAGGTCACCAACCCCCAGGGCCTGACCTGGAGTTACGAATACGACCCGACGGGCCGCCTGACCGCGGAGACGGACTTCGACGACCGCCGGCTGACGTACTCGCACGACGCGGCTGGCCAACTCACCGCCCGCACCACAGCCTCCGGCCAGACCATCCGCTTCGAACACGACGTGCTGGACCGCGTACTACGCAAGGACGCAGCCGGAACGGTCACGACGTACGCCTACGACACGACAGGCGCCCTGGCCCAGGCAACCAGCCCAGACGCGATCCTGGAGTTGCAGCGCGACGAACTGGGCCGCTTGATATCCGAGACGGTCAACGGCCGCACCCTCACCTACACCTACGACACACTGGGCCGCCGCACCAGCCGCACCACCCCAACAGGCGCGACCAGCACCTGGACCTACGACACGGCCGGCAACCGCACCGAACTCACCACCTCCGGCCACACCCTCACTTTCACCCACGACGCCGCAGGCCGCGAACTGACCCGCCACATCGGCGAAACGATCACCCTCACCCACGCCTTCGACCCGCTGGGCCGCCTGACAAAACAGCAACTCACCGGCCCCGCGAACCAGCGCCTCCAGCAGCGCGCCTACACGTACCGCGCCGACGGCAACCTGACCGCCATCGACGACCACCTGACCGGCACCCGCCGCTTCGACCTGGACGCCGCAGGCCGGGTCACCGCCGTCCACGCCGCGAACTGGACGGAGTCCTACGCCTACGACACAGCAGGCAACCAGACACATGCGTCTTGGCCGACCCCCATGCCAGGCCAGGAGGCAACCGGTGATCGCACCTACACCGGCACCCGCATCACCCGGGCGGGCAACGTCCGCTACGAACACGACGACGCGGGCCGCATCACCCTGCGCCAGAAAACCCGCCTGTCCCGCAAACCGGACACCTGGCGCTACACGTGGGACGCCGAAGACCGCCTCACATCCGTAGTAACCCCAGATGGCACGACATGGCGATACACCTACGACCCCCTGGGCCGCCGCATCGCCAAACAACGCCTCGCCACAGACAACGAAACCGTCCTGGAACAGGTCGACTTCTCCTGGGACGGCACAACCCTGTGCGAACAGACCACGCACACCCCAGGCACCGACGGTCCGGCCATCACGCTCACCTGGGACCACCAGGGCCTGCACCCCCTGACCCAAACCGAACGCAAGACGACGCCGGCTCCCGCCATCGGCGCTTCGCAGGAGGAGATCGACTCCCGCTTCTACGCCATCGTCACCGACCTGATCGGCACCCCCACCGAACTGGTCGACGAACAAGGCGACATCGCCTGGCACACCCGCACCACCCTCTGGGGCACCACCACCTGGAACCGCACCGCCACTGCCTACACCCCCATGCGCTTCCCCGGCCAGTACCACGACCCCGAAACCGGCCTCCACTACAACTACTTCCGCCACTACGACCCCGAAACCGCCCGCTACACCACCCCCGACCCCCTCGGCCTCACCCCCGCACCCAACCCCACCACCTACGTCCACAACCCTCTTACGTGGATCGACCCACTGGGACTCACTCCATGCCGTGATCTCGGGTTGCGGCAGAACGCGGTGGATGCGATCAGAAAGCTCGAAAACATCAAGAAGGACCCACTCGGAGAGATCAATTCGCAACCGAATCACAACCATTACAGCGCTGCTCGTCGCGAGGCACAGGGCGAAGTCGTAGCACGGAAGCCAGACGGCACACCGTTTGACCATATTGCAGACTTGAAGGGAGCGCGCAACGGTTTGGACAATGTTCGGTTGGCCCTTGAGAGAGAAATACAGAATCCACTCTCGTCGATGACTGAACGCGGTATGGAGGTCCTACTGAAGAAGCGCAAGGAAGCCATCGAGGAACTCGACCGATTGAATGGCTTCCTGCACTCCATAGGACATCGGTGACAGCAAGACGTAATGTGGGCACAACCAGCGTCAAGCAGCACCGCCTAGCGCGTCATAGCAGGTACGCCATGAGAGGAATCGACGATGCCTCAGTTTATTGATCGCACCAAGTCACTTGAGCAACTGGAGGGCGAACGCTGGGGCGATCCGCCAGCGGACTCAACGTCACTGGTCAGGACCATCTACGAGTGGCGCCGACGCCCCATCGGAACTTTGGAACCCCACGAGCTTGCACGTTTGATCGGCCAGAATGTCGGCTTGCGATGGCTGCTCCCGCTGGGCGTGGAGATTCTTCGAGAGGAGGCGATCGGACAGGCTGCAGGCGGCTTTCTCGATGGTGACTTGTTGTATGCAGTCGTCACCAGGAGTCCCGACGTATGGACAGCCGATCCTGAGCTCGGCCGTCAACTCAAAACTACAGTATCAATGTTGACTGAACTGTCACGCTACCTGAAACAAGAGGTCGAAACATTCCTTGCGTCACTCCCCGAGGATATCTGAGATATCAATCCAGAAATCACCGGGCGTGGTTGGTATCAAAATCGGTAAGGGCGTTTCCGGCCCCTGCTGAATTGAGAGGTATCCGTTGGCAACGAAATTCCACTACAGAAAGCGCAGCCCGCTCGGCGGACTGGCTGCCGACATCAGCGCTGAGGCCGACACCTCTGGAACCATCCCGAGGTGTGCCATGCAGATCAGTGGAAAGCTCTGGCTACAGTTGCCGGATGCTCCGATGAACTGGCGTGACGTCGCGTGGATGATGTACGGCCTGTCGCTGCATTCAGAAAGCCTGAACACCCTGCACCCGCAAGGCCTCACGGTGAGAGTAAAGAGTTTCTCATTCCCGACGAGTGACTACGTTCCCGAGGTCGCCGCTTTCGCCATGGAAGGGTGGGTACGAGAGGCGTTTAGTCTGGCACCAGCAGGCATCAGCGTAGAATACGACGCCGCCAGGTCTGGTTACGACTTCTCATGGGATAGCGGCATGCCATTTTCCGACGAGGTCTCGGGCATCCCTCTTCGTCACACGTGGTGAAGGTGAGCCATTCTGCGTCTATTATGAAGCGTCGTCGACGAGATGAAACAGGCATGACGGCACGCACCCGCCACCAATTGGCCGCACGTCGCCAGCGCCGCCCACCTGGGCGATAACCCGAGCGCCACGCCCTCCCAGGTGGCCTCGGCGCTGACCTCGGCCAGCGTGGTTGCCAGTTCCGGGACCGTAGATGGTCCGCGTCCAGCGGGAGTTGAGGCAGCAGCCAGCTGATCACGTTGAGGACGAGACCCCTAACGGGACACGGGTTATTGGCCGCCATACAGTCATTAGTCCGAACGACGCCGGAGAAGGAATGTATAGAGAGTTCATCGTCCCTGACGACCACGAAATCCTCGAAACAATCGGTGAGTGGCCCGAAGCCGAGGAAAGCAGCAGCGTCCGCCTGCTCACCTTGCAAGGTGAGGGTGACGCGTCCATCTCATTCTCCTACGATGCGCTCGCCCGATCAGTGAGAGTTCGCTGGAAAAACGGAAAGGGGCAAGACATTCTCGACGTCTTTCGTGAAGGCGCAACGCGCATGGCGGTGTACTCCAGCGAGAGCGCCAAATATATCTTGCTGGATTTCCATATGGGTGAGTGTGTCGGAAAGATGGAAATTCAGACATCCCCAAACCTGGCTGTCAAGGATCATCTACTCTTTGCCTAGCAGTTCAGACGTTCAGACCGCATATTATGACTCTTGACAGGACGGGTCAACGCTTATCAGCAGGTCGGCCAAAAACACCATTTCTACTACCCTGGGGACAAGTGGTGGCGAGCAACGATTTGCGCATGAAGCTTCGGCGACGCAGAGAGGAGGAACGCGCGTCAAAACTTCCGGAATCGCTTATCGGCATGCGCAATTTCGGATACGTTCAAGAGAGCGAGATCCCCGACTGGACGCGCCGAAAACTCACAGAATGGACCCGATCGACATCGTCAGCAGACTCTCGGATTTGCGACAAAAGTAGGGATGAGGCCGATCGATGGATTGAAGAATTCGCTGATAGGGCGGGAACAGGGAAAAGGTTCTACTGTCGCACCGGAATGCACTTTTTCCCTTGGATTGATTGTGAAGCCACTGGGAGCGGGTGGGCGAAGGCACTTCGCACAGCGATCAGCCGCGACCTGGTGATCGTTTCCCATGACAAGAAGTTCCTGATTGTCTTCTTTGAAGAAGAGTACGAATGCCTTGGGTTCTGCAGCGCGCAGTAGCTGCGCAAAATGCATCATCCGTCCAGCCAAGCCCCACACCGCCTGGGGATTGTATGGTGCTCCGACGACCGGCCAGACGTGCATCGTATCCCCAAACCAGCAGCCCTTTGACGTGGCTGGACGAGTAATAGGCCATGGCAGGAGCCGATTATGCAGTATTGGAAAGTTATCTGGCATCACGACTTCGAGGAAGAGTCGGTGGTCTTCTTCAGCGAAATCGGCGAAGATGGCTACGAGACGCGCAAGGTGCAAGAATATCGCGATGGGCGCCTCCTGTACACCGACGGATCGAACGACAATACAGCAATTGGACTGAGTGAAATTCCCGTCGGAGATATCGAAGATGTTGCCGCACAGCCTGAATTCTCTGCATTCGTCATCACGGAAGCAGAATTCGAAGCAGCATGGAATCGCGCAACTCTCAACGGGAAACTCTAGGAGCGTGTCTCAGTAACGGGCAACCCGCCTATGGTTCGTGATCATTGGTGCGGGATGATCACGGTATGCATGGTGGGGATGGGCTGTTCGAGGTCGAGCCGGTCGAGAAGAAGCGGCCGATGGGTCCTGCGGTGGCGGTGGACAAGACGTTCCGGGCGTTCGACCCGCATCAGGTCCTGCTGCTGCCGCCGTCGCTGGATGACTGGCTGCCCGAGGACCACCCGGCCCGGTTCGTCGCCGACCTGGTCGACGAGGTGCTCGACCTCGGACCGGTCCTGGCGGACTACACCGAAAAGCGCGGCTACCCGCCCTACGACCCCCGGCTGATGGTGCGGCTGCTGATCTACGGCTACACCACCGGGGTGCGCTCCTCCCGGGCGATCGAGCGCCGCATGGCCGACGACGTCGCGTTCCGGTTCCTGGCCGCCGGCCAGGCCCCCGACTTCCGCTCGATCGCCCGGTTCCGCCGCCGCCACCTGGACGCACTGGCCGGTCTGTTCACCCAGTCGCTGCACCTGGCCATGCGACTCGGCCTGGTCAAGATGGGCCGCGTCGCGCTGGACGGCACCAAGCTGGAGGCCAGTGCCTCCAAGCACAAGGCGATGAGCTACGGCCGCCTGGTCGACAAGGAAGAGCGGATCGAGGCCGAGATCGCCCAGCTGGAAGCGAAGGCCCAGGCACTGCTGGCCGACGCGGAGGCCGCCGACGAAGCCGAGGACCAGGTCTTCGGCGTGGACGGCAAGGAGGTGGACCTGCCCGCCGAACTGGACCGGCGTGAAAAGCGCCTGGCGAAGCTGCAGGCCGCCCGCGCGCAGATCGAGGCCGAGGCCGCCGACAAGGCCCGCAAGCATGCCGAGGACAAGGAACGCCGCCGTCAGCAGCGCGCCGGCACCAGTGATGAGCAGGCCGTCACCGACGCCGGCGAGGCGACCGCCGCCAGGGCCCGGCCCAAGCCCAAGGCGCAGGCCAACTTCACCGATCCCGACTCGCGGATCATGAAGAACAGCGACGGCGCCTACATCCAGGCCTACAACGCGCAGGCCGTAGTCGACGAGGAACACCAGGTCATCACCGCCGCCGACGTGACGTGCAACCCCTCGGACGCGCTGAACTACACCCTGATGCTTGACCAGTCC
Organism: Streptomyces blattellae; assembly: GCF_009709555.1. Classification (GTDB taxonomy): domain Bacteria; phylum Actinomycetota; class Actinomycetes; order Streptomycetales; family Streptomycetaceae; genus Streptomyces; species Streptomyces blattellae. The sequence goes on along the minus strand of NZ_WJBG01000122.1, from coordinate 577 downwards.
GCGGCGAACACCGGCGCCCACCCCAAGCAGGCGCTGGTCGACGCCGGATACTGCTCGGAAGCCAACCTCGAAGCCGCCAAGGACCGCCAACTGGCCTGCGGCACCGACACGTTCATGGCCACCGGCCGACTGGCCCACGACGAGCAGGTTCCGCCCGCTCCACGCGGACGCATCCCCAAGGACGCCACGCTGAAGGAGCGCATGGCCCGCAAGCTGCGGACCAAGCCCGGCCGGGCCGCCTACGCCCGCCGCAAGGCCATCGTCGAACCCGTCTTCGGACAGATCATGACCTGCCACAACGGCCGCCGGCTCCTCCTGCGCGGCGAAGACGGCGCCCGCGGCGAGTGGCGACTGCTTGCCGCCTGCCACAACCTCCGCAAGATCTTCCGCCACGCCGGACCGACCGGCCTCGCCGCCGCGGCCGACTGACCAACCGGGCCGCCCCGGCCACCGCGGGCCGAAATCCCGGCCCGACCGACCCGCCCGTCGGCCCCACAGGCGCTGACCGGACCACCGCGACCGATCCCGCCGATCACGACCTCCCGGCCAGTTGCCCGTTACTGAGACACGCTCCTAG
>NZ_WJBG01000121.1 GCF_009709555.1 Streptomyces blattellae | reverse complement strand
CTTCCATGTCCCGGCGGGTGGTAACCGTACGACGGTGTACGACGGCACCGGCGCGCACACCAGCGACCTGCTGACGCTCCAGGGCGGCCCACTGGGCGGCCGCGACATCCGTATCGGCCTGAACGGCACGCCCCGCATGGACAACGCCGTCGTCGTCCCGCAGCCGGGCGGCGGCTTCCGGATCCGGCACGGCAACGACCACATCGTCGTCAACGCCCAGGGCGCGCACACCGACAACGTCGCCTCCGTCACCCCAGCCCAGGGCATCGACCTCGTGCACACCCCGGTGACCGGCACCAACCCGGTCCCCGTCCTGAAGGACGCGGCCGGCAACCCCGTACCGCACGCCACCGTCACCGCCGGTCCGGGCGGCACCTTCGTCGTCAACCGCGCCATCGTCGACGGCGCCGGCGCCCCTGTCGGAGCGACCCTGCGGTTCCACCCCGGCGGCGCCGTCGAGGTCCTGGACGCCAACCTGGTGCGGATCGACGACGCGCGGGTCGCCGCCCGGCCGAACGGCGGCGGCTTCCGCGTCAGCCAGGACGGGGAGGTCGGGCTCGTGAGCGCGAACGGCCGGGTCGACCTCCTGGCCATGGACACGGCCAGGACCGGCGTCTTCCGCGTTTACGACAGCCAGGCGGCCCATCAGTTCGACGTCGTCCAGCTCTCCGACTCCGCCGACGCCCGGTTCGTCCGTACCGATACCCACGCGCTGCTCGACGCCGACCTGGCCCCGGTGCCTCCCGGCCAGCAGCTCACCGTCACCCCGCAGCCGGGCGGCGGCTACCGGGTCGACGGCTTCCAGGGCGCGCGGGCAGGCGAGTACAGGCTCTACGACAACGTGGGCAGACTCACCGAGCAGCGGTTCAACGTCGTCAACAAGGGCGTCCCCAAGCCGAACGAGTACCTCAAGGTCACCCATCCCACCGACGGTGTCACGAAGCCGAGCTGGGAGCGGGTGCGGCTGGACGCGACGGGCAACCCGCAGCCGGTGACCGGAGCCCGCAACTGGTCCGACGGCGGCACCGTCGACGTGAAGGGCATCGGCGACGGCCGGGTCAGGCTGGTCGGTCACTCCGGCATCGAGGTCTTCGACCGGCGCACCCTGCCGGGCGGCCGTGTCCTCGACGCGTACCACTCACCCGCCGGGGTCGGCGAGTTCGGGCTGTTCAACCAGCGCGGCAGGTGGACCGAGTACGGCACGAACGGCACGGTGACCCGCTTCGGCACCCGGCACTGGGGCGAGAGCGGCCGCAGCTGGTTCGACGTGACGAGCGCCAACGGCATCGACACGCGTGTCCGGCACTTCCAGGAGACCCCGGACGGCGGGCACATCCTGGCCGACCTCGGCAACAAGCCGCTGACCCAGAGTTTCGCGAAGACGACCTGGACCCGCTACGACGGCGAGTCCCGGCCGATCGCGGAGGGCACCCGGACCTGGGGGCCCGGCCGCGGCTACACCGACACGATGGTCAACCCGAAGACCGGTGAGAGCGTCGTCGTCCACGAGAAGTGGGGCCGCTTCACCTGGAGCGTGCACGACGTACGCCGCTTCCACCAGACCGAGATCGGCGCGGACGGCGTGCCGAAGAAGGACTACACGTCCTGGTCGGCGCACGGCAAGGAGAACGGCCGCGGACTGACCCTGAAGAACGGTGACTTCCTTCAGAGCCGCCGTTTCGCCGAACAGCGGCCCCCGGTGTCCTGGCGCTGGCTGATGAGCAGCGACTACCGGGCCATGAGCTTCGACCAGGTGCCCTGGCTGAAGTGGGACAGCAAGCTCCAGGTGCACCACTTCACGCAGACCCCGGCGGGCGGCGGGGCATCCGTCCACGGGGTGCGGTTCGTCAGCAACAACACCACGACCGACATCATCCGCACCGGCGACATCGTCCGGGAGTCCCGCAAGCTGACGAACGGCGACACCCTCACCGTCGGCGACGTGCGGATGCCGGACGGGGTGACCACACGGAACGGCTATCTGCCCTGGTCGCAGGGTGACGGCAAACCGCAGGGCCACCGTACGTACCAGCAGGGCGACTTCACGCCCGTACCCGGGATCCAGAACAACCAGATCCGCTGGCAGGACCGGGTCACGTCCAACCTCAACGACGGCGACTGGTACACGCCCAGCGCGGGCAAGCAGTGGAACGTCGTGCGGGTCGGCCTGGACGACGGCACGGTCGTCGAGTACCGGCCGGCCCCCGGCGCCGCCGCCGGTACCGGCCACCTGGGCAGCGGCGACTGGACCCGCTACGACCACCACGGCCTGGTCGTCGGCCGCCAGGACACCTGGCCGGACCCGGCGGGAACCGGCAACCAGATCCAGGTCACCTCCACCGGCATGCTCGACGGCGGCGTGCGCTGGACCGACAGCCTGGGCAACAGCGGCATCCGCAAGCTGAACCACAACCGGGGCGATGTCACGCCCTGGGGCTGGGACCGGGAGACCTTCCAGGACTTCGACGCGGGCGGCCGGCTGGTACGCGACCACCGGCTCCTCGCCGACGGCAAGACCATCGACTCCTGGTCCGTGCCCGACCCGAACACGGGCGGCAGGACCTGGCACTGGAACAAGACCGACGCCGACGGCACGGTCAAGAACTTCGGCACCGGACAGGGCGACCGGATCCGCCAGTGGTTCGACGGGAGCGGTCACCAGATCCCCGACTGGCGCCCCGGCGCCACCTGGCAGGACCAGGTGCCCAGCCTGGGCAACCGGGTCGTCCAGGAGATCCCGGCCAAACCGGCCGGTACGTCCTGGTTCACGGACGCTCCCCACCGCGTGCGCGAGTACACCCCCGACCCGGCCGGCCTCGGCAACACCGACCCGCACGTGTGGAAGGAGTACGAGAACGGCATCGAGATCGGCCGCAAGGTCGAACTCGACGACGGCACCTACCTGGAGAGCGAGGACTGGCACAAGCAGTGGCGCCGGTACGGCACCGACGGCGTGACGATGATCGACGAGCGGACCATGACCGGGTTCGTCTGGCACACCGACACTTTCGGCCGGACCTCCCTCATCGGCCGGGAGACCAACTTCACCGGTGTGCTGAACGACTACCGCGGCTTCAACCGGATGTGGCGGGACGCCAACAACTGGGAGTGGGGCGCCACCACGAACGGGGTGTCCACGTACACCCCGTTCATCAGCCGGGCCGCGCGGCAGATCGCCATCGAGATGGTCCAGGAGTGGATCCTCGACTTCTCCGTCAACCTGCTGGTCTACGGCATCGTCGCGGCCGCCACCGACACCCCGTTCGGCGGTCTGGAGGTGGCCAAGGCCGCGTTCGGCGCGACCGTCAGCGCGGGCGTCAAGGGCACCTTCTCCGCCGGGCACCTCGCCACCTTCCGGGGCGGCCCGTGGAAGACCGGGTTCAGCCAGATCGACATGGGCCAGCCCTACAACCGCCGTCCCAACGACGACAGCTGGGGAGCCGAGTACGGCGGCAACGAGAAGGTGGTCCGCTGGCGCTCCGGCACCTACGACTTCGGCGTCGGCATGGTCAGCGGCATGACGGCCGGCTTCATCGGCGGCGCGGCCTCGGCGGCGATCTTCGGCGTGAAGGACAAGGACGGAAACACCGTCCACCTGTCCGGCGGGGACGCGCTGCTGGCGGGCCTGATCGGCATGGCGGGCAGCGCTGTCGGCGGGGTCACCACAGGCCTCGGCAGGACGATCCTCACCCAGAACCTCGGCGGGCGCTGGTACCACCGCCAGGGCGTCTTCGACATCTTCGCCGTCGGCGGCGTCGGCAAGCTGATTGACAAGCTCTTCGCCCAGCTGTGGATCGGCAGCACGCTCACCCAGTCGACCGGCCCGGACTACTACACGGACACGCACGGGACGTCCACGGGCGGCTCGGCCGAGGGCCGGAACGGAGGGTCCTCCTGATGACGGTGATACGTGTGGCCGCCAAGGGCCGGGGGGCGTACCGGACCATCGCCGCGGCGCTGGCCGCCGCCCCTGCCGGGGCGCTGGTGAGCGTGGAGCCCGGCGAGTACGCGGAACCGCTGCGGCTGGCCCGTCGGGTGGTCCTGGAACCGGAGGACGGCGCCGGCTGTGTGGTCGTCCGTCCGCCCGCCGGGCCCGCCGTCACCGTCACCGCCCCGGACTGTGTGCTGACGGGTCTGGTGCTGCACGGCGCCGACCCCGCGGAGGCGCTGGTCCGGGTCGAGGACGCGGCCGGGCTGACGTTGGAGGAGTGCGAGCTGAGCGGCGGCCGGGTCGAGGTGCTCGGTTCGGCGGCTGCCTCGGCGGCGGCGGCCAACGCGGCGCTCGGCCCCGACGCCGACCTCACCGCCGAGCTGGCCGACCCGGTCAACGGCGGAGGCGTGCTCCTGCTGCGCCGTACGACGCTCAGCGGCGCCCGGAACACCGCCCTGCACCTGGCGGGTGACGCCCGCGCGCGGGCCGAGGAGACGGTGATCGAGGAGGTGGACGGTATCGGCGCGGTGCTGTCCGGTTCCGCCGTGCTGCTGGCCGAGCGGCTGCGGGTGCGGGGCACGTCCGGGTCGGCGCTGCGGGTGCGGGGTGGTGCGCGGCTGCTGGCCCAGGACTGCGTGTGGACGGGCGCGGGCCGCAACGGCGTGCTCGTGCAGGACACCGCCGAGGCCCTGCTCACCGAGTGCCGGATCGACGGGGCCGTCCGGTCCGGGGTGCGGGTCTCGCACGAGGCGCGGGCGGAGCTCACCGACTGCCGGATCACCGGGCCGGGCGGCAACGGGCTGGAGGCCGGCGACAGCGCGCGGCTCACCGCCCGGGGCTGCCGCATGGCGGCGCCGGCCGGGCACGGTGTGCTGGCGGTGGGCGGTACGACGGTGGTGCTGGCGGACTCGCTGGTCGACCGGGCGGGCGGTACGGCGCTGCATCTGGGGGACCGGGCGGTCGCCGTGATCAGCGGGAGCCGGGTGCGCGGGGGCGGCGACCACGGGCTGGCCGTGGTGGGCGGCGCCCACGTCGAGATGACGGAGAGCACGCTGGAGGACTTCCGGTCCTGCGGTGTGCACGTGGAGGACGAGGCCCGGGTGGCGATGACCGCGGTACGGGTGACAGGTGGCGAGACCGGGGTGCGGGTGCGGTCCACGGCCGTCGAGCCCTCCGAACTGAGGGACTGCTCGGCCGTCGGCCAGCGGCGCAGCGGCGTCGAGATCGGCGCCGACTCCGCCGCCGTGCTGCTGGGCACCCGGATCGCCGCGGCCGGCGGCGCCGGGGTGGCCGTCGACGCGGGCGGGCGGCTTGCGATGACGGGCGGCGGTGTGTCGGACGCGGCCGGAAGCGGGCTGGTGCTGGGGCGGGGCGCCTCGGCCGAGGTCAGCGCGGTGCGCGTCGCGGGGAGCGGCAAGAACGGCATCCTGGTCGGCGAGTCGGCCGACGGCACCTTCGACCACTGTGACCTGTCGGGTTCCGCCTTCCCCGCGCTGCACGTCGGCAAGGGCGCCGAGGTGCGGTTCCGGGGCTGCCGGGTCTTCGACTGCGGGCAGGACGTGGGGCTGGCCGACGGGGCCGAGCCGGTGTTCGAGGACTGCGCGGCGATCCGCGTCCGTACCTCCGTACTCCCGGCGCTGACGGACCGGCCGGGCACACCCCCGCCCCCGCCGTCCCGTCCGACCGCCCCCACCGGTCCGGGCGTCCCGGGCCCGCGCGGTCCCGCCGCGGAGTCCGCCCCCGCCGCCGACGGCGAGGAACTGTGGCAGCAGGGCGAGCCCGAGCCGGAGCCCGAGACCCTGGAGGACCTGCTCGCCGAACTCGGCGAACTGGTCGGCCTCGACGGCGTCAAACGGGACGTGGGCGGCATGGTCAAGCTGATGCAGACCGTCCGGCTGCGCGAGCAGGCCGGGCTGCCCGCCCCGCCGCTCAGCCGCCACCTCGTCTTCGCCGGCAATCCCGGCACCGGCAAGACCACCGTGGCCCGCCTCTACGGCCGCCTCCTCAAGGCGCTCGGCCTGCTCTCCCGCGGCCACCTGGTCGAGGTCGACCGCAGTGCCCTCGTCGGCGAGTACGTCGGCCACACCGGTCCCAAGACCACGGAGGCGTTCCTCCGCGCCCGCGGCGGCGTTCTCTTCATCGACGAGGCGTACGCGCTCGTCCCGGCGGGGGCCGCCAACGACTTCGGTACGGAGGCCATCGCCACGCTCGTCAAACTCATGGAGGACCACCGTGACGAGGTCGTCGTCATCGCCGCCGGATACCCCGACGACATGGACCGCTTCGTCGCCTCGAACCCGGGCCTGTCCTCCCGCTTCACCCGCAGTCTGACCTTCGCCGACTACACCTCGGCCGAACTCGTCAGCATCGTCGAGCACCACGCCCAGCGGCACCGCTACGAACTCACCGCCACCGCCCGCAAGGCACTCGCCGAGTACGTCGAACTCATCCCGCGCAATGCCCAGTTCGGCAACGGCCGGACGGCCCGACAGCTCTTCCAGCACATGACGGAACGTCAGGCCATGAGGGTCGCCGAACTCGCCGCGCCCGACCCCGCCCAGCTGATGCAACTGGACGAACAGGACCTGCCGTAACACACCCTTCGGAGTCGGAAGCAATGCCCGAGCCCAGCTCGTCACAACCACGACAGCCGCAGAAGCCGCACGAGCCGCAGGAGTCGGAGAAGCCGGAGAAGTCGGAGAAGCCACCGCGATCGCAGCCCGCCACGTCGGCACAGCCGTCTGAGGAGCCCCGGTCCCCGAAGGGGTTCGCGGACACCTTCCGCCGCAGGCCCGCCCGCGCCCCGCGCGGTATGACCCCCGGCTCCCGTGTCTGGGCCACCACCGGCTGGACGGCCGCCGTGGCCGCCGTCGTCGCCGTGCTCGTCGCCGTTTCCCTGCTCGTGGCGGGGAACGACGACGACGAACGGCAGGAGGCGGCACGGACCGTGGTGCCCGCCGAGGAGAAGCCCGAGTCGCCCTCTGCCTCCCCGAGCCCCAGCGCGTCGAAGAAGTCCGCCAAGCCGAGCTCCTCCCCGACGCCCGTCGCGCCGCCGGAGCCGAAGGCCGAGAGCCCCGCGACGAGCAGGGCGCCTGCCCCCGCCGCCAGCCGTGCGCCGGACACGGAGAAGAAGCAGGACGAGGAGGACGGGCAGGACGAGGAGGAGCCCAGGACACCTGAGTGGACGCAGACGGTGATCTCGGCCACCAACGTGCTCTCCACGGGCGAGTCCTGGCGGACGAACCGGATCACGATGACCATGCAGTCGGACGGCAACCTCGTGGTCTACAACGAGAACGGCAAGGCGACCTGGGCGTCCACGACCTTCGGAGAGGGCCATACGGCACGGTTCCAGACGGACGGCAACCTGGTGGTCTACAACGGCGAGGACAACCCCGTATGGGCCTCGCAGACCAACGGCAACCCCGGCGCGCAGCTGATCCTGCGCCAGGACGGCAAGGTCGTCATAGCCAACGGCGAATCCGTCGTGTGGAGCACCTGAGCGGGGCATCTCCTGCGGAGGGCCAAAGGACGGCACGAAGGCCCGGGGCCAGGTCCGGGCCAGGCCCGGGCTTTTGTCCCAGGGCGCGTACGTACCCGCTCAGGGTGTCTCGGTCTCCCCCGGGGTCTCATGCGCGCGCTTCAGCTTCATGCGGGCGTCCACGCGCTGCGCCACGACGATCTCCGCCCAGAAGCGGTGACAGCTGACGAACACGGCGAGTTCGTGCTCGCGCTGGCGCAGCTTCTCCACCTCGGCCTGTTCGTCGGCCGTCCAGCCGGGGGAGGCGGGGCGCTCCACCTTGCGCCAGCCGCCCGTGTCACTGAAGCCGTCCAGGGGCGCGACCGACCAGGGCAGCCGCTTCAGCAGGGCCGACAGCTCGGCCCGGACCTGATGCAGCTCCTCCTGACCGGCGCGGAGGTCACTCGGAAAGTCATAGGGCGTAGCCACGCGACAATGCTACGCCTGTTCGATTTTGGGTCGCGAGTCTCTTCGGGGGGTTCGTGCGGACGGGTGTGAACGGGCGGACGTGGCGCAAGCGGTCCTTCGCGGCCGCGGTCAGGCGTTGAGGAACTCCAGCAGGTCCGTGCAGAGTTGTTCCTTGTGCGTGTCCGTGATGCCGTGCGGCGCGCTCGGGTAGACCTTCAGCGTCACGTCCTTGATGCGGGCCGCCGCTGCCTTGCCGCCCACGTCGATGGGCACGACCTGGTCGTCGTCGCCGTGGACGACGAGCGTGGGTACGTCGAAGGCGTCCAGGTCGGCGCGGAAGTCGGTGGCCGAGAAGGCCGCGATGCATTCGTAGGCGTTGCGGTGCCCGGCCTGCAGGCTCTGGCGCCAGAACGCGTCGCGCATGCCCTGCGAGATGTCGGCGCCCGGCCGGTTGTGGCCGAAGAAGGGCCCGTCGGCCAGGTCCCGGTACAGCTGCGAGCGGTCGGCGAGCGACCCGGCGCGGATTCCGTCGAACACCTCGACCGGTACGCCGCCGGGGTTGTCGTCGGTCTTGAGCATGAAGGGCGGCACGGCGGAGACCAGCACGAGCTGCGCGATACGGGCGGTGCCGTGCCGCCCGATGTAGCGGGCGACTTCGCCGCCGCCCGTGGAGAAGCCGATGAGCGTCGCGTCGCGCAGGTCGAGCGTGTCGATGAGGGTGGCGAGGTCGTCGGCGTAGGTGTTCATCTCGTTGCCGTTCCACGTCTGGTCGGAACGGCCGTGCCCACGGCGGTCGTGGGCGATGGCGCGGAAGCCGTTCGAGGCGAGGAACAGCTGCTGGGCCTCCCAGCTGTCCGAGTTCAGCGGCCAGCCGTGGCAGAGCACGACCGGCCGGCCCGTGCCCCAGTCCTTGTAGTAGATCTGCGCTCCGTCGCTTGCGGTGACGTACGGCATGGAATGCTCCCGTCTGCAGAATCCGTCGAGACACCCCAGCGTCGGCCAGGGCGGACGCGCTCGCATCCCGTGGAGCGCGTAGTCGTGAACCGGGGTCAGTCGTCCAAGGTGTGCTGGAGTTGGCGCCGGGACGTCACGTCGAGCTTCCGGAAGATCTTCCGCAGGTGGTAGTCGACGGTGCTGGCGCTGATGTACAGCTGGGCGGCGATCTCGGCATTGGTCGCGCGGCTTTTGGCGAGGCGGGCGATCTGCTGTTCCTGCGGGGTCAGCGTGTTCGCCGGACAGGCGGTCCCGCGCTGGGGTCGCGTCCCGGTGGCGGCGAGCTCCTGGGCGGCGCGCGCGGCGTATCCCATGGCCCCCATGGCATCGAACATGGCGACGGCCGTGCGCAGTTGCTCGCGGGCGTCCTTGCGGCGCTTACGGCGACGCAGCCACTCGCCGTACAACAGGTGGGCGACGGCGAGATCGGCGCGCGCTCTGGTGCCCGACAGCAGGCTGATCGCCTCGTGGTACAGCGCTTCGGCGTCGTCGACCGTCGCGAGCAGGGCGCGTGAGCGAGCCAGCAGGCCAAGGGCCCAGGGGGTGCCGGAGGCCGTCGCGCGGGCGGCGAGCCTTTCCAGTACCGCCGTGGCCAGTACCCGGTCGCCGCAGCGTACGGCCGCCTCGGCAAGGTGGGGGAGCAGCCGGGAATGCACCCCGAGCACGTCGTGTTCGAGCAGCTCCTGCCCGATGGTGCGCGCCCGGGCGTAGTCGCTGTGGCTGAGCGCCAGCACCATCATGCCGATGCGGGCGATGCACTCCACCGCGCCGCTGCCGAGCCATGCGCCGGCCTCCATCGACCCGCGCAGCACGGCGTCGAGATCCTCGCGCTCGCCGTGCCAGGCCAGCAGTTCGGGATGCTGGTAGATGGCCCACACGTCGTCGCTCGCGCCGATCGCCGCACGGATCTGATGCCCCTCGGCCGACAGGTCGTCGGCAGCCGCCAGCTCGCCGAGAGTGGTCTCGGACATCGTGGCGCAGTACAGCGCGGTGTCCAGGTGCGACAGGGCGCCGGTCCGCCGGGCGACGTCGGCCACCCGCCCGATGACGGCGGGGTGCGTCCGCTCGTCCCACAGGAGCATCGACATGGTGATGACGGGCAGATAGCCGCGCAGCACCTCCTCCTCGGGGGTGTCCGGGTCCAGCACCACGGCGCAGGCCCGCCGCAGATGGGGTACGGCGCGTTCGTAGTCGTCGGTGGCCAGGGCGGCGAAGCCGCGCAGCACGAGATCGACGCCGGTCGCCTCACCGGTGCGCGGTATCAGCGCCTCCACGGCCCGGGCGATCTCGGCCGGCGTCGTGTCCCGCATCAGATGCTCGGCGGTGATGGCGCGGTCGATCGCCCTGAGGAGCGCCGTACGAGCCAGGTCCGGGGCCCCGTCGGTCAGCAGCTGAGCGGCGCGCAGGCACAGCGCCGGCGCCTGCGCGTACGAATGCGCGCGGCCCAGCGCGATGGCCGTGTTCGCCCGGACCAACAGCGCCCGGCCCCGGCCGACATCGCCGAGCAGCCCCGCATCGAAGCCGTCCAGCAGCGACTCCGCCTGAAGCGGCGCCCCCGCCCGCAGCGCCGCCTCGGCGGCTGCCAGCAGCCGCCCCGCTCGCACCTCGCCGCCCGGCGTCAGCTCGGCCGCCCGGGTCAGGAAGGTGGCGCGTGCGGCGTAGCCACCCCGTGCGCCCGCCCGGTCGGCCACGCGTTCCACTTCCGCGGCGACGGCCGCATCCGTCCCGATCGCGGCCGCGGCGAGATGCCAGGCCCGCCGGTCGGCGTCGGCAGGCCGGTCGGTGACCTCCGCGAGAGCCCGGTGCGCCCGTCTGCGCTCGACGCTGGTGGCGCCGCTGTAGACGGCCGACCGCACCAGTGGATGGCGGAACTCCGCGGCGGCGCGCAGCACCACCAGACGCACGGCTTCGGCCGGACCGGAAGCTTCCGCGCCGATCCCGAGCCGGCGTGCCGCGCCCGTGAGGTAGCCGAGGTCGCCGCCGGGCTCCGCGGCGGCGAGGAGCAGCCAGGTCTGTGTCGGCTCCGGCAGCTCGCGGACCCGCTGGAGGTAATGCGCCTCCAACCTGCTGCCCACCGGCAGCGGTTCGGGCAGCGCGAACCCTCCGCAGAGCTGGTCGGCGGACAGCTCCTGCCCCAGGTCGGCCAGCGCCAGCGGGTTCCCGGCCGTGGCCGCCACGATCCGTGCCGCGATACGGGCGTCGAGCCGTCCGGGGACGGTCTCACGCAGCAGTTCCAGAGCGAACTCGTCCTCCAGACCGGCGACTTCGGTGCAGGGCAGGCCGGCGGGTACGTGGAAACCGGTCCGCGCGGCGAACAGCAGGCCGACGCCCTCGGCGTGCACCCGCCGGCCGACGAAGGCGAGCGCGCCGAAGGACTCCTCATCCAGCCACTGGGCGTCGTCGACGCAGGCCAGCACGGGCCGCTGCTTCGCGGCCTCCGCCAGCAGCGTGAGCGTCGCAAGCCCCACCAGGAACGGGTCGGCGGGCGGACCGTCGGCCAGCCCGCACGCCACCCGCAGCGCGGCGTGCTGGGTCCCGGGCAGCGCCCCGGGCTCCTTGAGACCGTCCAGGAACGGTACGAGGAGACGGTGCAGCGCCGCGAACGGGAACCCGGACTCCGCCTCCACACCCGCCACCCACAGGACACGCAGGTCGGCCGACTCCGCCGCCGCATGATCCAATAACACGGTCTTGCCGATGCCGGCGTCACCCCGTAAGAGGACGACACCGCTCAGTCCCTTGCGCAGATCCGCGACAAACCGATCGAGAGCTGCACGTTCCCTGACCCGCCCCTTGAGCATCACACCGGCACCTTTCAGAAAGGTCGGGTGGCGAGGCCAACGGCAACGCGGTCCCCCACGTAAACTGCGCCCGCACCCTCCGCTGCTGCTGCCCATCCTGCATATATCCGCCGGAACTTGCCGGAGAGTCGCACAACTCACATGCCTCCCTCCGATTCCTCGCCGTACCTCCCTCAGGAACAGCCTGAGGGCCGGCAGGGCATCCACCGGCGGAGCGCTCAGTGGCCGGCGTCCCTCAAATCGTTTATCACCCTGGTCGCCACGGGCACCGGCACCCCGTGCCGCTCGGCCGCGCGGAGCAACGCGCCGCCGATCGCGTCGAGTTCCAGTGGGCGGCCGGCTTCCGCGTCGCGCTGCATCGACGACTTGGTGTGCGGCGGGAAGGTGTCGTAGCCGGCGAGTGACCTGGCGGGGTCGCCGGGGCCGCCGCAGGCGCGGCTGACCGCCGCGGTCTCCTCCACCAGAGCGGTCAACTCCTCGCGATGGCGGGTGCGTACGTCGCCGAGCGGGAGTCCGTAGCGGGTGGTCAGCAGGGCGAGGGGCGCCAGGAAGGACATCTTCGCCCACAGGGCCGCCGTCTCGTCGGGCAGGACGCGGGTGGTCGGGCCCGCGGCGGTGAGGGTCGCGGCGAGGGCGTCGAGGCGGTGCGGGGGGACGTCGGTGCCGGTCAGGTCGATCTCGGCGAAGGGGCTGGTGTGCTCGATCCGCCCCGTCGCGACGCGCGTCGACTCCACGCGGATGGCAGCGGGGGCGACCCGGTCGGGGCGGTAGAGGGCGCGCAGGGCCGCGGGGTGGTCGACGCCGTTGAGGAACGGCACGAGCAGGGCGTCGCCGAGCGCGGTGGGCGGGACGCGGTCGAGGGCTGCGTCAAGTGCCGTGTGCTTGACGGCGATCAGGCAGGCGTCGACCGGTTCGCGCAGCTCGGTGGCGGCCTCGACGCGGGCCGTGAAGCCGCCGAACTGTCCGCTGCTGACCTGGATTCCGCCCGTGCTGAGCGTCTTGGCGGTGTCCTCCCGGGCCAGGCAGATCACCCGATGCCCGGCATGGGCAAGGAGGCCGGCGAGCAGTCCGCCGATGCCGCCCGGACCGAGTACGGCCACGGTGAGTTCGTCGTTCGCCATGTCTTTCCCCTTCGTCGGTCGGCCCCGGAGCGGTGGCCGCCTCGGAACGATCATCGCAGGCGACCCGCGCACCGGCACAGGGCTTCCCGGCACGGGTTTCTCCGTGGAATCTCTGCCGGTCGCCCTGTGCGGGGTGAGACTGGGGTCATGTGCCGCAGTATCAAGACGCTTCGTCCGCCGGTGTTGGCCGAGGAGGCGACCGAGGAAGAGATCCGGGCCGCCGCCTTGCAGTATGTGCGGAAGGTGTCCGGGTTCCGGGCGCCGGCCGCGCACAATCAGGAGGTCTTCGACCGCGCCGTGAACGCGATCGCCGAGGCCACCGCAGAGCTGCTGGACGGGTTGGAGATCCGGGGGGCGGGTGCTGGTGCTCGACGGGCCGGGTAAGGGGCGGATCCGGCGGGCTACGGCACTCCGCGGGCCGGACGACAGCGGCCGGCCAGGGCCTGCCCGGCGGATCAGGCCGGTGGATCAGGCCGGTGGATCAGGCCGGTGGATCAGGCCAGCTTTCCGGAACCGCAGCGCCGCAGACGGGCGGCCCAGGCCACGCGACGCCGGCACTCGACGGGCCGGAGAGGCCCTGAGCGGCCCTGGTGGAGCGGGCTGTGGTTGGCCGCGCTTCGAAGGGGCGCGGGGCTGTATCAATGTGCGGCTCCGCCGCGTGGGCGCGGCCAGCCCCCACCGGCCCGCGGCAAGCGAATCGCACATCCAGCGAAGCGCTCAGGCCGGTCTCCGGCGCATCAGGTACCCCGCGACCGCGCCCGCCGCGAACAGGGACGCCACTGACACGGCCGTCGCCAGCCAGGTCGCGCCCAGCCAGTGGGCGCCGAAGTAGCCGAGGGTGACGCTGTAGGTGGCCCAGGAGAGGCCGGCCAGGGCGGACCAGGGGAGGAAGTCGCGGGCGCGGCGGTGGGCGGCGCCCGCGGAGAAGGAGACGACCGAGCGGCCGGCGGGGGCGAACCGGGCCAGGACCACCAGGGCTCCACCGCCCCGGGCGAGAGCCGTGCCGAGACGTTCCTGCGCGGTGCTCAGACGCCGGGAGCGGGCGATGGCGCGGTCCAGGCGGGGGCCGCCCGCCCAGGCCAGTCGGTAGGCGACCAGGTCGCCCAGCACGGAAGCCGTCGTGGCGCACAGCGTCAGGGCCAGGATGTCGGGGACGTGCTCCGGTACCTCGCCGGTCGCCGAACCCGCGGCTGCCGCCGTCGCCGCCGTGATGACCAGGACCCCGCTCGGCAGGACCGGGACGAAGACGTCCAGGAGGACGGACAGGGCCACCACGGCATAAATCCATGGGCCGGCCGTCAGCGACCCCACACTCTCGAACACCGCTACTCCCATGAACTCCCCCGTAGGCCCGTCCCGCCGCGCCGCGATGTCGCGGGGGAGCGGCAGGGGCGGCCATGACAGCCACACAGCGTACGCCGAGGGTGTGACAGGTGAATCACGGGGGGCTCGTGGGGTCCGCGCCGCATGTTCACCCGGCTGCCGCACCCCGGGGGCGGCCTCGGCCACTGTCCCGTAGCACGGACAAGGGGCGACAGATCACTCCAGAACGTGAGGAACGGTACACATCATGGTGGCAGGAATATGCGCGGGCGCCGTCGCCGCGGCCGTGCTCGCGGCCGGCAGCGGCGGCGCGGAGTACTGCTCGGTGCAGAAGGACGGGCGCTTCGTGCCGCCCTCGGCCGTCGTGGCGACGGAGGCGGTCACATATGACATAGCACTGGTCCCGGCCGGGTCGTGGATCGAGATCCGTCAGCTGACCGAGGAGAAGACCGGCAAGACGACCGTACGGCTGTGGGTGACGGGCATGACGCCCGGGCACGCGTACGGCGTCCATGTGCATCAGAAGCCGTGTGCCGCCGACCCCGCCGCGGCGGGCGGCCACTACCAGAACAAGGTGTCCACCGACCCCGCGGACGTCAACGCCGAGAACGAGGTCTGGCTGGACTTCACCGCGGGCCAGGACGGCAGCGGCCGGGCGAGCGCCTACCACGACTGGGGTTTCCGGGAGGGCGGGGCGTCCTCCGTGGTGATCCACGACATGCCCGGCCCGAGCGGGGGCCGCGTGGCCTGCTTCACGGTTCCCTTCGTGTAAGGCCGGAACCGCCGTACCGCCCGACGGCGCGACGGCGCCTCCCCCGCGCGCGGGAGAGGCGCCGTCAGCAGTGCCACTGAGGAAACCGCTGCCGCTCAGGCGGCCACCGGCGTGTGTTCCACCGCCTGCTGCTCGTTGGCCGTCGAGCGCTTCGCGAACAGCCGGTCCAGGCCGAGCGCGCCGGAACCGGTGAAGACCAGCAGCAGGAAGGCCCAGCAGAACATCGCCGAGGGCTCGCCGCCGTTCTCCAACGGCCAGAGGGCCTCCGACTGGTGTTCTGTGAAGTACGCGTACGCCATGGAGCCCGAGGCGATGAACGCGGCGGCGCGGGTGCCCAGGCCGAGCAGTACGAGGGTGCCGCCGACGAGCTGGATCACGGCCGCGTACCAGCCGGGCCAGGAGCCGGCCTCGATGGTGCCGCCGGTGCCGGCCGCGCCGCCGAGCACGCCGAACAGGGAGGCGGCGCCATGGCAGGCGAAGAGCAGACCGACGACTATGCGGAACAGGCCGAGGGCGTAGGGCTGAGCGCTGTTGAGACGTGCGGTCAGTCCGGACATGTGGGGGTACTCCTGCGGTCGGGCCGGTCCGTGGGGACGGACCGGTCTGGGGGACAGAACCGAGCGAGTGACCCAGGTTAGGTCTGCCTAATCAATGCTTGCAAGTTCAACATTCGGCCATGGTGTGCACGCTGCCGGCGACTCCGACTCGGCCGCCGTCGCACGTAGAACCGCTCTCGCCACCGCGTCGGCGTCCGAAAGCGTGACCGAATCCACACCCGGCCGGGCCCCCGCCGCGGTCACCCAGTGCACGCCCTCGGTCGGCACCCCGAAGGCGAACCTCCTTGTGTGCGGCCGACCTTGACGGTCTATCAGGCGGTATGGCCGGGGTGTCACGTCCAGCCCCCCGGTTTCGTAGCCGTCGACGGTGTGCGGCCGGCACTGTCCGGTCTTCAGCAGCCGGGCCAGGAGGTCGTCGGCCGTGCGCCGCAGATCGGGTTCCGGTAGCCGCGCCTCTATGAGGGTGGTCACGGGTACGGCGGACCCCGCCACGTCGGGGGAGCGCGCGAGCCACGCCCCCTCGCCCTCCCGCACCTCCAGCCGCGGCCCGAGCACCTCCACCACGCCCGCCTCCATCAGTGCCGCCAGCTCCTCGATCCGGCGCCGGGGCGGGCCGATCGACAGGAACGCGTTGAGCGGCGTGTACCAGCGGTCCAGGTGATCACGGCGGGACGCGCCCGCGAGGCCGCCGTGGTCGACGATCTGCCGCAGTTCGTTGCGCAGATCCCGCAGCACGTCGAGCGCCGCCTTCAGCGGACCGGCGACATTGCCGAGCGCGGCCTGCGCGGCGTCCTCGCGCAGATACGCCAGCAGCCAGGCACGCCAGGCGCCGGGGTCGGTGAAGTTGCGCCCCGCGTACGGGCGGGAAATGCGGTCCCAGGACCAGCGGTCGGCCTCCGGTACCCCGAACTCGTCCAGTACGGCGGCTTCTTGGGGGCTGCGGTGCGGGGCGGCGAGGAAGTGGCCGCGGAAGTCGATTGGGCCCGCGCTCCCGCCCACGCCGCCCGCCCCCTCGTACACCCCCAGCAGCGCCTCGTAGTAGACGGTCTCCACCTCCTTCGCCGCCAACGGCCATATCTCCGTCAGGAAGTCCGGTGCCTCGCCGGAGTCGGCGCGCTTGCGGAAGCGGGCGATGGTCTCGTCGGTGAGGACGCGGGGGAGGTGGCGTCCGTAGGGGCCCTTGGCGTTGTCGCCGCGGGCCTGGTAGGGGATGCCGCGGCGTGAACCGGCGTACAGGCGGGGCTCGTTGCCGGAGGGCAGGTAGCGCAGGGCGCCGGCGTCCGTGCGGACGAAACGGCCACCGCGGCCGGTGGTCAACAGGGCCGTGTGGTCGAAGAAGTTGAGGCCCAGGCCGCGCAGCAGCACCGGTTCGCCGGGGGATATGGCGGAGAGGTCGACGTCGGCCGGGTTGGCGGGGGGTATGTGGCGCAGTCCGTGGGTCTCGGCGTAGGCCGCGTGCCGTCGCTGGGCCAGGTCCGCGACCGTCGGCAGATGGCCCTGGGCGAGGACGACGGCGGACAGGCCGGCGAGGGTGCGGCCGTCGTCGAGGGTGAGGGTCTGGCGGCCGTCGGGGGCGTCGTCGAGGCGTACGGCACGTGCCGCGTGGGTCTCGACGCGTACCGCCCGCGGTGCCTCGCGTACGACCTTCGCGAACACCCACTCCAGATAGCGGCCGTAGTGGGCGCGGGTCGGGTACTCGTCGGGGCCCAGGTCGCCGTCCGCCCAGTCGTGCAGGCTGGGGCCGGGGCGGACCGGGCCCGAGCAGTCCACGCTGTCGTCGGTGAACAGGGTCACCTGACTGGCCACCGTGTTCATCAGCAACTCGGCGGACTGCGCGGAGCGCCAGACCCGGCCGGGGCCCGGCGGCGCCGGGTCGATCACATGCACCGTCAGCCGGGTGCCGGGTGGGAGCAGCTCCGGCGCGGAGGCGCAGAGGCGTTCCAGGACGCTGGTACCGCGCGGCCCCGCGCCGACCAGGGCGACCCGGACCTCGGCGGACTCGGCGTGCGCTGCGGATTCCGCGGGCGGTGCAGACAAAACGGTGTCTCCCGGGCGTGTGGGGCGCGTTGCGGCTGAACCGCCCAGCAGAAGCGGACGGTCCGCCTCATCATGCCGTCGAGGGAGGGGAGATCCGAGCCTCGGGGCCGACGAGTGTGGGACGGCTCACGCGCATCACGGGCCACGGGCGCAACAAACGTACAGAATGCGGGAATCACGGCTGAACCGGGCTGTTCAGGACGCCGGCCGAGCGGTCTGCCGGGGTGTCAGCCGCCGGGTCCGTCAGGGTGTCAGCCGACCGGTCCGACGGGGCGTCGGCCGACCGGTCCGTCAGAGCGTCGGTCGACTGGTCCGTCGGTGCGTGGGCCGACCGGTTCAAGGCGTCAGGCGGCTTGCCTCACGGTGTCGGCCGACCGGCCCGTCACGGTGTCAGCCTCCGGGTCTGTCACGGCGTCAGGCGACCTGCCGTCACGGCGTAGGCCGACCGGCTCCTCACGGCGTCAGCCGCCGGGCCTGTCAGGGTGTCAGCCGCCGGGTCTGTCACGGAGTCAGTCCGTCGGCCGTTCAGGGCGTCAGGCGGCCTGCCGTTGCGGTGTCGGCCGACCGGTCCGTCTCGGTGTCGGGCGACCTGCCGTTGCGGTGTCGGGCGGCTGGTCCGTCAGGGTGTCGGCCGACCAACCCGTCACGGTGTCCGGCGAGTTGCCGTCACGGTGTCGGGCGGTCGGTTCGTCGTGGTGTCAGGTGTGATTCGTGCACCGGCTTCAGTCGTGCCCCGCCCGTCTTCTCCGTCCGTGCCTGGTCGAGCCGCAGCCGGGCCGAACGTCCGCGCAGGGTCAGGGTCATGAGCTGGTTGCCGAACCAGGGGCCGCCGGTGCGGCGCCAGTCGATCGGCGGACGGGGGACCTTGCCGTGCCCGGCGAACCGGCGGCCGAGGAGCCGGGCGGTGGCGGACCAGCCGAACCGGAAGCCGACGCGGATCGCCCTGTGGATGGCGTTGTGGACCGGGGAGCAGGTCAGCTGGAACACGCGGGCGTCCGGACCGCCCGACGGCCACGTCGGCTCGGCGACATACGCGTGATGGACGTCCCCCGACAGCACACTCACCGTCGCCGGCGCCCCGTCCCCCGAACCGGCCTCGGCGATCAGCGCCGTCAGCGCGTCGAAGGACGCCGGGAACGCCGCCCAGTGCTCCAGGTCCGCGGCCCGCCGCAGCCTCTCCCCGAACGCCGCCCAGCGCGCGCCCTTCTCGCCCCGGCACAGCGCCGCGTTCCACCCCTCGGCGTCGTGCACCAGGTGCGGCAGCAGCCAGGGCAGGGAGGTGCCGATGAGGAGATGGTCGTACGACCCCCGGTCCGCCAGCGCCTGTTCGCGCAGCCACCGCTCCTCGCCCGGGTCGAGCATCGAGCGCCGCCCCTCTTCGAGGACGCGGGCCGCGCGGGTGTCCACCATCAGCAGCCGTACGCGGCCGAAGTCGCGCCGGTAGCTCCAGCGGACGGACGTGGGGTCGGCGTCGGCCTTGGCGGCGAAGGCGCGCAGCGCGTCGGTACCGTCGGGTGTCTCGCGCACGGTCGTATACAACGGGTCGTCGGCCAGTTCGGCCGGGGAGAGGTTGCCGATGTGCTGGTGGACCCAGTACGACATCAGCCCGCTCAGCAGCCGCTCGCGCCACCACGAGGTGGCCCGAATGTCGGCGAGCCAGGCGGCGGAGGTGTTCCAGTCGTCGATGACGTCATGGTCATCGAAGATCATGCAGCTCGGCACCGTGGACAGCAGCCACCGCACCTCGGGGTCGAGCCACGACTCGTAATAGAGCCGCGTGTACTCCTCGTAGTCCGCGACCTCGCTCCCGGGCGCCTCGCGCAGATCGCGCCGGGCGGCGAGCCAGCGGCGGGTGGCCTTGGAGACCTCGTCGGCGTATACCTGGTCGCCCAACAGCAGCAGGACGTCGGGCCGTTCACCGTCCGGGTCGGCCGCCATCCGCGCGGCCAGCGTGTCCAGCGCGTCGGGGCCCACCGGGTCGGCCTCGTCGGCGGGCGGCGCGGCCCAGCGGCACGAGCCGAAGGCGACACGGACGGCGTCGTCCTCGGCCGCCGTGCGGATCTGGGAGGGCGGGAAGCGGGAGTCGGGCAGCGGCCACACCCGCGCACCGTCGAGGAACACCTCGTACGACTGCGACGTGCCCGGGATCAGGCCGGTCACCTCGACGAGCGCGTAGTGATGCCCCGCGACCTGGAAGGTGCGGGACTCACCGCGCGCACCCTCCGCTCCCCGCACCTCGGCGGTGCACGGCCGGCTCGACTCGACCCACACGGTCGCGGACGAGCCGTCGGTGTACCTCAGCAGTGGACCCAGGCGCAGACTCGCCACGGTGATCGCCCGCCTCTTTCTTGGTCGGCCCGCCTAGGGGGCGCTTCGAGCGCCCCTTCGGTGCGCCTCCTCCGTCGCCCCGTACGGTACGGAACGACGGAGGTCAGCGGGGAGGTTCCGGTACGGAATCCGCGCTGTCGGCCCGTGGGTTTCAGCAGCCGGACAGGTAGTTCGTGAGCGCGCTCTTCTCGGCGGAGTCCACCGAGAGGCCGTAGTAGTACTTCACCTGGACCCAGGCGCGGGCGTAGGTGCAGCGGTAGGAGGAGACGGACGGCATCCAGGTGGCCGGGTCCTGGTCGCCCTTGGACTGGTTGACGTTGTCCGTGACGGCGATGAGCTGCGGGCGGGTCAGGTCGTTGGCGAAGGACTGGCGGCGGGAGGTGGTCCAGCTGTCGGCGCCGGAGTCCCAGGCCTCGGCCAGCGGGACGAGGTGGTCGATGTCGACGTCGGAGGCGGCGGACCAGGTGGCGCCGTCGTAGGGGGAGTACCAGCTGCCGCTGGTGGCGGCGCAGGAGGAGTCCTGGACGACGTTCGTACCGTCGCGATCCAGGACGACCTCACGGGTGTTGCAGTTGCCGGACTGGGTGATCCAGTGCGGGAACAGGTCGCGGTCGTAGCCGGTGCGGTCTTCGGTCGCCACGGTGAGCGAGGCGAGGTAGCTGCGCGCGGTGGCGCCGCTGACGGGGGTGGGGAGGGCGGCGGAGGCGGTCGGGCTGTTGAAAAGCGCGACCGAGCCTATGAGTCCGGTGAGCGCCGCGAGTATGGTGTACTGTCGACGCGCGTAGAACTTCGGCATGCGAACTCCCTTGAATCGTGGGGGTGTTGGGCGCTGGCGGGGCAATGCTCGCGACGCCGTGTTGCGTTCAGGTGTTCGTTTGGTAAGAAGTTAAAGACGCGCACATGTCAAATCAAGGTTGAGAACCGAACTTTCTGGTCCGTCGGTCGTCCCGTACGATGGATGACGCAGAAGGGGAGTAGCTCTTCGCCGGACCGTCGACACACTGCTCAGCTCGTCTGAGCCGGCGCCCGGAGGCGGGCCTCAGGTGTGAGGCCGGCCAGCGAGACCTTCGGCAAGCAGTGCACCGCCTGTGTCGTACGGCACGGGCGTCGCGTGCGCTGCCGTGCCGAGGTGTCGCATGTGACATAGCACTCTCGGCGGGGCAGCCCCGACCGATTGAGGAACCTTGATCAGCTTCACCGTCCTCGCCCTGGTGTTCGGCGTCGTCTTCCTCGCCGAACTGCCGGACAAGACCGCACTCGCCGGCCTCGTCCTCGGCACCCGCTACCGTGCCTCGTACGTCTTCGTCGGCGTCGCCGCCGCGTTCGCGCTGCATGTCGTGCTGGCCGTCGCGGCGGGCAGTGTGCTGACCCTGCTGCCGCAGCGGATCCTGCACGCGCTGACCGGGGCGCTGTTCCTCGGCGGGGCGGTTCTGTTGCTGATGGCGAGGGCTGGGGCCGATGGCGGCGCGGAGATTCGCGAGCCGGAGAACCAGTCCTTCTGGAAGGTGTCCGGGGCCGGTTTCATGCTCATCCTGGTCGCCGAGTTCGGTGATCTGACGCAGATCATGACGGCGAATCTCGCCGCCCAGTACGACGACCCCCTCTCCGTCGGGCTCGGCGCGGTACTCGCGCTGTGGGCGGTCGCCGGAATCGGGATCGTCGGTGGGAAGGCGCTCATGAAGCGGGTTCCGCTGGCGCTGATCACCAAGATCGCGGCGCTGCTGATGCTGGGGCTCGGGGCGTGGAGTCTCGGGGAAGCGGTGACCGGCTGAGCTGGCCGGCTGAGCTGAACGGGGGGGTGAACCCTTCCCGAAGGTGGTGGCGTGAAGCGGCCGTATTTTGTACCGTGGGGAAACAAAGTGGATCCGCCCGTTTTCCCTGACCGGCGGGCGGGCCCGCTTTGTCTTTTTCGTTCCGGTTGCCTCCTTCGTCCCGATCCACCTTCCCTTCCGCGCCTTGGAGTTGCCGATGACGGCCACGACCGTGCTCACCGCCCGCGCCCTGCTCCTCGACATGGACGGCACCCTCGTCAACTCCGACGCCGTCGTCGAGCGGATCTGGCGGCGCTGGGCCGAGCGGAACGGGCTCGACGCGGAGGAGGTCATGAAGGTCGCCCACGGCCGGCAGGGGTACGCCACGATGGCGCTGCTGCTGCCCGACCGGCCCGTGGAGCGCAACCACGCCGACAATGCGCGCATGCTCGCCGAGGAGACCGCCGACACGGGCGGCGTCGTCGCCATCCCCGGCGCCGCGGAGTTCCTGGCCTCACTGCGGGGGCTGCCGCATGCCCTCGTCACCTCCGCCGACGTCGCCCTCTCCACCGCCCGGATGGCCGCCGCCGGACTTGCCCTGCCCGACCTGCGCATCACCGCCGAGTCCGTCGGCGCCAGCAAGCCCGACCCGGAGGGCTTCCTCAAGGGCGCCGCGGAACTGGGCGTCGCCCCGGCCGACTGCATCGTCTTCGAGGACTCCGCGGCCGGCATACAGGCGGGCCGGGCGGCGGGGATGCGGGTGGTCGGGGTCGGGGAGCGGGCCGGGTTCCATGGGCCGGACGCGGTGGTGCGGGACCTTACTCAGGTGCGGGTGACGGGTGTGGGGGACGGGACGCTTCGGGTGTACGTCGGGTAGGGCGCGGGTGTTGTTCTGGGTGCCCGGTGCCCGGTGCCCGGTGCCCGGTGCCCGGTGCCCGGTGCCCGGTGCCGGTGTGGGGGCCGGTGTGGGGTGGGGTCGCTTGCCCGCGCGTGCGGGGCGCCGCCTGCGCCCACCCTCCCCCACTCTCGGCTTCGCTCGCGCGGGGGGACCCCCATCGCCCCAGGCGGCACGACTGCCCGCAGGCTGGGTGGGTGGGCGGGTGGGTGGGTGGGTGGGTGCGACTGCCTGCGGGGCCAGGCCCGTTCACGGCTCCGCCGTTTCCGACTCCAGGCGTTCCCGGGTTTCGAGGTCGTAGACGCCGTACTGCTGGGGGACGATGACCTCGGCCAGTTGGTAGGCGCGGACCGCGTCCTCGACGCCCTCGTTGTACTTGCCCTGGGCTTCCCTCGTGTAGAAGTCGCGTTCGGTCAGCCGTAGTTCGAGTTCGAGGACTTCCGGTCCCTCGTCGCCGCGGCTCAGGACGGGGTCCTCTCCTTCCGGGTCCTCTTCCGGTGCGCCCGCGGAGCCGCTCGCGCTGGCTGTCGGCGCGGTCGTCGTCGGCGTGGACCCGCCGGTCGGGGTCGGTGGGGGGACGTTCGAGCGGGTCGGGGCCGGGGAAGGGGAGCGGCTCGCGGTGGGCGACGGGGACGGTGCCGCGGACGGCGACTGTGCGGACGTGGCGCTCGCGGACGGTGACTCGGATGCCGCGCTGGTCGTGGTGCCCGGCACGCTCGCCCTGATGTCCTCCGGCAGGGCGTCGTCCCGGGTCGGGGTGTCGTACGAGAAGAGCCCGCTCGCCAGCCCCACCGCCGTGACGACGGTGACGAGGGCACCCGCGACGCCGAACACGAGCGTGCGGCGGGGGCGGCGGGGCGGTTCGTCGGCCGGGTCACCCGGGAACAGGCTCAGATCGGCGTCGCCGGGTTCGGCCGGTGGCGGCGTCTCCGGCGGCGGGGCCGGTAACGGCATTGTGGAGCCCGCGTTCGGGCCCGGTCCCGGTCCCCGGTTCGGGCCGGCGATGCCCTGCGCGCCCTCCGACACGCTCTCCGACACGCCTTCCGACGCGCTCTCCAGTTCGACGTACGGCCGGATACGCAGCGGATCGAAGTCCTCCGCCGCTGCCGCCTCCGCCGTACGCACATCACGCAGGGCCTCTGCCGCGCGCTCGGTGCAGGCGCAGGACGGGGTGTTGTCAGGTCCCCTGGGCGCCCCGCACTCCGGGCATTGGTGACCCTTCGGCTCTGCCACGCTGTCGTTCCCTCCCCTTGCGAACTCCAGCGATTATGCAGACCCTTTCTCCACACGTCCCACACACGCCCCGGAATAACGCCTTCCACCGAGATTGAACAGGCCATAACCGGTCACACCGGCCACGATGGAGGGTAACGAGAATCGCGGGAGGTCTTCATGACCAGGGATGTGCACGGTAGGACGGGGAACGTGGAAGACGGCCAACCCCCGAAGCGACCCCCGAAGAAGGGGGTCGCCGACAGTGAGAACGTCTCCGTGAACGTCCTCGTCCCGATCGGCGCCCTGCTCCTCGGGATGCTGCTCGCGGCCCTCGACCAGACCATCGTGTCGACCGCGCTGCCGACCATCGTCAGCGACCTCGGCGGTCTCGATCACCTGTCGTGGGTGGTCACGGCGTACTTGCTGGCGTCGACGGCGGCGACTCCGCTGTGGGGCAAGCTCGGTGACCAGTACGGTCGGAAGCGGCTGTTCCAGATAGCGATCGTGATCTTTCTGATCGGTTCGGCGTTGTGCGGAATGGCGCAAAGCATGTCCGAGCTGATCGCGTTCCGGGCGCTTCAGGGGCTTGGTGGCGGCGGGTTGATGGTGCTGTCGATGGCCATCGTGGGGGACCTGGTGCCACCGCGTGAACGCGGGCGCTATCAGGGGCTGTTCGGCGCGGTCTTCGGTGCGACGAGTGTGCTCGGGCCGCTGCTGGGCGGGCTGTTCACCGAACATCTGAGCTGGCGCTGGGTGTTCTACGTCAATCTGCCGATCGGTGTCGTCGCGCTCGCCGTCATCGCGGTGGCCCTGCACATCCCGCGCCGGGCGGCCAAGCACGTCATCGACTACCTCGGTACGTTCCTGATCGCGTCGGTCGCCACCTGCCTGGTGCTGGTGGCCTCCCTCGGCGGTACGACGTGGAGTTGGGGTTCGCCGCAGATCGTGGGCCTGGCGGTGCTCGGGGTCGTGCTCGCCGTGGCGTTCGTGGCGGTGGAGCGCCGGGCGGCCGAACCGGTCCTCCCGCTGAAGCTCTTCCGGATCCGCACCTTCACCCTCTCCGCCGTCATCAGCTTCATCGTCGGCTTCGCGATGTTCGGCGCGATGACCTATCTGCCGACGTTCCTCCAGGTCGTGCAGGGCGTCAGCCCGACCGTGTCCGGTGTGCACATGCTGCCGATGGTGTTCGGCCTGCTGCTGGCGTCGACCGCGTCCGGGCAGGTCGTCAGCCGCACCGGCCGCTGGAAGGTGTTCCCCGTCGCGGGCACCGGTGTCACGACGCTGGGCCTGCTCCTCCTCCACCAGCTCGACGAGCACAGCTCGACGGCCGAGATGAGCACGTTCTTCTTCGTCTTCGGTCTCGGGCTGGGCCTGGTCATGCAGGTGCTGGTGCTGATCGTGCAGAACGCGGTGTCGTACGAGGATCTGGGCGTCGCCACGTCCGGTGCGACCTTCTTCCGTTCCATCGGGGCGTCGTTCGGCGTGGCGATCTTCGGCACGGTCTTCACGAACCGCCTCGGCGACAAGCTCACGGACGCGTTCCGGGGCGTGCAGCTGCCGCCCGGGATCACGGTGGACGGGCTGACGGCGGACTCGCGCGGCATCGCGGAACTGCCCGCGGCACTACGGCCGTTGGCGCTGGACGCGTACGCGACATCGATCACCGATGTCTTCCTGTACGCCGCGCCCGTCGCCCTCCTCGGCTTCGTCCTCGCCTGGTTCCTCAAGGAGGACCGGCTGCGCGGGTCGGTGACGGCGCCCGACCTCACGGAGACGCTGGCCAGCAACCCGGTCGAGCGGTCGTCGCGGGACGAGGTGTGCCGGGCGCTGTCGGTGCTCGGGACGCGGGAGGGGCGGCGCGAGATCTATCGGACGATCACCGAACGGGCGGGGTACGACCTGCTGCCGGCCGCGAGTTGGCTGCTGCTGCGGATCAAGAAGTACGGCTGGGCGGAGCCCGGCGTCCTCGCCGAGCGCACCTCCGTGCCGCTCACCGTCATCCTCGAAGCCGCGCGTCAGGTCGAGGAGCGGAGGCTCGCCGTCCGCGAAGGCATGGACCTCGTCCTGACCGACCGCGGCAGCGCGGTCGCCGAACGCCTCGCCCAGGCCCGCCAGGACTCCCTCGCCGACCTCCTGGGCAACTGGTGGACCCCCGACCGCCCCACCGACCTGACCCAACTGGTCAAGGACCTCAACGACGAGCTGTGCGGCTCAGAACGAGAACGCCCACACAACGGCTCGACGCCGCGGACCAGTTGAAGGAGCCGGGTGTGAGAGGTGGAGTCACCCGGCACTGGGAAGGCCCCTCAGCTTCTTGCTGAACCAGTGCTCGGCGTATGCGTCGTCGTTGTGCGGCTCGGTCTCCTCGTAGCCGAGGCGGGTGTACAGGGCGCGGGCCTCGACGAGGTCGTGGCGGGTGTCGAGGATCATGCGTTCGGCGCCGAGGGCACGGGCGGCGTTCTCCGCCGCCCTTACGAGGAGCGGGGCGCCGCCCTGGCCGCGTAACTCCTTCCGTACGAAGACCCGCTTGAGCTCGGCGGTCGTCGCGTCCAGCAGCCGTACGCCCGCCGTTCCCGCGGGCTCGCCCCCGTACCGCGCCAACAGCAACCGGCCTCCCGGTGGGGCGAGTTCCTCGCCGGTGCTGGCGGTGATCTCGCGTTCCAGTTCTGCCGGGTCGGTGGGGTGGCCCTCGTGCAGGAGGTACCAGCGGTCGCTGACCTCCGTGTAGTACGCCCGCCAGAGCGCGGCGGCGGCGGGGGAGTCGACGGGTTCGGGGGCGATGGTCCAGGAGGGCATGCCGGTCATTGTCGGTGTTGCTTGCGAAGGCCGTTTGAGGTGGGGGGTTGGGGCAACTCGGGTGGGGGACCGGCTCGTAGGGAGAGTCGGGGTGGGTCGAGAACCCGGAAGGCATTCATGTCTGGCGTGATCATCGCTCTGATCGTGATCGTGGCGGTCGCCGTCATCGGCGCGGCCGTCTGTCTGACCCTGCGCGGCCGGGGTTCGCTCGGCGGCAGGGACCTGAAGAAGCGCTTCGGGCCCGAGTACGACCGGACCGTGGCCCGGCACGACGGGGACGCGCGGGCCGCCGAGCGCGAGCTGGCCTGGGGGAGGGTCGAGCGCACGGTGGGCTGCGGGAGCGGCCGCTGGAGCCCGCCGCTCGTGAGCAGTACGCCGCCCGCTGGACGGCCGTGCAGGAGCACTTCGTCGAATCCCCGCGCGGGGCGGTCACCGAGGCGGACCGGCTGCTGGCGGAGCTGGCGACGCTCCGCGGTTTCCCGGACGGCGAGCACTACGACGACCAGCTCGCCGCGCTGTCCGTGCACCACGCGGACCACGTGCACGGCTACCGGAGCGTCCACCGTGTCGCGTACGCCCCCACGGGCGCCGACGGAGACAGCCGCGCCGGCACGGAGGAGATGCGGGAGGCCCTGATCGAGGCCCGGAAGCTGTTCGAGGACCTGGCCGACACGCACCAGCTGCAAAGGAGTTGAGGACGTGAAGAACATGCCGGAAGCGACACCCCCGCTCCTCCCGCACGAAGAGAGCGACAAGCTCACGGAGCGGCTTCAGCACGCGGTCTCCGGATTCGTCGACGGCCCCCGGGCCTCCGTGGAGGAGGTCGACCGGGTGGTCGAGGAGATCACCGGCCGCGTCACCGACTCCCTGACCCAGCGCCGACGCACCCTGCGCCGGACCTGGCAGTCCACCGAGGAGGCCCAGCCCACGGCAACCGCGGCAACCGCGGACACGGAACAACTCCGCCTGGCGCTGCGGGACTACCGCGAACTCGCGGAACGGCTGCTACGCATCTGAGTCGACTGGGCCATCCGCCGGCCGGCGCTCCCGCCACTGCCGTACGACGTCCTCGACGTCGTACGGCTTCATCCCGAGCGGGGGGCCGGGCGGCGGCTTGAACATCATCTCGCGGATCTTGACGTTGATCTCCGTGACGATCTTCCGGACGATCCGTTCCGACGGTGCCGCGTACGCCGCCACGAGCGCGTCCTCCGCCTCCTTGCGCAGCGCGAGTGACGGCGGCAGCACCGACAGGCCCTCGCGGGCCAACTTCTCCTTGATCCACCACAGTTCGTCATACGTGGTGTCGGAGCCCGGCGGCAACGGCTGGCCGGCACCCGACAATCGGGCGAACTCTCCGCGCCTCTCGGCGTCGCGGATCTGCTTGTCGACCCAGGACTCGAACGGCACACCCGGTGGCTTTCGCTCGGTCATGAGTCCATTGTGCCGGACGCGGTGGGGTCGGGCGATTTATCATGCGGCGGCTACATAAGGACGCTTGCCCGGCAAGGGCACTTGCCCGGCAAGCACACTTCGAAGGAGCGCACGTGCTCGAACTCACCATGGCCGCCGTCGCCGCGGCGGACGCGGGCGCCACGGCCGGCATGCTCATGGCCGACGCGCCCAGTGACCCGGGCACCGTGCTGCGGGTGGGCCGGGACAAGTCGGTGTGCAGGCTGTCGACGCCACAGGACTGGCTGTTCGTCTCCCGGGTCCACCTGGAGTTCCTGTGCGGACCGGACGGCACCTGGCAGGTGACCTGGCTGCGCGGCTCCCTGCCCGAACCGTCCTCCGAGGTGCGGCTGACGGCCGACGGGCAGGCGCAGCCGCTGGTCTACGGCGGGACCGTGCCGCTGCCGAGGGGCGGCAGCGGCGAGATAGTCATCGTGGACCGCACCGGCCCGCGCAGCGTCAACGTCGGCTTTTATCACGAGGTTTGAGTGCCGGTGCCGGTGCCCGTGCCGGTGCCGGTGCCGGTGCCCGTACCGGACAGGCCCTACGCGAGCACGCGTACCAGCGCGAAACCGTCGTAGCCCTTGCTGCCGACCGTCTGGATCGCGGTGCCGCTGAGCCTGGGGTGGGAGCTGATGAGTTCGAGGGCGGCGCGCGTGCCGCGGATGTCCGGGGAGGTGTCGTCGGCGTCGGCGACCCGGCCGCCCCGGACGACGTTGTCGACGATGATCAGGCTGCCCGCGCGGGTGAGCTTGAGCGCCCACTCCACGTAACCCGCGTTGTTCGCCTTGTCGGCGTCGATGAAGACCAGGTCGAAGGGGGCCGGGTTCTCGTCGGCGAGGTGGGGCAGCGACTCCAGGGCCGGGCCGACCCGCACCTCGACGAGCTTGTCGAGCCCGGCGCGGGCGATGTTGCGGGTGGCGACCTCGGCGTGCCTGGGGCTGTACTCCAGGGAGACCAGGCGGCCGTCGGAGGGAAGCGCGCGGGCCAGCCAGATGGTGCTGTAGCCGCCGAGGGTGCCGATCTCCAGGATGTGCCGGGCGCCCTGGATCTCGGCGAGGAGCTGGAGCAGCTTGCCCTGCGGTGCCGTGACGTTGACATGCGGAAGCTCGGCGGCCTCGCTGTCGCGCAGGGCCGCGTGCAGGGCCTCGTCGTCCGGTGCGAGGTGGGCGGAGAAGTAGAAGTCGACGTCGTCCCAGAGCTGCGAGTCGCTCATCGCCTGCTGCCTTCCGTTCTCAGACCAAGGTCGCCGTAAGCGGGCTCCCTGCCAGTGTGACCCCGTGGGAGCGTTTCAGCCGATCGGCCTTCTTTGTGCGACGAACCGGTCGTAGTGTGATCCATCTCGCGCCCCGCGGAGGCAACCTCACCTCCCCCGCACTATCGTCTTCCAAACAAAAGAAGAAAGGGACGTCAGGTGAAGCCGGGATGGCCTGCGTCCTTCTCCGGGGCGGTGCGAGCCCCACAGGGTTCGCAAAGGGACCTCACACGTGAGACGCGTGGGGCGGACGGGGCGGGAGGCCGACGAGGCGTGGCGAATGCGGAACACAGCGGGAGACCGGCGGGTGCGTTCGGAGCGACAGCCGTCGGTACGGCCAGGGCACGCCTGCGCGCGGCCCGCCTGGGCTTGTGGCTGGTCGCCGCGATCCTCGCCGTACGGCAGGTGGCCGTCGTCCTCAGCACTCCGCGCGGTGAGCGGCTGACGAACCTGGAGACCTGGGTCGGCGACAACGGTGTCCTGCGGGTGAAGGACTCGCTGTACGACTCGACGCAGTTCACCGGCACCCCCGTCGTCGGCCTCGTCCTCAAGCCACTCACCCGTTCGGCCGAACAGGCGCTCGGCTGGGGCTGGACCTTCGGCACGCTGCTGCTCGTCGTCGCGCTCGGCCTGGTCGTGGCCGGCGCCCTGCCGAAACCGGTGACCTGGCGGGCCTCCATCCTGGCCGCGCCCGTCGCGATCAGCCTGCTGATGCTCTCGCTGCCGGTGCGCAACGCCTTCTGGCTCGGCCAGACCGGCATCATCCCCGTCCTGCTCGTCCTGGCCGGCTGCTTCACCGTCCGCGGCGAGCGCGCCGGCGGCGTCCTGATCGGCGTCGCCGCCGCGCTCCAGCCGACGGTGCTGCTGTTCACGCCGCTGCTGTGGTTCACCGGCCGGCGCCGGGCCGCCCTGTCCACGGGGGCCACGTTCGCCGCGTGCACGGCGCTCGCGTGGGCCGCGATGCCGCACGACTCGTACACCTACTGGGTGCACCACATGGCGGGCGTCGGCCTCGGCGGCCCGGCCGACGACCTCGCCAACCAGTCCCTGCACGGCGCGCTGCTGCGGCTGGGGCTGTCCGGTCCGCTGGAGATCGGCCTGTACTTCGCCCTCGGCGCGGCGGTCGTCGTCCTCGGCCTGCGCCGGGCGGTCCGCTACGCCCGCGACGGCCAGCTGCTCCTCGCGGTCGCGGTCACCGGCTGCACGGCGATCGCGGTCTCCCCGACCACCTGGCAGCACCAGCTCCTGTGGGTCCTCCTCGCGATCGTCGGCCGGGCCGGCAAGCGCGCCTCCGACCGCTACGTCTGGCCGGTCGCCGTGGTCATCATCATGACCCTCCCGGCGAAGATGGTGCTGCCGAACATGTCGGCGCTGTACACGCTCCGCGACAACGTGGTGCTGCTCGCCGCCCTGGCCGCCGCCACCGCCGTCCCGTTCCTGTCGAGGACGTCCCCGTACTACCGCGCACCGATCCCCACGGAGTACGCCGCACCCGTCCCGGCCCGCTTCCAGCGCATCCCCCTCCTGCCGTTCCTGCGCCGCGTCCTCACCCGCCCGAACCTGCTCCTGGAGCTGCTGCTCATCCGCGTCACCTACGCCGCGTACCAGCGGGTCCGCCTCGCGGCGACCGGCGGCAGCAACTCGGCGGGCCGGGCGACGGCCGAGCACCACGGCGACCAGATCCTGTCGATCGAACGGTTCATGCACATCGACATCGAGCACTGGGCCAACCACGCCGTGGTCAAGGTCGACTGGCTGCGGAACTACTTCGACTTCTACTACTCGTCCTTCCACTTCGTGGTCCCGCTGAGCGTGCTCGCCGTGCTGTACTGGCGCCGCCCGGTCGACTACCGCTGGGCCCGCGCCTCCCTCGGCCTCACCACGCTGCTGGCGCTCGTCGGCTTCTGGCTCTACCCGCTGGCCCCGCCCCGCCTGATGCCGGGCCTCGGCATCATCGACACCGTCCACGGCGTCCAGGACTTCTCCAAGCCGGACTACGGCACCCTGACCGCGCTCACCAACCAGTACGCCGCGATGCCGTCGCTGCACTTCGGGTGGTCCCTGTGGTGCGGGCTCGTCATCGCGATCATCGCGCCGAGGTGGTGGATGAAGGGGCTGGGGCTGCTGCATCCGTTCTTCACGCTCACGGCGATCGTGGTCACCGGAAACCACTGGATCCTCGACGCGGTGGGTGGCGCGGCGGCGGTCGGTGCCGGGTTCGGGCTGGCCTACGTGTTCCAGGGGCCGCGGGCGCGGACGGTGAAGGAGGTCGCCGTCGGGGAGGAGCGGGAGCTGGTGAAACCGGGCGCCTGAACCGGCGCCGCGGTCACCGGGGCCTGTTCTGCGTTTCCCCGCCTGAGCCCCGGCTGCCGTCACGCTTGCGGGCCCGGCTGACGCCGCCTTCGGTGCCCGCGCGCGGCCGGAGTGTGACACTTCGCGGAAAGTGTCACACTCCCTAGGGGTGCACACCTCACCCCCCCACGCGGGCCGGTCGGCCGGGCCGCGCTACAGCCGCTGGATGATCGTTCCCGTCGCCAGCCCGCCGCCCGCGCACATCGTGATCAGTGCGAACTCCTTGTCCGCGCGCTCCAGTTCATGCAGCGCGGTCGTGATGAGCCGAGCCCCCGTGGCGCCCACCGGATGCCCGAGCGCGATCGCACCACCGTTCACGTTGACCTTCGCGAGGTCCTGCTCGAAGACCTGGGCCCAGCTCAGCACCACGGAGGCAAAGGCCTCGTTGATCTCGACGAGGTCGATGTCCTTCAGCGACATCCCGGCCTTCCCGAGCACCGCACGCGTCGCGTCGATCGGCCCGTCGAGGTGGAAGTGCGGGTCGGCGCCCACCAGCGACTGAGCGACGATGCGCGCGCGGGGACGCAGCTTCAGCGCCCGCGCCATCCGCTTCGAGGCCCACAGGATGGCGGCCGAACCGTCCGAGATCTGCGACGAGTTGCCCGCCGTGTGGACGGCCGTAGGCATGATCGGCTTCAGTCCGGCGAGCGCCTCCATGGACGTGTCGCGCAGCCCTTCGTCCTTGTCGACGAGCCGCCACATGCCCTGCCCGGCCCGCTGCTCGTCCTCGGTGGTGGGCACCTGGACGGCGAAGGTCTCCCGCTTGAACCGCTCCTCGGCCCAGGCGTTCGCGGCCCGTTCCTGGGAGAGGAGGCCGAGGGAGTCGACGTTCTCGCGGGTCAGACCGCGGTGGCGGGCGATCCGCTCGGCCGCCTCGAACTGGTTGGGCAGGTCGACGTTCCACTCGTCTGGGAACGGCTTCCCGGGCCCGTGCTTGGACCCTGACCCCAGCGGCACGCGCGACATCGCCTCGACGCCACAGCTGATGCCGACGTCGATGACGCCCGAGGCGACCATGTTGGCCACCATGTGGGAGGCCTGCTGGGAGGAGCCGCACTGGCAGTCGACGGTCGTGGCGGCCGTCTCGTACGGCAGGCCCATGGCCAGCCACGCGGTGCGCGCGGGGTTCATGGACTGCTCGCCGGCGTGGGTGACGGTGCCGCCGACGATCTGCTCGACGCAGTCGGCGGGGATGCCGGTGCGGCCGAGGAGTTCACGGTAGGTCTCGCCCAGGAGATAGGCGGGGTGGAGGTTGGCGAGCGCGCCGCCGCGCTTGCCGATGGGGGTGCGTACGGCTTCGACGATCACGGGTTCCGCGGCCATGGGGTGGGTCCTCTCCTCGGGTTACCCGCGCGGCGCGGGGGCGTCCCGGCCCGGCCCGCCACGCAGAACTAGTACGCGTTCTAGTTCTGTGCAGCAGTCTGCTGACCCGCCGTCCATTGCCGCAAGGGTCGTGCAGCCTCCGAAGTCGCGATCTGCACGAGTCCTGCACGCAATTGGGCGTGCCGTACCCCTTGCTACTTGTAGAACCCGTTACTACCTTCACGGCGATTCCCCGTTACTGATGGACCGTCAGATGGCCGGAGCCGCCGATGTCCTGTCCAGCGCTTCCCGACGGGTTCGACTTCACCGACCCCGATCTGCTGCACCACCGTGTGCCCCTGCCGGAGTTCGCCGAGCTGCGCCGCGCCGAACCGGTCCGCTGGATCCCGCAGCCGTCCAACGTCGCCGGTTTCCAGGACGAGGGGTACTGGGCCGTCACCCGGCACGCGGACGTCAAGTACGTCTCCACGCACCCGGAGCTGTACTCCTCCTACCTCAACACCGCGATCATCCGCTTCAACGAGCACATCGAGCGGGACGCGATCGACGCCCAGCGCCTGATCCTGCTCAACATGGACCCGCCGGAACACACGAGGGTCCGCCAGATCGTCCAGCGGGTCTTCACGCCGCGCGCGATACGGGCGTTGGAGGAGCGGCTGCGGACGCGGGCGGCGTCGATCGTGTCGGAGGCGCGCGCCCACCCCGGCCCCTTCGACTTCGTGACCTCCGTCGCCTGCGAACTGCCCCTGCAGGCCATCGCCGAGCTGATCGGCATCCCGCAGGACGACCGGGCCAAGATCTTCGACTGGTCCAACAAGATGATCTCGTACGACGACCCGGAGTACGCGATCACCGAGGAGGTCGGCGCCGAGTCGGCCACCGAACTCATCGCGTACGCCATGAACATGGCCGCCGATCGCAAGCACTGCCCGGCGCAGGACATCGTGACCACGCTGGTGTCGGCGGAGGACGAAGGCAACCTCCGCTCCGACGAGTTCGGCTTCTTCGTCCTGATGCTGGCGGTGGCGGGCAACGAGACGACCCGCAACGCCATCACCCACGGCATGCACGCGTTCCTCACCCACCCCGACCAGTGGGACCTCTACAAGGCGGAACGCCCGGCGACGGCCGCGGAGGAGATCGTCCGCTGGGCGACCCCGGTCAACTCCTTCCAGCGCACGGCCACCCAGGACACGGAGCTGGGCGGCAAGCGGATCAAGAAGGGCGACCGGGTCGGCATCTTCTACGCCTCGGCCAACCACGACCCCGAGGTCTTCGACCACCCCGACACCTTCGACATCACCCGCGACCCCAACCCCCACCTCGGCTTCGGCGGCGGAGGCCCGCACTACTGCCTCGGCAAGTCGCTGGCCGTCCTGGAGATCGACCTGATCTTCAACGCGATCGCCGACACGATGCCGGACCTGCGGCTGGTGGGCGACCCGTTGCGGCTGCGCTCGGCCTGGATCAACGGCGTGAAGCATCTCCAGGTGAGCCTGGTCTGACGCTCGGGCCGGCGGCTGCTCCCGGCGCACCGCCGGCCCGTCCCGAGGGAGGCAGGAGCATCCCCCCTACGCCCCGTTCCTGCCTCCCCCGCGACGCTGAGCCCTGTCAGTACCAGCCGTTGGCCTGCCAGAAGTTCCAGGCGCCGACCGGGCTGCCGTAGCGGTCGTTCATGTAGTCGAGACCCCACTCGATCTGGGTCTTGGCGCTGGTCTTCCAGTCGGAGCCGGCGGAGGCCATCTTGGAGCCCGGGAGGGCCTGGACGAGGCCGTAGGCGCCGGAGGAGGCGTTGGTGGCGCCCACGTCCCAGCCGCTCTCGTGCTGGACGATCTGGCTGAAGGCGTTGTACTGGGCGGCGTTCGGGATCATCTGCTTCGCGATCGCCTTCGCCTGGCCGGCGGAGGACGTGGTCGCCGCCTGCGCCGGGGCCGCGGTCAGGACCAGGCCGGTGGCGGCAGCGGCCATGGCGGCGGTCGTGAGGGCCTTCTTCGGGGACGCGATACGGCGGATGGCGCGGGAGACAGACACGGAGAACCTTTTTCTTCGGGGACATGGCGCCGCGGGCATGCCGGTGCCGCACGGAGGCGGCGGGGGCATGCATCGGCGCCGCGGCCCTGAGGGCACGTCGGCGCCGTGCGACGTCATCCAGAGAAACAGGCCGGGAGGGGGTCCGCAATGACCCCATTTACTAGTTGTAGTCGCATCTGGGATGATCGCGCCCTGTGTGACGTAGCTCTCTATGTGCAGGTCAGGGCGTGGAATGGCGTGGGCATGGCATCCTGTTTGCCCGACTAAGCCGGATCGTAGGTGATCTGGGTCATGTGGGGTGCTTCACCGCCGCGCTGACCGACCGTCCACCCCCTGTCACCCAGCGGGTGCGTCGAATGTGACCGGCGCCTCGAAAGCCGCCCGCCGCGTGGCCCGGCGCAGTGCCCTGAGGATCACCGGGCCGAGCGTGACGGTGAGGGCGACCGTGACGAGCGCGCGGCCCAGGTCCCAGCCGAGCGACGTGGCCACGCAGTACGCGATGAAGCGGGCCAGGTTCGCCGGGACCGCCGCGTCCGGGTCGAAGGCGATGTTCGAGGCGAGGGTGCCCATGAAGGGCCAGCCCGCCAGGGTCATCACCGTGCCGTAGGCGAACGCCGCCAGGAACCCGTACACGGCGAGGAGGACGAGTTCGCCGCGCCCCCGCAGGCGCCCGGCGCCCGGCAGCAGGCCCGCGCCCATCGTGAACCAGCCCATCGCCAGCATCTGGAACGGCATCCACGGGCCCACCCCGCCCGTGAGCAGCGCCGACGCGAACATGGTCACCGAGCCCAGGACGAAGCCGAAACCGGGGCCGAGGACGCGTCCGCTCAGGACCATCAGGAAGAACATCGGCTCAAGGCCGGCCGTTCCGGCGCCGAGGGGCCGCAGCGCGGCGCCGGTCGCGGCGAGCACGCCCAGCATCGCCACCGCCTTCGGGCCGAGCCCCGACTCCGAGATCGTCGCCGCCACGACCGCGACGAGGAGCACCAGCAGTCCCGCGAACAGCCAGGGCGCGTCCTGGGCGTGGGCGCTGATTTGCGAGGTGGGCGGGGCGAGGAAGGGCCAGCCGAAGGCGGTCACTCCCACCGCGCTGACGAGGGCGAGGGCGGCGATGGAGCGGGGGCCGAGCGGGACGGGGCGGGCGCGGCGGGCGGTCATGACGGGGACTCTTCTGACCGAGGCTCCCTGGCGAGGGCCGCCTTGACCTGCGTGACCGTCAGCCACTGCTGTGGGGCCAGGATCTTCGTCACCTGCGGGGCGAAGGAGGGGGACGACACGACGACCTCCGCCGTCGGGCCGTCGGCGATCACCTCGCCCTCGGCCAGCAGCACGACCCGGTGCGCGAGTTCGGCGGCGAGTTCCACGTCGTGGGTGGCGAGGACGATGGCGTGGCCCCGCGTGGCCAGTTCGCGCAGCAGCGTGACCAGGCGGGCCTTCGCCGCGTAGTCCAGGCCGCGGGTCGGCTCGTCGAGCAGGAGCAGTGACGGGCGGGCGGTGAGTACGACGGCCAGGGCGAGCGTCAGACGCTGTCCCTCGGACAGGTCGCGCGGGTGGGTGTCGTCCGGGACGCCCGGCAGCAGCTCGGAGACGAGGGTCCGGCAGGTGCCGGGCGCCGCGCCGGCGTCGGCGTCGGCGGCCGTGCACTCGGCGGCGACCGTGTCGGCGTAGAGGAGGTCCCGGGGTTCCTGGGGGACGAGGCCGACGGCTCCGCCGACGGTGACCGAACCGGCAGCGGGCGCTACGAGGCCGACCAGGGTGTTGAGGAGCGTGGACTTTCCGGCGCCGTTGCGGCCCATGAGGGCGAGGATCCCGCCGGGGGTGAGCGTGAGGGTGATGTTGCGGAGGGCTTGGATGTGGCCGTGGGTCACGGCGAGGTCCTGTACGTCGGCCGGGTGGGGCGAGGGGGGCGGTGTGGGGGTGTGCCTGCGTCGGAACCGTCGGCGGCGAATGGGTTTTTCGTCCGGTAGCTCGGGGGGTGTGGATGGTTGGCGGCTGCGGGTTCGTTGTGGCTGGTCGCGCCCACGTGGCGGTAGCCGCACATCGATTGCAGCCCCGCGCCCCTGGAGGGCGATGTCGTCCCGATCCTCAAGCCGTTGCCGAAGGTCCGCGGCCCGTCGCCGCGCGTCCCGGACCGTCATCGGCAAGGGGGTCCAGCCCGCCAGGCGGCCCAGGGCCACGACCGGCGGGTACACCGGCGACACGGCCATCACCTCCGCCGGGGTGCCCAGGATCGGTGGAGTGCCGGGCGAGGGCAGCAGGGCGATCTGGTCGGCGTACTGGACGACCCGCTCCAGGCGGTGTTCGGCCATGAGGACCGTTGCGCCGAGGTCGTGGACCAGGCGTTGCAGCACCGCGAGGACCTCTTCGGCGGCTGCCGGGTCGAGGGCGGAGGTCGGTTCGTCGAGGACGAGCACCTTCGGGTGCGGGGTGAGGACCGAGCCGATGGCGACCCGCTGCTGCTGGCCGCCGGAGAGGGTGGCGATGGGGCGGCTGCGGAGGTCGGCGAGGCCCAGCAGGTCCAGGGTCTCCTCGACCCGGCGGCGCATGACGGCAGGCGGCAGCCCCAACGACTCCATCCCGTAGGCGAGTTCGTCCTCGACGGTGTCGGTGACGAAGTGGGAGAGCGGATCCTGGCCCACCGTGCCGACCACGTCGGCGAGTTCACGCGGCTTGTGCGTACGGGTGTCCCGGCCGGCCACCGTGACCCGGCCCCGCAGCGTGCCACCGGTGAAGTGCGGGACGAGTCCGCTGACCGTGCCGAGGACGGTCGACTTGCCGACCCCGGACGGGCCGGCGAGCAGCACGAGTTCGCCTTCCGGGATCTCGAAGTCGACGCCGGTGACGGTGGGTTCGGCCGCTCCGTCGTACGTCACGGAGACATCGTCGAAGCGGATCACGGCTGTTCCTTCGAGGTGGGGGCCAGAAAGGCGGGGAGGAGGCCGAGAAGTACGGCCGCCGCGGGCCAGAGGGGGAGGGCGGGGGCGACCAGGGGGACGAGGCCGGGGTGGAGCGCGGCCGGGTCGTGGCTCGCGGCGAAGGTAAGGGCCGCGGCCACGGCCGCGCCGGAGCCCGTGACCAGCCAGGCCCGCAGGTTCCAGGGGTCCGGGCGGTAGCGGGTGCGCAGCGAGCGGCGACCGCCGAGGCTGAGTCCGGCCAGGGCGGCGGTGAGCCCGGCGAGGAGGACCGGGAGGCCGTACGTGCCGCCTTCGGCGGTGAGGAGCCCGTACGTTCCCGCGCAGACGCCGAGCAGGCCGCCCAGGGTGAGGGCGGTGGTCGTACGGCGGACAGCGGGCGGGACGTCGGCCGTACGGCCGTAGCCGCGGGCGTCCATCGCGGCGGCGAGGGCGACCGAGCGCTCCAACGCGCCCTCCAGGACCGGGAGTCCGACCTGGGCGAGGCCCCGGATGCCTCGGTCCGGGCGGCCCCGCAGCCGGCGGGCGGCGCGCAGGCGCTGGACGTCGGCGATGAGGTTCGGCGCGAAGGTGAGGGCCACGACCACCGCGACGCCGATCTCGTAGAGCGCGCCCGGGAGGGACTTCAGGAGGCGGGACGGGTTGGCGAGGGCGTTCGCCGCGCCCACGCAGATGAGGAGGGTGGCCAGGCGCAGGCCGTCGTAGAGGGCCGCGAGGAGGGACTCGGCGGTGACCCTGCCACCCAGGCGGATGCCCTGTGTCCAGTCCGGGAGGGGGACTTCGGGGAGCGTGAGCAGGGTGTGCGTGCCGGGGATGGGGGAGCCGAGGGCGAGGGCGAAGACGAGGCGGATGGCTATGACGGCGAGGGCGAGTCTGACGAAGGCGGTGTAGGAGCGGGCGGTGGGGGTGTCGGGGCGGCAGGCGGCCACGACGTAGGCGGACGTGGTGATGAGGAGGGAGAGGAGGAGGGGGTTGGTGGTGCGGGTGGCGGCGGTGCCGAGGGAGAGGGACCAGAGCCACCAGGCGCCGGGGTGGAGTTGCGGGCGGGGTCGGTGCCGGGTGGGGGCGGGTGCGCCGACGGGGTGCCGCTGCGCGCGGCTACGGCGCATTTCGGCGCCGCCGTGCTTGCCACCCTGCCGCCGCTCCCAGCGCGGCCACCACCGCGGCACCTGCGAACAGTCCCAGCGACGGGCCTCCGTCCCCCTCCTCCTTCTCCCCGGGTGCCGTCTGCTGCTCGCCGGTCGTCACCTGTTCTCCGCACCCCGTCTCCGGATAGCCCGATATGGCACAGAGCAGGGCGTTGGTGTCGTAGCGGAGGGGTTTGGCGACCGCGGCCAGGGCCTCGGCCGTGGTCGCGTCGGGGGAGACGGTCGCGCAGACGGTACGCAGCCGGGGCGGGGTTTCTCCCTCGGGCGCGTCCGCCGCCGTGCCGAAGTCGATGACCAGGCCGACCCTCTTCCTGCCGGTCTGCGCGGGCGTCTCCGTGCAGACCGTGGCGAAGTCGGCCGTGCCGCGGGGCCTGGTCGCGCCGGAGGAGTCCTCGCTGACCGCGAAGCGGAAGCCCTGGACGTCGCCGTCGGAGGGGACGGCGGTGGACGGGCCCTGCGTGGCGTACGTCCACGTGTGTGCGTCCCGGTCCCAGAACGACCAGTAGCGGTAGCCGACGGCCTGCGCCTGACCGGCGCCCGGCACCAGGGCGAGCAACGTCAGCAGCAGGGCCGCGGCACCGCGGAGCCTCACGGCTGCCGCCTCTTGTTGCGGCCGCTCAGCAGGAAGCCGATGCCTATGCCTGCGGCGAGACCCGCGCCCACGATCCACCAGACGTCGAAGGAGGAGGAGTCGTCCTCGCTCTTCTCGGCGGGCGCGGCGGCCTGCTCGGTGGTCTGCGGCGCCGGACCTGTCGCGTTGAGCTGCTTGACCAGGTCCGTGCCGCCGAAGTCGCGGGGGTCGGTGCCCGTGGCGTGGGCGGCGAGGATCAGCTGGGCGTAGGCGGCGGGGCCGCTCTGCTTCGCCCAGTCCGCGGAGTTCCGCTCAAGCCAGGTCAGCGGCTTCCGCGCCGCCTTCGGCCCGCCCGTCACGGCGAGCGCGACGACCGCGTCCGCGGTGTTGCCGTAGTCGGGCTGGTCCTCGGCACCGGCGAGCGCGGACTTCAGGTAGCCGTCCTCGCGTACCGTCTCGGCCAGGTAGGACGCGCCGTTGGCGGCGGCCTGGTCCGGGTCGGGTCGGGCGGCGTCGGCGCAGGCGAGGTCCGTGTCGGCGGCGGTCTTCGCCGACTCCATGCTCATGCCCTTCAGGCCGACCACGGCCGCCGCCGTCGCATCCGCGTTGGCGGTCAGCTCGCCCTTGTCGTCCGGCTGGTAGGCGAAGGCGCCGCCGTCGGCGCACGGCAGGGCCAGTTCGCGGAGGGCGTCGTAGGGCGACTTGCCGTCGGTCACCGCGGTCCCGGGGTCCTGGCCGATCGCGTTGAGGGCGCCGATGACGAGGGAGGTCGAGTTGGCGTCGCTGGGTCCGCCCGGGGCGTAG
This sequence comes from Streptomyces blattellae, assembly GCF_009709555.1. Taxonomy (GTDB): domain Bacteria; phylum Actinomycetota; class Actinomycetes; order Streptomycetales; family Streptomycetaceae; genus Streptomyces; species Streptomyces blattellae. Next base: position 25,702 of record NZ_WJBG01000121.1, on the reverse strand, counting down.
CCCCAGCCGCCGTCCTTGTTCTGCACGGACTTCAGCCACTGTGCCGCCTTCACGGCGACGTCCATGTGGTCGCCGTCGCCGGCCAGGGACAGGGCCTGGGCCGCGGCGGCCGTGCTGTTGGTGTCGACCATGACCTTGGCGTCACAGGCCTTGGCGGGCTCGGCGCGGAAGGCCGCGAACGCCCCGTTCTCGCACTGCTGTCCGAGCAGCCAGTCGACGGCCTTGGCCGCGGGCTTCACGTCCGACTCGATCTGCGCGATCAGGGCCAGTGACTGGCGCCAGACACCGTCGTACGTCGGGTCGGCGCTGCCGTACAGCCCGTCCGGTACCGCTGCCGACGGGGAGGGGGACGGGGCGGCGACGGCGGGCGTGGCCGCGCCGAGCGCGGCGAGGGCGGCCAGGACCGCGGCGGTGCGGCGGGTGTTCATGATCGGCGGTGCCTCTCCCTGCAGGGAGCGGGCAGCACGGGACACCCCGGGCGGCTCGGCTCCGTATGCCTCGACGGTGCCGTGCACCGGCCGGCTGCCGGTACACCTGAGCCGGTCACGAATCCGCACAGGGCAGTCCGGCTCACCGGCCTTCGGCGACCGGTTCACGGTTGCGGGTCAGCGCCGGATTCGCACCGGCTTCCCCCCGTACGGGTGTGATGACGACCCGGCCACTCTACCGGCCCGTAGCCAAACGGCTGAGGGGTGGCTGTGCGCCGGATCGGGCCCTGGCCGGCGGATAGGCCGCAGGTGATCGCCGGCACCTCATCGACGCAGGTGAACGAAGGCGATGGGGAGCGTCCAGTCGCAAGGCGGAGGAAATCGGCTTCGGTCGGCCGCGCCCCGAAGGGGCGCGGGGCCGCAATCGAATTGCGGCTACCGCCGCGTGGGCCCGCCCGGCCACAACGGGCCCGCGGACGATCGACGGCCTGTCGCTGCACTTCCCGCAGGGCGCTTAGTCTCGGGCCATGCAGCCGACGGGAAGACTGCTCGGCTCCGGCCGTACCGCCGACGTCTACGAGATCGACACGGCGTGGGTACTGCGCCGCAGTCGGCAGGGGTGGGGGAACGCGGCGGCCGACGGCGCCGTGATGGAGCATGTGCGCGCGTACGGCTACCCGGTCCCGCGCGTGCGGCTGTCCGGCTCCTCACGGACCGACCTGGTGATGGAACGCCTGTCGGGCCCGACGATGCTGGAGGCATGCGTCGCCGGTTCGCCGGGCGCGCAGGAGGCCGGCGCCACCCTCGCCCGCCTGCTGCGCGACCTGCACACCATCCCCGCCCGCCGCTCCCGGACCGCCCGCATCCTCCACCTCGACCTGCACCCCGAGAACGTGATCCTCACCGCGGACGGCCCCCGAGTGATCGACTGGACCAACACGGAGGAGGGCGACCCGGCCCTGGACTGGGCCATGTCGGCGGTGATCCTCGCTCAGGCCGCGGTCACCGACGCCCCGTTCGCCGCCCTCGCCGCCACCGTGCTCACCGCCTTCCTCGCCGCCCCCTCCCCTCTCACGGAGGACGCCCTGGCAGAGGCCCGGCGACGGCGCGCGGCCAACCCGACGATGAGCCGCCGCGAAGTCGAACTCCTCGGCGACGCGGCGGAATCGATCCGGTCGGTCGCGTTCTAGCGCCGCGCCCTAGGACGTGGCCACGTACGTCACCGGATCCGTCCCCGCCACCGCCTCCGCCCGCCCCAGCTTCACCAGTCGTCGCAGATGGGCCTCGGCCTCCGACACGGCGATGTTCCTGGAGCCGTACGGGATGTGGCTCCAGGGGCGGTTCCACTCCATGCGCACCGCGAGCTGCCAGGGTGTGAGGGGGTCGGTGAGGAGGGTGAGCAGGCCGGTGAGGCGGTGCTCGTGGTGGGCGAGCAACTCGCTTACGCGCGCGGGTGCGTCGGTGAACGCGTGCTGGTGGGCGGGGAGGACCTCGGCGGGGGACAGGCGGCCGACGCGTTCGAGGGAGTCGAGGTAGTCGCCGAGGGGGTCGGTGACGGTGGCGTCGTCGGGATCCTCGTACAGGCCGATGTGCGGGGTGATCTCGGGGAGCAGATGGTCGCCGGAGAACAGGCGTCCGTGGCCGGGGCGTTGAGAGGGGTGGTCCTCTTCCAGGTGCAGGCAGACGTGGCCCGGTGTGTGGCCCGGCGTCCAGATCGCGCGCAGGCGGCGGCCGGGGAGGTCGACGAGTTCGCCGGGGACGATCTCGCGGTCGGGCAGGGCGGGGGAGAGGCCGGGGAGGTCGGAGCGGGGGCGGGCGGTGCGCAGGGGCGCGATGTGCTCCTCGGGGGCGCCGACCGCCGTGAGCTTGTCCGTGAGGTACGAGATCCAGCGCCCGGGTCCGGTCGAGCGGGCCCGGCGTACGAGCGCCGTGTCCGCCGCGTGCATCGCGATCCACGCGCCGGACGCCTCACGGACCCTGCCGGACAGGCCGTGGTGGTCGGGGTGGTGGTGGGTGATGACCACGCCGTGGATCTCGGCGGGCGAAGTCCCGCATGCCGTAAGCCCGTCGGCCAGGGTGTCCCATGACGCCGGGTCGTCCCAGCCGGTGTCGATCAGGACCGGTCCGCGGTCGGTGTCGACGACGTACACGAGCGTGTGCCCCAGGGGGTTGTCCGGGATGGGGACCTGGACCGACCGCACGCCGCCGCCGTGGTCGTACACCTGCGCCATGGGCTTCCCCGTCCTGGCTTCGCCTCGACTGCCGTCCGTTGCCGTCCGTCTGCTGCTGTGCCCGCCGTCCTCACGACCATTGCTCACTATAACTAGAACTGGTATCAGTTCTGAAACAGCGTCAGAAACCAAGGAAACCGCTCCAGCTCCGCAGGAGGCGTCGGCCATGACCGAGCTCGTGGAACACGGACAGCTGTTCATCGGCGGGGAGTTGACCGACCCCCTGGGCGAGGACGTCATCGAGGTGATCTCGCCGCATACGGAACAGGTCATCGGACGCGTGCCGCACGCGTCGAAGGCGGACGTGGACCGGGCCGTCGCCGCCGCGCGCACCGCGTTCGACGAGGGCCCCTGGCCGCGGATGCCGCTGGACGAGCGGATCGCGGTGGTCTCCCGGATCAAGGACGCGATCGCCGTACGGCACGAGGAGATCGCCCGCGTGATCTCCTCCGAGAACGGATCGCCGTACTCCTGGAGCGTTCTCGCGCAGGCGCTCGGCGCGATGATGGTGTGGGACGCGGCGATCACCGTCGCGCGGGACTATGTGTACGAGGAGACGCGCACCGGCGCGCTCGGCCGGATCCTCGTCCGCCGCGAGCCCGTCGGGGTCGTCGCGGCCGTCGTCCCCTGGAACGTCCCGCAGTTCGTCGCCGCCTCCAAGCTCGCGCCCGCGCTGCTCACCGGCTGCACGGCCGTCCTCAAGCCGTCGCCCGAGTCGCCGCTGGACGCGTACATCCTCGGCGAGATCACCAAGGAGGCCGGGCTGCCGGAGGGCGTGCTGTCGATCGTGCCCGCCGGCCGCGAGGTCAGCGAGTACCTGGTCGGGCACCCCGGCGTCGACAAGGTCGCCTTCACCGGCTCGGTGGCCGCGGGGAAGCGGGTGATGGAGGTGGCCGCACGCAACCTCACCCGCGTGACGCTGGAACTGGGCGGCAAGTCGGCGGCCGTGGTGCTGCCGGACGCGGACGTCGAGACGGCGGTCGCCGGGATCGTCCCCGCGGCCTGGATGAACAACGGGCAGGCCTGCGTCGCCCAGACCCGCATCCTGCTGCCGCGCTCCCGCTACGACGAGTTCGCCGAGGCCTTCGCCGCCGCCGCGGGCGCGCTGGTGGTCGGCGACCCGCTGGACACGGCGACCCAGGTCGGCCCGCTGGTGGCGCGGCGCCAGCAGCAGCGCAACCTCGACTACATCCGCATCGGCCAGGAGGAGGGCGCCAAGATCCTCACCGGCGGCGGGCGTCCGGCGGGACTGGAGCAGGGCTGGTACGTCGAGCCGACGCTCTTCGGCGATGTCGACAACTCGATGCGGATCGCCCGGGAGGAGATCTTCGGGCCCGTGATCTGCCTCCTCCCGTACGGCGACGAGACCGAGGCCCTGAAGATCGCGAACGACTCCGACTACGGGCTGTCCGGCAGCGTCTGGACGGCGGACGTCGAGCACGGCATCGAGGTCGCGCGACAGGTCCGTACCGGCACGTACTCGGTGAACACCTTCAGCCTCGACATGCTGGGCCCCTTCGGCGGCTACAAGAACTCCGGACTCGGGCGGGAGTTCGGCCCGGAGGGCTACGGCGAGTACCTCGAACACAAGATGATCCATCTCCCGGCGGGCTGGGAGGCGTAGCGATGGGGGCACCTCCCGCGCGAGCGAAGTCGAGCGTGGGGGCGGGCGACCGCTGGCAGGTCGAGGTCGACCGCTCCGTCTGCATCGGCTCCGCCCAGTGCGTCCACCACGCCCCGGCCGGCTTCCGCCTCGACCCCGGCCGGCAGTCCCACCCCGTCGCCCCCGAGACGGACGCCAGCGAACAGGTCCTGGAGGCGGCGGAGGGCTGCCCGGTGGAGGCCATCGTGATCACGCTGCTGGGGAGCGGGGAGCCGGTTTTTCCGCCGGAGGAGTAGGGCCGCGCCAGACCCGCTCGACCTCCAGGAACTCGGCCTCGTGGGCGCCTTTCGGCAGCACCGCCCGCAGCGGGCGCAGGTCCGAGGGGCGCAGGAGGCCGAAGGCTTCGTGGGGAAGGGCGCTGAGGATCTCGGGAGCGTGGGTAGAGAGCCAGTCGCCGAGGTCGAGTTCGGATGCGAGACGGAGGAGTCCGATGAGGGCTTCGGGGCGGGTCGCGGCGGTGTGCGGAAGGTCGAGACCGGCGAGCAGAGTGTCGAGCATGCGGGCTGCGGCATTGCCGTGCAGGGAGCCTGCCCAGCGCCAGGTGTGCGTGGAGTGGCCCAGGTGCCCGAGCTCTTCGGGGGTGAAACTCCGGCTGTCCTGCGGGAGTTCGGGCTCGACGAAGAACCTGCGGACGATGTTGAGTGCATCGGCCAGGAGGGGGCTGCCGCGCTCCAGGGCGTCACGGACACAGCGCAGGAGCAGTTGCCTCATCGCATCGGTGGCGAGGCCTGTTCTGCTGAGGGGCCACTGCAGTCGGTGCAGCACCTGAGACAGGGCGCTGTCGGGCATCGAGGGGGCGTCGTGGACCAGCTGACGCAGCACCGCCTCCAGATAGACGACTGCCTCCAGGTCCACCGGGCGGCCCAACTGGTCCAGGCACATGGCGTAGAGCTCAGGAAGGGCCAGGGGCATCTCCGGGTCCCTGACGAGCAGAGCGACGAGAGTCTGAGCTTGCGTCCGGGTGGTCGGCCGGACACCGTCGGCGGCGGTGGGGAACTGGACAAGCAGCGGATAGCTGGTGTGCAGGAGCAACTCGATGTCGGCGTCCCCCGTGAACATGGCCCGTCTGATCACAGCATCGACGTGACGCGTGGGGTAGAACAGCAGCGGTGTGCTCCAGCGGAGTTCGTGGTGGGCGAGCGGTCCCCGCTCCATGCTGATGAGCATGTCCGGGGTGTGTCGGACAGGCCGGTTCGGATCGTGTGGCGGATTGCGGTGGAGGCTGAGCGTCGAACACAGCAGATCCCATGACTCCGGGGACATCTGTGCCTGCCACCCCAACGCATGCCGACGCCAGGCCGCAACCAAGTCCCCCGAGGACTTGAGGAGTTGCGAGGCATAGACCTCGTCGCACGCGAGCACCGCGACCAGCAGCAGGTTGGCCTCGTACACCGAGTCCCGGTACGTCCGCGTCTTCCGGACCGGTGCATACCCCACCTCCGTACGGTGCCCGGGACCGCCCCACGCGGCTGCCCTGAACAACTCGAAGAGAGAGTCCACCAGTTCGGCCCTCGCTCGTTCCCCGGGCCAGGCCGTCAGCATGCTCCTCAGATTCTGCATGGTCTGCGCCCGGTCAGTGAGCGGGGTGAAGGAGAGCAGGGCGTACAACTCGCCGTCATCCAAGGGGTCTGGCCCGGCAAGCCGACGTAGCGCCTCGTCGATCAGCCGCGCCGCCAAGTGCTCGCCGAAGGTCGCATGCAGGAACTCGTAGCTGCGCAGTCGTTCTTCCGTGACGACGGCTTGCGCCTCGTGCACGAAGAAGAACCGCCCGAAAAGCAGCCCTGCCCCGGAGCCCGCGGAGCCTTCGCCCAGCGACCGCAGGTCCCGGTCCGCTTCCTCGCCGCCGATGGACTGGGCACCGCGCTGGAACATGCCGAGTGCGATCACGGACAGACGGCGCAGCTCGCGTTCGACGGCGACCGACCGCTCGGCCGGCGGCAGCGGGCCGTCCTTGTCGACCTGGCGGCGGACGAACTCCGTGAGCAGCCGGTCGTACAGCTGTGTGCGGCTGATGCCCTGGTCGCGCAGCCGGTGCAGCGCGTTGCCGACCGAGTCGTACAGCGCGAGCATGAGCAGCAGCAGAGGCTGGGCCGCCAGGTCCCGGTGCGGTAAGACAACCTGAGGCGTCAGCGGTTTGAGGCCGTGCAGGTTCTGGTAGTCCGCGTTCGTGGTGTTCCAGATCGTCAGCCACCGCTCGATCTCCGGCTCCGCGAACGGCTCCAGGCGCAACACCTGGCTGTTGCGGGGGATGTCCGCGCGGTCGGCGACCACCGTGCGGCTCGTCACGATCACGATCAGCGGACGGCCGAGTTCCGACTCGCGTCTCTGGAAATCTTCGACCTCGCGCAGATATCCCCACTGCCGTCTGGAATCCAGGCGCCGAGCGCCCGCCTGGAGCAACTCGTCGAATCCGTCCAGCAGCACCACTGGGATCACCCCGGGCTCGGCCTCCGACCATTCCGGCCAGCTCACCGACCGTCCCGTGGACCGCTTCAGGGCGTGCTCCAACTGCGTCTGCACATCCGCCTCGGCAGGCGTGTACCTCAGCTCGATCCGGAGCGGACGGAATTCGCCGACCGGGAGCCGGGCCGCCAGGAGCCGGGTCAGCAGCGACTTGCCGACGCCGGGGTGGCCCAGCACGAGCAGCGGGGAGAGCAGGGCGGGGAGACCGAGCAGGTACGCGGCGAAGAAGTGCTCGCCGGTGTCGTACAAGGGCTGCCGCACCCACCACTTGTCCGAGGCGACGCCCTGCGTGAAGCCCTCCGGCCGTTGCAGGGGGGCCAGCCGGAAGCGCGGATTGACGTATCCCTGCGCCAGGCTCGGCAGCAGGGGGCCTGGAGAGTCGAGGGAGGCGATCGGATCGCGCAGCCGGGTCCGGGCGGCCGGGAAGGGCGTGCCCTGGCCCGCGCATTCGGCCAGCAGAACCTCCAGTCCGGCCAGCCCGATTCCATCCGGCTTATCCGCCGTGGCCCGCACGACGGTGCCGCGCGGGGCGAACGTGAGGGCGAACTCCGGGCAGTGCAAAGACAGTTGGGTGATCAACCGGACACAGCGCTCGTAGCGGTCCCGTTGTCGGGTATCACCGGTGCCGCCGACGTCGTCAGTGTGTGGTCGGGCGGGATCCGACGGCTCCTGCGGTTGGAGCGCTTTGCGCGTCAGGAGCCGGACGAAATCCACGGCCCCCATCTGGGACAGATGGTCCGCGCACTGGGTCAGAGCCTCCGCCAGCGCCACCCGGGCGGCCCAGAGCAGGGCGCTGCGGGCGAGGCCGTGGACGGCTCGCACCCGTTGCGGGAAACCGTCCAGCAGGGCGTCCAGGACGAAGGACGGGCGGCCGTCCGAGTGTGCCGGCTGGCCGTCCGAGTGTGTCGGCTCCAGCAGCGCGTCCGCCGTGTCCAGCAGCTCCGGACGGCCGTCGGCCAGCAGGCGCACCGCGTCGTCCACGCCCATGTCCAGGCAGCCGGCTGCGTCGAGGGTGGGCGAGGCGGCGGGGACGGGAGGGGGAGACGGGACGAAAGGGGTGGTGAGGGGCCCGGGTGCGGGCACCGTACGTGCGCGTTCCACGGCACGTTCCAACTCGTCGTACCGCTCCCGCCACCACTTCACGTCCAGGCGGAGCCGCCCCACTCCCGGACCGGACCGCACCGCGTACCGCTCGGAGCACAGGCAGACGATCAACCGCACGTCGTCCCATTCCGGAGCAGTCCGTCGTCTCCCGCCCAGCAGTTCCGAAACCGAGCTGGCGCCCCGGCCGAGGGTCTGTGCGATATCCGCCTGCGGTACACCGCAGGCGCGCACCAGGCGGCGCAGCTCGAAGCAGAAGTCCGCGACGGGACCCGTGGGGGATGCGGTCAACTCCTGGCCCCTTCGGTGTGGTTCGGTGGACACCTCAGAAGCGTAGGGCCTGACCTGCGTCTTCCGTCGTGAGTTCGGCGGGAGCCGGGATCGGGCCGGGGTGCGGTGCGGGCGGGAGATGGTCATGGCGCAAACCGTCGGCCACCGCCGTACCTGGAGGAACTCATGACCTTCCCGTCGCTTTCCCTGTCCGCCCTGTGCGCGATCGTGCTCGTCTTCGGCGCGGTCTACGGGGGTGTCGTGCTGCCCGCAGTGTGGTCGAGTCGGCCGGCCCGGCGGCTCGCGGCCCTCAAGGTACTCACCGAACTCCTTGCCGCCCTCCGCCGCCGAAGGCGATGAGGCGGTTTCCCGGAACCGGCCTCCGTGAGCGGGTGCTTACGCGTGTCCGGGACGAGGAGCGGAGCGGGGTGTGGTGGTGCGACGCGGCGGCGTGTCGCGTGTCCGGTTTCGGCTGGAAAATCATGAATCCAGCGGTTCTTTTTCCGGGCAGGTGTTCTACTCTGGTAATAGGCCTACGGGATGAGTGAGGGAGTCCAACCGGAGTAGCCGACTCTGGCGGGAGTCGAAGGTCTCCGCCGGTGCCGACGTCGACGGTTGGGCTGAGAGGCCTGAGGGCAGTAGCAGGGCCTGAAGGCGACCCCCAGCCACCTGATCCGGACCATGCCGGCGAAGGGAACCCGTCTCGTAGGTCGTTCACGTGTGCTCGGGGTCCGTCAGGTCGATGAGCCTGCACACCGTCTCGATGTCGATCTTCACCTGGGCGATGGAGGCACGGCCCGAGAGCCAGGTGATCAGGGCCGAGTGCCAGGTGTGCTCGATGACGCGGACGGCGGAGAGCTGCTCGGGGGTGGGGTTGTCCAGTCCCATCGCGTCGAGGATGATCACAGTCGTCTGGCGGGACACCTGGTCGACCTCGGGTGAGACGCTGCGGTCCGCGAACGTCAGGGCGCGGACCATCGCGTCGGCGAGATGCGGCTCGCGCTGCAGGGCGCGGAACGCCCGCATCAGGGTCTCCGCGACCCGTTCCGCCGCCGTCCGTCCGGTCGGCGGCTTCTTCCGCAGCGTGCCGTGCATGTGCTCCAGCTGGTCCTGCATGGTGGCGACCAGCAGATGCACCTTGGACGGGAAGTACCGGTACAGCGTGCCGAGCGCCACCTGCGAGGACTCCGCGACCTCCCGCATCTGCACCGCGTCGAAACCGCCCCGGCTCGCCAGCTGTGCGCTCGCGTGCAGGATGCGGCGGCGGCGTGCCTCCTGCCGCTGGGTGAGAGGCGGGGAGGCGGGTGAGGTACTGGCGTCCGCAGGCATGGGTCGTCCCGTTCCGTGACAGTCCGTGAAGGCGTGCGATCAGACAGCATGGCAGGCTCGGCGCGGTCGCGCCGCCGTGGCGTGAATCACCTGATCCTCCGCTCACAGTGGCCCTACCTGCCGGTAGATTCAGAGCCTCCTGAACGATCAAGTCTGAAACTTGTTCTAGATTAGCGTCCCGGCGTAGTCTCGCGGGACAGCGCTGTGGAGGAGGGGGCCCAGAGTGACCGCTGAGGCCAGTCAGGCGGGGTCCGAGGAGGATTCGGCAGCCGACGGCGGGCGACCGCTCCGTATCGCGCTCCTCACCTACAAAGGGAACCCGTTCTGCGGCGGCCAGGGCGTCTACGTACGGCACCTCTCCCGCGAACTCGCCCGCCTCGGCCACCGGGTCGAGGTCATCGGCGCGCAGCCGTACCCGGTCCTGGACGAGGGCTACGACGGCCTGAGCCTCACGGAACTCCCCAGCCTCGACCTCTACCGCCACCCGGACCCCTTCCGGACCCCCCGGCGCGACGAGTACCGCGACTGGATCGACGCGCTCGAAGTCGCCACGATGTGGACCGGCGGCTTCCCCGAGCCGCTCACCTTCTCCCTGCGGGCCCGCCGTCATCTCCGCGCCCGGCGCGGCGAGTTCGACGTCGTCCACGACAACCAGACCCTGGGCTACGGTCTGTTGGGCGACGTGGGCGCCCCCCTCGTCACCACCATCCACCACCCGATCACGGTGGACCGGCAGTTGGAGCTGGACGCCGCCGACAGCCGGCGGCAGCGGTGGTCCAAGCGCCGCTGGTACGGCTTCACCCGCATGCAGAAGCGGGTCGCGCGCCGCCTGCCGTCCGTGCTCACCGTCTCCGGCACCTCACGCCAGGAGATCGTCGACCATCTCGGCGTACCCGAGGACCGTGTCCACGTCGTCCACATCGGCGCCGACACCGACCTGTTCTCGCCGAATTCCGCGGTGCGGCAGGTGCCGGGGCGGATCGTGACGACGTCCAGCGCGGACGTGCCGCTCAAGGGCCTGGTGTTCCTGGTCGAGGCCCTGGCGAAGGTCCGCACGGAACACCCCGGCGCGCATGTCGTCGTCGTGGGCAAGCGCCCCGCGGAGGGGCTGGTCGCCCAGGCCGTCGAGCGCTACGGCCTCGAAGGCGCCGTCCAGTTCGTCAAGGGCATCTCCGACGCCGAACTCGTCGACCTGGTCCGCTCGGCCCAGGTCGCCTGCGTGCCGTCCCTGTACGAGGGCTTCTCCCTCCCCGCGGCGGAGGCGATGGCCACGGGCACGCCGCTGCTCGCCACGACCGGCGGTGCGATCCCGGAGGTCGCCGGGCGCGACGGCGAGACGTGCCTCGCGGTACCGCCGGGAGAGGCGGGGGCGTTGGCGGCGGGGCTGAGCCGGCTGCTGGGCGACCCGGAGCTGAGGGCACGGCTCGGCGGGGCCGGACGTGAGCGCGTGCTACGGCACTTCACCTGGGCGCGCGCCGCCGAGGGCACGGTGGCCCGGTACCGCGAGGCCATCGCCCGATCCGCGGACGGCGACCACGGAGGTTCCAGCCGCTCCGCGCCGCCCCGGATACCCGGCCGCTCCGCGCCGCCCCGGATACCCGGCCGCTCCGCGGCCGCAACGAACACTGACGGTGTCTACTCCGAAAGCAGGGCCACGTGCTGACCGTCGACTTCTCCCGGTTCCCGCTCGCCCCGGGCGACCGTGTCCTGGACCTCGGCTGCGGGGCCGGCCGGCACGCGTTCGAGTGCTATCGGCGGGGTGCGCGGGTCGTGGCGCTCGACCGGAACGGTGCGGAGATCCGCGAGGTCGCGCAGTGGTTCGCCGCGATGAAGGAGGCGGGGGAGGCGCCGGAGGGGGCCACCGCGACCGCCGTGGAGGGGGACGCCCTCGCGCTGCCCTTCCCGGACGAGTCCTTCGACGTCGTGATCATCTCCGAGGTGATGGAGCACATCCCGGACGACAAGGGCGTACTCGCGGAGATGGTGCGCGTGCTGAAGCCCGGCGGCCGGATCGCGGTCACCGTCCCCCGCTACGGCCCCGAGAAGGTCTGCTGGGCCCTGTCCGACGCCTACCACGAGGTCGAGGGCGGACACATCCGCATCTACAAGGCGGACGAACTGACCGGGAGGATCAGGGAGGCGGGGCTCAGGCCGTACGGCAGCCACCACGCCCACGCCCTCCACAGCCCCTACTGGTGGCTCAAGTGCGCGTTCGGCGTGGACAACGACAGGGCGCTGCCGGTCAGGGCGTACCACAAGCTGCTGGTCTGGGACATCATGAAGAAGCCCCTGGCGACGAGGGTCGCCGAGCAGGCGCTCAATCCGCTGATCGGCAAGAGTCTCGTGGTCTACGCGACCAAGCCCCACCTCCCGCGTCTGGCCGAAGCCGGGGTGGCCGCCAAGTGACCACCCCCCGGACAGAACACCTCGTCCTGCCCGGGGTCCTCACCGCGGAGGAGGCCGCCGCGACCGTCGCCGGCATCCTCGCCGTGCAGCGGGAGGACGGCGCGATCCCGTGGTTCCGGGGGCATCACCTCGACCCGTGGGACCACGTCGAGGCGGCGATGGGCCTGGACGCGGCGGGTGAACACGAGGCCGCCGAGCGGGCGTACCTGTGGCTGGCGACCCATCAGAACGAGGACGGCTCGTGGTACGCGGCCTACCACGACGGCGATCCCGGCGCGGCCACCGACCGGGGCCGCGAGACCAACTTCGTCGCCTATACGGCCGTAGGCGTCTGGCACCACTACCTGGCGACCGGCGACGACACGTTCCTGGACCGCATGTGGCCCGTCGTCCACGCGGCGATCGAGTTCGTGCTCCGCCTCCAGCAGCCGGGCGGGCAGATCGGCTGGAAGCGCGAGGACGACGGCACCGGCGTGAACGACGCGCTGCTGACCGGGAGTTCGTCGATCCATCACGCCCTGCGCTGTGCCCTGGCGATCGCCGACCAGCGTGAGGAGCCGCAGCCGGACTGGGAGTTGGCGGTCGGCGCGCTGCGGCATGCGATACGGCTCCATCCCGAGCGGTTCCTCGACAAGGACCGCTACTCGATGGACTGGTACTACCCGGTGCTGGGCGGCGCGGTGACCGGTGCGGAGGCCAAGTCCCGGATCGAGGCGGACTGGGACCGCTTCGTCGTACCGGGTCTCGGGGTGCGCTGCGTCGTCCCCAACCCGTGGGTGACGGGCGGGGAGTCGGCCGAACTCGCCCTGACGCTCTGGGCGATGGGCGAGTCCGACCACGCGCTGGACATCCTGCAGTCGATCCAGCACCTGCGGGATCCGGAGACCGGCCTGTACTGGACGGGCTACGTGTTCGAGGACCGCGCCGTCTGGCCCCGGGAGCTGACCGCCTGGACTGCCGGCTCCCTCCTCCTCGCGGTCGCCGCGCTCGGCGGCCACGAGGCCACCTGCGCGGTGTTCGGCGGGGACCGCCTGCCGAGGGGGCTGGACCCCGACTGCTGCGGCTGAGCTCCGCTGGAACTGCGGTGCTTCGTCTGCGGGCCCGTAGTGGCTGGTCACTCCCCCACGCTCGGACAACCTCGCGCGGGGGGACCCCCGTCGCGGCGGTAGCCGCACATCGACACAGCCCCGCGCCCCTTCGTGGCGCCGCCGAACTCCACCGGGCTTCGCGGGACCCGCTCAAGGCCCGTCCGCTCAGTGCCGTCCGATCCGGCCGGCGATGGCGTGGCCCACGAAGAGGTACACGATCGCCGCGAGGCCGTATCCGCAGACGACCCGCGCCCATTCCTCGTCGAAGGTGAACAGATCGTGCGACCAGCCGGCGAGCCAGCGGGCCGTGTCATGGACGAACTGCACCAGGTCGTTCGCGCGGTTCGCGTCCAGCAGGTACATCAGGATCCATAGCCCGAGGATGCCGGCCATGGTGTTCGCGACGATCGCGATGACCGTCGCGGCCTGATTGGAGCCACGGCTAGGAGACATACCATGCAGATTGCCCTTGAACTCTGAATCAAACCAGGCGGCCTACGAGTTCAGCTCGGCCAGCGCCCGCAAGGACCGCCGGTCCGGAGCCAGCGCCAACAAGTCCGTCACCGGCCCCTTCCGCCACAACTCCAGCCGCTCGGCGATCCGTTCACGCGGCCCGACCAGGGAGATCTCGTCGGCGAAGGCGTCGGGGACGGCGAGTACGGCCTCCTCCCGCCGCCCCTCAAGGAACAGCCGCTGAATCCGCCGCGCCTCCTCCTCGTACCCCATCCGCGCCATCAGGTCGGCGTGGAAGTTGCGGGAGGCGTGGCCCATGCCGCCGATGTAGAAGCCGAGCATCGTCTTGACGGGGAGGAGCCCTTCGGCGAGGTCGTCACAGACGTGGACCCGGGCCATGGGGGCGACGTGGAAGTGGCATGTGCTCGATCCCTCGCGGGCATCGGGCAGGTCGGCCAGCGACTCCGCGTACACCTCGGGGCGGGTCGGCGACCAGTACAGCGGCAGCCAGCCGTCGGCGATCCGGATCGTCTGCGCGACGTTCTTCGGCCCTTCCGCGCCCAGCAGGACGGGGAGTTCCGGGCGCAGGGGATGGGTGATGGGCTTGAGGGGTTTGCCGAGCCCCGTGCCGTCGGCGCCGCGGTAGGGATGGGAGTGGAAGCGCCCGTCGAGCGCGACGGGTGCCTCGCGGCGCATGACCTGCCGTACGACGTCGACGTACTCCCGGGTCGCGGTCAGCGGCGACTTCGGGAACGGACGGCCGTACCAGCCCTCCACCACCTGCGGCCCGGACAGCCCGAGCCCGAGCATCATCCGCCCGCCGGAGAGATGGTCGAGGGTGAGCGCGTGCATGGCGGTGGTGGTGGGCGACCGCGCCGCCATCTGCGCGACGGCCGTACCCAGCTTGATCGTCGACGTGTGCGCGGCGATCCAGGTGAGCGGCGTGAAGGCGTCCGACCCCCAGGACTCCGCCGTCCACACGGAGTCGTAGCCGAGCCGCTCGGCCTCCTGGGCGAGCGGCACATGGTCGGGGGAGGGGCCGCGGCCCCAGTAGCCGAGTGCGAGTCCGAGCCGCATGCGCGCCCCTTCTGACGGACCGTCAGACTGCTTCCGGGCTGCGACTGTACGACAACGGCCCCTCACCGGGAAGGGCGAGGGGCCGTCGTACGACTGCTTGCGGGGTCAGCCGCGCTGAATACCCGAGGTGTCCTGCAGCACGCCCCGACGGCCGTCCTGCGTCTGCGCGACAAGACCCGGACCGCGCTGCTCGACGGCCAGGTACCAGGTCCCCGGCGCGAGTTCGGCGATCGGCGTCTGCGAACCGTCCTCCGCGAACAGCGGGCGCGGCACGGGCACGGCGAACCAGAACGGCGAGAAGTCCCCGGCCGGCTGGGGCTGGGAGGCCTGCGGCTGCTGGGCGCCGTACGGCTGCCCCGGCTGCGGCTGACCGCCGTAGGGCTGGCCGGGCTGTCCCGCCTGGCCCACCTGACCCGGCTGCGGGGCGCCAGCGCCCGGGTAGCCGTAGCCGCCGGGGGGCTGGGCGCCGTAGGGCTGGGGGGCGGCGGGGCGGGGAGCCGGGAGGAGGGCGGCCTGGAGGGCGGGGACCAGCGGACCGGCGATGGCGCCGGCGGCGAGGAGGAGGGCGGCGATCAGGCCGAGGATGAGGCCGGAGCCCAGTTCGACGTCGGCCCCGTCGGTGTTGATCGACCCCACCGGGTCGATGATCGTCCAGAACGCGGTCCATGCGGCGAAGACCGTCAGTGCGACGCCGACCTGGCCCAGCTCCAGCCCGACGACTTTCCGGGGCTGCGGCAGCGCGCGGGCGACGACGATCAGGACCGCGCCGGCGATGCCGCCGACGTACATGCTCATCAGCATGCCGAGGTTGTCCCAGGCGTTGGGGATGTCGCTGCCTTCGCCGCCGTAAGTGGCGAGGAACGACGCGATGAACAGCAACACCGCTGCTCCGATCACCACGCCGTCGCCTCTAGTGAGGGAACGGATATTCACTTCAGGTCCTTCGTAGGTCGTCTCGTCGTGGGTAGAGGCGTCGCTGTCACCATGTCGCCAAAAGGCCCCGGTGTGAAGCGCGGGGATGGCCCCTCATCGTACGGACGACACTATCGTCCGCCCGGCCGGGGTGTCCGCAGGGAGCAACCCCCTGAGCACTACCCCCGCAGAAAACTCATGATTCCCTCAGAGATCCCTTGCGCCGCCTTCTGCCGCCATGCGCCGCTTGTCAACCGCGCCGCGTCCTTGCTGTCGCGCATGTTGCCGCATTCGATGAACACCTTGGGAACCGTTGACAGATTGAGACCGCCGAGGTCCTTACGCGTGACGAGTCCGGTGCCGTCGCCGATGTAGTTGGAGGGCGCGCTGCCCGTGAAGCGTACGAAGTCGCCCACGATGCGTTCGCCGAGATCGCGCGAGGGGGCGACGATGGGGCGGGTGTCGGCGGCGCCGGCGTCCACCGCGCCCGGCAGGATCACATGAAAGCCGCGGTTGCCGGTCCCGGAGCCGTCCGCGTGGAGGGAGACGACGGCGTCGGCGCGGGCGTCGTTGCCGATGCGGGCGCGTTCGTCGATGCAGGGGCCGAAGGGCCGGTCGCCGTCCTGGGTCAACTTCACCGTGGCGCCCTGTGCTTCCAGCACCGTGCGCATGCGGTGGGCCACGTCGAGCGTGAACTCGGCTTCCGGGTAACCGGTGTTGGTGGAAGTGCCCGTAGTGTCGCACTCCTTCATGCTCGTCCCGATATCCACCTTGCGGTTGATCTCGGACGTGTGCTGGAAGTTGCCGGGGTTGTGGCCCGGGTCGATGACGACGACCTTGCCCTTGAGGGGACCGGAGGTGGCGGGCGCGGAGGCGGAGCCGGTGGTGGAGCCCGTGGTGGGGGCCGAGTTCTGCTTCTCGTCGTCGGCGGCGGAGCCATCGGCGGGCGCGAAGAGGCCGCCCGATTCCGAGGACGCCCCCGTCGGCCGGTCCGCGCCGCCGTCCGATCCGCCCACCGCCTCATACACCAGCCACCCCAGCAGCGCGCCCGGCACGAGCGCGGCGACGGCGACGGTCAAGGGCCCGCGGCGGGAGCGGCGGGGGCGGGGCGGTTCGAAGTCAGGGCCTGCGTACGACACGTCAGCAACCCTATCCAGCGTCAGCGACTCTTACCGGGCCCTCAGATCCCTGCGCCCGTTCGCCGCAGCACGCGCAGTGAGTCGGTCACCGATTCCTCCGTGAAGGCGCCGGACGCGAGCGCCCGGAGGTGGACGCGGTACGGGGCCTGGCCGGTGAACTCGTCCGCCGGCTCCGGGAAGACGTCGTGGATGAGGAGCAGGCCGCCGACGGCCACATGGGGGGCCCAGCCCTCGTAGTCGGCGCCCGCGTGCTCGTCGGTGTGGCCGCCGTCGATGAAGACGAGGCCGAGGGGGGAGTTCCAGACCTTCGCGATCTGCGGGGAACGGCCGACCAGGGCGACCACGTGCTCCTCCAGCCGGGCGCGGTGCAGGGTCCGGCGGAAGGCCGGCAGCGTGTCCATCACACCCAGTTCGGGGTCGACCGTCTCCGGGTCGTGGTAGTCCCAGCCGGGCTGCTGCTCCTCGCTGCCCCGGTGGTGGTCGACGGTGAGCGCGGTCACGCCCGCTGCGCGGGCCGCGTCGGCGAGCAGGATCGTGGAGCGCCCGCAGTACGTCCCGACCTCAAGGAGAGGCAGGCCGAGCCGCGCGGCCCCCACCGCCGCCGCGTACAGGGCCAGGCCCTCGTTCATGGGCATGAACCCCTTGGCCGCCTCGAACGCGGCGAGGATGTCGGGCTTCGGTGCCGTGGTCATGGGGCCCTTCGGTCGTACGTGCGTCTGGGCCGCCCATGGTGCCGTACCCCCTGGTCGGCGGGCGACAGGGGGTACGGCGGGGTGGATCAGGACGCGCCGGAGATGTCGAGCCGGTTCGTCTTTATGCGGGTGGTGTCGAATCTTATGCGCGTGATGTCGAACTCCGGGACGACCCAGAACCTGCCCGGGGCATACTCGTCGGCCATGGGGTATCGGCCATGGGGTATCGGCCATGGGGGAGTTGTCCCGGCCCGGGGATCGCTCAGGACACGGAGACCGTCTCCCCCGGCAGCGACAGATCCACATCGACCGCGCGGTCGTCGCCCGCGTGGGTCGCGGACGAGGCGAGCGGACCATGACCGGCGGCCTTCGCCGCCAGGACGTACGAGCCCTGGACAGGGACGGTCAGGGCGTAGCTGCCGTCGTCGCCGGAGAGCGTCGCGCCGGCCTGCCGGCCCCGGCGGTCGATCAGCGTGACCCTGGCGCGCGCGACCGGTGCGCCCTCCGCGTCGAGGACGCGGCCACGGAAGCCACGGAAGCCGCGCAGCGCCTCCTCGGCACGCTCGATGGCCGCGTTCTCCTCGCTGCTCGCGCGCAGCTGCGAGGCGTGGTTGCTCTTGGGCAGGAACAGGGCCATCAACAGGCCGATCGCCACCGCACCGGCCGCGATCAGGAAGGAGACCCGGAAGCCGTGCATGGTCGGGATCTCGACGCCGTTCACGGTGTTCCCGGTGTTGGCCAGCACCATGCCGACCACAGCGCTCGACAGGGACGTGCCGATGGAACGCATCAGAGTGTTGAGGCCGTTGGCCGCGCCCGTCTCCGAGGCCGGGACCGCGCCCATGATCAGCGCGGGCAGGGAGGAGTAGGCGAGACCGATGCCCGTGCCGAGGATCGCCGAGATGACAGCGCTCTGCCAGGGGGCGCTCATCAGGCCGAGGCCGGAGGTGTAGGCGACGGCGATGATCAGCAGGCCGAGGATCAGGGTCGCCTTGGGTCCGTACCTCGCCGAGAGGCGGGCGTAGACGGGCGCGATCACCATCATCGCCAGGCCCAGCGGGGCGATCAGCAGGCCCGCGACGACCATGGACTGGCCGAGGCCGTAGCCGGTCGACTTCGGAAGCTGCGCCAGCTGGGGAAGGACGAGCGAGATGACGTAGAGGCTGACACCGACCGTGACGGCCGTGAGGTTGGCGAAGAGGACGGCCGGACGCGCGGAGATGCGCAGATCCACCAGCGGGGCCTTGATCCGCAGCTCCATCACGCCCCAGAGGACGAGCACGACCACCGACGCGCCGAGCAGGCCGAGCGTGCTGCCGGACGTCCAGCCCCAGTCGCTGCCCTTGGTGATCGGCAGGAGGAAGAGGACGAGGCCGGTGGAGAGGCCGAGCGAGCCCAGCAGGTCGAAGGAGCCCTCCGCGCGCGTCGGGGATTCGGGTACGAAGCGGAGGGTGATGATGATCGAGAGCGTGCCGATGCCGGCGGAGCCGTAGAACAGGGCGTGCCAGTCGGCGTTCTGGGCGACCAGGGCCGACGCGGGCAGGCCGAGGCCGCTGCCGATGCCGATCGAGGAGCTCATCAGGGCCATCGCCGAACCGAGCTTCTCGCGGGGGAGTATGTCGCGCATCAGACCGATGCCGAGGGGGATCGCGCCCATCGCGAAGCCCTGCAGCGCACGGCCGACGATCATGGGGAGCAGGGTGCTGGTGAAGGCGCTGATCAGCGCGCCGACCACCATCACGCCGAGGCTGACGATCATCATGCGCCGCTTGCCGTACAGGTCGCCGAGCCGGCCGGTGATCGGCGTGGCCACGGCTCCCGCGAGCAGCGTCGAGGTCACGACCCAGGTCGCGTTGCTGGACGAGGTGTCCAGCAGCTGCGGCAGGTCCTTGAGGACGGGGACGAGCAGGGTCTGCATCACCGAGACGACGATGCCCGTGAAGGCGAGCACCGGGACGACGGCGCCGGAGGCTCTCCGGGCGGGCTGTTCGGTCGACATGTGTGTCATGTGAGGAGGCCTCCGGGCCTGAGCAGAGGGAGGGCGAGCTTGCGGGATACGTGCAAGCTGAACCCCGTACGCCTGGGCAACTATTCCGATTACTTTGCCATACTAACGACTTCTTGGCTCGGCTGATGTCGACTCGATCACCCGTCAGCGGTTCCGGAGCCGCGGCAGCGGTCCTGTGAGCTGTGTCGGCGCAGCGGTTCCGGGCGCTGTGTCAGCTGCTTTTGGGAGCTACGGCAGCCGTTCTGTGAGCTGTGTCAGCTGGTCCGGTGAGCTGCGGCAGAGGCCCTGTGAGCTTCGTCACCGGTCCTTACGGCTTACGGTCTCTGCGGCTTGCCTCAGAGGTCTCTGCGGCTTGCTTCAGAGGTCTCTGCGGCTTGCTTCAGCGGTTTCTGCGGCTGCTTCAGCGGTCCTACGACCTACGGCCGAGAGGCGGGTGGCGCGAAATCCCGATGCAAGGGTGTAACCGGGTTGAGAGCATGACGCCCATGCTCCGAGCCGCTGACGCCACCCCGATAGCCGGTCGTACCTCGCCCCCCGCCTGGCTGGTGGTGGCGCTCGCGTGTGCCGGGCAGTTCCTCGTCGTACTCGACGTCTCCGTCGTGAACGTGGCGCTGCCCTCGATGCGGGCCGATCTGGGGCTGAGCGCCTCCGGCCTGCAATGGGTGGTGAACGCCTACTCGATCGCCTTCGCCGGGTTCATGCTGCTCGGCGGACGAGCCGGTGACCTCTACGGCCGCAAGCGGATGTTCCTCGCGGGGCTCGGCCTGTTCACCCTGGCCTCCCTGGCCGGCGGACTGGCCCAGGAGGAGTGGGAACTGCTGGTGGCGCGGGCCGTGCAGGGCCTGGGTGCGGCGGTCCTGGCACCCGCGACGCTGACGATCGTGACATCGGCCGTGCCGGAAGGACCGGCGCGGGCGCGGGCGATCGCGACATGGACGGCGGTGGGCGCGGGCGGCGGAGCGGCGGGCGGACTCGTCGGCGGAGTGCTCGTGGACGCCTTGTCGTGGCGGTGGGTACTGCTGATCAATGTGCCGGTGGGTGCGGTGGTGCTGATCGGCTCCCTGCTGTGGCTCGCGGAGAGCCGGGCCGGGGACGGGCGGCGCCTCGACCTGCCGGGCGCACTGCTGGTGACCGCGGGGCTGGGGAGTCTGGCGTACGGCATCGCCCAGACCGAGGCCGAGGGGTGGACGGCGTCGCCCACCCTCGTCCCGCTGCTCGCCGGGCTCGCGCTGATCGGGCTGTTCCTTGTCGTCGAGGCGCGTACGGCGGCTCCGTTGATGCCGCTCGCACTGCTCCGGGTGCGGTCGGTGGCCGCGGCGAACGCGGCGATGTTCCTGAGTGGCTCGGCGATGTTCGGCATGTGGTTCTTCATGACGCTGTACGCGCAGAACGTACGGGGCTACTCGCCGTTGGAGGCCGGGCTCGCGCTGGTGCCGAGTTCCCTGGCGGTGGTTGTCAGCGCGCAGATCGCGCCCCGCTTCATGCCCGTGATCGGGGCCCGCACTCTGGCCGTCCTGGGCACGCTGGTGGGAGCCGCCGGGTTCGGCTGGCAGTCGACGCTGACCACCGACGGGCCCTACGTCACCGCCATCATGCTCCCGGGGATCCTGATGATGCTGGGCGCGGGCCTGGCGATCACCCCGCTCGCCTCGCTGGCCACCTCGGGGGCGGCCGCGGGGGAGGCGGGAGTGGTCTCGGGGCTGGTCAACACCTCGCGGACGATGGGGGGTTCGCTGGGGCTCGCGGTCATGTCGACGATCGCGGCGGCGCGTTCGGCGGGGAGCGTTGCGCCGGAGGCGCTGACGGAGGGCTACGCGCTGGCGTTTCGCGTGAGTGCGGGGGTGCTGGTGGCGGCGGCGGTGCTGATGGTGGTGTGGCTGCCGGGGAGGAAGTCCGGGCGGTGAGCGGAAATCCGGGCGGTGAGAGAAGATCCTGCTCTGGTGGAGGGGCCCGTGAACTGTTCATCCGTTGCCGACACCCTGAGCGTGTTCACCGCGTGGTGTGGATTACCCGCCACGGCGGGGGATCACCGTCGACCAGTGCAGCCCGTAGCCGAGCAGGACGACCGTCATCCCACGCCACTGGTCAGTCGTCGTCACATCCGATGTCACCGAAAGCCGGTCGGCGAGGGTGAGCCAGATCTCGGCGTACTTCCTCGGGAACGGGCGAGACCTCAGGGCTGTTGGTTCCTCATCCAGGCTCGGCAGTCCGGGCACCGGTCGTGGCCGGCCGGCGATTCTCGCGTCTCGCTCACCCCGCATCCCCCGCAGCCCCTCCTCCAGCATCTCTCGGGGAAGCCATGGATCGTAGTAAGAGCTTGTGGGCATTTCGATCGAGTCGCTCATTTCGGATAAAAGTTCATCAATGGTCCTCCACTCCCTCTCTGACCATGGTCCGAGGCCAATACTGTGCTGGAGGAGCAGCCTGACCCGGCCGGCCACCGCTGCGTCGATCATCGTGCACATCGCCTCGAACCGTTGGTCCCGGCGTGAGTCCTGGTCGCGCAGCCCCACCAGCGACAGAGCCCGCCCGTCACCATTGCGCATGTGCAGGCGGAAGACGACACGCCTCCGCGAAGAGTGGTCGGACGACGACGCCTGGTACTCGGCATGGACGACCCGGTCCAGGGTGACTCGCCGGTGACGCCAGAAGGGGAACGGACACCACAGCCGGGTGAGCGTCACCGTCCATCCGTCGAAAGCCACCCGCGCCAGGCCACGCCGCACGCTTACCTTCGACGGTACCGGCCCCAGCCGATACAGCAGACCGCAGGTCAGGCAGCGAGCCAGGTCCGCCGCAGCCGGATGCGGCGTCAGGGCGGCACATGACGGGCAGGTGGAGCGGGCATCGGCCGGCTCCCGCAGCGCCGCGGTGAACACCTGGCCGAGTTGGCAGCCGCCGCAACGTAAAAAGCGGCTCTCTACACGTTCCCAGTCCGGTTCGGTCTCCACGCGGCCACCGAAGCCCGGATAGTGCATGGAATTCGGCCCCAGCAACCCGCAACCCGAGCACCGGATGTATGCGGCCCACCACCTGGGCGCACTCGTATCCCCACCACTTCGCATTCCCGTTCTCTAGCGCGCCCCGGCGAATGCTGTCCAGCAACCGCTGTCGGTCGGTCGGTGACGGCGCCAAGAGCGTCGCGGTCGGCGCGGCGGAGCGCACAAGGCATCTGCCACGACAGCCTGAACGCCGCTATGGTGCAGCCGTGATCGGCTCCACGCTGCCCCTGCTGTTCCTCGATGTCGATGGCCCCCTCATTCCCTTCGGGGCGACACGCGAACAGCTTCCCGACGGCTACCCGACCTATGAGACCGCGCGAAGGCCACGCGCAACCGACAACCCGCTCATCACCAGGATCAATCCCGCACTCGGGCCCCGGCTGCTCGCCCTCCCCGGCACGCTGGTGTGGGCCACCACGTGGATGTCCGACGCAAACGACAGCATCGCCCCCTGGCTCGGCCTGCCGGAGTTGCCCGTTGCTAACCCTCTTGCGCAACCCCCCGGTACTGGCAGGAGGAAACGCGCAGGTCAACCGTGCCGTGAGGGGGCAACCCGTCTTGACCGCGTGCGCCTACGGGCAGCACCGTCCGGCTGTACTGCTCGCCGTATACGCGCCCGGACGTTCGTCTACGGAGCCACGGAAGACGGCGCGTACGCCCTCCCGGACCCGCCCAAGGATCTGCGGTTCGAGACTCGGCACGCCGCGCGCCTCGACTCCGGGCAGCGTGATCAAAGCCCCGCCATACCTCCCAACTCGGGGAGTGTGGCGGGGCTTTCGTCGTCTAGTGGGCACAGCAAAGCCCCACCATGCCGGGCACGGTGGGGCTGTCGTGAACGTGTACAGGTCGGCTCGACTCGTCAGACGTTGTTGAACTCTTCACCCTTGACGCTCGCCACGAAGGAAGCGAACGAGTCGGCACGGAGCGCCAGCACGGGACCAGTCGGGTTCTTGGAATCACGGACGGGAACCACACCGCGCGTAGCGATGAGGTTTGCGGCGACCTCGATGCAGTCGCCGCCGTTGCTGCTGTAGGAGGACGTGAACCACTGCGGGTCTTCGGTCGTCACGGGGTGCCCTTTCGAAGCTGTTCGATCATGGCCACGGAAGCCGCTTGGGGCATCGCTTCGGCCTGTAGCTGATGGTAGGCCGTCAGCATGGGCAGTACGAGCCCGGTATTCCGGTCTAGGTGACCCTGCATCGCGGACTCTGCGTACGCGATCATCGAACGGTCGGCAAGCGTGACCAGCCTGACGGGTAGGTCAAAGGGTCGTCGCTCGCCGAGTTCGTACGGGGCGACTTGGAGCACGGTGTTCGGCAGCTCGGCGAACGCTACGAGCTTGTCCAACTGGGCAGCCATGACCCCCGGCCCGCCGACCGGTCGCCGGATACAGCTTTCGTCCAGCACCGCGTAGACGAACGGCGGGGGTGTCCGTTCTAGCGAAGCTTGCCGCTCGGCGAGAAGAGTTAGCCGTTCCTCTGCCTGTTGCTCCGTGATTGCGCCCCGTCGCACGGCACCCGTGGCGATTGCTGCCGCGTACTCCGGAGTCTGGAGCAAGCCCGGAACGATCCCGAGTTCAAAGAGTCTGATCTCTGCGGCTCGTACCTCCTGCCTCACGTACTCCGGGAACCCCTCCAATAAGGCCGTGTTCTGTAGTGCGCTCACCATGCGCTGGAACTTGTCGCCAGTACCGAACGCCCTGTCAGCACTTGTCGCAAAGCGGCTAGGAGCGTGTCTCAGTAACGGGCAACCCGCCTATGGTTCGTGATCATTGGTGCGGGATGATCACGGTATGCATGGTGGGGATGGGCTGTTCGAGGTCGAGCCGGTCGAGAAGAAGCGGCCGATGGGTCCTGCGGTGGCGGTGGACAAGACGTTCCGGGCGTTCGACCCGCATCAGGTCCTGCTGCTGCCGCCGTCGCTGGATGACTGGCTGCCCGAGGACCACCCGGCCCGGTTCGTCGCCGACCTGGTCGACGAGGTGCTCGACCTCGGACCGGTCCTGGCGGACTACACCGAAAAGCGCGGCTACCCGCCCTACGACCCCCGGCTGATGGTGCGGCTGCTGATCTACGGCTACACCACCGGGGTGCGCTCCTCCCGGGCGATCGAGCGCCGCATGGCCGACGACGTCGCGTTCCGGTTCCTGGCCGCCGGCCAGGCCCCCGACTTCCGCTCGATCGCCCGGTTCCGCCGCCGCCACCTGGACGCACTGGCCGGTCTGTTCACCCAGTCGCTGCACCTGGCCATGCGACTCGGCCTGGTCAAGATGGGCCGCGTCGCGCTGGACGGCACCAAGCTGGAGGCCAGTGCCTCCAAGCACAAGGCGATGAGCTACGGCCGCCTGGTCGACAAGGAAGAGCGGATCGAGGCCGAGATCGCCCAGCTGGAAGCGAAGGCCCAGGCACTGCTGGCCGACGCGGAGGCCGCCGACGAAGCCGAGGACCAGGTCTTCGGCGTGGACGGCAAGGAGGTGGACCTGCCCGCCGAACTGGACCGGCGTGAAAAGCGCCTGGCGAAGCTGCAGGCCGCCCGCGCGCAGATCGAGGCCGAGGCCGCCGACAAGGCCCGCAAGCATGCCGAGGACAAGGAACGCCGCCGTCAGCAGCGCGCCGGCACCAGTGATGAGCAGGCCGTCACCGACGCCGGCGAGGCGACCGCCGCCAGGGCCCGGCCCAAGCCCAAGGCGCAGGCCAACTTCACCGATCCCGACTCGCGGATCATGAAGAACAGCGACGGCGCCTACATCCAGGCCTACAACGCGCAGGCCGTAGTCGACGAGGAACACCAGGTCATCACCGCCGCCGACGTGACGTGCAACCCCTCGGACGCGCTGAACTACACCCTGATGCTTGACCAGTCCGCGGCGAACACCGGCGCCCACCCCAAGCAGGCGCTGGTCGACGCCGGATACTGCTCGGAAGCCAACCTCGAAGCCGCCAAGGACCGCCAACTGGCCTGCGGCACCGACACGTTCATGGCCACCGGCCGACTGGCCCACGACGAGCAGGTTCCGCCCGCTCCACGCGGACGCATCCCCAAGGACGCCACGCTGAAGGAGCGCATGGCCCGCAAGCTGCGGACCAAGCCCGGCCGGGCCGCCTACGCCCGCCGCAAGGCCATCGTCGAACCCGTCTTCGGACAGATCATGACCTGCCACAACGGCCGCCGGCTCCTCCTGCGCGGCGAAGACGGCGCCCGCGGCGAGTGGCGACTGCTTGCCGCCTGCCACAACCTCCGCAAGATCTTCCGCCACGCCGGACCGACCGGCCTCGCCGCCGCGGCCGACTGACCAACCGGGCCGCCCCGGCCACCGCGGGCCGAAATCCCGGCCCGACCGACCCGCCCGTCGGCCCCACAGGCGCTGACCGGACCACCGCGACCGATCCCGCCGATCACGACCTCCCGGCCAGTTGCCCGTTACTGAGACACGCTCCTAG
>NZ_WJBG01000120.1 GCF_009709555.1 Streptomyces blattellae | reverse complement strand
CGTGTGTGCCCAGCATGGGCGATTGCTTGGGGGTGGAAGTCCCCTGGGGGAAGAGGTGGTGCTAACCCCGAGCCGGAGGCAAGGGCGTCATCGTGAGGTGGGGTCTGGAGGAAGCCCGAGGCGAGACCTGGGTACCGAGGAACGCGAATCGCGTATGAGGCGTACTGGTCGGGTGAGCCTGCACGAGAAGGCGATGCCCGTCACTGCCAAGAGGGCCAGTGCGTAAACGCGGCGGGGATCCAGGGACAGTGATCGTTCTTACCTGGGGAGATCTGTCCGGGTGTCGGTTGTGCTGAAGTTGTCGCCGCGCCGACGGTCCGTGCCGGGAGGCGCGGGCTGACCGGGCAGAAGTCAGCAGAGGTCGTAGTACCAGCCGGGATGGCTGCCGGTGCGTGGCGGGCTGGGAAGGGCCGAACATCGAGTGGAACGGGTGATGTGGTGGTTGCTCGTGCTGGTCACGTGGACCGCAGTAAGTCCGCTTCGGCGGTGCCGACCGGGAAGGGACCGGTGCATTCCGGAAGTGTCCTGGCGGAGCGTAGTGGCCGGTCGGCGCACTCCACGGAGGGCGTTCACCGGGAGCGGGAGTCTTCGCTGTGGGAGTTGATGCTCTCGAAGGAGAACCTGCTCGCGGCGCTCAACCGCGTTGAAGTCAACCGGGGTGCTCCCGGGGTGGACGGCATGACCACGGCTGAGCTGAGGCCGTGGATCGCGGTGCACTGGCCCGAAGTGAGGGCCGAACTCGACGCGGGCATCTACCGGCCGGCGCCGGTCCGTCAGGTGATCATCCCCAAGCCTGGCGGCGGTGAGCGGATGCTGGGGGTGCCGCGGGTGCTGGACCGCTTGATCCAGCAGGCCATCGCGCAAGTGCTCGTGCCCATCTTCGACCCGCAGTTTTCGGGGTCGTCCTTCGGGTTCCGTCCCGGCCGGTCCGCCCATCAGGCGGTCCGTGTCGCGCGGCGGGCCATCGAGGACGGACACCGCTGGGTCGTGGACCTTGATCTGGACCGGTTCTTCGACCGGGTTCAGCATGACGTCCTGATGGCGCGGGTGGCGCGCAAGGTCGATGACCGCAGGGTCTTGAAGCTGATCCGCAGGTATCTGGACGCCGGGATCATGGTGGGCGGCATCAGGATGCCGAGCGCGGAGGGGACCCCCCAGGGTTCCCCGCTGTCGCCGGTCTTGTCGAACATCATGCTCGACGACCTGGACCGGGAGTTGTTCAAGCGCGGTCACCGGTTCGTGCGTTACGCAGACGACGTTCGTGTCTTCGTGCGGAGCAAGCGAGCCGCTTGCCGGGTGCTCGCCTCGGTCACGGCCGTGGTCGAGCAGCGGTTGAAACTGAAGGTCAACCGGGACAAGTCGAAGGTGGTCCCAGCTTCTGTCATGACGATGCTGGGGTTCGGCTTCTATTTTGCCCGGCGTGGGAAGGTTGGGATCCGCGTCGATCCGAAGGCGGTCGTCCGTCTGAAGATGCGGCTGCGGGAGCTGACCTCGCGCCGGTGGAGCATCGCGATGAACGAACGTATCGCGAAGATCAACCGCTTCATCGTTGGCTGGATGGGCTACTTCCGGCTCGCGGACGGTGCGCATCTGTTCCGCGAGCTGGACAAGTGGCTGCACCGCAGGATGCGGCAGATCCGTTGGAAGGAATGGAAGATCCCCCGGGCCCGCCGGGCCATGCTGCGCAAGCTCGGGTTCAACGAGCAGTTCTCCCGTGAGTGGGGGAACAGCAGCAAGGGCTACTGGCGGATCGCGGGCTCCCCCGTCCTCGCGCGGGCACTGCCCAACTCCTACTGGGACGACCTCGGCCTGAAGACGCTCAAGCCGACCTGGCAACGGTTGAGATCAGCTTGGTGAACCGCCGGATGCGTGACCCGCATGTCCGGTGGTGTGGGAGGAGGGCCGGGCGACCCGGCCCTCCTACCCGATTCAGAGGTCCAACGCGCGCAGCACCAGGCCCGACGCCGGTTTCGGGCCGAACGACGTCGACTTGCGGGGCATCGTGACGCCCTGACGGGCCAGGTCGCGTACGACCTCCTCGTGGACGGGGTGCATCAGGACGGCCGTACCGCCGTCGCGTTCCGCCTTGCCGACCGTGGCCGCCGTGTCGTGGATGTAGGCGATGTGGGCGGGGGAGTCCTCGGGGATGTGCCAGACGTGGTCGAGGAGTGTGGTGTGCAGGACGGTTGCGTCCAGGGTGCGCCAGGCCGCGGGGCGGTCCGTCGGGACGGTGCGGGCCAGGAGGCCGGGGTCCGGTTCGTCGACGAGGTGGAATGTGCCGTCGCCGGCCAGCAGGAAGGCGTTGCCGGTGCGGGCCGCGTCGGCGAGGGCTTCCAGGGCCTCGTGGAGGGGGACTTCCAGGCGGCGTACGCGGAAGAGGTCGTCGAGGGGTTTGAGTGCTTCCGCGACCGGCAGGCCGTGCAGGAGGCGGTGGATGGCGCGGACGCGGAGCGGGTAGCGGGCCGTGTCCACGAGGAGGACGAGACCGTGGTCCCAGGGGCTGGGGGAGGGGTGCTCCGCGCGGAGCCGCCGGTACGTCGCCCAGCGGTGGTGGCCGTCGGCGATCAGGGCCTGGTACTGGGCGAGGTCGGCCTGGATGAGGGCCTGCTCGCCGGGGTCGGTGATCGACCACAGGCGGTGGCTGAAGCCGTCCTCGGTGGTGGTGGAGAGGAGTGGGGGCTGCTCCGCCGTACGCTCGATGATCGCGGTGGTGTCGGTCGGCGAGCCGCTGCCGCGGTACGTCAGGAGCAGGGGCTCAAGGTTCGCGGAGGTGGCACGCATGAGGTCGGCGCGGTCGGCCACGATGTGCGGCATGACGTCCTCGTGCGGCAGGACCAGGCCGTCCGCGGGGTCCGACACGCGCAGGGCGCCGATCACGCCGCGTTGCAGCATGCCGTCGCCGTCGCGCTGTTCGTAGATGTACAGGCCGGGCCGCGGGTCGGCCGCCAGGACCCCTTCGGAGAGCCAGCGCCGCAGGGTCCTGGCCGCCTGCTCGTTGCGGGCGCCGGGGGTGGGTGCCTGGGGGAGGATCAGGCGGACGATGTTGTGCGGGTCGGCCGACTCAAGGTAGTGCACGCCGTCGGGGCGGACCACGACGTCGTACGGCGGTGAGGTCACGGCGGCCAGACTGCCGACCCGGTCGGGGTCGTAGCGGAGCCCTCGGAACGGGGTGAGTTCGAGGCCTCGGGGCGCCGTTGCTTCCGAGTGACCTGCTGAGTTCATCCCGGCATCGTACGGGTGTCAGTGGCATGCGCGATGATCGGGGGGACAGCCGTCGAACGAGGAGCGATGCGGAATGAGCCAGAGCGTCAGGACGAGGCCGGAGGGCAGTGGCCAGGCCCTGAGCGAGGCGTACGACACGGCGCTGCTCGACCTGGACGGAGTGGTGTACGCGGGTGGGAACGCGATCGCGTACGCCGTCGAGTCGCTTGCCACCGCGCGCACGGGAGGCATGCATCTGGCGTACGTCACGAACAACGCTTTGCGCACCCCTGACGTCGTGTCCGCGCATCTGACCGCGCTGGGGATACCGACGGCGGCGTCCGATGTCATCACCTCGGCGCAGGCGGTGGCCCGGCTGATCGCCGACCAGGTGCCGCGGGGTTCCCGGGTGCTGGTGATCGGCGGGGAGGGGCTGCGGGTCGCGTTGCGTGAGCGCGGGCTGGAGCCGGTGGAGTCGGCGGACGACGACCCGGCGGCGGTCGTGCAGGGGTTCGGCGGGCCCGAACTGCCGTGGGGCCGCTTCGCGGAGGCCTGCTACGCCATCGCGCGCGGGGTGCCGTGGTTCGCGTCCAACACCGACCTGACGATTCCCAGCGCCCGCGGGATCGCGCCGGGAAACGGCGCGGCGGTGCAGGTGGTCCGGATCGCGACGGGTGCCGAGCCGCAGGTGGCGGGCAAGCCGCTGCCTCCGATGCACCGGGAGACGATCCTGCGGACCGGGGCCGAGCGGCCGCTGGTGGTGGGGGACCGCCTGGACACGGACATCGAGGGCGCGTTCAACGGAGGGGTCGACTCGCTGCTCGTCCTGACCGGCGTGACCGACGGACCGCAGCTGCTCGCCGCACCGCCGCAGCACCGGCCGACGTATGTCGACGCCGATCTGCGCGGCATGCTCACCGGGCAGCCGGAGGTCATGGCGGAGGGCGACGGGTTTCGGTGCGGTGGCTGGAGGGCGAGGGCCGGCGCCGAGAGGCTGGAACTCGACGGTGAGGGCGAGGCGTTGGACGGGCTGCGGGCGCTGTGTGCGGCGGCCTGGACGTCGGCCGGGGACGGTTTGTGCGAGCTGGACGGGGGGAAGGCGCTGGCACGGCTGGGATTGTGAGCCGGCGCGGTCACTCACCGGCAGGGTATCCGCGTACGAGAACGGAGCGGGATCGTGGCTGAATAGGAGGGTAGGCTAACCTAACTGCGTGTTGGTCGACAGTCCTCCCGAAAAGCGCGCGGAGACCACCCCCGCGCCCCCGAAACGCCGGGCGATACGTGCCTTTGGGCTGCTTGTCTCCGTGGCGATCCTGTTGCTCGTCGCGCTGGCGAGCATCGCGATCGGCGCGAAAGAGCTGTCCGTGGACCAGGTGTGGCACGGATTGTTCGAGGACTCGGGGACATACGGCGATGTCGTCGTCGCGGAACGGCTCTCACGGACCGTGCTGGGACTGCTCGCCGGTGCCGCGCTGGGCCTGGCGGGCGCCGTTCTCCAGGCGCTCACCCGCAATCCGCTGGCCGACCCCGGGCTGCTCGGCATCAACGCGGGCGCCTCGGCCGCCGTCGTCACCGCCACGACCTACTTCGGCGTCACCAGCCTGACCGGCTATGTGTGGTTCGCCTTCTTCGGCGCGGCCGCGGTCGGGGCGCTGGTCTGGTTCCTCGGCGGCAGCCGGGGTGCCACGCCGGTGCGGCTCGCGCTCGCCGGCACCGCGATCAGTGCCGCGCTCTACGGCTATCTCCAAGCCGTGATGATCATGGATCAGGCGGCGCTGGCCAAGATGCGCTTCTGGACCGTCGGTTCGCTGGGCTCGGCGACCAACGACACCATCCTCCAGGTGCTGCCCTTCCTCGCCGTCGGCATGGTGCTCGCCCTCGTGCTCGCCCGGCCGCTCAACGCCATGGCCATGGGCGACGACACCGCCAAGGCCCTCGGCGCCAACCTGAACCGCACAAGGGCTCTGTCCATGCTCGCCGCCACCGTGCTCTGCGGGGCCGCGACCGCCGCCTGCGGGCCGATCGTCTTCGTCGGGCTGATGGTGCCGCACGTCGTACGGTCCTTCACCGGTCCCGATCTGCGCTGGATCCTGCCGTACGCGGCCGTCCTGTCGCCGGTGCTGCTGCTCGGCGCCGATGTGATCGGCAGGATGGTGGTCCGGCCCGCGGAGCTTCAGGTCGGCATCGTGACCGCGATCATCGGCGGGCCGGTCTTCATCTTTCTGGTACGACGGCGGAGGACGGCACAGCTGTGAAGGCGACTGTGAAGACGGCTGTGAAGACGACCAACCGGGCCATCAGGACGCCCGGCGGGCTCTCCGTCCGGCTGGACGTGCGTGCCTTCACCGTCGTGGTCCTGCTGCTGCTCGCCGCACTCGCGGCGAGCGTCGTGCTGATCGGCACCGGCGACTTCCCCATCTCGGTCGGGGACGTGCTCAAGACGCTGGTGGGCGACGGGGATGCGGGGCAGGAGTTCATCATCAACGATCTGCGGCTGCCGCGGGTTCTGGTCGGGCTCCTGGTGGGTGCCTCGCTGGGGCTGGGCGGTGCGCTGTTCCAGGCCATCTCCCGCAATCCGCTCGGCAGTCCGGACGTACTCGGTCTGGGGCAGGGCGCGACGGCCGGTGCGCTCATCGTGATCGTGCTGATGTCGGGGAGCGCGGCCCAGGTCACCGTCGGTGCGCTGGTGGGCGGTCTGGTGACCGGAATGGCCATCTATCTGCTCGCCTGGAAGCGGGGCGTGCACGGGTATCGGCTGGTGCTGGTCGGTATCGGTGTGTCCGCGATCGTCGCCGCGATCAACGGCTATCTGCTCACCAAGGCCGACCTGGTCGACGCGGCCCGTGCGGTCGTCTGGATGACCGGGTCCCTCAACGGCCGTGACTGGGACCAGGTCTGGCCACTGCTCTGGCTGTGCGCCGTGCTCGTACCGCTGGTTCTCGCCCATGCGCGTGGCCTGCGGATGATGGAGATGGGCGACGACGTGTCGAACGCCCTCGGGGTCCGGGTCGAGCGCGTGCGGATGCTGCTGATGGTGGCCGCCGTACTGCTCACCGCGTCCGCGACCGCCGCGGCCGGTCCCGTCAGCTTCGTCGCGCTCACCGCCCCCCAGCTCGCCCGGCGTCTGACCCGCTCGCCCGGGCCGAACCTGCTGCCGTCCCTGTGCATGGGCGCCGCGCTGCTCGTGACCGCCGACTGGGTCTCACAGCGGGCGTTCGGCGCCGACCAGCTGCCCGTGGGTGTGGTCACCGGCGTGCTCGGCGGCGTCTATCTGCTCTGGCTGCTGATCACCGAGCGCAAGGCGGGGCGGATATGAGCACCGCGAGCGAGAAGCGGCCGGCGCCGAGCGGCGCTGCGAACGAGAACACCAAGAGGAGCACCGTGAACCGCCTGTCCGCCGAGGATGTCACCCTCGCCTATGACCAGCGCGTCATCGCCGAGCAGCTGTCGGTGGAGATACCCGACAACTCCTTCACGGTGATCGTCGGCCCGAACGCGTGCGGCAAGTCCACGCTGCTGCGGGCGCTGTCACGGATGCTGAAGCCCAGCCAGGGCCGGGTGCTGCTCGACGGGCAGGTCATCCAGTCGATGCCCGCGAAGAAGGTCGCGCGGACGCTGGGCCTGCTCCCGCAGTCGTCGATCGCACCCGACGGGATCACGGTCGCCGACCTGGTGGGGCGCGGCCGGTACCCGCACCAGGGGATCCTGCGCCAGTGGTCGACCGAGGACGAGCGGGTCGTACAGGAGTCGATGGAGCAGACCGGGGTCGCCGAGCTGGGCGATCGCTATGTCGACGAACTGTCCGGCGGTCAGCGGCAGCGCGTGTGGATCGCGATGGCGCTGGCGCAGCAGACGCCGTTGCTGCTGCTGGACGAGCCGACGACGTATCTGGACATCCAGCACCAGATCGACGTGCTCGATCTGTGCGCGGAGCTGCATGAGGAGCAGGGGCGCACGCTGGTCGCCGTCCTCCACGACCTCAACCATGCCGCCCGGTACGCCACCCACCTCATCGCCCTGAAAAGCGGGGCGATCATCGCTGAGGGCACGCCGAACGACATCGTCACCGCCGAACTGGTCGAGGAGGTCTTCGGGCTGCGCTGCCAGGTCATCGACGACCCGGAGACGGGGACGCCGCTGGTGGTGCCGGCCGCCCGGAAGGCGCGCGCCGAGTCGAAGGCGGTAGCCGCTACAGAAGCTTCCTGAGGACGAGCAGGTCGCGCAGGCTCGCGTGCAGTTTCACCCGGCCCGAGCCCCAGGCCTTCGCGAAGTTCAGCTCGCCGTCGACCAGTGCCGACAGGTCGTCGCCGGTCATGGCGAGTCTGATCTGAGCCTTCTCCCGAGGTGGACCCTGGAGCGTCTCCTCGACCTCGATCCGGCTGCCCGTCATGCGTCCCGCGAACGTCACGTCCAGGTCGGTGATGTGGCAGCTCACCGAGCGTTCCAGGGCTGCGGCCGTGCGGGCGTTCCCCTCGGCGTGCTGCATGTTGTCCGAGAGCTTTTCGAGTGCGGCGCGGCACTCCGCGATCGTGGTCATCGCGACCGACGGTACCTCAGCGGTTCGGGGTAGCGTCTGGGCATGAGCGACTCACTGCCGGGGACCGAGATCCCGGAGGAGGAGACGGCGGCGGTCGAACCCGAGTACGGCCCTGCCGCCCCCGTCCCGCTGAACGTCCCCCGCACCCCCACCGGCAACGCCGACGTCGACGCCCAGCTGGAGCGGCTGGGCGACGCCGACCACCTCGCCACGGACGGACACATGGAGGTGTACGAGGATGTACACAGGGGGTTGCGTGACGCGCTCACCGCGCTCGACGCCCGCCCGGCACCTCCGGCTCCCACCCGTCACCCGACCGCCGCCCCTCAACGAGACCCTTCGGGTCGCACCTTTTAATACCTCGTACGGCAATTAGGAGCTGAACCCACCGTGGCAGGAGTCGCACGCCGTCGTCTCGATGCGGAGCTGGTCCGCCGGAAGCTCGCGCGCTCGCGTGAGCACGCCAGCCAGCTGATCGCCGCAGGGCGCGTGACCGTCGGCAAGACCGTCGCGACCAAGCCGGCCACGCAGGTGGAGACCGCGGCGGCGATCGTGGTCCAGACGGACGACAGCGACCCGGAGTACGTGTCCCGGGGCGGCCACAAGCTCGCCGGCGCGCTGAAGGTCTTCATGGAGCGGGGACTCGTCGTCGAGGGGCGGCGGGCGCTCGACGCCGGCGCGTCCACGGGTGGCTTCACGGACGTCCTGCTGCGGGCCGGGGCCGCTCATGTCGTCGCCGTGGACGTCGGATACGGACAACTCGCGTGGACTCTGCAGAGCGATGAACGCGTCACCGTCAAGGACCGTACGAACGTACGCGAGTTGACGCTTGAGGCGATCGATGGGGAGCCCGTGGATCTTGTCGTGGGGGATCTGTCCTTCATCCCGCTCGGACTGGTGCTGCCCGCCCTGGTGCGGTGCGTGCGACCGGACGCCGATCTGGTGATGATGGTCAAGCCGCAGTTCGAAGTGGGCAAGGAGCGGCTGGGGAGCGGGGGTGTGGTGCGCAGTCCGGAGCTGAGGGCCGAGGCCGTACGGGGTGTCGCCCGGCGGGCCTGGGATCTCGGGCTCGGCGTGAACGGCGTCACCGCCAGTCCGCTGCCCGGGCCCTCCGGGAATGTCGAGTACTTTCTGTGGCTGCGGGCCGGCGCAGCCGAACTGGACCCGGCCGACGTTGACCGTGCAGTGGCGGAGGGGCCGCGTTGACACAGAACCGAGCTCGTACTGTTTTCCTGCTCGCCCACACCGGCCGGCCTGCGGCGATCCGCAGCGCCGAACTCGTGGTCAAGGGGTTGCTGCGGGAGGGTATCGGCGTGCGCGTCCTGGAGTACGAGGCGCGTGACCTGCCCTTGCCCGAGGAGGTGGAGCTGGTCAAGGAGGCGACCCCGCAGTGCCTCGACGGGTGTGAGCTGCTGATCGTGCTGGGCGGCGACGGGACGTTGCTGCGCGGCGCCGAGTTCGCGCGGGCGTCCGGGGTGCCGATGCTCGGCGTCAATCTCGGGCGGGTCGGGTTCCTCGCCGAGGCCGAGCGGGACGATCTCGACAAGGTCGTCGACCGGGTGGTGACGAAGGCGTACGAGGTCGAGGAGCGGATGACCGTCGATGTCGTCGTGCACAGCAACGGCAACATCGTGCATACGGACTGGGCGCTGAACGAGGCGGCTGTGCAGAAGGCCGGCGCCGAGAAGCTGCTTGA
Organism: Streptomyces blattellae; assembly: GCF_009709555.1. Classification (GTDB taxonomy): domain Bacteria; phylum Actinomycetota; class Actinomycetes; order Streptomycetales; family Streptomycetaceae; genus Streptomyces; species Streptomyces blattellae. Next base: position 157,088 of record NZ_WJBG01000120.1, on the reverse strand, counting down.
GGTCGTGCTGGAGATCGACGGGCGGCCGGTGACGGGGTTCGGCTGCGACGGCATCGTGCTGTCGACGCCGACCGGATCCACCGCGTACGCGTTTTCCGCGGGTGGACCTGTGGTGTGGCCCGAGGTCGAGGCGCTGTTGATGGTGCCGATCAGCGCGCATGCGCTGTTTGCCAAGCCGTTGGTCACCTCGCCGGATTCTGTGCTGGCGGTGGAGATGCTGCCGCACATCCCGCCGGGTGTGCTGTGGTGTGACGGGCGGCGGACGGTGGAGCTGCCCGCGGGGGCCCGGGTCGAGGTCCGGCGGGGGGCGGTGCCGGTGCGGCTGGCTCGGTTGCACCATGCGTCGTTCACGGATCGGCTGGTGGCCAAGTTCGCGTTGCCGGTTTCCGGGTGGCGGGGGGCGCCTCACTGAGATACGGCCATCGGTCCACTCCCCTGGGTGACAGGGTGCCTCGCGCTTCCGCTCTCCGACCTCGTAAGGTCGTGTCCGTGTTGGAGGAGATGCGGATACGGTCGCTCGGAGTCATCGACGACGCGGTCGTCGAGTTGTCGCCGGGGTTCACCGCTGTCACCGGTGAGACCGGTGCCGGTAAGACCATGGTCGTCACCAGTCTCGGGCTGCTGCTGGGCGGGCGGGCCGACCCGGCGCTCGTGCGGATCGGGTCCGGGAAGGCGGTCGTGGAGGGGCGGATCGGCGTGCCCGCGGGTGCCTCCGCCGCCGTACGCGCCGAAGAGGCCGGGGCGGAACTCGATGACGGGGCGCTGCTGATCAGCCGTACCGTTTCCGCCGAAGGGCGGTCGCGGGCGCATCTCGGTGGACGGAGTGTGCCGGTCGGGGTGCTGGCGGAGCTGGCCGATGAGCTGGTGGCCGTGCACGGGCAGACCGATCAGCAGGGGCTGCTGAAGCTGTCCCGGCAGCGGCAGGCGCTCGACCGGTATGCGGGGGAGGCCGTCGCCGGGCCGCTGACCGAGTACGGGGAGGCGTATCGGCGGCTGCGGGCCGTTTCCGCGGAGCTGGACGAGATCACCACGCGGGCGCGTGAGCGGGCTCAGGAAGCCGACATGCTGCGGTACGGGCTCGCGGAGATCGCCGGTGTCGAGCCGCGTGCCGGTGAGGATGTCGAACTGGCGGAGGAGGCCGAGCGGCTGGGGCACGCGGAGGCGCTCGCGTCCGCCGCGACGGCCGGGCACGCCGCCCTCGCCGGCAATCCGGAGGATCCGGAGGGGGTCGACGCGGCGACGCTCGTCGCGGGCGCCCAGCGGGCGTTGGACGCGGTCCGGTCGCACGATCCGGCGCTGGCCGCGCTCGCGGACCGGATCGGGGAGATCGGGATCCTGCTGGGGGATGTGGCCGGGGAACTGGCCGGGTACGCCGACGATCTGGACGCGGATCCGCTGCGGCTGGCCGCCGTGGAGGAACGGCGGGCCGCTCTGAGCGCCCTGACCCGGAAGTACGGCGAGGATGTCGCCTCCGTGCTCGCCTGGGCCGAGCAGGGGGCCGCGCGGCTCACCGAGCTGGACGGCGACGACGAGCGGCTCGACGAGCTGATCGCCGAGCGGGATGCGCTGCGGGCCGAACTGGGCGGACTGGCACAGGCCTTGACGGATGCGCGGACGGCGGCCGCCGAGCGGTTCGCCGCCGCGGTGACCGCCGAGCTGGCGTCGCTGGCCATGCCGCACGCGCGCGTGTCGTTCGACATCCGGCAGACCGAGGACCCCGAGGGCGTCGAGGTCGGCGGTCGTACGGTCGCGTACGGGCCGGCGGGCGCCGACGAGGTCGAGCTGCTGCTCGCCCCGCATCCGGGAGCGCCGCCCCGGCCCATCGCCAAGGGCGCCTCCGGTGGTGAGCTGTCGCGCGTGATGCTGGCCGTGGAGGTCGTGTTCGCGGGGACCGATCCGGTGCCGACGTATCTCTTCGACGAGGTCGACGCGGGCGTCGGCGGCAAGGCGGCCGTGGAGATCGGGCGGCGGCTGGCGCGGCTCGCCAGGACCGCGCAGGTGGTCGTCGTGACGCACCTGCCGCAGGTCGCCGCGTTCGCCGACCGGCAGCTGCTCGTCGAGAAGACCAACGACGGGTCCGTAACCCGGTCCGGTGTGAAGGTCCTCGAAGGGGAGGAACGGATCCGGGAGTTGTCCCGGATGCTGGCCGGCCAGGAGGACTCGGAGACGGCCAGGGCGCATGCGGAGGAACTGCTGGCGACGGCTCGGGCGGACGTCTGAGCGCTTCCCCGGCGCTGTATCGATGTGCGGCTCCGCCGCGTTGGGGGAGGACGTGGAGCGGTGGACCTAGGCTGTACGGATGATCACCACCCGACTCGGCCTGTCCGCCCTTCTCACCCGCGCCACTGCCGCCGCCCTCCGCGCCAAGGCCCCGGGCAAGGGCTGGCATCGCACGAACTACGCCGGGCGGACCGTCGAGTTGTACGCCGGGCCGGCGGCGGCAGTGGCGGCGACGCTCGGCACCGCACACGTCCGACCCGCTGCCGGGCTCGCCGTTGCCGCCGCCGGGGCGTGCGGGGCGTATGACGACGTCGCCGGTGACCACCGGCGGGGTTTCCGGGCCCATCTGTCCGCGCTCCGGCGGGGTGAAGTCACCAGCGGCGCCGTCAAGTTGTTCGGGATCGGAGCCGCCGGTCTGGTCGCCGGTGCGCTGCTCAAGGAGAAGCCGGTCGACAAGGTGCTCGCGGGGGTCGTGATCGCCGGAGCGGCGCACTTCGTCAACCTCGTGGACGTACGCCCCGGAAGAGCCGCGGGGGCGGTGCTCCTTCTCGGGGCGCCGGGCCTGCTGCGCAAGGGTCCTGGCGCCGACCTGGCCGCCGTCGCCGTGGGAGCCGCCGCTGCCGTGCTGCCCGACGATCTCGGTGAGCGGGCGATGCTCGGCGACACGGGAGTGCACGCGCTGGGCGCGGCGCTCGGTGCCGCGGTCGTCGCGAGCAACGGCCGGGCGGGGCTCGCGGCGCACGCCGTCGCCGTCGTGGCCGCCGCGGTCTGCGGGGACCAGGTCAGCGAGGCGGCTCGCTCACTCGTGTGAGTGAGCGCGGGGCCGCGTCGTGCGGCTGTGTCACCTCTGCGTTGCCGGAACGTCCGTACGGCCTGGCATCCTTGGTGTTGTACGTCGCATGCGTAGGGGTCCAGGCGGTACACCCCTCCGCTCGATCCTTCTGTACGTTCCTTCGGTACGTTTCTTCGTGACCGCCCGACGCCGAACCAGGAGCCCCGGCCGCGTGAGCCTCGTGAGCAGCCATTCAGCGACCGGCCAGTCGCCGCTGCGCACCGTGCAGGTGCTGGGCGGAGGCAACGCCGGCAGCAGCGCACACGTGCGTTCGCTGGCCTCGGGGCTCGTCGCTCGGGGCGTGCGGGTCACCGTGTGCGCCCCCGCCGAGGCCGACCGCGCCTACGATTTCACCGGTGCCGGAGCCGAGCATGTACATGTGCCGCGCAGCAGCGATCCGACCTCCGTGGCCGCGCTGCGGGCGGCGTGCGCCGGCGCCGACCTGGTGCACGCGCACGGGCTGCACGCCTCCTTCCGCGCCGTGCTCGCGCTCAGCGGGCGGCGTACTCCGCTCGTCGTGACGTGGCACAACCGCACGCATGCCGAAGGGGCCCGGGCCCATCTGCTGCGGGTGCTGGAGCGTCGAGTGGTGAGGGCCGCGTCCGTGGTGCTCGGGGCGTCCTCCGACCTGGTGGACCTGGCCCGCCGCACCGGGGCGCGGGACGCCCGGCTCGCCGCCGTGGCCCTGCCCGGGCCCCGGCCGATCGAGCCGGACGACCCCGACCGGCTGCGTCCCAAGGCCCACGCCGAACTCGGCGCGACCGGCCGCCCGTTGCTGATGGCCGTCGGCTCCCTCGACCGGCATCGGGGCTACGACACGTTGCTGGACGCCGCGCGCGCGTGGCGCCGCCTCGACCCCGTGCCGCTCGTCGTGATCGCCGGGGAGGGCCCGCTGCGGGCCGACCTCCAGCGGCGGATCGAGGACGAGGAGCTGCCGGTCCGGCTCATCGGGCTCCGCGACGACGTGGGCGAACTGCTCGCCGCCGCCGATCTCGCCCTGCTGCCCAGCCGTTGGGAGTCGCGCTCCCTGCTCGCGCAGGAGGCCCTCCACGCGCGCGTGCCGCTCGTCGCCACAGCCGTCGGCGGCAACCCCGAACTCGTCGGCGACGCCGCCGAACTCGTGCCGTACGCAGACGCGGAAGCGCTCGCCGACGCCGTAGTGCGGCTGCTCGCGGACCCCGAACGCCGGGAGCTGCTGAAGGAGAAGGGCGCACGGCAGGCCGCCAGCTGGCCGACCGAGGACGAGACGGTCGCCCAAGTCCTCAGTGTCTACGATGAGTTGACGCAGCCGACACCCATGATCTAAGGCACATGCCGACGGGCGCGCAGCGCCAGGCTCAACGCCAGTACCGTCTGCGGGTCGTCGAGGTCCGTGCCGAGCAACTCGCCGATGCGGGCGAGGCGGTTGTAGAGGGTCTGCCGGTTCAGATGCAGCTCGCGGGCCGTCTCCGCCTTGCGGCCCGCGTGGGCCAGGTACGTCTGGAGGGTGGGCAGCAGCGGCGGCTTGGACGTGCTGTCGTGGTCGCGGACCGGGCCGATCGCGCGGTCCACGAAGGCCGCCAGGTCCGGATGGTCGCGCAGCCGCCACAGCAGCAGGTCGATGTCGAGGCGGCGGGCGTCGTACCAGGGGCGGTCCGTCAGGCCCTGCGCCGCCGTCGCCGTCTCGGCCGCGTGCCTGAGGCCCGCCGACGCCGCCGCCCAGCCGCCCGCCACCCCGACGACCACGACGGGCGGCTGCGCCCCCGGCCGCCGCATCCCGGCCCGCTCCACCCCTGCCCGCAGCGCCGCCGCGACCCGGTCCGCGACGGGCGCCCGCTCCGACTCGGAACGCAGCCCGAGCAGCACCAGGACCCGGCCCTCCACCGGTCGTACGCCCAACAGGACGGGCACGCCCACCGACGCCAGCTCCTCCGAAACCGCACGCGCCAGCACCGCCCAGCCGCCGCCGGGCGACAACGCCTCGCCCAGCCGCATCACGACGGGCAGCAGGGGACTGTCACCCGGCTTGAAGCCCAGCACACGCGCCTGCGCCGGCGCGTCCTGTGCGGTGATACGGCCTTGCGCGAGGTCGGTGAGGAAGTCTCCGCGACCGCGTGCGGCCAGCTCCTCCTCCTGGCGGGCCTGCATCAGCACCACGGCCAGGAGGCCGGCGGCCCGCTCGGCGGCGATCCGGTGCACGGGCGCCAGCGGGGCGCGCACGGGCAGCAGGGCGAGACGGGCGCGCACCGACCCCGCTCCCGGCCCGCCGCCCGGCACGTCCACGAGCACCGACCCGGCCGGCGGCGGGGCGTCCTTGTGCTGGCCGCGCAGCCCCTCCCACACCTGGAGCGGATCCGCGCCCTCGGGCCCGGCACCGGCGGCGTACAGCAGCCGGCCGTCCGTCGTCTCCAGGAAGACGGGGTTGCCGCTGAAGTCGGCCAGGATGCCGAGCACCTGCGGCACGCCACCACCGCCCAGCAGGGCCTGCGTGCACCGCCGGTGCACCTCCTCCGCCCGCTGCAGCAGCGCGTAGTGGCCGTTGACGATCTCGGTGTGGATCTCCTCCGTGACCGCGACGAACGGCACCTCGCGGTGCAGCTGGACCAGGGGGAGCCCGGCGCTGCGGGCCGTCTCGACGAGGGCGGCGGGCAGGCGGTCGAAGCGCGGGCCCAGCTCCACCACCAGGGCCGCGATGCCGCGGTCGGCCAGCGTGCGGACGAACGCCCGCTGGTCGGCCGGACGGGTGCCGAGCCCGTACCCCGTCGTCAGGAGCAGCTCGCCGCCCTTCAGCAGCGAGGCGATGTTCGGGACCTCGCCCGCATGCACCCAGCGCACCGTCCGCTGGAGCCGGTCGGCGCCCGCGAGCACTTCGGGGAGTCCGCTGCGCAGCCCGGGCAGCTCCAGCGCCCGCTGAACGGTGATCCCGGCGCCCTGGCTCTCGAAACGGCTGTCCCCGCGGCTGTCCATGCAGCGGACGGTACCTGCGCGGACGCTCCCGCAACATCTCCACCCCGGCACCCTGCTGCGCGCCCTGCCGCCCGAGGCCGCCGGTTCAGACGGGCGTCCCGGGCGGGGAGCGCACGCCGGCGGCCCTCAAGCGGGCCTGATGTTGTGGTTGAAGCGGAAGACGTTGTCGGGGTCGTAGTGCCGCTTCAGTGCTTGGAGCCGCTGCTGGTTCTCGGCGCCCAGACCCGCGATCACGCGCTCCGGTCCCTCGTCGCCGATGAAGTTCAGATAGACGGCACCGGTGCTCCACGGCCTGGCGTCGGCGCGCACGTCGCGGACCCACCGGATGCACCGCTCGTCGTCCGCCGGGTCCTGCCACATGCCGTACGGGTGCACCGCCCACGGCGCGTCACGGTAGGGCACCGGATAGTCGTGCGGCCCGGCGGCGATCGCACCGCCCTGCGGAAGCAGCACGTACTGGGTGCCGGTCGGCACGGGCATGCCCTGGGCGCCCGTGCAGAAGACGGCCACGTAGTCGTCCGGTGCGCCGGTCAGATACTCCGCCGACCAGTAGTGCCGCATCCCGGGCGGATCGTCGATCATGCGCTGCACCTCGGCGTACGGCATCGCGCCGACGATCTCCGCCTCGTGCTCCAGCGCCAGCAAGGGATCGGCGTACTTGCGCAGGTCCTGCTCGGAACCGGTGTACGTCATCAGCGCGCCGCACACCAGCTCGCCGACCAGAGACGGCGGTACGAACTCCTCGGGCGGGCCGGTGAAGTACAGGACGCCGCCGCCCACCTCGTCCGGGCCGGACTCGATCACGTCGCGGAAGGTGCGGACGGCCGCGGGCGCGAACTCCGGCCGGTACAGCAGCAGCGCGACGGCGAACTCGGGCAACGCGTGCAGCTTCAGGGTGAGCGCGGTGGCGATGCCGAAGTTGCCGCCACCGCCGTGCAGGGCCCAGAACAGCTCGGGGTGGTCATGCGCGGTCGCGTGCACCCGGCTGCCGTCGGCGGTGACCAGCTCCACCCCGAGCAGATTGTCGACGGCGAGCCCGCAGCAGCGGTCCAGCCAGCCGGTGCCGCCGCCGAGGACGAAGCCGCCGACGCCGGTCGTCGAGGCCCGGCCGCCGGTGGTCGCGAGGCCGTAGGGCTGGGTGGCGCGGTCCAGATCGCTCATCGTGGCCCCGCCCGCGACCCGTACCGCCTCGGCCGCGGGGTGGACGGTGACCGCGCGCATATGGCGCAGGTCGACCACCAGGCCCCCGTCGTTCAGCGCCATCCCGGCCACACTGTGCCCGCCGCCGCGCACCGCGATGTTCAGATCCAGCTCGCGTGCGAAGCGCACGGAACGGACGACGTCGTCCTCGTCCACGCACTGCGCGATCACCGCGGGCCGTCGGTCGATCATGGTGTTGAAGACGACCCGGGCGTCGTCGTAGCCGGGATCCCCCGGGGCGAACACATCACCGGCGAGATCCTCGCGCAGCGCGGCAAGGGCCGCGCCCGCCTTCGAGAGGGAAGCCATGGCTTGCCCCCTTCCGTGCGGGGCAATCGCTTGCTCCCAGCCTAAGCGCTCCGCTGGATGTGCCGCGTCATGCGGTCGATCGTCTGCGGCACCGTCGTGGCTGGTCGCGCCCGCGCGGCGGAGCCGCACATCCAGCGGAGCGCTCAGCCGCCGTACGCCCCGGACGCCGTCAGCCGCAGCGCCGTGTCGATCAGCGGAACGTGGCTGAAGGCCTGCGGGAAGTTGCCGACCTGGCGCTGGAGGCGCGGGTCCCACTCCTCGGCCAGCAGACCGAGGTCGTTGCGCAGGGACAGCAGCTTCTCGAAGAGCTTGCGGGCCTCGTCGACGCGGCCGATCATCGCCAGGTCGTCGGCCATCCAGAACGAGCAGGCGAGGAAGGCGCCCTCGTCGCCGGGGAGACCGTCGACGCCCTCGTCCTCGCCGGACGTCGGGTAGCGCAGGATGAAGCCGTCCGCCGTGGACAGCTCGCGCTGGATCGCCTCGATGGTGCCGATGACGCGCTTGTCGTCCGGCGGCAGGAAGCCCATCTGCGGGATCAGCAGCAGCGAGGCGTCCAGTTCCTTCGAGCCGTAGGACTGTGTGAAGGTGTTGCGCTCCTTGTCGTAACCCTTCTCACACACGTCCCGGTGGATGTCGTCGCGCAGCTCGCGCCACCGCTCCAGCGGGCCGTCCGCGTCGCCGGACTCGATCAGCTTGATGGTGCGGTCGACCGCGACCCAGGCCATGACCTTGGAGTGCACGAAGTGGCGGCGCGGACCGCGCACCTCCCAGATGCCCTCGTCCGGCTCGTCCCAGTGCCGTTCCAGGTAGCGGATCAGCTTGAGCTGGAGCAGGGAGGCGTAGTCGTTGCGGGCCAGGCCCGTCATGTGCGCGAGGTGCAGGGCCTCGGTGACCTCGCCGTACACATCCAGCTGGAGCTGGTGCGCGGCGCCGTTGCCGACCCGGACCGGGGCGGAGTTCTCGTAGCCGGGCAGCCAGTCCAGCTCGGCCTCGCCCAGCTCGCGCTCGCCCGCGATGCCGTACATGATCTGCAGGTTCTCGGGGTCGCCGGCGACCGCGCGCAGCAGCCACTCGCGCCAGGCGCGGGCCTCCTCGCGGTAGCCGGTGCGCAGCAGCGAGGAGAGCGTGATCGCCGCGTCGCGGAGCCAGGTGTAGCGGTAGTCCCAGTTGCGGACGCCGCCGATCTCCTCCGGCAGGGAGGTGGTGGGGGCGGCGACGATACCGCCGGTCGGGCCGTACGTGAGCGCCTTGAGCGTGATCAGCGAGCGGATCACCGCCTCACGGTAGGGGCCGTGGTACGTGCACTGCTCGACCCACTCGCGCCAGAACTCCTCGGTCGCCTCCAGCGACTGCTCGGGCTCCGGCAGCGGCGGCGGCTCCTTGTGCGAGGGCTCCCAGGAGATGGTGAACGCGATCCGGTCGCCCGGTGCGACGGTGAAGTCCGAGTACGTCGTGAGCGACTTGCCGTAGGTCTCGGCGGATGTGTCGAACCACACGGAGTCGGGGCCCGCGACGGCCACCGTACGGCCCTCGTGCCGGTGCACCCACGGGACGATCCGGCCGTAGGAGAACCGCATCCTGAGCGCCGAGCGCATCGGGACGCGGCCCGAGACGCCCTCCACGATCCGGATGAGCTGCGGTGCGCCGTCACGCGGGGGCATGAAGTCGATCACCCGGACCGTGCCGCGCGGGGTGTCCCACTCCGACTCCAGGATCAGCGAGTCCCCGCGGTAGGTGCGCCGGGCCGCGGTGGGCGGCTCGGCGTCGGCCGCGTGCGCGGGGCCGAGCCGCCAGAAGCCGTGTTCCTCGGTACCCAGCAGACCGGCGAAGATGGCGTGCGAGTCGAAGCGGGGCAGGCACAGCCAGTCCACTGTGCCGTCCCGGCAGACCAGGGCAGCGGTCTGCATGTCTCCGATGAGTGCGTAGTCTTCGATGCGCCCGGCCACGTGCAACTCCAGTCGAACGGCCACGTCACCCCACAAGGGGGCTGTCGCTGGTGCGGTTAAGGGATCGTTGTGATGCGTCGTTGAGCGGTGAAGCAAAGCAGTCGCTCATGCCATGAGGCAAAACGACAGTCGTTGCTCAACGAACTGACGAGCTCTTGTTGTTCCGGTGCGTACGGGCTGGGGTGGTGCCGTGTTGCCGGCCGGGCTCGGCAGCGAGTGTCCGAGCAGGATACGACGCACGTAGATGATCTGTGTGCCGCTCCGGGCAACGCGGGTGCGCCGAACGGGTGAGCAACGGGTGAGAAAGAAGTAAGCAGTACGTGTCCGTGCCCATCCGTGTGCGGAGCGTGGCCGGAAGTCGCCGCCCCAGGGCGCTGATACCCTGGTAGCCCGTGGACCGGTGGGAGAAAAACCCCGGAACGCAATCCAGACCGCGACCACGGGAGCCCCCTCTTGGCCATGCCGCCCGCTGCTTTTCGAAATAGCACAGCCACGACGACCAAGCACATCTTCGTCACCGGGGGTGTCGCCTCCTCGCTCGGCAAGGGCCTGACGGCCTCCAGCCTCGGCATGCTGCTCAAGGCCCGGGGCCTGCGCGTCGTGATGCAGAAGCTCGACCCGTATCTGAACGTCGACCCGGGCACGATGAACCCGTTCCAGCACGGTGAGGTCTTCGTCACCAACGACGGCGCCGAGACGGATCTGGACATCGGACACTACGAGCGCTTCCTCGACCGTGACTTGGACGGCTCCGCCAACGTCACCACGGGGCAGGTCTACTCCACGGTGATCGCCAAGGAGCGGCGCGGCGAATACCTCGGCGACACCGTGCAGGTCATCCCGCACATCACCAACGAGATCAAGCACCGTATCCGCCGCATGGCCACCGACGAGGTCGACGTCGTGATCACCGAGGTCGGCGGTACGGTCGGCGACATCGAGTCGCTGCCGTTCCTGGAGACGGTGCGCCAGGTCCGGCACGAGGTCGGCCGTGACAACGTCTTCGTCGTCCATATCTCGCTCCTGCCGTACATCGGCCCCTCGGGAGAGCTGAAGACGAAGCCGACCCAGCACTCGGTTGCGGCCCTGCGGAACATCGGTATCCAGCCGGACGCCATCGTGCTGCGCTGCGACCGCGAGGTGCCCACCGCGATCAAGCGCAAGATCTCGCTGATGTGCGACGTCGACGAGTCGGCCGTGGTCGCCTGCCCCGACGCCAAGTCGATCTACGACATCCCCAAGACCGTGCACGGCGAGGGCCTGGACGCCTACGTGGTCCGCAAGCTGGACCTGCCCTTCCGCGATGTGGACTGGACGACCTGGGACGACCTGCTCGACCGCGTCCACAACCCCGACCATGAGATCACCCTCGCCCTGGTCGGCAAGTACATCGACCTGCCCGACGCCTATCTCTCGGTCACCGAGGCGCTGCGCGCGGGCGGCTTCGCCAACAAGGCCCGCGTGAAGATCAAGTGGGTCACCTCGGACGACTGCAAGACCCCGTCCGGCGCCAAGGCGCAGCTCGCCGACGTCGACGGCATCTGCATCCCGGGCGGCTTCGGCGACCGCGGTGTGCTCGGCAAGGTCGGCGCGATCAAGTACGCCCGTGAGAACAGGATCCCGCTCCTCGGACTCTGCCTGGGTCTGCAGTGCATCGTGATCGAGGCCGCGCGCAGCCTCGCCGACATCTCGGACGCCAACTCCACCGAGTTCGACTCCGCCACCGCCCACCCGGTCATCTCCACGATGGCCGAGCAGCTCGACATCGTCGCGGGCGAGGGAGACATGGGCGGCACCATGCGGCTCGGCATGTACCCGGCCAAGCTCGCCGAGGGCTCCCTCGTGCGTGAGGTGTACGACGGCAAGGAGTACGTCGAGGAGCGGCACCGCCACCGGTACGAGGTGAACAACGCCTACCGCGCGGAGCTGGAGAAGAAGGCCGGCATCGTCTTCTCGGGCACCTCGCCGGACGGCAAGCTCGTCGAGTACGTCGAGTATCCGCGTGACGTCCACCCCTACCTGGTCGCGACCCAGGCGCACCCTGAGCTGCGCTCGCGTCCGACACGTCCGCATCCGCTGTTCGCCGGGCTGGTGAAGGCCTCGGTCGAGCGCCAGCGGGCTGAGGGCGCGCGGAAGAATTCCGAGTAACACACCAGTTGTACGGTTGCCGGGGTGCGTACCTTCAAGGTCGCGCCCCGGTTTTTTTCTTGCACGTGGTTTTTGTTGTATGTCTGGTTTTTCTTGTACGTCTGGAAGGACATGGCATGACCATCAAGGACACTCCCGAGGAGTGGGAGATCCGGGCGACGGAGACCCCCTTCGTGGGCAACAAGACCTCCGTCCGCACCGACGACGTGGTCATGCCCGACGGCTCGGTCGTCCGCCGTGACTACCAGGTCCACCCCGGCTCCGTGGGCGTCCTCGCCCTCGACGACGAAGGCCGTGTCCTGCTGATCAAGCAGTACCGCCACCCCGTGCGGCAGAAGCTGTGGGAGATCCCCGCCGGCCTGCTCGACGTCCCCGGCGAGAACCCGCTGCACGCCGCCCAGCGCGAGCTGTACGAGGAGGCGCACGTCAAGGCCGAGGACTGGCGGGTGCTGACCGACGTCTACACCACGCCCGGCGGCTGCGACGAGGCCGTACGGATCTTCCTGGCCCGGGATCTGTCGGACGCCGAGGGTGAGCGCTTCGAGGTCGAGGACGAGGAGATCAATCTGGAGTACGCGCGCGTGCCCGTCGACGAGCTGGTCCGCGGCGTGCTCGCGGGCGAGCTGCACAACAACTGCCTGGTCGTGGGTGTCCTTTCACTGGTCGCCGCCCAGCAGGGTGACGGACTCGACGCACTGCGTCCCGCGGACGCGCCCTGGCCGGCGCGTCCCTTCGAGGCCTGAACCCGGTGAGGCCACCCCGGTGTGACCATCGGCTGATCCGATCGGGCGACGTGTCCGCCGCGCTCCTCACGGAACGTTGCAGAGCGTGAACTAGGCTCTGAAGCTGCCCGAACCGGAGTCCCGGCGGGTTTGCACGTGTGGTGGGACGGGAGTGTGGCCCGTGACGGATCAGGCGGTGGACACCGGTGAAGTGCAGCTGTCCGCACACACTGCTGCGGATCCTCGATTCCTGGGCCGTACACGGGAGTTGAAGGAGCTGCGCGCCGACATCGAGCGCGCCGGACTGGACACCCTCTCCGGCCGCAAGGCCCCACGCGCGCGCGTGCTGCTCATCGCGGGCAGGCCAGGATCGGGACGCACCGCACTCGCCGAGGAACTGGTACGGCAGGTGGCGGACCGCTACCGGGACGGTGTGCTGCGGGCGCGTCTGAGCGAGCCGGACGGCAGTCCCGTCCCCGTCGAGCACGCCGCCCGCGAACTGCTCACCGCCCTGGAACTGCCGACCCCGCCCGGCGCCCGCGACGACGACCTGACCGAGGTGCTGCGCACCGCCCTCGCCGACCGGCGTGTCCTGCTCCTGCTCGACGACGCCGCCACCGCGGAGCAGGTCGACGCACTGCTGCCGGACACCGCGGAATGCCTGGTCGTCGCCGTGTCCGGCGGCCCGCTGACCGGGATCGCGGACGTCCGCCCGTGCACCCTGGGCGGCCTCGACACCAAGTCCGCGGTCGAGCTGCTGTCCCGGCACACCGGCTCGGTCCGCATCACCGTCGACCCGAGGGCCGCCGAGGGGCTCGTCGAGGAGTGCCGGGCCCAGCCCGCCGCGCTGATGCTGGCCGGCGGCTGGCTCGCCGCCCGCCCGAAGGCGGCCGTCGCCGACTTCGCCAAGCAGCTGCATGCGGAGGGTGACGAGGGCACGCCGCTCAGCCGGGTCTTCCGGCTCGCCTGCGGGTCCCTGCCGAGCACCGCAGCCCGGATACTGCGCCTGCTCTCCCTCGCCCCGGCCGGCCTGGTCGACCCGCACACCGCGTCCGCGCTCGCCGGCTGCTCGGTGGACAGCGCCCACACCGCCCTGGACGACTTCGTCTCCCTCGGCCTGCTGCGGAACCTGGCCGCGCCGCTGCCGCACTACCAGGTACCCGGCTGTCTGCACCCCCTGCTCAAGGGGCTGACCGAGACCCACGACCGCCCCGCCGAACTCCAGCTCGCGCGCGCCCGCATGCTGGAGCGGACCGTACGGCTGCTGCAGTCGTGCCGGGCGATCACCGAGACCGACAGCCCGCTCGCCCGGGAGAAACTCCTCGGCATGCCGCGCTCCCTGCGCTTTTCCAGCCCGCGCGCCGCCGCCGACTGGCTGACCGTCCGCAGGCCCGCCCTGCTCGCGTCGGCGCGGCTCGCGGTCGCGGACGGGGAGCTGGACACCCTGGCCCGGCGCCTGATGTCCCAGCTGGTGCGGGCGATGGCGGCCCACTTCGGCACCCGGGCCGCCGCATCCGACCTCTACGACATCCACCGCCTGGTCCTCGATGTCGCCGAGCGCCGCAAGCTGCCCCGCGAGAAGGCCGCCGCGCTGCTGAACCTCGGCGATCTGGACGCGCAGACCGGCCGTACGGGCGAGGCGCTGGTCCGCTATCGCGCGGCTCTGGACGCCGGACGCCAGGCGAACGACCCGTACGCCACCGGGCGCGCGATGGAATCCGTAGGCGGCGCGCACCAGGAGCTGGGGGACTACGACCGGGCCGCCGACTGGTTCGGCCGGGCGCTCGCCGAGCGGCTGGCGCGCGACGAGCGCGAGGACATCGCCCGGCTGTACGGCCGTATCGCCGCGGCCCACACCTATGCGGGCCGCTACGGCGAGGCGCTGCGCTGCTGGCGTGCCGCGGTCGCCGGGTACCGCAAGAACGGCGATGTGGCCGCCCAGGCGCGGGCGTTGAGCGAGCTGGCGCGAGTCCAGGAGTACGCGGGACGCCCCGAGGAATCGCTGCGTACCTGCCAGGAGGCGGTGGAGTGGGCGCGACGTGCGGAGGACGTACGGCTGCAGGCCGCGCTGCAGCTCAGGCTGGCCGACACGCTGGAGCGCCTCGGCGATTCGACCGCCGCGCGGCTGCATCGCGGGGCGGCCGAACGCATGCTGGGTGAGGAGCTCCCGGAGAGTGATCCAGAGCCGGAACAAGGCGCTAACGCCTGCGAAATCCGCAGTACATCTGGCAAAGATTGATGCAATGAAAGGCTAGACAGCGGGTACACCTTTATTAGACTGGCTCTGCCGCACCTTCTCCTGCGGTGTCTCCTGGTGTGCCCGTGCACGTCCGGGTAAGTCTTGTAATGCGCCCTCTGAGCCAAGGACCGTGATCGACGTGAAGGTCGGCATCCCCCGCGAGGTCAAGAACAACGAGTTCCGGGTGGCCATCACCCCTGCCGGCGTGCATGAGCTGGTGCGCGGCGGTCACCAGGTCGTCGTCGAGCGCGATGCCGGTGCCGGGTCCTCGATCCCGGACGCCGAGTACGTGGCCGCCGGTGCCCAGATCCTGGACACCGCCGACGAGGTGTGGGCCGCCGCAGACCTGCTGTTGAAGGTCAAGGAGCCCATCGCCGAGGAGTACCACCGCCTCCGCAAGGACCAGACGCTCTTCACCTACCTGCACCTGGCCGCGTCCAAGGAGTGCACCCACGCGCTGCTGGAGTCCGGCGCGACCGCGATCGCCTACGAGACCGTCGAGCTGCCCACCCGGGCCCTGCCGCTGCTCGCCCCCATGTCCGAGGTCGCGGGCCGGCTCGCCCCGCAGGTCGGCGCCTACCATCTGATGCGCTCGGCCGGCGGTCGGGGCGTCCTGCCCGGTGGCGTCCCCGGCACGCAGGCCGCCAAGGCCGTCGTCATCGGCGGCGGTGTCTCCGGCTGGAATGCCACACAGATCGCCGTCGGTATGGGCTTCCATGTCACGTTGCTCGACCGCGACATCAACAAGCTGCGCGAGGCGGACAAGGTCTTCGGCACCAAGGTCCGGGCGATCATGTCCAACGCCTTCGAGCTGGAGAAGGCCGTGCTGGAAGCCGACCTCGTCATCGGTGCCGTGCTGATCCCCGGTGCCAAGGCGCCGAAGCTGGTCACCAACGAACTCGTCTCGCGCATGAAGCCGGGAAGTGTCCTTGTCGATATCGCGATCGACCAGGGCGGCTGCTTCGAGGACTCACGTCCGACGACCCACGCCGAGCCGACCTTCCCCGTCCATGACTCGGTCTTCTACTGCGTCGCCAACATGCCCGGAGCGGTGCCCAACACCTCTACCTACGCGCTCACCAACGCGACGCTGCCGTACATCGTCGAGCTCGCGGGCCGCGGCTGGGCCGAGGCGCTGCGCCGTGACCCCGCGCTCGCCAAGGGCCTCAACACCCATGACGGCAAGGTTGTTCACCGAGAGGTCGCAGGTGCGCACGGGCTGGAGCATGTGGAGCTGGACTCCCTGCTCGGCTGATCCACGCCGAGCGGGCGCGCACGGCTAAGTCACCTTTTCGTAAAGGCGATACGTCAATACGCCACGTCAACCTCGCCCACCAGGCCGGACCTTGTCCGACAAGGTCCGGTCGGGTGTGTGTATGGTCACTTTGCGGCTCTCGGTCAACTCGCCTCGAACGTAACCCTTGAACCGATTCGTACACCGGTGAAACCTGCCGTGCGACTGCCGTACGCCCTTGACAGAGGGATGTTTCATTGCCGACACATCCTGCCGGGTCCGGCGGATTGTGTTGCTGCGGACGCCCGACACGCCATAGAGTCGCCAACCGTCGGCATGGTGCCACGCTGACCTGTCTAGAAGTTCCCTGGTCACCAAGGAGGTAAGACGACTTGTGAATGAGTCGACATTTTCTCCCGGGGGTGGTCAACCAGGAATCCCTGCACGGGCCGAGCGCCCCGCGGGGTTCGAGGCTGTCGGCTCCGTAGCTGTGCGCACCTTCGCAGCCCAACAGAGTCACTTGAAGTCAGGTGTGACTCAGCCAGCACACCAGAGCATGGATGGCCATCACGTGAACGCCATGGCCGGCGACGGAAGTGGCACGCCCCACAACCACTTCGCCGACTACGACGAAATGCCCGACGGGCACTTCTACGATCCCGACGCGGAGTACGAGCCCGACCCCGAGTACGCGGCCACGCTCGCGCCCGACGCTGCCCGCCAGCGCCGCGAGCGCATCGGCCCGACCGGACGGCCGCTGCCGTACTTCCCGATCCCGGGTCCGCTGACCGACCACGGTCCCGCGAAGATCATCGCGATGTGCAACCAGAAGGGCGGCGTCGGCAAGACGACGTCGACCATCAACCTGGGTGCCGCGCTCGCGGAGTACGGACGCCGAGTCCTGCTCGTGGACTTCGACCCGCAGGGCGCGCTGTCGGTCGGCCTCGGTGTCAATCCGATGGAGCTCGACCTCACCGTCTACAACCTGCTCATGGAGCGGGGCATGGCGGCCGACGAGGTCCTTCTGAAGACCGCGGTCCCCAACATGGACCTGCTCCCGAGCAACATCGACCTGTCGGCCGCCGAGGTACAGCTGGTGTCCGAGGTCGCGCGCGAGTCCACGCTGCAGCGGGCGCTCAAGCCGCTGATGGCCGACTACGACTACATCGTGATCGACTGTCAGCCCTCGCTCGGCCTGCTCACCGTGAACGCCCTGACGGCGGCCCACAAGGTGATCGTGCCGCTGGAGTGCGAGTTCTTCGCCCTGCGTGGTGTGGCGCTGCTGACGGAGACCATCGAGAAGGTCCAGGAGCGGCTCAACCCGGAGCTGGAGCTCGACGGGATCCTCGCCACGATGTACGACTCGCGCACCGTGCACAGCCGTGAGGTGCTCGCGCGTGTCGTCGAGGCGTTCGACGACCACGTCTACCACACGGTCATCGGCCGCACGGTCCGCTTCCCGGAGACCACGGTCGCCGGTGAGCCGATCACCACGTACGCCTCCAACTCCGTCGGTGCCGCCGCCTATCGCCAGCTCGCCAGGGAGGTGCTCGCCCGGTGTCACGCCGAGTGAGTCTGCCGGGGGCCGACGAACTGTTCCGTACGACAGGGGGGATGGCGCTTCAGGCGTCCACTCCCCGGCGCCAGGCCAACGGCGAGGCCCGGGTGCCGGCTCCGGCGGGGGAGAGCGACGCCGCTGTCGCGGAGGACGCGCCGCAGTCGGTGCCCGCGCAGGGCGGTGACGGCGAGGGGGCCGAGCATGTCGCGGCCGACGCGGAGCCTGCCGACGCCGGCGAGTCCCGAAGCCGGGCCGCCGCCGCGGAGCGCTCCGCGCGGCGTCAGGCGGCGCAGGAAGGTTCTGGCGGTGCTGCGGCGGCCGCATCCGCTCAGCCCCGCAAGCGCGGGGGACGGGCCGCCGCGCGCCGGCCCAGCGGCCGGGAGCGGCACGACGAGAAGATCACCGTGTACGTGTCCGCCGAGGAACTCATGGACCTGGAGCACGCGCGTCTGGTGCTCCGCGGTGAGCACGGCCTGGCGGTCGACCGCGGGCGCATCGTGCGCGAGGCGGTGGCCGTCGTGCTGGCCGACCTGGAGTCGCGTGGGGACGCGAGCATTCTCGTACGCCGGCTCCGTGGACGGTAGCGGTAGCCTGCGGGGGCTATGACCTCGAACGACGTTCCCACCCCCGCGTCCGGCTCCGCTGGTCGTCGGCGTGCGTTGGGGCGTGGGCCTGTGGCTCCGCCGGTTGAGCCGCCGCTTTCGCCTCCCGCGGAGGCGGAGGCCCTTCAGCCTGCGGCGGAGAGCGAGTCGTCGCCCGAGGCCGCGTTGTCGGCACCGGCCGGCGGGCACGACGGTGGCCAACCGGAGAACGGGCCGCAGGCTGACGAACCGTCCGAGGTCCCCTCCGAGGCCCAGGAAGCCGACGACGGCGTCTTCAAGGTCCGGCTGGCCAACTTCGAAGGCCCCTTCGACCTCCTCCTCCAGCTGATCTCGAAGCACAAGCTCGACGTCACCGAAGTGGCTCTCTCCAAGGTCACCGACGAGTTCATGGCGCACA
Organism: Streptomyces blattellae; assembly: GCF_009709555.1. GTDB lineage: Bacteria > Actinomycetota > Actinomycetes > Streptomycetales > Streptomycetaceae > Streptomyces > Streptomyces blattellae. The sequence continues at coordinate 138,735 of NZ_WJBG01000120.1, read as the reverse complement.
TCAGGGCGATGGGCCCGGACTGGGATCTCGACCAGACGACCGAGTTCCTGGTCGTCGCGGCCACGCTGCTCGATCTGAAGGCGGCGCGTCTGCTGCCCTCCGCGGAGGTCGAGGACGAGGCCGACCTGGCGCTTCTCGAAGCGCGTGACCTGCTCTTCGCGCGGCTGCTGCAGTACCGCGCGTACAAACAGATCGCCGACATCTTCAGCCGTCGGCTGGACGAGGAAGCGCGCCGCCATCCCCGTACCGTCGGCCTGGAGCCCCAGCACGCCGAGCTGCTGCCCGAGGTCGTCATCAGCATCGGGGCGGAAGGCTTCGCCAAGCTCGCCGTGAAGGCGATGCAGCCCAAGCCCAAGCCGCAGGTGTACGTCGACCACATCCACGCACCGCTGGTCAGCGTGCAGGAGCAGGCCGGGATCGTGGTCGCGCGCCTGAAGGAGCTCGGCGAGGCCAGCTTCCGCTCGCTGATCGAGGACACCGACGACACGCTGACGGTCGTAGCCCGCTTCCTGGCGCTGCTGGAGCTGTACCGGGAGAAGGCCGTGGCGATGGAGCAGGAGACCGCCCTCGGGGAGCTGATGGTGCGCTGGACCGGTGGGGCGGGGGACGCGGAGCCGATGGTGACCGACGAGTTCGACCGGCCGCCCGAGCCGCCCAAGGAGCAGGAGGAGAAGGCGTGAGCGAGGAGACCACCGAACTGCCGGCCGGGCTGCGTGCCGTCGCAGGCCTGGAGCTGAAGCCCGCTCTGGAGGCCGTCCTCATGGTCGTCGACGAACCCGCGACCGTGGAGCACCTCGCGAAGATACTGGAGCGGCCCAAACGGCAGATCACCAAGGCGCTGCGGGAGCTGGCCGACGACTACACCGTGCAGGGGCGCGGCTTCGAGCTGCGGCTGGTCGCGGGCGGCTGGCGCTTCTACACCCGTCCCGAGTACGCGCCCGCCGTGGAGCGGCTCGCCCTGGAGGGCCAGACCGCGCGGCTCACGCAGGCGGCGCTGGAGACGCTCGCGGTCGTGGCGTACCGGCAGCCGGTCAGCCGCAGCCGGGTCTCGGCGGTGCGCGGAGTCAACTGTGACGGGGTCATGCGCACCCTCCTCCAGCGGGGTCTGGTCCAGGAGGCGGGCACGGAACCCGAAACAGGTGCGATCCTGTACACGACGACGAACTACTTCCTGGAGCGGATGGGCCTGCGCGGCCTGGACGAGCTCCCGGAACTCGCGCCCTTCCTCCCGGAGGCGGAGGCGATCGAGGCCGAGACCCAGGAAGGGGTGCCGTCGTTCGACCCGGACGCACCCGATGCGCCGGGTGACGACGCAGACGACTAGACGGAACTTTGATGCGAAGCAGCGGCAGCGGCAAGAGCGGCGGGACCGGCGGGCGGGGCAACTACCGCGGCGCCGGCAACAACAGGGACCAGAAGCAGGGCCAGGGTCAGGGCCGCCCCCGCAAGCCCCGCCCCGAGGAGCGCCGCTACGACGTGGGTCCCGGTGCCACTCAGGACGGCCCGAAGTCGGGGCGCGGCACCTCCGCGCGCGGGGGCGCCAAGGGCGGTCCGAAGCAGGGCCAGTCCGGCGGTCGCGGCCGTACGGCCCCGGCGCGCTCACGCGAGTTCGAGGCGCGGGCCGAGGAGCGCAACCGGGAACGGTACGCCGGGAAGAAGGAGGTCAAGCCGCCGAAGACCTTCCCGGGCGCGGAGCAGGAGGGCGAGCGGCTGCAGAAGGTGCTCGCGCGCGCGGGCTACGGCTCCCGGCGGGCCTGCGAGGAGCTGATCGAGCAGGCCAGGGTCGAGGTCAACGGCGAGATCGTCCTGGAGCAGGGCAAGCGGGTCGACCCGGAGAAGGACGAGGTCAAGGTCGACGGGCTGACCGTCGCCACGCAGTCGTACCAGTTCTTCTCGCTGAACAAGCCCGCCGGTGTCGTGTCGACGATGGAGGACCCGGAGGGGCGCCAGTGCCTCGGTGACTACGTCACCAACCGCGAGACCCGGCTCTTCCACGTCGGCCGGCTCGACACGGAGACCGAGGGCGTCATCCTGCTCACCAACCACGGCGAGCTGGCACACCGGCTGACCCACCCCAAGTACGGCGTGAAGAAGACCTACCTCGCCGCCATCGTCGGCCCGATCCCGCGCGACCTGGGCAAGCGGCTGAAGGACGGCATCCAGCTGGAGGACGGGTACGCCCGCGCGGACCACTTCCGGGTCGTCGAGCAGACCGGCAAGAACTACCTCGTGGAGGTCACCCTCCACGAAGGCCGCAAGCACATCGTCCGCCGGATGCTGGCGGAGGCCGGCTTCCCCGTGGAGAAGCTCGTCCGCACCTCCTTCGGGCCGATCACCCTGGGCGACCAGAAGTCGGGCTGGCTGCGACGGCTGTCGAACACGGAGGTCGGGATGCTGTTGAAGGAAGTCGAGCTCTAGATCTCGCCGCATGACGGCCGGTTCCGGATGTGCTCCGGGGCTGGCCTGTTCGGTTTCGCGCTCCCGGCGGTCTTCGCCGGTGACGGAGCAAGCGGGATCCGTACCGGCGGGAGCTGCTCGCGCACGACGTGTCTGCGGGCGTGGCGGTCCTACGACGGCTGCGAGGGCCGGGCCTCCGCCGCGGCCCCGGCTGCACCGGATCGCCACCAGCACGTTCCTGGCAGCGCTGGAGAGCCGTACGCGCCCGTCCGCTGCCCCGCCAGGCTGGGAACGCCCTCAGGGCGGCTGAGGAGCCGCTGAGGGCGCCTGTGACGGGCATTCCGTGGCTGGGCGGCTCGTGTTGAGGGGTTGTGCGGTCCCGCCGCCCCCTTTATTGTCATAGTGACTATTAGTCGCGCTGACCATAAAGGGGGCGAGCGGACGTGACCATGCCGAGCGGCTACGACAAGTACGCGTACGAGCCCTTCGCCGTCACCGTCGACCTTGCCGTCCTGACCCTGCGCGCGGGCGCACTCCATGTGCTGCTCGTCGAGCGCGGGCAGGAGCCCTACGCCGGCCGATGGGCGCTGCCCGGCGGCTTCGTGGCACCGGACGAGTCGGCGGAGACGGCGGCCCGGCGTGAACTCGCCGAGGAGACCGGACTGGTGGACGTCTCGGGGCTGCACCTGGAGCAGCTGCGGACCTACAGCGAGCCCGGCCGCGACCCCCGGATGCGGGTCGTGTCCGTCGCGTTCGCGGCGCTGCTGCCGCACGCACCCGAGGCGCACGCCGGCAGCGACGCGGCGCAGGCGCGCTGGGTGCCGTACCACTCGGCGAAGCCGCTCGCGTTCGACCACGACCGGATCCTGGCCGACGCCCACGACCGCGTCGGCGCCAAGCTTGAGTACACCTGCCTCGCCACCGCCTTCTGCCCGCCCGAGTTCACCCTCGGTGAGCTGCGGCAGGTCTACGAGGCCGTGTGGGACACCGCGCTGGACCGGCCCAACTTCCGGCGCAAGGTGCTCGCCACGCCGGGCTTCGTCGAACCGGTCCCCGGCGCCGCCCGCCTGACCGGTGGCCGCGGCAAACCGGCCGCGCTGTACCGCGCCGGCACAGCCACCGCCCTGCACCCGCCCCTGCTCCGACCGTCCCGGGAAGGACGCCCCGCATGACCACGAGCACCCCACTTGTGCCCGCAACAGAAAGGGTCCACCAGTGACCACCACGACCGTCGCCAAGCGCGCCGCCACCGGAGCCCTCACCGGACTCGCCCTCGGCGACGCGCTCGGCTACCCCACCGAGTTCAACGACGTACCGTCGATCCTCGCCAAGTTCGGCCCCTGGCGGGAGATGGGGCTGCCGAGGCCGGCGATCGTCACGGACGACACGCAGATGACGCTGGCGTTGGGGAAGGGGCTGCGGACGGCGATGGACCGGGGAGTGCTGGAGCCGTCGGCGATGGCCGAGTCGGTAAGGCAGGAGTTCATCGCCTGGAACCGCTCCCCGGAGAACAACCGGGCCCCCGGCAACACCTGCATCAGGGCGTGTGTCCTGCTGGAGGGCGATGGCCCCTGGCAGGAGGCCAGCCAGATCGACTCCAAGGGATGCGGCGCCAACATGCGCGTCGCGCCCCTCGGTCTCGTCCCCGGCCTCAGCGACGAACAGCGCGCGGGCGCCGCCCAGTTGCAGTCCGCGCTCACCCACGGGCACCCGACGGCGCTGGCCGCGTCCGACCTCACCGCGCACGCGGTACGACTGCTGGCGGAGGGGGCCGAGCCGACCGGACTGGTCGGGCTGCTGCGGTCGTACGCCCTGGAGCAGCGCTCCACGTACCACCACCGCTGGCTCGGCAATCTGTGGACGCGCAGCCAGGACGCGACGGCCGAGCACTTCATCGCGCGCGGCTGGGACGAGTGCCTGGCCATCCTGGACCGCCTCCGGGACGCCGTGCGGACCGTGTCGCCCGAGACCGACCCGTGCCTGGCCACCGGTGCGGGCTGGATCGCCGAAGAGGCCCTGGCGAGCGGGCTGTTGTGTTTCCTGCTCTTCGCCGGCGAGCCGGTGACCGCCCTGCGCCGCGCCGCCTGCTCCTCCGGCGACTCGGACTCGATCGCCTGCCTCGCGGGCGCGTTCGCCGGGGCGTACCTCGGCGCCGGCGCATGGCCCACGGAGTGGGCCGACCGCATCGAGTACCGAGGCGACCTGCTGACCCTCGGGGCGCTCTGGGACGCTTGAGAATGATCGACGGCGTCAGCCCCGCCGGACGCCCAGGGCCGAGGCGCGGCGGACGCGGACGAGGAAGTCCGTCCTCGACGGGCCGCCGGTCCGGCTGGGCGGAGAGTGGGCTGCGGCGGGACGCCGCGTCCGTCTCGGAAGCCAGGCAAGCCAGGCGGGTCATCCAGGACTCGACGTCGATCGTTGGCTCGTCCGTGCGCAGCAGGTCGCGGCGCTCATCAGCAGGCGCAGCAGATGCGTCGTGGGCTTCCAGCGCGGGGCGCCGTGATTGCGGACGTCACTGTCGAGCCTGCGGCGCCCGCCCAGGGCCTACCGGGCGAGCGTCTCGTGGGCCTGACGGGAGAGGAACGCGCCGCGCAGGGCCAGTGTGGTCGCGAGGGCCCCGGGCGGCATGCCCGGCAGCGCACGGGCGGTTCACGCCAGGCGGATCGAGTCTCCGTCCACGGTGATCTGCTTCGCGGGCAGGGCCTTCGTCGCCGGGGGATGCCGCACCGAGCCGTCCTCGATGCTGAACTTGCTGCCGTGACAGGTGCAGTTGATGGTGCCGCCGGAGACGCTGGCCACGGGGCACTGCTGGTGTGTGCAGATGTTCGAGAAGGCCTTGAAGTCGCCTTCCTTCGGCTGGGTCACGACGACCTTCTCGTCCTTGAAGATCGTGCCGCCGCCGACCGGGATGTCGGTCGTCTTCGCCAGCTCCTGGCCGGGGGAGGTGCCCTCATCGTCGCCGGAGTCGCCGCAGCCCACGAGAAGCGCCGCCGCGCCCGTGGCGAGGAGCACCGTGCGCCGGGTCGGGTCAGGGGTCATGTCGTCACTCCGAAGGTGCGGAAGAGCCAGAGGGCGGAGGCAGCAGCCAGCGGGGGAGGCGCTCCGAACGGAGCAGCAGCATCTTGGCACTGAAAGCACCGAAGAAGAAGCAAATCGGAATGGAGTGCCACAAAACCCGTGTTTCGTACGTCCGACAGCCCAGCGCATACAGACAGCGCACAGGAGGCGCTCTGACTCCAAGTAGCGGAACAGGGTGATTCAGGTGACATTGGCAGGGTCTGAGGCCGGGCCCGCGCCCTGTGGCCCGGCCACTCTCCCGAAAGGCGTGACCATGGCCGGTAACGATCTCGGCAGCCTGCTCGGCGGCCTCCTCGGCGGTGGCCAGAGCGGCGGCACCGGGGGCAACATGCTGGGCTCGCTGCTCTCGGCCCTCACGCAGAACGGCCAGGGCGCGAGCGGCGACGCCCTGGGCGGACTGCTCGACATGCTCACCACGGCGGGCCTGGCCGAGCAGAAGGCCTCCTGGGTCGGCACCGGCGAGAACCAGTCCGTGACCGGCGCCCAGATCAGGGAGGCGCTGCCGGACGAGACGCTGAAGCAGGTCGCCGACGAGGCAGGCGTCACCCCCGACGTGGCCGCGACCGAGCTCGCCCAGGTACTGCCGACGGCTGTCGACAAACTGACCCCGAACGGTCAGATCCCCACCGGCTCACTGGAGGACCTCATCAAGCGGCAACAGCTGTGAATCCACGCGGCGATATGCCGTCGGTCGACTGCGGCATCGTCGTGGCTGGTCGCGCCCGCGCGGCGGAGCCGCATATGTCACAGCCCCGCGGCCCCTTCGGGGCGCTGCCGAACCGCGGCCGACCTCCCCGAAACCGCTCAGTGCCCGGCAGGCAACGCTCACCCCGTCGCGACGCCCGCCACGCTCTCCCACGGCAGGAGACACCCCCACTCGCCGCACCGGACGCAAGCCCAAGTACACCCAGGACGAGGGCATGCCCAGAGCACGCCCCGGACGCCGCCCTTGACCGGCAAACGTCGCCCGTCGGGGCACTAGGCTGGACGGACCAACGATCCGTACACCAGCAAGGAGCCGAGCCGTGGCGGTACGAGCGGTCCGAGGCGCCGTCCAACTTGAGATGGACGAGGCCGACCACATGGACGAGCAGGTCGGAGCCCTGCTCACCGCCATCCTGGAGCGGAACGGCCTCACCGCGGACGACCTGATCAGCATCTGGTTCACGGCCACGCCCGACCTGCACTGCGACTTCCCGGCGGCCGCCGCCCGCAAGCTCGGCATCGTCGACGTACCGCTGATCTGCGCCCAGGAACTGGACATCCAGGGCGCCATGCCGCGGGTCGTCCGCGTCCTCGCGCACATCGAGTCCGACAGGCCCCGCGCCGACATCGCGCACGTCTACCTCGGTGCCGCGGCCGCCCTGCGCAAGGACATCGCCCAGTGAGGACCGCGCTCGTCATCGGCACCGGCCTCGTCGGCACCTCCGCCGCCCTGGCCCTGGCGGGGCGGGGCGTCGTCGTCCACCTCGCCGACCACGACCCGGAGCAGGCCCGTACGGCGGCCGCGCTCGGCGCCGGAACGGACGAGGCGCCCGACGGTCACGTCGACCTCGCGATCGTCGCCGCCCCGCCCGCCCATGTGGCCGGGGTGCTCGCCGACGCCATGCGCCGGGGCGTGGCCCGCGGCTATCTCGACGTGGCCAGCGTCAAGGGCGGTCCACGCCGCGAGCTGGAGGCGCTCGGTCTCGACCTGTCGTCGTACATCGGCACCCACCCCATGTCCGGCCGGGAGAAGTCCGGCCCGCTGGCCGCGACCGGCGACCTCTTCGAGGGCCGTCCCTGGGTGCTCACGCCGACCCGGGACACCGACACCGAGGTGCTGAACCTCGCCCTGGAGCTGGTCTCGCACTGCCGCGCCGTGCCGGTCGTCATGGACGCCGACGCCCACGACCGCGCCGTCGCCCTGGTCTCCCACATGCCCCACCTGGTCTCCAGCATGGTCGCCGCGCGTCTGGAGAACGCCGAGGAGGCGGCCGTACGGCTGTGTGGGCAGGGCATTCGGGATGTGACCCGGATCGCCGCGTCCGACCCCGGCATGTGGATCGACATCCTCTCCGCGAACCCGGGGCCGGTCGCCGACCTCCTCGCGGACGTCTCCGCCGACCTCGACGAGACGGTCCGTGCCCTGCGTGCCCTGCAGTCCTCCGACGAGGCCAAGCGGCACGAGGGCACCGCCGGTATCGAGGACGTCCTGCGGCGCGGCAACGCCGGCCAGGTCCGCGTTCCCGGCAAGCACGGCTCCGCGCCGCGGGTGTACGAGGTCGTGGCCGTGCTGATCGACGACCATCCCGGGCAGCTGGCCCGCATCTTCGCGGACGCCGGACGGGCCGGGGTCAACATCGAGGACGTACGGATCGAGCACGCGACCGGGCAGCAGGCCGGTCTGGTGCAGCTGATGGTGGAGCCGCAGGCGGCACCCGTGCTGACGGCGGCGTTGCGGGAGCGGGGCTGGGCGATCCGGCAGTAGGGCCTGGGCCTCCCGGCGTCGATCGGTCAGAGCCGATTCCCCGCGGTCTGATCCGCCGGACAGGCCCTGCGCCGTGGGCCGGACGAGTGACCCGAACCCAGTAACCTTGTGCGGGGCACGATCGCGCCCCGCACACTCCCACCGCACCGCACCAGGAAGGTGTCCATCCGTGGAAAACGGCGCCGCCCCGACCGCCCCCGCCGTGATTGTCGCCATCGACGGCCCCTCCGGCACGGGCAAGTCGAGCACGTCCAAGGCCGTGGCCGCGCAGCTCGGCCTGAGCTACCTGGACACCGGCGCCCAGTACCGGGCGATCACCTGGTGGATGGTGCACAACGGGATCGACATCGACGACCCGTCGGAGATCGCCGCCGCGGCCGGGAAGCCGGAGATCGTCTCGGGTACCGACCCGGACAACCCGACGATCACGGTCGACGGCGCGGACGTCGCCGGGCCGATCCGCACCCAGGAGGTCACCTCCAAGGTCAGCGCGGTCAGCGCGGTGCCCGAGGTGCGGGCGCGGATCACCGAGCTGCAGCGCTCGATCGCGGCCTCCGCCGCGCGGGGCATCGTCGTCGAGGGCCGCGACATCGGTACGACCGTGCTGCCCGACGCCGACCTGAAGATCTTCCTCACCGCCTCTCCCGAGGCGCGCGCCGCCCGTCGCAGCGGCGAACTCAAGGGGTCGGACGTCCACTCCACCCGTGAGGCGCTGCTGAAGCGGGACGCGGCCGACTCCAGCCGCAAGACCTCACCGCTGGCGAAGGCGGACGACGCGGTCGAGGTGGACACCTCCGACCTCACCCTCCAGCAGGTCATCGAGTGCGTCGTCACCCTCGTCGAGGAGAAGCGGGCAGCGAAGTGACGGCACCGTCGCAGCGGGGCGCGGAAGTCGGGCGGCGCATCGGCGTCGGCCTGATGTACGGGCTGTGGAAGCCGAGAGTCCTGGGCGGCTGGCGGGTTCCCGCTACCGGCCCGGTGATCCTCGCCGTCAACCACTCGCACATCATCGACGGCCCGATGGTCATCGGCGTGGCGCCCCGGGCCTCGCACTTCCTGGTCAAGAAGGAGGCGTTCACCGGCCCGCTCGCGCCGTTCATGCGGTCCGTCGGCCAGCTGGAGGTGGACCGCTCGACCGCCGACCGTACGGCCATCACCCGGGCGCTGGGCGTGCTGGCGGCCGGCGGTGTGCTCGGCATCTTCCCGGAGGGCACCCGTGGCGAGGGCGACTTCGCCGCGCTGCGGGCCGGGCTCGCATACTTCGCCGTGCGCGGCGGCGCCCCGATCGTCCCGGTCGCCGTCCTGGGAAGCTCCGAGCGGCCCGGACGGTTGATAAAGGCGCTGCCCGCACTGCGCTCCCGCATCGACGTCGTCTTCGGCGACCCCTTCGAGGCCGTCGAAGGGGTGCGAAGCTCGAATACGGGTGGTGGTGGGAGACGGGCGGGCGGCAGCGGCCGGCGTACGCGCAAGGCGCTCGACGAGGCGACCGAGCGCATCCAGAAGCAGCTCACCGCACACCTGGAAAACGCCAGGCGTCTCACCGGGCGCCAAGCGACACTTGAGTAGTGGATCACCCGATACAGGGGCAATCCACCGATCACCACACTGAACGAGGTACGGACTTCATGAACGACCAGATCCATTCCGGCGGCTCGGGCGAGGAGCACGAGCACGGAGCACTTGGCGACGCCGAGTACGCGGAGTTCATGGAGCTCGCCGTCGAGGAGGGCTTCGACCTTGAGGACGTGGAGGGCGCGATCGAGGCGGCCGGCCACGGCCCGCTGCCGGTGCTCGCCGTCGTCGGCCGGCCGAACGTCGGCAAGTCGACCTTGGTGAACCGCATCATCGGCCGCCGCGAGGCCGTCGTCGAGGACAAGCCGGGCGTCACCCGTGACCGGGTCACCTACGAGGCCGAGTGGGCTGGCCGTCGCTTCAAGGTCGTCGACACCGGCGGCTGGGAGCAGGACGTCCTCGGCATCGACGCCGCCGTGGCCGCGCAGGCCGAGTACGCCATCGAGGCCGCCGACGCCGTTGTCTTCGTCGTCGACGCCAAGGTGGGCGCCACCGACACCGACGAGGCGGTCGTACGACTCCTGCGCAAGGCCGGCAAGCCCGTCGTGCTCGCCGCCAACAAGGTGGACGGCCCGAGCGGCGAGGCCGACGCGGCGTACCTGTGGTCGCTCGGTCTCGGCGAGCCGCACCCGGTCTCCGCGCTGCACGGCCGCGGCACCGGCGACATGCTGGACCAGGTCCTCCAGGCCCTGCCGGAGGCGCCCGCGCAGACCTTCGGCACGGCGGTCGGCGGCCCGCGCCGCATCGCCCTGATCGGCCGCCCGAACGTCGGCAAGTCCTCGCTGCTGAACAAGGTGGCAGGCGAGGAGCGCGTCGTCGTCAACGAACTGGCGGGCACCACCCGCGACCCGGTCGACGAGCTGATCGAACTCGGCGGTGTCACCTGGAAGTTCGTCGACACGGCCGGCATCCGCAAGCGCGTCCACCTCCAGCAGGGCGCCGACTACTACGCTTCGCTGCGCACCGCAGCCGCCGTCGAGAAGGCCGAGGTGGCGGTCATCCTGATCGACGCCTCCGAGAACATCTCGGTGCAGGACCAGCGGATCGTGACGATGGCTGTGGAGGCGGGACGCGCGATCGTCCTCGCCTTCAACAAGTGGGACACCCTCGACGAGGAGCGCCGCTACTACCTGGAGCGGGAGATCGAGACCGAGCTCGGCCAGGTGGCCTGGGCGCCGCGGGTGAACGTCTCCGCGCGCACCGGCCGCCACATGGAGAAGCTGGTCCCCGCGATCGAGACGGCCCTCGACGGCTGGGAGACCCGCGTTCCGACCGGACGCCTCAACGCCTTCCTCGGCGAACTGGTCGCCGCCCACCCGCACCCCATCCGCGGCGGCAAGCAGCCCCGCATCCTCTTCGGCACCCAGGCCGGCACCAAGCCCCCGCGGTTCGTGCTCTTCGCCTCCGGCTTCATCGAGGCGGGCTACCGGCGCTTCATCGAACGCCGGCTGCGCGAGGAGTTCGGCTTCGAGGGGACGCCGATCCATATCTCCGTGCGGGTACGCGAGAAGCGCGGCGCGAAGAAGAAGTAGGCAGTGAGAAGAAGTAGGCAGTGAGAAGAAGCAGGCAGTGAGAAGAAGCAGGCAGTGAGAAGAAGCAGGCAGTGAGAAGAAGCAGGCAGTGAGAGGGCGGCCCCGGGCGGGGCCGCCCTCTCACTGCCACACCTCAGATACCTCGCCGAGGCCCCGGCGGCAGCGCCGGCACATAGTGCATGCCCGTACCCTGCGGCCGGAGCTGTCCGACCCGCTGCCACTGCGACTGCTGTCCGCTGCCGTGCCGGGTGCTGTACGCCCCCATGCTGTAGGCGCCGTACGAGCTGCTGCACGAACCCGGACCGGATCCGCCCTGTTCGAGATACCCGAACGCGACAAAACCGAAGTCCTCCTCGCCCCTTCGGTCACCCGGCAGCGTACGGAAGGACTTGACGTACTCGGAGTAGAGCGCGTCGTAGATCGGCGTGGCCGATGACCCACCAGAACTCTCCGCGGCCGCCCGAGCGGACGGAATCGACGAGAAGGACGGGCGGCGGGGAACGTCGTATGCGTGCACGTATGTCCAAACGACACCAAGCCGCAAGGGATGCGGCGCAGAATCCGATATCGCAGGTCACTGATGCATTAGGGGCGCAAGCCACGATGAACCCGCAGTCGCCGAGCCACAAGTGGCCCCCGGACAGCAGGCGCACTCACGTCCCGGCCAGAGGCAACGCCGCCGCGACCAACTTCCCATTGGCCGCCGCTTTGTCCAGCGCGTCCCGCAGCAGATCCTCCCGCGGCTGCCGCCCGATCGCGCCCACCGGCGCCGCGAACATCAACACCTGCTGATGCTTGTTCGCCGCGACCCGCCATCCGTCGGTCACCTGCAACGGCTGGTGCGCCTGCCACCACGCGACCGGCTGTCCCCCGGCGGAACCCGGCTGGAGCACCGCATGCAGCTGCCCCATCGCCAGCAGTACCGACCAGCCGTGCAGCACAGACGGAGTGGACTCGATCGCGGTGAGCGGCATGAAGCCCTGCTCGATGAGCAACGGCAGGAAGTCGTCGCCGGCTCCGGTCGCGCCGGGCCGCACGATGGGTGCGGTCGGCTCGACGACCAGCGCCGGGTGCAACTCGCCGGCGATCAGGACGAGTCCGCTGGTCACGCCGAGCACCGCCTGCTCGGGCACGATCTTCTCGGGCTCCAGGTCGACGCTGTCGCCGCTGATGGAGCGCACCGCGCCACGCAGCTGCTCCTCGGTGACCTGGACGACCTGCGAGGGCAGACAGGTGGCGTGGGCGAAGGCGAGGACGGCGGTCTCGTCGCCGATGAACAGGACGGTGCTGGTGCGCTCCTGCTCGGAGTCGCCCTGGGTTCGGCAGGACGTGCAGTCGTAACTGCCAGGGGCATTCTCTCCGGCGAGCAGCCGGTCGGCTTCTTCGTCGCCGATCTCGGCGCGTACGTCGTCGCTGACGTCGAGCATGCGCGGCACGGGTGGCTCCCTCGGATGTGGTGCGTATCGGGACCGGGTGGCTCCCGGCCCGTGAACCGGGCGGGTCCCGGGCTCATGAAGAGACAACGGGCGATCTGTGGCGGGAGTCACGCCCCAAGGCGAACGGAGTCGAACCATCCGACGCGTTGGGTCACACCGGGTCCGGAAGCAGGCACTCCCTGTCAAGTACTGGGAAGGCAAAGGAAGTTGGATCAGTGATGTGAGTCACAGGGCATCTGGATGTCTGGTCGACAAATGCCGAAATCGGCGAATGAAGTGGGTGGCTGAAAATCGCCGATACCTGAGGTAACGACGAACTGGCCTGGAATGACAAGGAGTTGGTTGATACCGCCCGGCTGTCGTCCGTACATTCCTCCGCCGTGTGCAACGAGCACCGCTCGGGTACGTCCGCCGACCGCACCGAAGCCAGCACCGCACAGCCTCCGGCGGACGGGGCGGAGCGCGCGGAACCGCGACCGATCGCGGGACGCGCGCCCCGCCTTGGGGGACCCCGGGTCCGTGGAGAGGGATTTCCATGTCCGAATGTGCCGATACCAACCGCGACAACGTCCGCAAGACGAGTACGACACGTACGACGGCGGTCCTCGCCGGGGCAGCTCTGCTCGCCCCCCTCGGACTGCTGGCCGCGAGCGGCAACGCCGCGGCGGCGGACGGCGGAGTCTGGGACCGCATCGCCCAGTGCGAGAGCGGCGGCAACTGGCACATCAACACCGGTAACGGCTACTACGGCGGACTGCAGTTCGCCGCCGGCACCTGGCGCGCGTACGGCGGCACGGCCTACGCGGCGACGGCCGACCAGGCCTCCAGGGAGCAGCAGATCGCGGTAGCCACCAAGGTCCAGCGCGCCCAGGGTTGGGGTGCCTGGCCGACCTGCTCGGCACGGGCCGGAGCGTACGGCAGCGCACCCGCGGCTCCCGCGACCGGCTCGGACACGGCGAAGGCGGCTCCGCCGGAGGCGCCGGAACGCCCGTCGACCCACAGCGACCGCGGTACGTCCCGCGGCGACTACACGGTCCGCCAGGGCGACACCCTGAGCGGCATCGCCGCCCGGTACGGGACCACCTGGCAGCGGATCCACGCCGCCAACAAGGCCGTCATCGGCGGCGACCCCAATGTGATCGTGCCCGGACAGCGCCTCGAAATCTGAGCCGCCCCCGCCCCCGGGCACGGGGCCCCGTCCGGTGCGCCCGACCGGGTGGGGCCCTCGGCACACCGGACGCGCCGCAGCGGCCGTACGCGGCGCACTGCTTAGCGTGAGCCGATGTTCACCAAGCTGATCACGCTGGTCGTCGCCGGGCTGCTCGCCACCGTCACGCCGGCTGCCGCGCACGAGGTGCCACCGCTGCCGGTCCCCGTTCCGCTGCTCGACACGCTGCTCGGGCCCCGCGACTGCGGCAAGGGCAAGTGGCCCTGGGGCTGCCTCGCCGAGTGCGAGAGCAGTGGGCGCTGGAACGTCAACACCGGCAACGGCTTCTATGGCGGGCTGCAGTTCGGGCAGTCCACCTGGGAGGACTTCGGCGGCCTGAAGTACGCCCCGCGCGCGGACCTCGCCTCGCGCGAGGAGCAGATCGCCGTCGCCCGGAAGGTGGTGGCCGTGCAGGGCTGGGAGGCCTGGCCCGCCTGTTCCAAGAGATACGGGCTGAAGGGCCGGATGCACACCGTGAAGAGCGGCGACACGCTCACCTCGATCGCCCGCAGGTACGGCGTCAAGGGCGGCTGGCAAGCGCTGCACAAAGCCAACAGGAAGCGGCTCGGCCGCCGTCCCGACCAGCTGGAAGTGGACATGCTGCTGGTCATCCCGGAGGACGCCGACCGTGCGCCGGACCCGGCCCCCGGTCTCTTCGGTCCACCGCTGCCCGTCGACGAGGTTCCCCCGCCTCGCCACTGAACACGACGGCACCGCGGCGCGGTTCGTACGGGCGCAGTTCGTACGAGGGCAGTCCGTACGAGGGCAGTCCGTACGTCCGTGCCGCGACCGCCGACGGCCTGCTGCTTCCGGTCCGCGAGGTCGGCGTCACGCCGCGCACCGTGCGCCGGGACGTGGACCGGCTGCGGACGCTGGGCCATCCGGTCAACGCCCGTTCCGGCGCCGAGCTGCCGCCGCCGCGCACGGTACCGAGGCATCGGCGAGACCTCCGTACCGGCCCTCGCCAAGCTCGCACAGGTCCTGCCGAGCCGGCTGCGGTGCCGCGCAGGCGCCCTGAACGCGTTCGCCGTGCCGGTGCTGCGCGGTGCCCAGCCCGCCGCCGTCGATCCGGCCGTCCCCACCGAGCCGGCCAACCTCTGCCGGGACACAGAGCGGCCGCGCTTCGGGACGCCGAGCGGCGGCGCTTCGGGGCGCTGCTGGTACCTGGTCGCCTGGGACCCGGACCGCGACGACCGCATCACTCCGAGGCACCCCGTGCAAGCCACCTGCCGACGATCTCGCCGCGTATGTCTCCCAAGGCGTCTCCACGCGCGCCACGCGCGCGTGCGCCTCGCACGCCGTCATCCGGCTGCTGGTGCCCCTGGTGGAGGCGGCCGAGCGGGTCTCGCACCTGGACGGCGGCGACCCGTCGGCCGGGTGCTGGAGCCCGCCGAACTCGCCGAACTCGCCGAACTCGCCGAACTCGCCGACACGATCAGGACCGCTCGGGACCGGCCGTCTCGCGTTCTGGAGCGAGCTCCGCGTACTCCGGGTGGTGCAGGTCGAACGCCGGGGACTCCGAGCGGATCCGGGGCAGGGTGAGGAAGTTGTGCCGCGGCGGCGGGCAGGAGGTCGCCCATTCCAGGGAGCGCCCGTAGCCCCAGGGGTCGTCGACCTCGACCTTCTCGCCGTACTTGGCGGTCTTCCAGATGTTGTAGAGGAACGGCAGCGTCGACAGGCCGAGGAGGAACGCGCCGATCGTCGAGATGGTGTTGAGGGCGGTGAAGCCGTCGGCGGCCAGGTAGTCCGAGTAGCGGCGCGGCATCCCCTCGGCACCCAGCCAGTGCATCACCAGGAACGTGGTGTGGAAGCCGATGAACAGCGTCCAGAAATGGATCTTGCCGAGCCGCTCGTCGAGCATCTTGCCGGTGAGCTTCGGCCACCAGAAGTAGAACCCGGCGAAGATCGCGAAGACGACGGTGCCGAACACCACGTAATGGAAGTGCGCGACCACGAAGTAGGTGTCCGTGACGTGGAAGTCCATCGGGGGCGAGGCGAGGATCACGCCCGTCAGACCGCCGAAGAGGAACGTCACCAGGAACCCCACCGACCACAGCATCGGCGTCTCGAAGGACAGCGATCCCTTGATCATGGTCCCGGTCCAGTTGAAGAACTTCACCCCGGTCGGCACGGCGATCAGGAAGCTCATGAAGGAGAAGAACGGCAGCAGCACCGCGCCCGTCGCGAACATGTGGTGCGCCCACACCACCACCGACAGACCGGTGATCGCCATCGTCGCGCCGACCAGCGTCAGATAGCCGAAGATCGGCTTCCGGCTGAAGACCGGAATGATCTCCGTGACGATGCCGAAGAACGGCAGAGCGATGATGTACACCTCGGGATGCCCGAAGAACCAGAAGAGGTGCTGCCACAGCAGTGCGCCGCCGTTCGCCGCCGTGAAGATCTGCGAGCCGAACCGCCGGTCCGCCTCCAGACACAGCAGCGCGGCCGCCAGTACCGGGAACGCCATCAGGATCAGGATCGACGTGAACAGCGTGTTCCACACGAAGATCGGCATCCGGAACATCGTCATGCCGGGGGCGCGCATCCCGATGATGGTGGTGATGAAGTTGACCGCGCCGAGGATCGTGCCGAACCCGGCCAGCGCGAGTCCCATGATCCACAGGTCGGGCCCCACGCCCGGCGAGCGTTCCGCGCTGTTCAGCGGCGCGTAGGCGAACCAGCCGAAGGCCGCGGGCCCCGAGGGCACCAGCAGCGAGCCCAGCACGATCAGGCCGCCGAACAGGAACAGCCAGTACGACAGCATGTTCAGCCGCGGGAAGGCGACGTCGGGGGCGCCGATCTGCAGCGGCATCAGCTCGTTGGCGAAGCCCGCGAAGGTCGGTGTCGCGAACAGCAGCAGCATGATCGTGCCGTGCAACGTGAACAACTGGTTGAACTGCTGATTGTCGATGAGCTGCAGCCCCGGCCGGGCGAGCTCCGCGCGCATGATCAGCGCCATCAGGCCGCCGACGAGGAAGAACGCGAACGACGTGATCAGGTAGAGATGGCCGATCTTCTTGTGGTCGGTGGTCGTCAGCCAGTCGACGATCACCCGGCCCTGCGGCCTGCCCCGCACGGGTCGCATCGCCGCCTGCGCGGTCTCGGTCCCCATCGCTCGCTCGCCCCTTCGCTCGTCGCGCCAAGGCCCGCGGCAGGGGGTGGACCGGGGCTCTGTGTCTGAGCCGTGTATTTCCTATGCGACGTCAGCCCTCATGGCCCCACGCGGAATCGGAATGGAATGCGGATCCGTGGCGGTTACTCCGGCACTTTCCGCCGGGCTTTTCGGAGATCCGGGGCGACACGCGGAAATTACGTTCGAATGCCTGCGGAAGGCGTACGCGCGCGCCCGTTCGTGTGACGGAGCGCATCGGAAACGCGTGTCGTGATCCTGTGACAAACGTGTGACCCGAGAGGGATCAGGGACCCAAGGCGGCCGGATCCGGCTTCCGTGTCCGCTCGATGGGGCCTAGCGTGGCGGCATGGCACCCATTCCGAAACCCCCCGCCGAACCTCAGGACAGCCCGGATTCGTATGTGGGCCTCGATGCCGGCGCGGCCGAGCAACACGCCCGTGACCGGGGGTGGTCGACCGTGCGGTCGCTGCCGCCGGGCGCGATCATCACCATGGAGTACCGCCCGGGACGGCTGAACCTGGAGGTCAGGGACGGCCGGGTGGCGCGGGCCTGGAAGGGCTGAGAGACGACGACGGCCCTGGCTCCTCGCGTCGGATGCGCGGAAACCAGGGCCGTCGTGTCGTGCGCGCTCAGTCGCCCGTCATGCCGCCCGTCATGGGGAGGGGCGGCCCGAGGTGGCCGTGCCGCGCGCGACGCGGTCCGCCTGCGGCGGGCGGCGGCTGCCGACCGGAGTGACCGGCGTACGGTCCGAGCGGGCCGTGTGCGGCCCCGGCGCCAGATAGACCGGCGCCTTGGGAGACCGCGCCGCGGTGAAGGGCGCCGTCGCGGCGGAGAATGGCTCGGGCGCCGTGGGGACCGGCTCGGTCGCGCCGGTGTCTTCCTGGACGTGTGTGCGCGGCGTGAGCGTCGTGGTAACGGGCTCGGGCCCCAAGGAAACCGGCTCGGGTGCCGTGCGAACGGCCTCCGATGCCGCGGAGACCGGCTCGGGTGCCGTGCGAACGGCCTCCGATGCCGCGGAGACCGGCTCGGGTGCGGTGAGGAGCGGCTCGGTCGCGCCGGGCTCTTCCTGGGCGTGTGCGCGCGGTCTGAGCGTCGTGGGAATGGCTTCGGTCGCCAAGGAAACTGGCTCGGGTGCTGCGGGGACCGACTCCGGCGGCGCGGGCTCCTCCTGCGCGTATGCGCGCGGTCTGAGGGCCGTGGAAGCGGCTTCGGTTGCCAAGGAGACCGGCTCCGGTGTCGTGGAGACCGGCTCGGGTGTCGTAGGGACCGGCTCGGGTGCCGTGGGGGCTTCCTGGGCGGGCGTGTACGGCTTGAGCGCCGTGGAAACGAGGTCCGGTGTCGTGGAGACCGGCTCCGGTGTCGTGGAGATCGGCTCGGGTGTCGTGGGCTCCTGTTGGGCGGGTGTGCGCGGCTTGAGTGCCGTCGGTGCCTCGGCCGGGGCGGTCGCCGGGGTGGCGCGGTGGGAGCGCCAGCGGTCGCGGAGGCTGAAGATCTCGGCCTCGGCACGGGCCACCAGCGGCTCGAACCACGGCAGCGCCAGCAGGATCAGCAGACCCGCGGCCCAGCCGAGCAGTACATCACTCAGCCAGTGCGTACCCAGGTACACGGTGGTCAGGCCGACGCTGAGCGAGACCACGGCCGACAGGGCCGACAGCCAGCGCCGGGTCCCTGGCGTGGAGGCCAGATAGGCGAGGATGCCCCAGGTCACCACGGCGTTCGCGGTGTGTCCCGAAGGAAATATGTCGCTGCCGGCCTGGAACCAGTGCCACATCTCGTTCGAGCCGATGTCGGTCGCGTAGTGCGGACCGGAGCGGCCCAGGCCGTACTTCACGGCGGCCACCGTGATGTTCAGCAGCAGCAGCGCCGCACCGAAGGCCAGCAGCGGGCGCAGCGTGCGCTGCCGCCAGGAGCGCCAGCCGAGCCAGGCCACGACCATCACGGCGGTCGGTCCGCGCTGGCCGAGGACGACCCAGTAGTCCAGGAAGGCGTGGATCTCCGGCCATTGCTGGTACGGCCGGAAGAGCATCGCCTGCCAGTCGAACCGGACCAGCCACGAGGAGGTCACGACCGCCAGAACGATCGTGATGTAGAAGGCGAGCGTCGCGCCGAAAAGGACCACCCGGTGCCGCGTCATCCGGGGCACGTCTAGGACGGGCCGCTCCGGTTCACGGTCAAGCCGGGCGAAGATCCGGTCGAGCCGGCTCGGCTTTGGTTCGGTACGCACACGATCGACGTTACAGGGAGTGAGTGGAGTTACCCGCAGAGGCTGGCCCTTTGTAATGACGATGTGATGTGGGAAAGCTCTCAGGACGGGCTCTATTTCCGAGGATTCCGCAATCCCCTGTGTCTCTCCCCTTCAATTCCTTTGATCAGTTCGGGGGTCAGGTTTTGGCCCCACTTATAAATCCGTTCACCGGGTGATAGCCGGGAATTCTCTGGGCGCTCACCCGCCGTCAGCGGTCCGCCGGTGACCCGTCAGGGCGGACCGGAGCCGTTCAGCCAGAACGCCCCGTACACCGCCGAGCCGACCGCTACGGCGCCCAGCATCAGCACCGACCTGGTGGTTCGCAGCCGGGCCAGGGCCAGGGCGAGGGGCAGCAGCAGCGGGAAGGCGGGCATGAGCAGGCGGGGCTTCGAGCCGAAGTAGCTCGACGCGCACAGCGCCAGCGCGGTGACGACACCCGCGTACACCAGCAGCGGCAGCGGCTGACGCTGCCGTACACAGACGAGGTACAGCCAGACGACCAGGGCCACGCCGGCGATCAGCCCGACCCCGGCCAGGGCCGACGGGAACGACGTGAACTTTGCGGCGATGAATCGGGCGAACGCCCAGCCGCCGTCGAAGCCGTTGCGCCAGCCCGCCTGGACGTCGAGATAGCCGAGCGGGCCCTCGCCGGTGCGGTGGCCGACCCACAGGACATATCCGGCGGCGCCGAGGGGCGCGAGCAGCATGGCGAGGGCGCGTCGCCGCACGGATGCGCCGTTTTCCGGTGTGCCGGGGGCGAAAGATGGGGCGCGTTCCTGGCCGCGTGCGCCGTCGATGGGCGCCGCGCTTCGGTGTCGTACGAAAGTGGCGATCCCGGCCGCCCAGACTGCCGCCACGACCGCCAGGCCCACCGGCCGGGTCAGCCCCGCCAGCAGGGCCAGGGTGCCGGAGGTGAGCCAGCGGCCGGTCAGGACGGCGTACAGCGACCAGGCGGCGAGTGCGGTGAACAGTGACTCGCTGTACGCCATCGACTGCACGATCCCGACGGGCAGTACGGCCCACAGCAGCACCGCGTACAACCCCGCGCGCGGGCCGTACACAAGGTCGGCTACCGCGAAGACTCCCCAGGCCGCGGCGAGCGAGGCCAGCACGGCGACGAGGAAGCCGGCGCCCGCGTACGACAGCGGGGTCGTCGCGTGCAGCAGCCGCTCCAGCCAGGGCAGCAGCGGGAAGAAGGCCAGGTTGGAGTGGATGTCGCCGTTCGGGAGGCGGACCTCGTAGCCGTAGCCCAGCTCGGCGACCCTCGTGTACCAGACGGAGTCCCAGCGGGCGGTCAGCAGGGTGTACGCGCTCTTGTCGCGCGCCGCACTCCACAGGGCCAGGGCGAGCAGGCCCAGGGCGCGGACGGCCGCATACCCGAGGAGGGCCTTGGCCGCCGCCCCCTTGAGGCGGGGAGGTGCCACGCGCGTTGCAAGATCGGTCACGGGTCCGATTATCGACGGCCCGCGGAACCGGCCCGGCCCGCGCCATGGGGAGGAAGGGGAGACTGCGTGGCGTATGCCACACGCGTTCCGCGGGACGTGTGAGAGGTCCGCCACGCAGGACCGGCGGGTTCTCGCGTACATTGACGTGTCACTCGCTTTTCGTTGCGCGGGCCGGAGACCACCGCTCCTCTCCGGCCGAGTCACGGGGATCCCCACCCCGTGTGCCCGCCGAACGCGAGGGAACATCTGGGAGGTACGTGCATGTCCGGGACGACCACGGCCGCTTCGCTGCGCCGTCGGGCGGCCGGGGCCGGTGCAAACCGCTGGGTCGTCCTCGTCGTCCTCTGCGTGAGCCTGCTCCTGGTCGCCGTCGACGCGACCGTTCTGCATGTGGCGGTGCCCGCCGTCACCGAGGACCTCAAGCCCGGCGCGATAGAACTGCTCTGGATCGTCGACGTCTATCCGCTCGTCTGCGCCTCGCTGCTGATCCTCTTCGGCACGCTCGGCGACCGGGTGGGCCGCAGACGGGTCCTGCTCCTCGGATACGGCCTGTTCGGCGTCGCCTCGGCCATGGCGGCCCTCGCCGACACCGCCCAGCTGCTGATCGCCGCGCGGGCGCTGCTCGGCGTCGGCGGCGCGATGATCATGCCCGCGACCCTGTCGATCCTCCGCCAGGTCTTCCCCGACCGGCGTGAGCGGGCCCTCGCCATCGGCATCTGGAGCGCGGTGGCCGCGGTGGGCGCGGCGGTCGGGCCGCTGCTCGGCGGTTTCCTCCTTGAGCACTTCTGGTGGGGCTCGGTCTTCCTCGTCAACATCCCGCTGATGCTGGTCAGCCTGCCGGTGGGACGGCTGCTGCTGCCCGAGTCGAAGGGCGACGGCAAGGGGCCCTGGGACGTGGCCGGCGCGCTGATGGCCACGGTCGGCCTGTTCGGGGTCGTCCTGGGCGTCAAGCGACTCGGGGGCGGGGAGATGGGCGGGATGACCGTGCTGCCGCTGGCGGTGGGCGCGGGGCTGCTCGTCCTGTTCGTACGGAGGCAGCGACGGCTCAGGCATCCGCTCGTCGACCTGCGGATGTTCGCCCGGCCGGCGTTCAGCACATCCGTGGGCTGCATCGTGCTGGCGATGCTGGCGCTGGTCGGGCTGGAGCTGATCGCGGCGCAGTATCTGCAGCTGGTGCTGGGGCTCTCCCCGCTGGAGACGGGCCTGCGCCTGCTGCCGCTGACGTTCGCCGCGATGGCGGCGGGTCTCGCCGGGGCGCGGATGCTGCGCAGGTTCGGGCCGCGGCGCATGGTGTGCGCCGGGTTCGCGCTGACCGCGGTCGCGGTGCTGACGCTGATGGCGGTGGCCGGGGAGGACAATCCCGGCATACTGCTGTTCGGCTTCGTGCTGCTGGGCTTCGGCCTGGAGACGACGCTGTTCGGGGCGTACGAGTCGATGCTGAGCGAGGCCCCGCAGGAACAGGCGGGCGGCGCCGCGGCGATCGGCGAGACGTCTTACCAGCTCGGTGCGGGGATCGGGATCGCGCTGCTGGGAAGCGTGATGAACGCGGCGTATGCGCCCGGACTGTCGTCCGTGCCGGGGGTTCCGGGGCGGGCGTCGGCCGCGGCGGAGCATTCGCTGGGCGAGGCGTACGAGGTCGCCGACCGTCTCGGCGGCCCCGCCGGCGTCGCCCTGCGCCGGGCCGCCCAGGACTCCTTCGTGCACGGGCTGCATGTGACGCTGCTGGTGAGTGCGGGGCTGCTGGTGCTGGGCGCGTTGATGGCGCTGCGGTTGCCGCGGGTGATGCAGTGCGAGGAGGCGGCGACGGTGGAGCTTCCCGGACCGCGGGAAGTCGCGGAGTCCCGCGTCTCGGTGTGACGAGGGACCCGGGTACGGTGACTACCGCTGCTAGTCGGTTATCCGGAGGGTGTCCCATGCCGTTGCCCCCGTTCGATCCCGCCGACCCCCTGGGCGTCGATGACCTGCTGGACCCGGAGGACCTCGCGATCCGCGACACCGTGCGGAGGTGGGCCGCCGACCGGGTCCTGCCGTATGTCGCGGACTGGTACGAGAAGGGCGAGCTGCCCGACGTAAGGGAACTGGCCCGTGAACTCGGCGGGATCGGGGCCCTGGGAATGTCGCTCAGCGGCTACGGATGCGCCGGTGCGAGCGCCGTGCAGTACGGGCTGGCCTGTCTGGAACTGGAGGCCGCCGACTCCGGCATCCGCTCCCTCGTGTCCGTGCAGGGCTCCCTCGCCATGTACGCCATCCACCGGTTCGGCAGTGAGGACCAGAAGCAGCGCTGGCTGCCCCTCATGGCCGCCGGCGACGTCATCGGCTGCTTCGGTCTCACCGAACCCGACCACGGCTCCGACCCCGCTTCCATGCGGACGCACGCCAAGCGCGACGGCGGCGACTGGGTGCTCAACGGGCGGAAGATGTGGATCACCAACGGCTCGGTGGCCGGTGTGGCCGTCGTCTGGGCGCAGACCGACGACGGGATCCGGGGGTTCGTCGTCCCCACCGACACCGCCGGCTTCTCCGCGCCGGAGATCAAGCACAAGTGGTCGCTGCGCGCCTCCGTCACCAGCGAACTCGTCCTCGAAGACGTACGGCTGCCCGCCGACGCCGTACTGCCGGACGGCACCGGCCTGCGCGGCCCCCTCAGCTGTCTCTCCCACGCGCGCTACGGCATCGTGTGGGGGGCGATGGGGGCGGCACGGTCCTGTTTCGAGACCGCTGTCGACTACGCGAAGACGCGGGAGCAGTTCGGGCGGCCCATCGGGGGATTCCAGCTCACCCAGGCCAAGCTCGCCGACATGGCGGTCGAACTGCACAAGGGGATCCTGCTCGCCCATCATCTGGGGCGGCGGATGGATGCCGGCCGCCTGCGTCCCGAGCAGGTCAGCTTCGGCAAACTGAACAACGTACGCGAGGCGATCGAGATCTGCCGTACGGCTCGGACGATCCTCGGGGCCAACGGGATCTCCCTGGAGTACCCCGTCATGCGGCATGCGACGAACCTGGAGTCGGTGCTCACCTACGAGGGCACCGTCGAGATGCACCAGCTCGTGCTGGGCAAGGCGCTCACCGGACTCGACGCGTTCCGGTAAGGGCCGGGCGTTCCGGTAAGGACCGGCGGAGCGGGCAGGGCCGGTGAACGGCCCTGCCTCAGCTCTGGTTGAAGAAACCGTCCGAGCGGTGTGCCGACGGCTCCCCGCTGACGATCTCCGTGTCGGCCGGGCTGAGCAGGAACACGCGGTTGGAGACCCGGTCGATCGAACCCCGCAGGCCGAAGATCAGGCCGGCCGCGAAGTCGACCACGCGCTTGGCGTCGGCCGGCTCCATGGCCGTGAGGTTCATGATGACCGGGACACCCTCGCGGAACAGCTCGCCGATGGCGCGCGCGTCCCGGAAGCTGTCCGGAGTGACCGTGCCGATCCGGCGGCCCTTCTCCACGGCCACGTCCGAGGCCACCTTCACCCGCGGGTCGGTGACCCAGGCATCCCCGGGCTCGGTCCCTTCGGAGTAGTCGTCGTCGTAGTAACGCTCGTCATCGTTGTCGTCGACGAGGCCAAGCCAGGCACTCGCCTTGCGTACCGATCCCATGGACGCCTCCTCTCACAGCGGTCTCTTGTGCTTTCCGCTTCCTATCGTCGTCCATGATGCGGACGTCGTGCCAAGTGGATAGACGCCGCGCGGGGGGTTTGTGACGGTACTGGTGCACAGCGAATTCGTCGAGAGCCCTGGTCTCCCAAGGGTCTTGCCGGACAGTGCTGCTGACTGTGAGTGAAATATGATTGTTCGCGTCGTATGGGTGACCGGTGGGGCGTACGGGTGAACAGCGGCGGTCTCATTGGTGTGATGTTCGGTCGGTACGATGCGGCCGCTCAACATCGCACGCAGCACGGGGGATCGTCATGTTCGGAATCGTCAGGCCGTGCCGTCATCGGCTCGGTGAAAGCCTCAAGACCCGGTGGATGGCGCATCTGTGCGGTCCCGCAGTGCCTTAAGGGCCTGGGAGGTGCCCCCAGTCTCGCCCTGCGCCGGGACCACGGCCAGTTCGCCCGCATCGGGACCAACTACGACGGGCTGCTCATCTCGGTTCTGACGGAGGCTCAGGCCGAGCGGGACGGCGGTGGCAGGCGTACGGCGGGACCGTGCCCGTTGCGCGGGATGCGCACCGCGTCCGTCGCACACGGCGAGGGCGCCCGGCTCGCGGCCGCAGTCTCGCTGGTGCTCGCCTCGGCCAAGGTGCGCGACCATGTCGCCGACGGGGACGGGCTGCTGGCCCGCAGGCCGGTCGCGCTCGCCGCACGCCGGGTCGCGGCGGGCTGGGGGCGTGCGGGCGCCCGTACCGGATCCGATGTCGGCTTCGACACCGCAGTACTCGTGGACGCCGTGGACCGGCAGCTCGGCATCGAGACCCTTGCCGGGCCGGGCACGTCCGTCCTGACGGTCACCGAGCCGACCGAGACCGCCACCGCCGCGGCCTTCGCGCACACCGCGGTCCTCGCCGGACGGCCCGGGCAACGCCGAGCCGCTCGCCGAGGCCGGGCGCCTCTTCGGACGGCTCGCGCATCTCCTGGACGCGGTGGAGGACAGGGAGGCCGATACCGCGGCGGGCGCTTGGAACCCCCTCACCGCGACCGGGACCTCCCTCACCGAGGCCCGGCGGCTCGCCGACGACGCCCTGCGCGGGATACGGCTCGCGCTGCGGGAGGTCGCCTGGGGGTCCGGGGTCTCCCCGGAAATCCGGGGTCTCCCCGGGAAAGCACAGCGCTGACGGCAAGCTGGCGCACCGGCTGCTCGTGCACGAGCTGCGCAGCTCCGTCGACCGTGCCTTCGGCACGGTCTCGTGTGCGCACATGGCGGGCCCGTACGCCCCGCCCGGCGGTCCCGGCGGTCCCGGCGGCCCATGGCTGCCGCCGGAGCCACCGCGCCGCGACCGGCGTGGGCTGCTCGCCGGCTGCGCCCTCTGGCTGGGACTGGCCTGTACGTGCCAGATGTGCTGCGGCGAGTACGAGGACCCCTGGTCGCGCGAGCGCCGGGAAGGTCTGTGCAGCAACTGCGACTGCTCCAACTGCTGCGATTGCTGTGACTGCTGCGCGAACTGCTCCGACTGCTGTGACTGCGGCTGCGACTGCTGAGTGGGAGACGACGGCACATCCGACGCCGCGCGTACGGGGAGCGCTGACTGGTGGTGTCGGTGGGCGAAGGGGCGTGGGGCGTACGCGAGTCCGCCCCCGGATCCGCGGGACGGCGGGCGTTCCGGGGCATTGAGGTCACGCCGTTGCGGGCTGGTCGGTGCCGGGGTGCCGGCGGCATGTTGGGTGTGTGTCGAAGCGGTTGGCTTGCCGGGGGCGGTTTTCGGCGATGGTGCGGGAGTTTCCGTTTCCGCTTGTTGCGCCTGGGCGGGCCCGACGCTGGGGGCTGTACGACGGTCGGCTTCAGCCGTGCGCTGCCGCCGCCCTGCGCCTTCGCCGACCGCCTGATCTGCCCGTTTCCGCCGCCGGGGAACGCCCTGGGTGTCGCCGTCGCGCTGGGGGAGCGCACCCTGCTCCGAGCGGGGCCGGGGTGGCCAAGTCGCACAGTTCATTCAAAGGGTGACGGCTGAAAGGCGCCCTTGCGGCTACCGGTCCTTCAGCCGAATACTCCCTCCAGCGCTTGTCAGGGGCACGGCGTGTTCGGAATCCGGACATTCGGGCCACTGGCTGCGCCTCACGGGCCCCGACCCCACGCGGGCCCCCGACTTCCCATGTGGAGGAACGAAAAGTGAGGATCGAGCGCACCACCCCCCGCAACGGCCTGCAGAGACGGACCCGGCTGATCGCCGTCAGTACCGGTCTCGTGGCCGCGGCCGCGATCGCGATCCCCAACGCGAACGCCGCCGACCCCGCCACATTCAGTGCCTCCCAGCTCAAGAGCGCCGGCTCCTCGGTGCTCAAGGCTGACATCCCGGGCACCGCCTGGGCCGTCGACGCGAAGACCAACCGGGTCGTCGTCACCGTCGACAGCACGGTCTCCGAGGCCGAGATAGCCAAGATCAAGCAGACGGCCGGCGCCAACGCCTCCGCGCTCACGATCAAGGAGACCGCGGGCACGTTCCAGAAGTACATCCAGGGCGGCGACGCCATCTATGCGAGTAGCTGGCGGTGTTCCCTCGGCTTCAACGTCCAGAACAGCAGTGGCACCCAGTACTTCCTGACCGCCGGTCACTGCACCGACGGCGCCGGCACCTGGTGGTCCAACTCGGGGCACACCTCGGTCATCGGCTCGACCACCGGCTCCAGCTTCCCGGGCAACGACTACGGCATCGTGCAGTACTCCGGGTCCGTCAGCAGGCCCGGCACCGCGAACGGCGTCGACATCACCCGCGCGGCCACGCCGAGCGTGAACACCAGCGTCATCCGTGACGGCTCCACCACCGGCACGCACACCGGCCGCGTCACCGCCCTGAACGCCACCGTCAACTACGGCGGCGGCGACATCGTCAACGGCCTGATCCAGACCAACGTCTGCGCCGAGCCCGGCGACTCCGGCGGCCCGCTCTACGGCAGCAACGGCACCGCGTACGGTCTGACCTCCGGCGGCAGCGGCAACTGCTCCTCCGGCGGCACGACCTTCTACCAGCCGGTCACCGAGGCCCTGAGCGCCTACGGCGTCAGTGTCTACTAGGCCGTTCTAGGCCGTTCGGCGGGTTTGCACAGCCGGCCTGCACCACCGGCACCCGCACGGCCCGACCGCGGTCAGCAGCAGGTGAGCCCCCCACGCACCCGCGTGCGGGGGCTCGCTATCGTGCGTCGGGAACCCGTGGGAGGGGAACGGCAGTTGGAAATCGACGACCGGCAACGGCGGGTGGGGCGACGTCCGTTGCTGTTCGTGGTGCCGCGTGAAGCTGCGGGAGATCGTGCGGTCGAACGTGACCGGCGAGGCGGCTGACAGCCGTGGCGGCTGCGGCTGATGTAGATGAATCCGCTGGAATCCGCTGGAATCCGCTGGACACTCTGCTCGCGTCCGCGCTCGGGGCCGTGTTCGGCCAGGCCCAGTACGGGCGAAAAGTGCAGCACGCGCTCGGCGGGAGGTCGGCATGTCGGATGTGGGATGTGGGATGCGGGATGGACGGTCAGCAGGGCTCGGCCCGCTGAAATCCGGCCTGCCGGGTGGAGATCGTCAACGGTGGCTCGCGGCACCTCGTGGTCGGGGTGGAGTCCTGCCTCGTCCCGTGTGACGGGGCCCGGCGAGCGGACCGACCACGCCGGGCCGCACAAGTGCCCTCTGGCAGGGAGGACGGTACGGGCCCGTCACACGCGGTCGGCGACAGTCATGAACGGGTCATGGACCTGATGCGCGGCGCCCGCATCGAGCGGCCGGGGGATGAGGTGCCGCCGGCCGGGTCATGAGGCCCCGGACGCCGGTGTGGCGCACAGCCAGTCCAGTACGGCGGGCAGCGCCTTCAGCGCCCCGAAGTGGCCGGTGTCCGGTTCCAGGACGGGCCGGGCCCGGGGGATGCGGTCCGCGAGCCACTTGAAGTGGCCCACGGGGGAGAAGGTGTCCAGGGCGCCGTGCCACAGCAGCACCGGCCGGGTGATGACCGCCGGGTCGAAGCCCCAGCTGCTGAGCAGGGCGAGGTCGTCGTCGAGCCAGCCGTACGCCGAGGTGCGCAGCGACTCGCGGTAGTCGCGCAGCAGCATGTCGCTGATCGCCGGGTCGGAGATGATCCGCCGGTCGGAGTCGGTGAGCCCGTCGCGGAGGGAGACCAGCAGCTGGGCCGGATCGCTGCGGATGGCGGCGGCGCGGGAGGCCAGCCGGTCGGCGAAGTCCAGCGGGTCGGTGAGCGCCCGGGTGAAGTCCTCGACGTTCGAGGGCGCCATGCCGTCGAACCAGCTCAGCCCCCCGGCGTCCGGCGGCGCGGGACACACCAGCGCCGCCGTCCGCCGCACCCGCGCCGGCAGCAGCGCCGCGCAGGCCAGCGCGTGCGGGGCGCCGCCCGATCGGCCGAGTACGGCGAACCGGTCGAGGCCCAGGGCGTCCGCCAGCTCGGCCACGTCCCGGGCCGCGTCGGCCACCCGGCGTCCCGGCCGGCGGTCCGAATCGCCGTAGCCGGGACGGTCGTAGGAGATGAACCGCACGCCGGGGCGCGCGGTGAGGACGTCCTCCGGCACCGTGCCGTGCCGGCAGCCCGGGGTGCCGTGCAGCAGCACCACCGGCGTGCCGTCCGGGTCTCCCCGCTCCGCCACCGCCAGCCATCGGCCGTCCCGCATCCGTACGCCGTCGACCACCTGTGTCCTCCGTCTCCCCAACGCGAGCCCCCGGAGTTACCGTCGAAGTACACACCCTGTGCGCCCGATTCGGACCCTGGGGGGCCGTGATGGTCGAGGAGCTGGTGGCGGCGGGCGTCTCGCTCGCGTCTGTCGGAGTGGTGTACGTGCTGTCGGCGGCGCGGGTCGTCAAACAGTACGAACGCGGTGTGGTGTTCCGGCTCGGCAGGCTGAAGTCCGATGTGCGCGGACCCGGGTTGACGATGATCATTCCCGGCGTGGACAAGCTCCGCAAGGTCAACATGCAGATCGTGACGATGCCCGTGCCGGCGCAGGAGGGCATCACCCGGGACAACGTCACGGTGCGGGTGGACGCCGTGGTCTACTTCAAGGTCGTCGACGCGTCGGACGCCGTCGTGAAGGTCGAGGACTACCGCTTCGCGGTCTCGCAGATGGCCCAGACCTCGCTGCGCTCCATCATCGGCAAGAGCGATCTGGACGATCTGCTGTCCAGCCGCGAAAAGCTCAACCAGGGCCTGGAGTTGATGATCGACAGCCCGGCGATCGGCTGGGGCGTGCAGATCGACCGCGTCGAGATCAAGGACGTGTCGCTGCCCGAGACCATGAAGCGTTCCATGGCCCGGCAGGCGGAGGCCGACCGGGAGCGGCGGGCCCGCGTCATCAACGCGGACGCCGAGCTCCAGGCGTCGAAGAAGCTCGCGGAGGCCGCCGAGCAGATGGCGGACACGCCCTCCGCCCTGCAACTGCGGCTGCTCCAGACGGTGATGGCGGTCGCCGCCGAGAAGAACTCGACGCTCGTGCTGCCCATTCCGGTGGAGCTGCTGCGCTTCTTGGAGAAGGCGCCGGGCCAGGCGCCGGTTGCTCCTGCGGCTCCTGTGGCTCCGGCGGTGGCCCCGGCAGTGGCTCCGGCGGCGGTGGCCCCACAACCGGCGCAGGAGCAACTGCCGCTCGCCGCATCCCGCTTGGATCCGGATCGGCAAGGGTCGAATTCAAGACAGGAGTAGACCTCACCCCATCGTGATGAGTCACTCGCGCGCAGTGTTTGCAGCGCGAAGATGCGTGTCGTGACTGTGCACGGTCAAAGCGAGGGGGCGCGCAACCGCGTTCTACGCGCGTCCGGAAGTCGACCTTGTGTGCCCCCTGTGAGTCTCGGGATAGTGAACGTCGTTCAACCGGTACGGACACGGCTTTTGTTGTACGCCGTCCACCGCGCCGTATGCCTTCCGGTTCGCGAGGCCCCCACAGCCTTTCGGGCCGACCCCCCACAGGAGGACGTGAGTTGAAGCACCGACGCATACCCAGGCGGCGGACAGTCGTGGCAGGTGCGGGCATCGCCGCACTCGTCGCCGCGGGTGTCACCTTGCAGACTGCGAACGCCAGCGAAAGTACGGAGGGCTCCGCGCCCGGGACCCTCTCGGTAACGGCGGCCGGAAAGCTCGCCTCGACGCTGGGCAAGGAACTCGGCACCGACGCGGCCGGCACCTACTACGACGCGCGAAAGCAGAACCTCGTCGTCAACGTGCTCGACGAGGCCGCCGCTCAGACCGTCGAGGAAGCCGGCGCCGAGGCCAGAGTCGTGGCGAACTCCCTCGCCGAACTCAACAGCGCCCGGGCCACCCTGAAGCAGGACGCGACCATCCCCGGTACGTCCTGGATGACCGACCCGGCCACCAACAAGGTCGTCGTCACCGCCGACCGCACGGTCTCCAAGGCCGAGCTGGCCCAGCTGACCAAGGTCGTCGACGGGCTCGGCGGCACGGCCGAACTCAAGCGCACCGAGGGAGAGTTCAAGCCCTTCATCGCGGGTGGCGACGCCATCACCGGTGATGGCGGGCGCTGCTCGCTCGGCTTCAACGTGGTCAAGGACGGCGAGCCGTACTTCCTGACCGCCGGTCACTGCACCGATGCCATCACGAACTGGCAGGACTCGGACGGCAACGAGCTGGGCACCAACGATGTCTCCAGCTTCCCGGACAACGACTACGGCCTGGTCAAGTACACCGGCGACGTCGAGCACCCGAGCGAGGTCAACCTCTACAA
This sequence comes from Streptomyces blattellae, assembly GCF_009709555.1. Lineage (GTDB taxonomy): Bacteria > Actinomycetota > Actinomycetes > Streptomycetales > Streptomycetaceae > Streptomyces > Streptomyces blattellae. The sequence goes on along the minus strand of NZ_WJBG01000120.1, from coordinate 107,916 downwards.
CGGCTCCTCGCAGGCCATCGCCGGTGCCTCCGAGGCGACCGTCGGCATGGAGGTCACCCGCAGCGGCTCGACGACCCAGGTGCACGACGGCACGGTCACCGGCCTGGACGCCACCGTGAACTACGGCAACGGCGACATCGTCAACGGCCTGATCCAGACCGACGTCTGCGCCGAGCCCGGCGACAGCGGCGGCTCCCTGTTCTCCGGCGACCAGGCGATCGGCCTCACCTCCGGCGGCAGCGGCGACTGCACCTCCGGCGGCGAGACCTTCTTCCAGCCGGTCACCGAGGCGTTGTCCGCCACGGGCACGGAAATCGGCTGACGGTTTCGTCGCTTCTCCGTGAAGTCCCGCCCCGTGTGTGAGGGGCGGGACTTTCGCGTGCGGTCGGGGGCGGACCGGCCGACACCGTGGCCACCATGGATGTGGAGGTCACTGAGGACACGCTGACCGTGGTCCCGGACGCGGCCATGCTGTCCGGGACCGACACCTCCGCGTTCCCGCTCTACATCGACCCGACCGTCACCTGGAACGAGTCGGAGCGCACTCTGCTGCGCAGTGACGGCTATGAGTCGTACGGCTGGAGCAACGCCGAGGACGGCCTGGGCAGGGGCGTGGGCAAGTGCGGTACCTGGAACGGCTACTACTGCGGCCCGGGGTATGTGCAGCGGCTGTATTTCGAGTTCTCTCCGGCCAGCCTCAAGGGCAAGCGGGTGGTGGACGCGACCTTCCGGGTGACGGAGCCGTGGGCGTTCCAGTGCGATCCGCGCGTAGTGGATCTGGTGCGCACGAACAACATCTCGTCGTCCACGACGTGGTCCTCAAGGCCGAAACACCTCGATCTGATGGTCGACCGTAATGTGTCGGCGGGCCGTGGGTCGCTGTGCGACCCGGACTCACCGGACGCGCCGATCGAGTTCAACGACAACCCGGACGAGACCAACGAGAACCTGACCTCGACGGTACGGAGTTTCGCGGCGGGCAAGTTCTCCCGGCTGACCCTGATGCTCAAGGCGCACGACGAGACCAACACCTCGGCGTGGAAGCGGTTCAGGAACGACGCGGTGCTGTCCGTGGACTACGTCGGCGTTCCGGCGCCGCCGACCAGCCCCGGTGTGCTCTCCGGGGAGATCTCCTCCTGCGAGACCGACGCCGAGGACCCCGCGGTGCTCTCGGACCAGGCAGGGAAGAATCAGAAGGTTCAGGCGGATCTGGATAGCCTGTTCCAGCAGCTGTCTCGCGGAAACATGAATCCGGGACTTGGGAGCAGGGCTTTGGCTGGAACGGATGTCACCTATGCGCGAGGAAGGAACGGCGGTCGCCTGTTCTTCCGGAACGTCGATGGCGGGATTCAGATCGTGGGGGAATCTGACAAGGCGAACGAATCCAAGGTGATTGCGAGGCTGAATCAGCTCTATGGCCAGTGACCCTCTCTACCGTGTAGAGAACCAGCAGTTCAGTGCGCTCTTCATGTTGGGTGCAGAGGACGACAAGGAATCTGTCGAAAACGTCGACGCAGAACTCTGCCTTCCGGATGGGACGCGATGGAGCGCCACATTCATGACGCTGCGCGCGATCGAGCAGGTGATGAATCGCTGGCGGGAGACTGGGGAATGCTCCGGAGGGGTGTATTTCCAGTGCCCCGATCTCGTGATAATTCCCGAGGGCGGTCTGGCGGCGATGTTGGATTCCTTCAAGGGGATTATCGAATCGGGCGGACCCGAAGGAGTCTTGCAATTCCTGGGTGAAAGCTAACTCGCCCATAGATGCTCTCGTAGAGTGAAACAGGATGCCCCTTTCCCGGGTGACGGAGAAAGGGGCATCCTGGCTTTTGACGGCAACGATGACGGCAACGTCAGCGGACGACGGCTGTGATGGGCGGGTCGTCGGGGGCTTCCGCCGGGCCGATGACGGTGTCGAGAGTGTCGATGGCCTGGCGCTGGAGGTTCAAGGCGGCGTCCGCCCGTCTGAACCGGCCGAACATCGCCGACCGACGCGCCGTCGGGCGAGCAGCCGAGGCCTGCGCGAGGTGCCGGTAGACGGCCGGACCCAGGCGCGAGCTGGGCCCAACCTGGTGCCGTCAGGCGCATGTTGTGGGGGTGGAGCCCTTGCGCGTCGCACAGCAAGTTGTCGCCTACGACCGTCCTACGGCCGGATCGCAGGCACAGGGACGGCCAGGGGGCCGACCCTCAACATCCCTCGCCGGGCTCACCGAAGGCGGTGGCCGGCGTCGCCTCAGGCGGGGAGCGAGCTCCCGGCCGCCCGTGGCAGACCGCCCCCTCCCGCCCGGCCCCCGCGCCGCCAGACTGGGCGACGCGCCAGCCCGGCCGCACGCTGCCTCTCCCGCTCGGGCCCGATCCTGCCGAAAGAAGCCGGCCCTGCGCCGCCCCGGCCGGTTGCCGCTGGTTTGCGGGCGGCGCCGTGGCATCAGGACGAAGGGGGAGTACGGGGGTGCGCGACGCTGGAGTAGCTGCGATCGCGGCGACGGCACACGACCTGAACTACGAAGTCGCGCTCTCGCACCCCGTGCCATATATCATCAGCGATATGGACAGCGAGCGGTACTCGATCGAGATCGAGCCGGAGGTGCGGCTGTGGCTGGAGAACATTCCCGCCCATCACTACAAGCAGGCCGAACGCGTCGCCGACCTGCTGGCCGAGCAGCCCACCACGCTCGACGAACCGCACTCCCGCCACTTGGGCGGCAAGCTCCGCGAGCTGCGCTTCCGCCTGGGTGATGCCCATCAGCGGATCACCTACTGGCTGGCGCCCGGCCGACGTGTCGTGCTGCTCACCGTGTTCCGCAAGACCAAGATGCGCGAGCAGGCCGAAGTGGACCGCGCCCACGCCGCACAGCGATTGTGCGAGGCAGAGCATGAAGCCGCCGCCGAACACGACCTCTACAGCCGCGACCTCAAGGAGAACCGATGAACCACAGCGAATGGAGGACCCGTCGCCACCGCCAACTGCTGGGCGAACACCTGGACGCTGACCCCGAGTACGACCGGGTCTACGAAGAGGCCGGCCTCGCCATGACGTTGGGCAAGGCCGTCTACGACCGGCGTAAGCAACTGGGCCTGAGCGAGGCCGACCTTGCCGAGCGCATGCACGTCGGCGTAGAGGACATCGAAGGCATCGAGACGGCCACCGAGCTGCCGCCCATCGCGGTCATCATGCGCCTGGCCCGCGCACTGGACCTCACGGTGGACGTGCACCTCGCCGGCGGAGACGAGCCCACCGTCACCATCGTCGCCCCAGCGGCCTGAGGCGGGGAGGAACCATGCAGGACCCGCCTTCCGTGCTCGCCCGTGAGCTCGGGCAACTTGTCCACGACCGGCGCATCGAGCTCGGGCTGTCCCAGGCCGAACTGGCCGAGCGGTGCGGGATGAAGCAGCCGCAGATCTCCCGCTTCGAAGGCGGCGGGACCGTGCCCACGCTTCCCCTCCTGCGCCGCCTGGCTCAGGCTCTCGGCGCCGACCTGACCATCAGCCTCACCCCGCACGACGAAGCCGCTTGACACGCATTCGGAATTCCTGGAATTCCCCAGGCGGCGTAGACCGCTGACGGCAGTAGTGACGGCAACACCAGCAGACTCCAGCGCGCGAGCACGAACATCCGGCGACTGTCAAATCACCCGCTGACCAGCAAACTTGCAGGTAGGAGCGGCCTGGCCCGCACACGTACTATGTGCTGGCGGGGGCTACGCCCTCCTGGTAGTTCTGGGCCAGGGGCGCTCCGGCAGACACTCGCCCACAAAGGTGCCCCACCACGCGACGGGCCCGGGGCCTGAGCGAGTGAAGGCGCCCGGCTCCCCGCCCACGAGGTGCTGGCGGAGCACTATGCGGTGCCGCTCAACGTGGTCACCAACACCACCGCCCTGCGTCAGCCGCGCGGGACTGGCTGCGCGGCCTCTTGCCGGTCGTCTTCGTCGTCCGGTTCATCCGGGCCGCTGGCTGTTTTCGCAGGTAGGGCGTGCCCGATCGAGGGTCGTACATGCGTTCGAGAATGGGGGTATGGTGGGGGTGAGGGATTAGGGAACTGATGTTCGAGAGTCGTTCGGGGCTCGCGAGTGCGGGAGGTGCGTGTGCCGGGTTTCACGCATCTGCGCACCGTCTCCGGGTTCTCCCTGCGCTACGGCGCCTCGCACCCGGAGCGGTTGGCCGAGCGTGCCTCCGAGCGGCACATGGATGCCCTCGCCCTCACCGACCGCGACTCCCTCGCCGGCACGGTCCGCTTTGCCAAGGCCTGCGCCAAAGCGGGGGTCCGTCCGCTGTTCGGCGTGAACCTGGCGGTGGAGGAACTGGAGTCCGTACGTCGACAAAAGCGCCGTACCCCGGTCCGCGGCGGCGCCTTCATCGACGAGTCGACACCGCGGGTGACCTTCCTCGCCCGGGACGGCGCCCGTGGCTGGGCCGACCTGTGCCGTCTCGTCACCGCCGCCCACGCCGCCGAGGACACCCCGCTGCTGCCCCGGTCCGCCGCCCCCGCCGAGGGCCTGACCGTCCTGCTCGGCCCCGACTCCGAGGTCGGCCGCGCGCTCGCCGCCGGGCGCCCCGACCGGGCGGCGAGACTCCTCGGCCCCTGGCGGGATGCCTACGGCGATGCCCTGCGCCTCGAAGCCGTCTGGCACAGCCGCACGGGCACCGGCCCCGGCTCCCTGCGGCTGGCCGCCCGCACCGTCGGCTTCGCCGCCGAGCAGCGGATCCGGCCCGTGCTCAGCAACGCCGTCCGCTATGCCGACCCCGGCCTCGGCCCGGTCGCCGACATCCTGGACGCCGCCCGCCGTCTCGTCCCCGTCGACCCCGCCAAGGAACTGGACTCGGGGGAGGCCTGGCTCAAGGGCGCGGACGTCATGCGCAAAGCGGCCGAGCGGATCGTCGAGGCCGCGGGCTTCCGGCGTGACACCGCACTCCGTCTGCTGGAGCAGACCCAGGCCACCGCCGCCGAGTGCCTGGTCGACCCCGAGGACGACCTCGGTATCGGCACCGTCCACTTCCCCGAACCGCACCTCGTCGGCGCCGGCCGCCGCACCGCACAGCGCGCGCTGGCCTCCCGGGCGGCGGCCGGCATGGTGCTGCACGGCTACGACCACCGGCGTGCCTACTGGGAGCGGGTGCACGAGGAACTGGACATCATCGCCCACCACGGCTTCGCCTCCTACTTCCTGACGGTCGCTCAAGTCGTGGACGACGTGAAGAAGATGGGCATCCGGGTCGCCGCGCGTGGCTCCGGCGCCGGCTCCCTCGTCAACCATCTCCTCGGCATCGCCCACGCCGACCCCGTCGAGCACGGGCTGCTGATGGAGCGCTTCCTGTCCAAGCGCCGTCTGGTGCTGCCCGACATCGACATCGACGTGGAGTCCGCGCGCCGGCTGGAGGTCTACCGCGAGATCATCGGCCGGTTCGGCACCGAACGGGTCGCGACCGTCTCCATGCCGGAGACCTACCGCGTCCGCCACGCGATCCGGGACGTCGGCGCCGCCCTTTCCATGGACCCGGCCGACATCGACCGCATCGCCAAGTCCTTCCCGCACATCCGCGCGCGGGACGCCCGCGCGGCCCTGGAGGAACTGCCCGAGCTGCGCCGGCTCGCGGGTGAGAAGGAGAGGTACGGCAAGCTCTGGGAGCTGACCGAGGCCCTCGACGCCCTCCCGCGCGGGATCGCCATGCACCCCTGCGGAGTGCTCCTGTCCGACGCGTCCCTGCTGAGCCGTACGCCGGTCATGCCCACCAGTGGCGAAGGCTTCCCCATGTCGCAGTTCGACAAGGAGGACGTCGAGGACCTCGGGCTGCTCAAGCTGGATGTGCTCGGGGTGCGGATGCAGTCGGCGATGGCGCATGCGGTCGCGGAGGTGGAGCGGGCGACGGGGGAGCGGATCGACCTGGACGCGCTCGATTTCGAGCGGGGGGACGGCGATCCGGCGACGTATCGGCTCATCCGCTCCACCGAGACGCTGGGCTGCTTCCAGATCGAGTCGCCGGGGCAGCGGGACCTGGTCGGACGGCTTCAGCCGGCCACTTTCCACGATCTCGTGGTCGACATCTCCCTCTTCCGGCCGGGGCCGGTCGCCGCCGACATGGTGCGGCCGTTCATCGAGGCGCGGCACGGGCGGGCGCCGGTCCGCTATCCGCACCGGGATCTGGAAGGGCCGCTGCGGGAGACGTACGGAGTCGTCGTCTTCCACGAGCAGATCATCCACATCGTCGACATCATGACCGGCTGCGGACGGGCCGAGGCGGACCGGGCGCGGCGCGGGCTGTCCGACCCGGAGTCGCAGGGGCGGATCAAGGTGTGGTTCGCCCAGCACGCGGCGGCGAAGGGCTACGACGCGGAAACGATTCAGCAGACCTGGGGGATCGTCGAGGCCTTCGGATCGTACGGCTTCTGCAAGGCGCACGCGGTCGCCTTCGCCGTACCGACGTACCAGTCGGCGTGGCTGAAGGCGCATCACCCGGCGGCCTTCTATGCCGGGCTGCTCACGCACGACCCCGGGATGTATCCGAAACGGCTGCTGCTGGCGGACGCGCGGCGGCGTGGGGTGCCGATCCTGCCGTTGGACGTGAACGCGTCGGGGGTTGCGCACCGTATCGAACTGGTGTCCGGGTCAGGAGTCTGGGGGCTGCGGTTGGCCCTCTCCGATGTGCACGGCATCAGCGAGGCCGAGGCGGCGCGGATCGCGGACGGGCAGCCGTACGCCTCGCTGCTGGACTTCTGGGAGCGGGCGCGGCCCAGCCGTCCGCTCGCCCAAAGGCTGGCGCAAGTCGGTGCGTTGGACGCCTTCGGGGCCAACCGCCGTGATCTGCAACTGCACTTGACCGAGCTGCACCGGGGGGCCCGAGGAGCGGGTGGCGGTCAACTCCCGCTGTCCGGAGGGCGGAAGACCGCGCCGGCCGGGCTGCCCGACCTCTCCTCCGCGGAGCGGCTCAGCGCCGAGCTGGGAGTGCTGTCCATGGACGCCTCACGCCATCTGATGGACGACCACCGGGCGTTCCTCGACGAACTGGGAGTGGTGTCCGCCCGACGGCTGCGGGACGCCAGGCACGGGGAGACGGTGCTGGTCGCGGGTGCCAAGGCGGCGACGCAGACCCCGCCGATCCGGTCCGGCAAGCGGGTCATCTTCTCCACCCTGGACGACGGCACCGGCCTGGTCGACCTCGCCTTCTTCGACGACTCCCACGACGCCTGCGCCCATACCGTCTTCCACTCCTGGCTGCTGCTGGTACGCGGAGTGGTGCAGCGGCGCGGCCCGCGCAGCCTCAGCGTGGTGGGCGCCGCCGCCTGGAACCTCGCCGAGCTGGTCGAGCTGCGTGCCGAGGGCGGCCTCGACGTGGTGGCGGCCCGGCTTGCGGAGCCGGTGCCGGAAGGGGGCGGCGATTCGACGGGCGGACGGCGAATCCAGATGCCCACCGGATACGAAATGCACCCGTGGGCCGATCTGCGTCCGGCGGGTCAAGAGCCTTCACAGGTACGGAAGTTGTGGCACCAGAGTCCGGGGAGTGCGGGATGACCATCCTCTGTGTACGTTTCCAGCTGCCGCCGGTGCACGAGGCGGCCCTGCCGGAGCTGATCGGGTTGCTTGAGGAGTTCACGCCGGTCGTCGAGGCGCTGCCGCCGGACGGGGCGCTGGCCGATCTGCGGGGCGCCGAGCGGTACTTCGGGCGCAGCGCCGTCGAACTGGCGGCGGTGATCCGCGTCCGTTCCCTGGCCCTGTACGGGGTCGACTGTGTGATCGGCGCCGGGCCCGGCCCGATGCTGGCCCGTATGGCGCTGCGCGACGCCCGGCCCGGGGTCACCCATGAGCTGCCCGAAGGGCCCGACGGCATCGCCGAGTTGCCCGTCACCGCGCTCCCCGGCGTCGGTACCGCGACCGCCCGCACCCTGTGCGAGTACGGGCTCGACACCCTCGGCATGGTCGCCGCCGCACCCCTGTCCACGCTCCAGCGCCTGGTCGGCGCGAAGACCGGCCGCGAGCTGCGCGAGAAGGCGAACGGCATCGACCGCGGCCGGGTCGTACCGAACGCCGTCTCCCGCTCCCTCGCCGCCGAACGCCCCTTCGGCCGCGACGAGTTGGACCCCGACCGGCACCGCCGCGCCCTGCTCTCCGCCGCCGGGGAACTGGGTTCCCGGCTGCGCGCCCTGGAGAAGGTCTGCGGCACCCTGGCCCTCACCGTGCGCTACGCCGACCGCACCGCGACCACCCGCACCCGCACCCTCAAGGAACCCACCGCCCACTCGGCCGCTCTCACCCGGACCGCGTACGACATGTACGAAGCCCTCGGCCTCCAGCGCGCCCGGGTACGGTCGATCACCCTGCGCGCCGAGGCCCTCGGCCCCGCCGAACAGGCCTCCTACCAGCTCACCTTCGACCCGGTGGACGAAAAGGCCCGCCGCATCGAGGAGGTGGCGGACCGCGCGCGAGCGAAATTCGGGCCGCACGCGGTGAAGCCGGGGACGCTGGCGGCGTAACTCTCCTTGGCGAGTGATCAGTTCGGCTGGTCGTGTTGACCGGGCGGGGGTGGGCCTGTGCGAGGGCTGCGGAGGAGGCGGCGGCGGATGTGGTGCGGGCGTGGGGTGACGTGCTCGGTGAGGGGGAGGTGCGCGCGTTGGGGGATCGGTTGGGGCGTATCGCGCCCTACGGCCCCCTCAGGCCGACCTGGTGATGATTCGTCAGCTGCTTTATCACAGTCGATGACATCACTGGAAGTTTTACTGACGCGTAACTTCCCACTTGAACTACTCGTCCGTAACTTGACAGGTGCACAGCATCCTCGTGATCCGGATCACAGGGCGTAAAGCCGTCGCAACTCCCTTGAGCCGCAAGGAGATCACCCGATGCTGCCCTGGAAACGCCTGTTCAGACCGCTGGCCGCGCTGCTGCTGACCGGCGCGGTCGCCCTCGTCCCCGCGACCACCGCCCGTGCGGCCGACGCCGCCGTGACCTCGAACAGCGGCTGGAACGACTGGGCGTGCAAACCGTCCGCCGCTCACCCCCGGCCCGTCGTCCTGGTGCACGGCACCCTCGGCAACTCCGTCGACAACTGGCTCGGACTCGCGCCCTACCTGACGAAGCGCGGCTACTGCGTCTTCTCCCTCGACTACGGCCAACTGCCGGGTGTGCCCTTCTTCTATGGCCTCGGCCCGATCGACAAGTCGGCAGAGCAACTCGACGCGTTCGTCGACAAGGTGCTCGCCACGACCGGCGCCGACGAGGTCGATCTCGTCGGTCACTCGCAGGGCGGCATGATGCCCCGCTACTACCTGAAGTTCCTCGGCGGAGCGGCCGAGGTGAACGCGCTCGTCGGCATCGCGCCCCCCAACCACGGCACGACGCTGAGCGGGCTCACCGGCCTGCTGCCGTACTTCCCGGGCGTCGAGGACCTGCTGAACACCGCCACGCCCGGCCTCGCCGACCAGATCGCCGGTTCCGCCTTCCTCGCCAAGCTCAACGAGGGCGGCGACACCGTGCCCGGCGTCAGCTACACGGTCCTCGCCACCAGGTACGACCTGGTGGTCACGCCGTACCGCAGCCAGTACCTGGACGGGCCCGACGTACGCAACGTCCTGCTCCAGGATCTGTGCCCGGTCGACCTCTCCGGGCACATAGCGATCGGGCTGTTCGACCGGATCGCCTTCCACGAGGTCGCCAACGCGCTGGACCCGGCGCACGCCGAGCCCACCACCTGCGCGTCGGTGTTCAGCTGACCGTCCGGTCGTCGCCGGGGCCTGACCGGCCTGAGCCGCCGGTCAGGCCCCGGAGTCCCAGGTGTCAGCGACCGTGCCGGCCACCGCTCACCGCGCGCCGCCGCACCGATGCGAACAGGGCCGTCGCACTCAGCGCGAGTGCGGCGGCGCCGCCGACCGCGAAGTACGAAGTGCTGCTGTCGCCGCCGGTCTCGGCCAGGTTCGCCGAAGCACCGGCAGTCTTCGGCTCGTTGGCGGCGACCGTCCCGGCGGCCGGCTCCGCCGACGTGCTCGCGTCGTCGTCGCCGTGACCGTGGTGCTCGACGGTCGACTTGTCGGTACCGTCCTCGATCTGCTCCTCGGACGGGGCGGAGGCGGACGGGGCGGAGGCGGACGGGGCGGCCGGAGAGTCGTCGGCGGTGTCGCTGCCGCCGAAGGTGACGTCCGAGCAGGAGTAGAACGCCTCCGGGCTGTCCGAACGCTGCCAGACCGCGTACAGCAGCTGCTTGCCGGAACGCTCGGGCAGGCTGCCGGAGAAGGTGTAGTAGCCGCCAGAGGCGGCCGGGTCGGTGACCGCCGCGACCGGGTTGGCCAGGTCCAGGTCGCCCCAGGCCAGCGGCTGCGCCGGGTCGTAGCCGGCCTTGGTGATGTACACCTTGAAGGTGCCCTTGTGCGGGGCCGTCACGCGGTACTTGAAGGTGTACGACCCACTGCTCACGCTGGTCGAGGGCCAGTCGGCGCGGGCCAGGTCGAGCCCCTTGAACGCCTCGCTGTTCGCGCTGCACAGCCTGCCGTCCGGGATCAGCGCCTGGTGCCGCCCGTTCGCGTCGCCGATGCGTATGCCGTTCCAGTCGTACAGCGCCTGCGTGCCGCCGGCCGCGACCGCCGCCTTGCACGCGTCGGACTTCGGGCTCTCGGGCCCTTCCGCGTAACACTGCGACACCCGGCTGACCGGGTCGCCCATCGAGCCGTGCGCGGGCGCGGGCGCGGCGGCCAGCGCGGTCAGAGCGAGCGGGGCGATGCCGACGGCTGCGACAGTGGCGGCCTTGCGGCGTGCGGGCATGACGGAACTCCTCGGAACGGTCACTGGATTCATGGGCCGAAACCCGTGGGGGCGATCAGCAAGCTAGCCCCAGAAGACCGTGAAATCGCCTGCTGGAGGCGGGTGAGGGAGATCCTTATGGTGGCTTTAAGGGAGTGCTCAGGCTGGGATCAGGTAGCTACGGTTCGCGTCATGACAGACGACGAGATCCGGCCCGCCGCGACCGCCGACGTACCGGCTGTGAAGAGCGTCACCGACGCGGCGTACCGCCCCTACATCGAGCGCATCGGGGTGGTGCCGGTGCCCATGGAGGCGGACCACGCGGCGAACGTGGCCGCGGGGAAGGTGTTCGTCACAGGCGATCCGGTGCTCGGCCTCGTCGTGATCGAGGCGCACGAGGACCATCTGTTCCTCGACAGCATCGCCGTCCACCCCGACGCCCATGGCAGGGGAGTGGGGCGACGGTTGCTGCACTTCGTGGACGCACGCGCGCGTGCGCTAGGCCTGCCCGAGGTCAGGCTCTACACGAACGCGCTGATGTGGGAGAACCAGAAGATCTACCCGGGATACGGCTACGAGGTCGTCGAGCGGCGCGCAGACGGGCCGTACGACCGCATCCACTACCGCAAACGGCTCAGCTGACGCGCTTCACGACCTCAGCCGCCCGGTGATCTGCCCGGTCAGCCGTCCGGCCACCATGTGCGCGCGATGTCCTTTCGGACCTCGGGGCGCTCGGCGGGGCGCTCGTCGGCCTGCTCGCGGAGCCGGCGGACGTCCGTCTTCTTCAGGGGCTTCTGCACGGTGACTCGGCGCATGGCTGCCTCCTCCAGGGCCACCGGGTTCCGCGTTCTCACGGAGGTAGACCCTTTCGGCGAGGGTTCCTCATCGGCGCCCGGCTGTCAGTGGCGGTCATCACGATTTCGACCTTCATTCGACTGGCTTCATTCGACTGACTTCATTCGGCTGGGCTTCGACCGGACATCGATTGTCAGTGGTGGCTGTCACGCTGTGAGCATGAGTGATGACGAGAACGCGCCCGCCGGGGCGGTCGCCGACTGGGACGCGGCGGCTCCCTTCTTCGACGACGAGCCGGACCACGGCCTGCGTGACCCCGAGGTGCGCCTGGCCTGGGACGACCGGCTGCGCACCTGGCTGCCCGCACGGCCGGGCGACGTCCTCGACCTCGGCTGCGGCACCGGCAGCCTGTCGCTCCTCGCGTCCGGGCAGGGGCACCGCGTCACCGGCGTCGACCTGTCCCCGGCCATGGTCGCGCTGGCGAGAGCGAAGCTCGCAGGACGTGACGCGGTGTTCCTCGTCGGTGACGCGGCGGCGCCACCGGTGGGCGAGGACCGGTTCGACACCGTGCTCGTACGGCATGTCCTGTGGGCGCTGCCCGACCCCGGCCGTGCCCTGCGGCACTGGCGGGGGTTGTTGCGTCCCGGAGGGCGGCTGGTGCTGGTCGAGGGCGTGTGGGGGACGGTCGGCCCGGTCGGCATACCCGCCGACCGGCTCACCGAGCTGCTCGCGCCACTCGCCGGGGACGTGCGCGTGGAACGGCTGTCGGACGAGCCGCGGCTGTGGGGGAGGGCGGTGGAGGACGAGCGGTATGCGGTGGTGGTCCGGCTGTGACGTTCAGCGTGCGGGCGGGTGTGGCAGGCGGCAGGCGGCAGGCGGTCGGCGGTCGGCGGTCGGCTGTGACGTTCAGGTCAGCAGGGCTTCGAAGTCGCCCGTGCGGGCCAGCGACTCCAGCTCGTCCAGTGCGGCCACGGCCGCCGCCGCAGCCTCCGGGTCCGTCCGCTCCAGCCCGCTCTCGGCGAACTCGTCCTCGTCCAGACGCCGTACGTCCGTCCCGTCGGCCGATCGCCACAGGTCGAGGTCCAGGTCCGCCACGACCAGCTCGGTGCCGGAGAGCGTGACGGGCCGGGTGATGTCGCAGTACCAGCCCTTCAGCGTGGACCGGGCGTCGCGGACCTCCTTCACCGAGTACCAGCGGTCGCGCCAGTAGTACTCGGTGAAGACGTCGCCGGACTCGAAGCGTACGAAGCCGAAGTCGCGGGTGGCGTCGCCTGCCCAGGGTGCGCGCACCGCGATCCTGGTGCCGTCGTCGCCGAGCAGCTCGGCCGGGTAACGGATCTTCGTACGGCCGCCTTTGACGAGGACGACATCGACGGAGGTCTTCGGGTCAGCCGAGTTCGCGGACATGGCGCACCTCCGTGGCGCAGATCTCGTATCCGAACCACTTGTTGATCGCGAGCATCGGACCGTTTCCGGCGTCGTTGCCCGTGAACGCCTCCGTGAATCCGGCGGCGCGGGCGCGGTGCAGGGAGTCGTTCTTGGCGAGCTTGGCGAGGCCGCGGCCGCGGAAGTCGCGGGCGGTGCCGGTCATGGCGGTGCCGTACCGGGAGCCGCCGTCCGTGCGGGCCAGGCTGAAGGCGGCGGGGCGGCCGTCGACGAGCGCGACCGAGGTGAGTTCGCGACTGAGCTGCGGGTGCCGCCAGGTGGTGTTCAGCCAGTCCTCGTAGTCCGTGAACTCGTAGTCGACGTCGCTCGGTTCGTCCGCCATCGTCTCCGCGTCCAGGAGGAACAGCGGGCGCGGGTCGTCCGCGAAGTCGGCGCCCGTCCGCAGCTCGACGCCTGGCGGGAGGTCCTGGAGCGGGGGGAGGGAGCCGTTCACCAGATCCAGGCGGAGGAAGTGGGCGGAGCGGCTCGCCCGGTAGCCGCGCCGCTCGGCGAAGGCGCGGTTGCCGGGTTCGTCGAGGACCCAGGCGAAGACCTTGGTCGCGCCCTGCGCGGCCAGGTACTCGTCGGCGGCGCGGACCAGCAGGGAGCCGACGCCGCGGTGCGTCCGCTCCGGGTGCACGTACAGATTGATGTAACCCTGGCCGGGCTCCGGGCTGTCGTGGACCATGCCGACGTTGGCTGTGCCGATCACCTCGCCGTCCTCCTCGGCGAGGAGCGGAAGGTAGTGGGCGTCGGGGTGGGCGTGCGTGACGTCGTAGGCGATGGACTCCGGGGTGTACAGGATGTACGGGAGGGCCCGGTGGCGGATGCGGGCGAAGCCCTCGGTGTCCGCCCGGACTTCGGGGCGCAGCTCGCGCACGATGACGGTCATATGGCCGCACGCTACGTGTATGACGTGCCGGGATGCCTCTCATTTTCCTCCGGCGGCTCCGGCGGCTCCGGCGGCTCGTCTCCGGCGGAGGGGCAGGACGCGGCGGATGCGGGACAATCGGCCCGTGACCTTGAAGATCCATATCGATGACAGTGCCCCGCCGTACGAGCAGGTGCGCGCGCAGATCTCCGAGCAGGCACGGGCGGGGGCGCTGCCCGTGGGGTACCGGCTGCCGACGGTGCGAGGGCTCGCCGAGTCGCTCGGACTGGCAGCGAACACGGTCGCCAAGGCGTACCGGGCGCTGGAGGCGGACGGCGTGATCGAGACGCGGGGGCGGAACGGGACGTTTGTGGCTGCCGCCGGCTCGGCCGCGGAGCGGGAGCTGGCTTCGGCTGCCCAGGCTTACGTCGAGCGGGCCCGGCGGCTTGGGCTGGACGAGGATGCGGCGCTCGCTGCGGTGCGGGATGCCCTGCGGGCGGCTTACGGGGAGTAGGGCTGGTTGCGGGCCGGTCGGCTGTCTGCCGCGCCGTCGCGGCTGGTCGCGGCATGGCGGGCCTCGGGCATGGCGTGGGCTTCAAGGCGTCGGCACCCTCCCCCACCCACGAATCCGCTCGGGCGGGGGGACCCCCATCGGCACCCGCGTCACCCGCAGCCCCGCCTTCCTCGCCACTCCCGCGAACAGCACCGCGTCCTCCACCGCCGCTCCGCCCGGGTCGTTGTTGAAGTAGGCGTGGACGTCGTGGTCGTCGGTCCAGGTGTCCGTGATGCGGTGGACCCACGTGGTCAGGGACTGGCGGCCGTAGCGGGGCCAGGGTTGGGCCCGGCCTTCGTGGAAGCGGACGTAGCCCCAGTCGGTGGTGCGCCACAGCGGGGTCATGGGGCGGGCCTGGATGTCGGCCCAGCACAACGCCGCGCCGCGGGATTCGAGGACCTGGCGGACCGACTCGGTCCACCATGAGTCGTGGCGCGGTTCGACGGCGACGCGGGTGCCGCGCGGGAAGCAGGCGAGGCAGGCGTCCAGGAGGCCGGGGTCGGCCCGGAGCGTGGGCGGCAGTTGGAGGAGGACCGGGCCCAGGCGGTCGCCGAGGCCGGCCGCGTGGGTCATCAGGCGGTGCACCGGTTCCCCGGGGTCCCGCAGCCGCTTGATGTGGGTGAGGTAGCGGCTGGCCTTGACCCCGACCACGAAGTCCGGCGGGACGCGCTTCCGCCAGGCCTCGAAGTTCTCCCGCGTCGGCAGCCGGTAGAAGGCGTTGTTGATCTCGACCGTCGCGAACCGCTCCGCGTACTCCTCCAGCCAGAGCCGCACGGGACAGTCCGCCGGGTAGAGGACGCCCCGCCAGTCCTTGTACTGCCACCCCGACGTTCCGACGAACAGGGTCATACGTCCATCAAAGCACCGGTCGCCCGAAACCACGGCTGCAGATCCCGAAACGACGGCTGCAGATCCCGAAGCCGGCGGCTGTAGATCCCGAAGCTCCCGGCTACAGGTACAGCCCCGCCTCCGCCCGCCCCCGCGGCTCCGGCAGCGCCGTCGGTGATGTGCCCCGGCGCAGGGCGTACAGCTCCGCCAGGGTCGCGCCCTCGCGGTCGATGCCGTCGTCCGTGCCGAGCCAGGTGGCCGCCTCGCCGTGGGTCAGCCGCCCGACCTCGATGCGGGCGAGGCAGCGGCCGGGGCGGACGACGGCCGGGTGGAGGCGCTCCAGGTCCTCGTTGGTGGTGACGCCGACCAGGACGTTGCGGCCCTGGCCCAGGAGGCCGTCCGTCAGGTTCAGCAGCCGCGACAGCGCCTGGCCCGCCGTGTGCTTGGCCTCGCCGCGGATCAGTTCGTCGCAGTCCTCCAGGAGCAGCAGCCGCCAGCGGCCCTTGCCCGTCGAGTCCTCCTCGCCGATCGCGATGTCCATCAGATAGCCGACGTCACTGAAGAGCCGCTCGGGGTCCAGCACGCAGTCCACCTGGCACCAGTCCCGCCAGGACCGGGCCAGCGTGCGCAGCGCCGAGGTCTTGCCGGTGCCGGGCGGGCCGTGCAGCAACAGGAGGCGGCCCGCGATGTCCTCCGGGGTCGTCTTCATCAGGCGGTCCATCGCGTCCGCGACCGGCGCGGTGTAGTTGGGCCGCACCTCGTCCCACGTGCCCGCGGAGATCTGCCGTGTCGTGCGGTGCGGGCCGCGCCTGGGAGAGACGTACCAGAAGCCCATCGTCACGTTCTCCGGCTGCGGCTCGGGTTCGTCCGCCGCGCCGTCCGTGGCCTGTTCGAGGACCTTCTTCGCCAGTTCGGCGCTGGTCGCCGTGACGGTGACGTCGGCGCCCCGGTTCCAGCGGGAGATCAGCATCGTCCAGCCGTCGCCCTCCGCCAGCGTCGCGCTGCGGTCGTCGTCGCGGGCGGCGCGCAGCACGCGGGCGTCCGGCGGCAGGAGGGTCGCCCCGGACCGTACGCGGTCGATGTTCGCCGCGTGCGAGTACGGCTGCTCACCCGTCGCGAAGCGGCCGAGGAACAGCGCGTCGACGACGTCGGACGGCGAGTCGCTGTCGTCGACGTTGAGCCGGATCGGCAGAGCTTCGTGCGGGTTCACAGACATGGGCCCATGATCCGGCACGAGGGCGCCGAGTGCACCCGGTTTCCGCAGTGGGTCCGGAGTGTCGGGTGTGGTGCATATCGCCGGTGTTGGTTGTGTCCGTCCAGTAACAGGAACAGGCTCCCGAACGGTGTTTTCCGCCGATACTGTGGCCCTCGATGGGACGTCATGGGTGGAATTCGGGGGCGGGGCGGTGGCGGCTCACCGCGCTGCTCGGTGTCGGTGCGGCCGCACTGGCCCTGGTCGTGACCCTGCTCAACACGCTTCCGGGGAACGGCGCGAGCACCGAAGGCACCGCGCGCGAAGGCGACCGGGTGCACGGCACCCCGGCTCCCGCGCCGGACCAGCCCGAGCCCGAGGTCGGCTGGGGCTTCACGCACACCCAGTTCAGCGCCGACGAGGGCAGCCCCGCCGCCGTCGCCCGCGTCGAGGGGCTGCTGTCGCGGGGCGGGGGGCTGCCGCAGGTTCAGCACATCATGGGCTGGGGCGCCGACAATCCCGAGCCGGTGAAGGGCCGTTACGACTTCGCGGCGATGGACCGCCGTATCGACTTCGTCCGCGAGTCCGGCGGCACCCCGGTGGTCACGCTGTGCTGCGCTCCCGACTGGATGAAGGGCGGCAAGGCGGGCGCCGACGACACCGACTGGAGCCAGGCCGCGCTGGAGACCGCGCCGGACCCCGAGCACTTCGACGACTACGCCGCGCTCGCCGCGACCGTCGCCAGGCGCTATCCGGACGTCCGCCACTTCATCGTCTGGAACGAGTTCAAGGGCTTCTGGAACGACGCCGAGTCCCGCTGGGACTACGAGGGCTACACCGAGCTCTACAACCGCGTCTATCAGGCGCTGAAGAAGGTCGACAAGGACATCATGGTCGGCGGCCCGTACCTGGTCATGGACAGTCTCGATCCGAGTGAGGAGGACGCGTCGGAGACGTTCAAGGGGTCCTGGGGCGCGATGGACCAGCGGACCCTGGACGCCTTCGACTACTGGAACGAGCACAAGGCGGGCGCCGACTTCGTCGTCGTCGACGGCTCCAGCTACACCCGGGACGACGAGCTGCTGCCCGACGAGTTCGCGGCCACCGACAAGTTCACCGCCGTCGGACGATGGGTGCGCGAGCGGGCGCCCGGACTGCCGCTGTGGTGGGCCGAGTACTACGTCGAGCCCGCCGACGGCGGCGACGACCGGCACGGCTGGTCCGAGTCCCGCCGCGGCGCCGTCCAGGCCGCCGGGATGATCGCGATGGCCAAGGGCGGCGCCTCCTCCGGCTTCTACTGGAACCCGGAGGAGGAGAAGGGCACCGAATGCCCCGGGTGCCTGTGGACGCCCACATCCGGGAGCGGGGGCGGCCGGAAGCTGCCCATGTACGACCTGGTCGCGCGGTTCAACGCCGAGTTTCCGCCCGGCACGCGGTACGCGAACGTCTCCGTCGTGCAGGCCGACGTCTCCGAGGTCCGGGTCCTCGCCACCGACGAGGTCGCCCTCGTGGTCAACACACAGGACCGGCGGATCAGCGCGACGGTCGACGGCAGGCAGGTGGAGATGCAGGCGTACGGGGTGAAGTGGCTCCAGCGCTGAGCCACTTCAGCTACTTGGCCGACCCACTTCACCTGCTGAGCCACTTCACCTACTTGACCGTCAGGAACCGCTGCACCAGCGAAGCCAGCAACACCGCCAGCAGCGGCAGCGAGAACCAGAACGTGCTCTGCAGCCACCGCAGCTGCCGCACACTCGGCCGCACCGCGACCCGGACCACCTCACGCGCCGTGAGCAGCACGATCAGCGCGAGTGCGGCGAGACCTCCGACGACCGACCAGGGCGTCCAGGTCACCTGCGGCCCGATCGGGCCGGGGTCGGCCTCGGGGATCTCGCCTGCGGGCTGCTCGCGCAGGGCGTAGACGGTCACGTCCTCGTTGACGTAGGCCTTCGTCAACTCCTGCCGCTTGTCCAGGTTCTGGATGAGCCTCGTGTCCCAGGTCTCCGAATAGCCCATGTCCAACTGCAGATAGACCACCTGACTCCGGTTGATCATCAGATACGAGTTCGGGCCCGCGTCCTCCAGCGCCTTGACCAGCCCCGACACCAGCACCGGGTCGGTCGGTGCGAGCGTCGGCACGTACTCCACCCGCTCCATGTCCCGCGAGCCCCATGGCATCGCCGGTGTCACGTCGTTCACCGTGTCGCTGCTCAGCCACAGCAGCCGGGCGCTCGGCTCGTCATGGGCGTACACGTACTCCATGCCGGCGACCTC
Organism: Streptomyces blattellae; assembly: GCF_009709555.1. GTDB lineage: Bacteria > Actinomycetota > Actinomycetes > Streptomycetales > Streptomycetaceae > Streptomyces > Streptomyces blattellae. Next base: position 89,257 of record NZ_WJBG01000120.1, on the reverse strand, counting down.
GCCGGGCCGTACCCGCTCAAACGGCTCGTTGCCCCAGCGGGCCACCAGGAAGCCGCCCATGAGGATCAGGCCCGCCAGCAGCGCGGCCAGCGGTGCCAGGCTCACCCGGTCCTTGTCGCGCTCCTTCGCGGTGACGCCGGTGCGCGGGAAGAGGGCGAGACCGGTGAGCAGGGCGGCGCCCGGCAGCGCGAACATGAAGATGCGCAGCGCTATTTCACCGCCGTACGACTGCAGGCCGAAGCCCAGGAACGGCACGAAGGTCAGGACCAGCAGCGAGCGTTCCCGGTATCCGTTGTCGTGCCGCCGCCACCAGCCCCAGCAGGCGAAGGCCATCACACCGCCGGCGAGCAGCACGCGCGCGTACAGCACGAGTTGGTGCGTCGAGCTGCCGCCCTCGATCCGGCCGGACACCGACGAGGACACATTGCCGCCGACGCCGCCGACCCCGCCGAACAGCTCGTCGAAGTGACCGGACCAGTACGGCTCGGCCATGAAGCCGATCCAGGTGATCACCATCACGCCGAACAGGACGGGCAGACCGCGGAGTTCGGACTTGCCGATCAGGACCAGGACCGTCACCGCGCCCAGCATCACGAACGGGGTCAGCTGGTGCGCGGGCACGCTCGCCGCGAACAGGCCGAGCAGGACCATCAGCAGCACGGTCCGCTGCCGCCGGTCCGTCGGCTCGACCTCGGCCTCGCCGGGCCGCAGCTTCGTCCAGATCACGCGGGGCGCGCGGAACCAGACCAGCAGGATCGCCGCGAACACCAGGTACAGCAGATAGGTGAAGCCCTGCGGTGAGAAGTAGTCCTGGCCGACCCAGCCGCTGAGCACGAACACCCAGATGCCGGTCCACTTGGCACGCCAGCTCGCCCGCATCGAGCGGGTGAGCAGGAACATCGGCGCCAGGTACAGCAGTTGCATGGTCAGCGGCCACCAGCGGATGACCTCGGTGAAGTCCGTGACCCCACAGGCCTCCGCCACGAAGGTGGCCGCCGCGAAGAAGCCCGGCCAGCTCCAACGCGCGTCCAGGTCGGGTACGGCGGTGCCGGTCCGGTCGATGTAGTCGAGGAAGCCCAGATGCTGCCAGGCCGTCGCGAACCGCGGTTCCGTCTCGATCACCGCGGGCAGCGCGTGCAGCGACACGACGGTCGCGAGCAGCGTGATCAGCAGCAGGGCCCGGTGCTCGCGCTGAGGCCAGAGCAGCGACGCGAACACCACGGCCAGCAGCGCGGCACCGGCCAGTGTCGGCAGCGGCAGTACGGAGATCAGCCCGAGCCCGCCCATGCCGTCCAGGTCGGCCTCGCCGAGGCGCACGGCCGGGACCCAGTACAGCAGCAGGGCGGCGATCAGCAGACAGCCGAGGATCACCCCGGAGGGGGTGGGCCGGAGACGTTCGCGTGGGGAGCGGGGTTCGGGGGGGTCGGGGGCTTCCGGGACGTCGGGGACGTCGGCCCTGGTGCTGAGCGGCACCTCCGGCAACTTGACCTCCGGCAACTGGGCCTCCGGCAACTGGGCCTCCGGCGGCCTGGGCTTGAGCGCCCACGTCGGCCGGTGTTCCTCCCGTACCACCGGCGTCCCGGTGGGCGGTGTGCCCGGACCCGGCCGCACGTCGGGACGGCGTTCCAGGTGGTCGAAGTCGACGTGGATGCCGAGCACGAGGGTGTCGGAGTCGAGTGCCCAGCCGGGCCCGTGCCGGCGCAGCCCGGCCCCGCCGGGCGCCTCGCGCGCCCCCAGGTCGGCGAGGTCCCCGTCGGGCGGTGCCGCGTCCTGCGGAGCGGTGGCCGGTGCGGTCATGACGGTCCGCAGCAGCCTGGGCGCGGCGATCGCCACGATCACCGCGAGGCTGCCGACCTCGGCGATGCCCGCCCCGGTCAGCCCCATGCGGGGGAGCAGCACCAGCGTCAGCCCGAGCACCAGCGCGCACAACAGGCCCTGCAGCCAGGCGAGTCCGGCGGTACGGCTCTGCGCGCGCAGCACCGCGAAGTACGTCTCCATGACGACCCGCAGCAGCCCGCCGACCGCGAACCAGCGCAGCAACGGCGTGGCCGCGTCCGCGTAGCCCCCGCCGAACACACCGAGGATCCAGGGGGCGCCGAAGAACAGGATGACGGCGACCGGCACCATGATCCGGACCATCCGCTTCAGCGCGGCACGGGTGTTGGCGGCCAGCCGCCCCGGATCGTGCGAGCCCTCGACGGTCAGGGAGGCGCCCATGTTGATGGCGAGCAGATTGACCGTCCCGCCGATGGTGGCGGCGATGTAGAAGTACGCATTGTCGGCGGAACTCACCTGCGCGGCGACGATCACCGGCACCAGATAGACCACCGCGAGCGAGAACAGCGAACCGGTGTAGTCGCCCGCCAGGAACCGCCCGATCTCCTTCAGCGTGGGCGGCTCGGCCCGCTCCTCGGTCGCCTTCACATGCCGGGGCACCAGCCGCCGGAACACCAGCCAGCCCAGCGGCAGCACGGACACCGCGATCGCCGCGACCCAGGACACGAAGACGCCGGCCGTCGGGATCGCCGCGGCGACGGCGAACAGCAGCACCAGCTTGACCGCGGAGAACACCGTGTTACCCACCGGCACCCACAGCGCGCTGCGCAGCCCGGTCAGCACTCCGTCCTGGAGGGTGAGCAGATTCCAGGCGATCACCGACACCACGAACCCCAGCGCGGGCAGCGGCCCGTCCAGGAAGCGGTACGACGGCCCCCACACGTCCAGCGTGAGCAGGAAGACGCCACCGGCCAGCGCCACGATCACCGAACTGCCCGCGTAGGTACGGAAGACGAGCCGCCCGGTGTCGCGTCCGGCGAGCGGTATGAAGCGGGCCAGGGCGCCGGTCAGGGTCACCGCGGTCAGGCCCGCGAGGAGCTTCATCGCGGCGATCGCTGCGGAGCCCTGGCCGACCGCCGACTCGGAGTAGTAGCGGGCGGCGACCAGCCAGTAGCCGAGGCCCAGCACGGCGGAGATACCGGTGTTGAGCATCAGCGCGTAGGCGTTGCGGAACAGGTGGCTGCTGCCGCCGCCGGACCGGCCGAGGCCGGGCAGACGCAGTCGGCGCCCCGGCTGCGGGGGCGCCTGTGTCGTGGGCTGGGCCTCGGTTTCGGTGGTCGTGTCAGACACGGGAGCGGATGGCCTTCCGGCGGACCTGTCGGGCTCTGCGGACCAGGGCGTACCCCTTGGTGAGGGCACGGTCCCCGGCGAACGTCCGGGCGATCGCGCGGCCGTCGACCAGCCGCGTGAACTCGTCGATTCCGGTGCTGCGCCGCACGGTGAGCCGGGTCAGGGCGTACGGGCCCTGCCGACGCCGCGCGAGACCGTTGCCGACGGCGAGAGCCTGGCCGTACCCCGTCTCGTGGACCGCCTCGCGCACCCGGCGGCTGGAGTAGCCGTACGGGTAGGCGAACGAAGCCGGTACGCGGCCCAGTTCGTCCTGGACGAGCTCCTTGCACAAGATCAGCTCCCGGCGCAGCCCGTCGTCCGGGAGCTGGTCGAGCTGCGGATGGGTGTGGCTGTGCCCGCCGATCTCGACACCGGCGGCGGCGAGGTCGCGGACCTGGTCCCAGTCGAGCATGGCGCCGAGTGCGCCGCCGGTGTGGTGCGGGCCGCGCAGCCAGCCGGTGGTGACGAACGCGGTGGCCGCGAAGGAGTGCCTGGCGAGCACGGGCAGGGCGTGCCGGTGCACGCCCTCGTAGCCGTCGTCGAAGGTGACCAGGACCGGGCGTTCGGGCAGCGGCCCGCCGTGGCGCCAGCGTTCGGCCAGCTCCGCCGTGGAGACGGGGGTGAGGCCCAGGTCGGCGATCACCGCCATCTGCGCGGCGAACGCCTCGGGTGTGACGGACAGGGCGCGGGTGGCATCGCTCGGCTCGGCGGTGACCGCGTGGTACATGAGGATCGGCACGCGTGCGTCAGTCATGTCCGTCCCCCCGAACCCGGGCACGACGAGTCAGTCATGTCCGTCTCCCTCGAACCCGGGCACGACGAGTCAGTCATGTCCGTCTCCCTCGAACCCGGGCACGACGAACGCCGACTTGCGGGCCCGCACGCTCCCCACGACGTACCCGCCCGCCGCCGTCAGCACGCCCGCGACGATCGCGCCCGCCCGCCCCGCGCCGCCCGGCCGGGCCAGCAGGGCGTCGCGCAGTCCGCGGGCCACCCCGGCGGGCAGCACCCGGGTCGCGTACCGGCGTTCGGACTCAAGTCCCTTGTCCGCGCCGACACTTCGCGCCACCAGCGCCTTGGACAGGCCCTCGGCGTAGGTGCGCGTGCGGAAGTACCCGAAGTGCTCACGCGCCTCGGGCACCCTGTGGTGGATCACCGCACGGTCGTCGATCAGCAGGACGGCGTCCGGTCTGGCCCGGGTGAGGCGGATGCACAGCTCCGTCTCCTCGCAGCCCAGCGGGCGCCTGTCGCCGTCGCGTCCGATGCCGGTGGCGAATCCGCCGGCCGCCTCGAACGCCGTACGACGGAACGAGGCATTGCCACCGAGGACGTTGCGCACCCGGACCCGGCCGGCGGGCAGGCCCTTGTAGGTGCAGCCCACCACCCAGTCGAACTCCTCCGGGAACCAGGCCGGCCGGCGCCGCGACGCCCAGATCGGCATGGTGCGCCCGCCGACCGCCATCACCCTCGGGTCGGCGTACCCGTCCGCGAGGTGCCGCAGCCAGTCCCGCTCGGCGACGGCGTCGTCGTCGAGGAAGGCGATCACCTCGCCGTGCGAGGCCGCGATGCCGGTGTTGCGGCCGGCCGACAGCCCGCGGGGACCCGCGTTGGCGAGCACTCGTACCGCGGCGACTTCCTTGTACTCCTTGTCCAGCCGGTCCAGGAGCGCCGCGTTGTGGTCGACGACCAGCAGCGTCTCCAGGGCGGGCCGGGACTGCGCCCGGACCGAGGCGACCGCCGCCAGGATGTCGTCCCAGCGGTCCTCGGTGTAGACGCAGATCACGACGGAGATCACGACGGAGACGCCCGGACTGCTCAAGACACCTCTCCCCGCACCGAGTCGAGCATCGGGGAGTGCTGCTCACGGCGGCGCAGCGCACGCCGGTTGGAGCGTTCCTTGAGGATCACCTTGAGCACCCGCAGCCCGTCCCGCACGGCCCGCAGATTGCTGGTGCCGTGGATGCGGAGGTACTCGTGGCTGGGTATCTCCTGCACCTTCAGACCCGCCTTGACCACCCTGATGTTGATCAGGGTCTCGATCTCGAAGCCGGTGCAGTCGAGGTCGATCTTGTCCAGGCAGTGCCGCCAGAAGGCGTTGTATCCGTAGCAGAGATCGGTGTAGCGGGCGCCGAACTTGCGGTTTACGGCGGTGCACAGCGCCCAGTTGCCGAGCTTTCTGATCGGCGTCATGTCGTCCGTGCCGCCGCCGTTGGCGAAGCGGGAGCCCTTGGCGAAGTCCGCGCCCGAGACCAGGGCGGAGACATACGACACGATCTCGTTGCCGTCGGCCGAGCCGTCCGCGTCGACCATCACGATGATGTCGCCGGTGACCGCCTCGAAGCCGGTGATCAGCGCGTCCCCCTTGCCCTTGCCGTGCTGTTCGACGACCTTGACCTCGGGCCACAGTTCGCGGGCCACTTCGACGGTGCCGTCCGTGGAGTTGCCGTCCACGAGGATCACTTCGTGGATCCAGCCGGGCAGCGTCTTGAAGACGTACGGGAGATTCTCCGCCTCGTTCATGGCGGGAATCACCACGCTCACCGGCGGCGCGATGGCCAGGTGAGAGGAGACGGGCCGGTAGGCACCGGCGGTGGTCGGATCCTGGCCCGTACTGGCCGGGCGCAGAACTGAGCTCATGAGTCTGGTCCCTCTCGTCCGGTGGACCGCCCGCCCCCGGGCGGCCCCGCTCTGTATCCGGTTCGAAAGGGGGGTATCTCACCTACGGCACGCCGAAATGGATCTCCGTGCACGCCGGGTGAGCTGGCAAAGCTGGCCGACTGCCGCGATCGGGCATTCGGTCGCGCGGCACGACTCGGCACATGGTGCGGTCACCGAGCACGGCACCCCCCTACCGCGCCCCGCTCGGAGCCATCGCGGTCCGCGAGCCCTCCCCTTGGACCGAAAGCCGATGAAACCGATGCGGGTGAGATGTACGACGGTATTGACGATTGAGCCTGTATGGCAAGGCCTGAAACAAGACCTCACTTTTTTGTTGTTATGTCCGCTACTGAACGGATTTTGCCCACCTGTTTGAGCAGGCTGTCCGCTCGTTCGAACAGTTCCGGCCGGGCCACCACCGTGTTGCGCAGTGCCCGGACCGGGGCGCGGCGCACCCGGTGGCCGAGTGCCACCGGGTGACGACGCGTCACCCACCCCTCGGACACGCTGAGTTCCCGTGTCTTGAGGGAGTCCTTGTATTCCTTCTGGCCCCGGCCGAGATCCAGATACGCGATCCCGCCGGCGGCAGCCGCCTCGGCCATCCGCAGATGCAGGATCAGGCCCGGGGAGTACTTCGAGAACGCCGGGTCGTACGCCGGGAACCAGCACGCCAGCACCCGCTGGGTGCGCAGCCCGAAGTGCGCGGCGACCGGCTTGCCGCCCGCGTACAGCACGGACAGGATCCCCGCGAACGGCTCGGAGCGGGTGTGGAACAGGTGCTGCGCGAGCTGACTGATCCATTCGTGCGCGAAGCGGTCGCTGCGCCCGGTCCTGCGGTACTGCGCAGACTTCCACCCCATGAGCGTGCGCAGGGCGGCCGGGTCGCGCTCGTCGTGGACGTAGCGGACCTCGCCCGCGTCCCGGCCGAGCTTGCGGTCCTTGGCGAGCGTGGTCCTGGTGAACTTCGGCGACCGGGCGCGCAGATCGCTCAGATAGGTGTCGTAGCCCTGGTCGACGTCCATCACGGGCGACGCGAAGCTGCCGGTGGCCCTCGCCTGGAACGGCCCCTGGCCCTCCACCAGGTGGTCGAACTCCCAGACGGACAGGGAGCAGGCCCGCAGCAGCGCCCGGGCGTCCCAGGTGAACCCGGGCCGGTGCACCAGCCCCTGGGCGTCGGAGACGCCGAGACCGACGGCCCGTCCCACGCCGGCGGCGGACCTCTGGTGGGGGAAGAACGCGACCGGTTCGCCGTCCTGCCGTACCACCGCGATCCGCACGCCGCGCCGGTGCCGTCCCACCGCGAGCGTGAACTCGGGGGACAGGAACGGGTTCGCCAGCTCGGGAGACCCGTGCAGATGCGCCTTCGACTGCATGGCCGTCCAGGCCGCCCGGTCGGCTTCGCTCAGCTCGCCGGGGCGGTACACGCCGATGTCCACGTCAGTCAGTCCGCCTTCTCGCCGTACGGCCGCGCAGCCGCCGTACCAGAACCAGCAGGAGCGTCAGGGAGCTGGTCGCGGTCACGGCGGCGATACCGCCTCCGATCGACCACCGGTGCAGGGTCAGCATGGCCTGGGCGACCAGCATGTTGACGACGACCGCGCCCGCGCCCGCGACCAGGACCCGGCCGAGCGGGGTCAGTCCGTGCAGGGCTGCGGCGATGGCCGCGGCCGGTGCCGCGAGCAGGAAGAAGAGGGTGAGCGGGCCGCGCAGCGGCGAGCCCGAGTCGGCGAGCGCGAGCACCGCGCCGATCCCCCCGACGGCTGTCGCGGCGCCCGCGAGCAGCGGTGTCAGGTCCCGCGCCGGGCCGGGACGCGCGCGCTCGGCGCCGTCCGTTGAAGAATGCTTGATCCCCATGGTCTGCATTGGCGACTTTGCCCCCCGAAGCGCCGGATGCCGGGCTTCAATGTGACGCAGCCGTGTGGGGGCCGTCAAGATGCGGAAGACGGCCACCCCGACTCATGACGGCCTTTGCACAAGTGTTCCCCGGAGGCGATGGACGCCTCCGGGGAACTCCCTGTCATTTCAGGGTCGTTGCCGTCACGGGACGATCTTCAGCAGCCGGTTCGGGGAGCCGCTGCCCGGACTGGTGACCACACCGGTGGTGGCGCCGCTGGTCAGCGCCGAGGCGACCTGCGCCGGGGTGGACGAGGTGTGGTTCGCGAGGTAGACCGCGGCCGCACCGGCGACGTGCGGCGTCGCCATCGACGTACCGGAGATGGTGTTGGTCGCGGTGTCGCTGGTGTTCCAGCCGGCCGTGATCGAGGAGCCGGGCGCGAAGATGTCCAGAATCGAACCGTAGTTGGAGTAGCTGGCCTTCGCGTCCGTGTTGGTGGTGGCGCCCACCGTGATCGCCGAGGCGACGCGGGCGGGGGAGTACGAGGAGGCGTTGGCGCTGCTGTTGCCGGCCGCGACCGCGTAGGTCACGCCACTGGCGATGGAGTTCGAGACCGCCGCGTCCAGCGACGCGGAGGCGCCGCCGCCGAGCGACATGTTGGCGACCGAGGGACCGGAGTGGTTGGCCGTCACCCAGTCGACGCCCGCGATCACGCCCGCGGTGGTGCCGGAGCCGTTGTTGTCCAGCACCCGCACCGCCACGATGTCCGCCGCCTTGGCGATGCCGTAGGTGCTGCCCGCGATCGTCGTGGCCACATGGGTGCCGTGGCCGTTGCCGTCGGAGGCGGTGGTGTCGCCGTCGACCGCGTCATAGCCGTAGCTGGCACGGCCGCTGATCTCCGAGTGGGAGATCCGCACGCCAGTGTCGATGACGTACGCGGTCACGCCGCTGCCCGCGCTGTCCGGGTAGGTGTAGGTGCCGGACAGCGGGAGCGAGGTCTGGTCCGATCGGTCCAGGCCCCAGGGAGCGTTGCTCTGTGTGGTGTCGGTCAGCTGTACGCGCTGGTTCTGCTCCACGGAAGCCACCGCCGGATCGGCGGCGAGCCGCGCGGCCTCGGCCGCGGAGAGGGTGGCCGTGTAACCGTTCAGCGCTGCGCCGAACGTCTTCTTCACTGTGCCGCCGTACTCCTTGACCAGGCCCTTGCCCTCGCTCGACGCGGCCTTGAGACCGGCGCTCTTCTTGAGCGTGACGATGTAGCTGTCCTTGATCGCGGTGGGGGAGTCGGCCGCGAGCACCTTCCCCTCGGCCGGAGCGGCCTCGGCGGGAAGTGCGGTGAGCCCGCCCAGCAGGGCGGCGGTCGCCAGGCTGGTTATTCCGGCGTACCTGAGTCTCTTGCTACGCAGTTGTGCCATACGAGGGAGTCCTCCTCTTGGCGGCGCGCTCGGGTGTGGCGCGTCTGTGGGGGGTGCGCACGTCATCGCGCACACAGCCCGGAGCGTCGCGTTCCGCTGCGGGCTGCAGTAGAAGGATCAACCGTTTACGGGCGTGGAACAAGAGACTTGAGTGCCTGTCAACGATTTTGTAATGAGCATGAAATGTAGGGCCGCGTGAAGTCGTGGTGCGGATCCGGGAAAGATATGGAAAGTCTTGGCATGGACACTTCCATTCAACACGCGTAGTTGCTACGCCGGTTGAGGCAGAGATCCTGCTATAGGGAGGTTCCATGAGACGTTCCCGAATTGCCGTATACGTCAGTTCACTCCTCCTGGCCGTCGGTGTCACCCTCACCGGATCGGCCACCGCGCAGGCCGCCCCGTCCGCCGCAGAAGGCGGCTATGTGGCCCTCGGCGACTCCTACTCCTCCGGGCTCGGAGCGGGCAGCTACCTCTCCTCCAGCGGCGACTGCAAGCGCAGCACGAGGTCGTACGCCTATCTCTGGGCCGCCGCCAACTCACCCTCGACGTTCGACTTCACCGCCTGCTCGGGCGCCCGAACGGATGATGTTCTGGCGAGTCAGCTCGGCCCGCTCAGCGCGTCCACGTCCCTCGTGTCCATCACCATCGGCGGTAACGACGCCGGCTTCATGGACGTGATGGTCACCTGCGTGCTCCAGTCCGACAGCGCCTGCCTCTCCCGCGTCGACACCGCCCGGGCGTACGTCGACTCGACGCTGCCCGGCAAGCTCGACAACGTCTACTCGGCGATCCGGGCCGAGGCCCCGTCCGCCCGCGTCGTCGTGCTCGGCTACCCGCGCCTCTACCGGCTCGGCACCCTGTGCCTCGGTCTCTCCGAGACCAAGCGGAAGGCGATCAACGGCGCCGCCGACCACCTCGACACCGCGATCGCCAAGCGCGCCGCCGACCACGGCTTCGCCTTCGGCGACGTCCGTCCCACCTTCACCGGCCACGAGATCTGCTCCGGCAGTTCCTGGCTGCACAGCGTGAACCTGGCCAACCTCAGCGAGTCGTACCACCCGAACACGAGCGGCCAGTCCGGCGGCTATCTGCCGGTCCTGAACGCCAACGACTAGACCCGCGAAGTCCGGGTCTAGTAAGAGGCCGTAGGCGAAGGGGAGGCCCCGTCCGTCGGGCTCTCCCCTTCACATGTCACCGAGAACGCGACCGAGTTGGACGTGGTCCGCACCGGGTCGCGCACCTCGACACTGATCTCGTTCCGGAAGGTCCCGCTGTCGTCGTACGTCGTCACGAACGCGCGGTCCTGCTGGCTCCGCGAGCCGCCTTCGGGGAACGACAGCGTCTTCCAGCCGGAATCCATCACCTCGCCGTCCCGGGACACCCAGCGATAGCTCACCTCGGCCGGCAACTGCCCGACCGTGATGGTCGCGGTGAACGCGGGCGCCTCGTCGTTCGACGGCGGACACGCCCCGGAGTACTCCGTGTTCGCTCCCGCCAAGGTGACCTGCACGGACTGCTGGGACTCGGCCGAGGTCCCGCCGTCGCCCGGCGTCTGTGCCGGGCTCGAAACCCCGCCGGCCGCGTTGCCGTCGTCGCCCGGTGAACTGCCCTCGCTGGTCTGGCTGGTGGTGCTGCCGCTTCCGGTGTCGCCCCCGTCGTCCTCCCCGTTCAGCAGGGCGTACGTCAGCCCGGCCAGGGCCAGCACGATGGCGGCGAGGCCCGCGACGATGGCGATGGCGGCGCGGCGGTTGCGGTCGGGTTCCCGGGTCGCGGTGGTGGTCGCCGGGGCGATGACGGGCTGGGTGTAGGGGGGCGGCTGGGTGGGCGGCGGAGTGGGCGGCTGCTGCGGCCGGGCCGCGAGCGTCGGTGTGTAGGGGGCCGCGGGAGGTCTCTCCGCGCGCGGAGTGCCTCCCGCTCCGATCAGCCGCAGATCCTGCTCCGCCCGGTCCGCCGGCAGCCGCTCGGCCGGGTCCTTGCGCAGCAGCCCCTCGATCACGCCTGCGAGCGGACCGGCCCGGCGCGGCGGCGGCAGTTCTTCGTCCACGATCGCCCGCAGAGTGCTGAGCGGGGTGTTCTGGCGAAACGGGGAGTTGCCCTCCACCGCCGCGTACAGCAGCACGCCCAGCGACCACAGGTCTGACTCCGGACCCGGCGTGCGGCCCAGCGCCCGCTCCGGTGCCAGGAACTCGGGCGAGCCGATGACCTCCCCGGTCATGGTCAGCGCCGAACTGCCCTCGACCGTGGCGATGCCGAAGTCGGTCAGTACGACCCGCCCGTCGTTCGACAGCAGCACGTTGCCCGGCTTCACATCCCGGTGCAGCACCCCGGCGGAGTGCGCGGCTCGCAGCGCGGCCAGCACCTCCGCGCCGATGTGCGCGGCACGCTGCGGCGGCAACGGCCCCTCCGCATCCAACTGGTCCGCCAGCGACACCCCGCGGATCAGCTCCATCACGATCCACGGCCGGCCGCCGTCCGAGGCCACGTCGAACACCGTCACCACATTGCGGTTGGCGACCCGCGCCGCCGCCCACGCCTCACGCTCCAGCCGGGCGTACATCCGCTCGACCTCCGACGTCGGCAACCCCGCGGGCGCGCGCACCTCCTTCACGGCGACCTCGCGGTGCAGCACCTCGTCGCGGGCCCGCCACACCGTCCCCATGCCGCCCGCGCCGAGCGGGGACAGCAGACGGTAGCGGCCCGCGATCACACGTTCACTGCCCGGTTCTTCGGACACGGGCGCCCCCCATTCGCATCCGCGCTGATTCTCCTCATCCTTCCCGAACGTAGCTCAGCCAAGTACGGATGCCGCCCCCCTGACAAGCAATCCGATCCCGAGCGCCACGACCACGAACGCGGACAGCAGCGGTGCGGTCCTGCGTAGCAGGGTAATTGTCGGGTTTGCGGTCCAGCGGGGGCCCTTGTCCAGCATCCGGGTCACTCGGCCGCCCAGCCTGACGACCGCGAACCCGGCCGCGGTGAGCGTCAGGGCGAGCCCGGCGCCGTACGCGACGACGAGCAACAGCCCGAACCAGGCCTTGCCGAGAGCGGCGGCACCGACGAGCACGACGACGGCCGAAGGACTGGGCACGAGTCCACCGGCGAAGCCGAGGAGGATCGTGCCGCGGAGGGTGGGGGCGGTGGAGTGGGTGTGGGTGAAGCCGCCGTGGGTGTGCTCGACGGTGTGTGAGGGGCTGTGGGGGTGGGGGTGGGGGTGGGGGTGGGGGTGGGTGTGGGGGTGGTCGTGATGGTGCTCGTGGGCGTGCGGGTGAGCGTGTGTTGAGGGCGACGCGGATGCCGCACCGGCCAGGACGAGTTGGCGGGCGGGGGGCTTGTCGGGTTGGTGGTCGTGGTCGTGGTCGTGCGGGTGCGGGTGCGGGTGCGGGTGCGGGTGCGGGTGCGGGTGCGGGTGCGGGTGGTCATGGGTGTGTCCGTGCGTGTGGTCGTGGTCGTGTGTGTGGTCGTGCGGGTGTCCATGTCCGTGCGTATGGCGCCGGTTGCGCCAGGCCCGTCGTACGAGATTCGCGCCCGCCGCGATCACCAGCGCGCCGCTCGCGATGCCCAGCCAGGCGATCACCGAGGGCGTCGCCGCCGAACCGGCCGTGACGAGGAGGCCGAGGGCGACCACGCCGAGGGTGTGGGTGACCGTGACCGACGCGGCGAGGGGGAGGACGTTCCTGAGGCGGGCCCGGCCGCCGTGCGCCGCCGCCGTCGCGGCCATGAGGGTCTTGCCGTGGCCCGGGGCGAGGGCGTGCATCGCGCCGAGGCCGACCGCGATGACCAGGGCCAGCGCGGCGAAGCCGAGCGTGAGGTCGTGGCGGGCGACGAGGGAGTCCAGGGCACGGGTCCAGCGGTCGGCGCCGCGCGGCAGCACGGAGGAGGCCGGGGCTTCCTGCCGGTCCTCGGTGAGGGCGGGGCCGCCGGATCGTATGTCCAGCGCCGCGGTGGCGGTGTCGGCGGGAGAGGAGAGCAATTCCTCGGGGTACTCGGTCAGTTCCCGGGAGCTCGACTCCGCCGGGACGTCCGACGCGGTGAGCGTCATACGGTCACCGCGTGCCGTGATCTCACGCCAGCCGGGGCCGGACCCGGCGCCCGCGCTGCGGAAGCCGAGGGTGAGCGTGTCGCGTTCGGGGAGCGGCGCGGTCAGCCGGCACTCCACCCGCAGCGTGTCGAGCCCCGCCTGTCCGGGCCGCACGCGTGCGTCGCTCTCGGCGACGGTGAGGCCGACAGCGCGTCCCCCGACGGTGACCTCGCTGTCCCGCGCGGCCGAAGCGCACCGCTGCCGGGCCCAGTCGGCCATGCCCGCCTTCTCGATGCCGGGCTTGGCCTGGGTCGCCGGGATCTCCGCCAGGTCCTCGACATGACGGACCCGGAGTTCGCCGGGTGCGGCGACGAGGCCGTCGTAGCGGTTGACGGTGAAGTTGCCGAGGGGGTGCGCGCTCGCGGCTCCGGAGGGGACGAGCACGAGCGCACAGACGCCCGTCAGAACGGCCGCGCCGGAGGCGCACAGACGACGGGGGCTCATCACAGGGCCGCCTCCAGGTCCTTGAGCGCCGTACGGGCCTCCCGTGCGCCCAGCGGCGAGAAGGCGGGGTTCAGCTCCAGGGCCGACGTGAGGGAGGAACGGGCGTCCTCGGCGTTGCCGGTGGCCTGCTCGATCATGCCGCGGTGGTAGAGGAACGCGGCATTGCGGTACCCGGTCGCGGTGGCGCGGCGCGCGTACGCGAGGGCTTCCTCGTCCCGGCCGTTCCGGTGCAGGGCCCAGGCGAGGGCGTCCGCGGTGTGCACGGTCTGCCGGCGGTCCCACTCGGCGCGGGCCGCGCGCAGCGCGGACTCGGCGTCGCCGTGGTCGGCGGCGGCGAGCGCGGTGTCGAGGTCGGCGTTGACGCCGTTGGCGCGGGCGAGCGCGGTCCAGGCGTCGACGAGGGCGTACTGGTCGTTCGCCTTCGCCCGGTCCCCGTCGGCGCCACGCGCCTCGTACAGCTCACCCAGGACGACGAGCGGGCCGGGCAGCGGATACCGCGCCACGACCTGCTCCATCCCCTTGATCGCGCCGGCCCGGTCACCGCTCGCGGCCTGCGCGCGGGCGCGGCCCTCCAGCGCGGGGAGGTATTCCTCGTCGGCGGCGAGCGCGCGGCCGAAGTGCTCCAGCGCCGTCTCGTAGTCGCCCTGGTTCCAGGCGAGTTGACCGAGCTGCGTCGCGACGTACGCCACGTCTCCGGGCGCGGTGGCGGAGTTGAGGGCCTGCTCCAGCACCCGCTGAGCGGTCCGTACGTCGCCGCGCAGCTCGCGCACATACGCGTACCGGCTGAAGACGGGGATCCCTGGGCGCCGGGAGTCGGCGGTGTCGGCGGCCTTCGACGCGTCGGCGTACCGGCCGAGTTCGACCAGGGCGTCGACGCGGGAGGACAGGGCGCGCTCGTTGTAGGGGTTCTGCTTCAGCGCCCGGTCGGCGTAGCTCAGCGCGTCGCCGAAGTCATGCCGGGCGGCGGCGAGCGCGGCACGCCCCGCCAGGGCCTGGTCGTTGTCGGCCGCAAGCTCCAGGGACCGCTTCAGCGCCCGCTCGGCCTGCGGATAGCGCGAGGGGTCGCCCTTCGTCCGCGCCTGCTCGACATAGGCGAGCCCGAGGGTGGCCCAGCTTCCGAAGTCCTTTGGCTGGGCGCGGAGATGGTCCTGCAGCGAGGTGATGCTCGCGTCGAGATCACCGCTGGACAGCAGCGCCGGCGACATGGCGGCGGGCACGGAGGCGATGCTCTGGCCCGCGTCGTCCCGCACGGCCCCGAACGCGATCGCACCGGCGGTCATGGCGACCGCCAACATGGCGGCGCAGCCCGCTAGTTGGGCGGCCCGCCAACGCCGTCCGGCCGCCGTGATCCGTCGAACGGCGGCCACCCGCTCGTCGACCTGCGCAGCCTCCGGAGCCTCCCCGGTCTCTGTGGCAGAGGGCTCGGGCCCGGCCTCCGGCGGCTCAGGAGGCTCGCTGTCGTTCGAACGCGGGGACATGACCTCTCCTCGGTCGTATGAAGGAAGTGGTGAGGTGAAGCGGCGCGGCCCGCGCCGTGGGGGATGGGTACGAGCGGGCCGCGCCAGCTATTGGGGTGGGGGGGAGAGCAGTGCCCCGAGAGGGGCGCGGGGAACTGCGCGACCAGCCACGACGGCACCGCAGTTGCTCGACGGCCGGTCGCGGCACCTCCCGCGGAGCGCCTAGTACGCCCGCTCCCGCATCCGCCGCCACCACATCAGCCCCGCTCCGATCAGCAGGATCCCGGCCGCGCCGGCACCCGCCGAGGCGGCGATCAGCGTGGTGTCCTCGGAACCACCGGCGGTACCCGCGGGCTGCAGCGCGTCGCCCAGCTGGCTGCGGACGTCGTTGTCGCCGCTCGTGCCCTTGGCGAGCGGACCGCGCGAACCCTCCGTCGGCAGGGCGACGTACGGGAAGGCGTGCTCGAAGTCCTTGTCGTTCTTGTTGACCGCGTCGCCCAAGTCGTTCGCGGCCCCGACCAGCTCACCCTCGACGACCTGCAGGGAGGCGTCGATCACGTCGTCGGTCAGCCGACGCCCGTTCGGAAAGCCCGCGTTGTCGCCGTCGAGGACACCGAGCCGCTTCGGTTTGGCGGCCGGCTCGATCGAGGTGTTGAGACGCAGTTCTTCCGCCGCGCGTACGTTCGGCGGCTGGTTGAGTCCCTCGACGCCCTTGAGGTAGACGTCCACGAGGTCGTTGCGCGGCTCGTCGGGCGCCGGGATCTTGTAGATCCCCTCGATGAGCTTCGGCAGTTCCGGGTTGGTCACGTTCTCCAGGAACTGCGCGTCGTCCCACGGCGCGGACGCGTTGAACGTGTCCTTGTCCTCCAGCGGGTTGACGACCTCGTTCACCAGCGGGCTGCCGAGCCGCGACACCTGCTCGAAGTCCCCCTGCGCGTTCTTGCGCTGGGTCGTCGACCAGATACCCACGATCGGCTGGTCCGGCGACTCGGTGATCATGTGCGTCGGGACCTGCAGGGCGATGGAGTTGACGTTGTAGCCCTTGAGCGTGTCGTTGCCGACCTCGGAGAGGTTCCCGCCGTACAGCAGGTCGAAGACGCGCAGGTCCGCGAAGAACGGGTCGTCCGCCTGACCGGCGAACGTGGTGGAGCCGCCCGCCAGTTCGTACACGGCCTGCTCGCGCAGCTTGGCGTAGTCCGGCATCGACGCCTTGCCGACGTTGGACGGGGCCACCGGAACGTCGTCCGCGACCTTCGTCTTCGACACCAGATGCTGGTTCTCCAGCCGCAGCAGATCGATGTCGTACGTCTGCGTGATGTTCAGGTCGGGGTCGTCCAGGCTCTCCACCGCGCCGGTGTTGTACAGGAACGACTTCTCGTTCTTGATGTGCGTCTTGAAGGTGTAGCGGTACAGCAGCTCGCCCTGGGCGTCGCCGTTGTTGTCGATGTGGATGTCGTACTGCGCGTCCTCGGCGAACTGGTAGAAGTTCGGCCCGCCCGCGGGCTCCTCGAACGGAATCCAGTTCGCGACGATCGTCGTCGTGTCCGGCTTGTCCGGGCTGACGAACGCGTACAGGTCCGTGTTGTCGTACTGCGGAGTCCCCGAGATCAGCGGGGCCTCCCGGTGGCTGGAGGCGGAGGCCGCCCCCGGTTCCAGCGTGGCCACGCCGGCGGCTGCGAGCCCCCCGGCGGCCAGCGCACCACATATGAGGGTCGCGACGCTCCGCGCGCCCACGCCGCTCCTGGAGATAGGTGTCATGCCGTCCGTCCTCAGTCCAACTTGCCTGACGCACGAGGATTCGATGCCGGTGGCGGGGCGGATTGGTCGAATCCAAAAACGAAATTTCCCTCCGCTGGACTGGCGTTTTGGGCACGCTGATCCGTAACCCCATCCGGAGGTGTGTTCGTTGCGAATGCCTGGTGGGACGGGATCGGCCCCGTGCGGCCGTAGAGAGGGGCAGCGGGTGGAGGCGGACGAGCTTCTGGTGCTCGTGGCGGGGGGCGACCAGAAAGCCTTCGAGGAGCTGTACGGACTGGTCGCCGGGCCGGTGTACGGGCTCGTCAAGCGAGTCGTACGCGACCCGGCGCAGTCCGAGGAGGTGTCACAGGAGGTGCTGCTCGAACTCTGGCGGTCCGCCGCGCGGTTCGACCCCGGCCGGGGCAGCGCCCTGTCCTGGGTCCTCACCCTCGCCCACCGCCGCGCCGTGGACCGGGTGCGCAGCGCCCGCGCGGCCGGCGAACGCGAGGTGCGTGAGGCCCGCCGCTCCCACAGCCCCGCCTTCGACCAGGTCTCCGAGGAGGTCGAGGCCGGACTGGAACGCGAGTCGGTGCGCCGCTGCCTGGGCCGCCTCACCGACCTCCAGCGCCAGTCCGTCACCCTCGCCTACTACGACGGGCTTACGTACCGTGAGGTGGCCGAGCAGCTCTCCCTGCCGCTCGGTACCGTCAAGACCAGAATGCGCGACGGACTGACCCGGCTGCGCGCATGCCTGGGAGGTGTCGCATGAGCATCCTCGACCGACTGCTGCGCCGCGAGGACCTGCACTCCCTGGCCGCCCCCTATGCCCTGGACGCCCTGGAACCGGCGGAACGCGTGCGCTTCGAGAAGCACCTTGACGACTGCCCCCTGTGTGCCGCCGAGGTACGCGCCCTCACCGAGGACGCCGTCCGCCTCGCCTGGTCCACGGCCGCGCCCGCGCCGGCTGCGATGCGCGACCGGGTCCTGGCCGCCGTACGCACGACTCCCCAGGAACCCGCCGCGCAGCCCGAACCGGCACGCGCGCGTACGCCGCAGCTGCCGCCGCACGTCTGGGGCACCCAGCCGCCGCCCGCGCGCGCCCGTGCGCGCAGGACGCGCCCCCTCTTCGCGCCCGTCGCCACCGCGACGGCCGCCGCGGCCCTGGTCGTCGCCTCGCTCTTCGCCGTGCAGGCCGGCCGGACGCAGGACGAGCTGGACGCCCAGCGGGCGCAGGCGCGTGAGATCGCCCACGTTCTCGCGGCGCCGGACGCGCGCGCGAGCACCGGACAGGACGCCCAGGGCCGAAGTATCGGAGTCGTCGCCTCCGCTTCCGAGGGGAGCGCGGTGGTCACTCTCAGCGGCTACGGCGACCTGCCGAGCGGCAGTGTGCACCAACTCTGGCTCATGCGCCCCGATGTGCAACCACTCTCCCTCGGGCTGTTCGACGGTGACACGCCCTTGGTCGCGTCCGGTCTGGAGAAGTCCGCGACATCACTGGCGGTGACCGTGGAGCCCGACGGAGGGTCGGAGCAGCCCACTACCCAGCCCGTTGTCCAACTCGCCCTGAATTCGGTTGGATTCGGAGAGTAACCGGGGACGAGTCGTCAACCCCCTTACGGGGAAGGTGAATCCTGTGACCGCGATACACGAGTGCCCCATGGGGGCGATAGGGTTACCCTGCCCGGGCCGGGTGGACTCGTACGGGTGGGGAGTGACATGGAACAGATAACAGTGCGCAGCAGGGCGAGGGTCCCTGCGATCACCTGCGGGAGCGGCGCGACCAGTTCGCGCCTCGACCGCCATCTCTCGGTGCTGGCAGGCCCTGCCGTACCGCAGACGGAGGCAGCCGAGGCGACCTCGCTGATGCGCGAGATCACCGCACGAGACACCCCGCAGCAGCGCAGCGACCGGGGCAAGAGGGTGAGCCGGGTCTCGCTCTTCGCGCCACTGCGCCGGCTGCGCCGTTCGCTGTTCGGCGGGCGCTGAGCGACACCGCGCTTCTCGGGACCGTTCCTCAAGGCCCGCGCTCAGGCCGCCACACCGTCCCGGCGCAACGCTGCGATCTCCTCGTCCGTCATCCCCACGGCACGCAGCAACGCCTCGGTGTGCTCCCCGAGCGCGGGCACGGCCCCATCCGTGCCTCGTCCCCGCCCGGCATGGATGGGGGTCCCCCGGTTCGAGCGAAGCCGAGAATTGGGGGAGGGCGGCAGCAGTGCCCGTAGCGGCCCCACCGGCGACTCCACCTCCCGCCACCGTCCCCTGGCCGCCAGCTGCGGATGCGCCGCGACGTCCGGTACGTCCCTCAGCCGTGCGCATGCGATGCCCGCGGCCTCCAGCCGTGCCACGGCCGCATCGGGATCCAGCCCGGCCGGCGCCTTCGCGACGGCCGCGTCCGTACGCTCCCGGTGCGCCACCCGGGCCGCGTTCGTCGCGTACGCCGGGTCGGTTCCCAACTCCGGCCGCTCCAGCACCTGTTCGGCCAGCCGCCGCCACTCCCGGTCGTTCTGCACCGACAGCAGCACTCTCCCGCCGCCCGCGGTCGGACAGGCGTCGTACGGCGCGATGACGGCGTGCGCGAGGCCGGTGCGCGCCGGGGCTGTGCCGTCGTGCATCACATGGTGCAGCGGATGCCCCATCCCCCCACTTAAGGGCGTGGGGAGACCTCACCGCGAGCGCCTCCGGCATCGACACCTCGACCGGCCCGCCACGGCCCGTCGTCCCCCGCCGCACATCACTTCGCCGGTGTCAGATCAGCGTGAGCTGGCCCTCCGGGCCCTCCTCGGGTGAGTCCAGGACGGACGCCGGTCTGCGGGACGGCTCCGGCGGCGGGAGTACGCCCGCCTTGTGCAGGTCGGCCGCGGTCACGGGAGACGTCAACGGGTCGGGGAGGGGCGGGACTTCGGAGAGCAGGGCCAGTACGGTGATCAGCTCCAGGAGCTCCGACGTCCAGGTCTGGGGCCAGGTGGCCGGGCGGATCGCGTCTAGGGTGCCCGGCTGTTCGGCGGGTGCCGTCCGTGCCGTGAACCACTCCTGAAGCACCCGGACCCCGCTCACCTCGAAGTCCCAGGCCTCGGGCGGCACCGGGGAGATTCGGCCCTCGTCGATCTGCAGGACCTCCTCCTCACGGTCGTAGACAAGGGTGTGCGGGCGGGCGGGGAGAGGGGCGCGGACGTACGGTCGGCGACCGCCGGGGAGCTTGGGGCGCTCGCCGTCGCGGCACATCAGCCGCAGCGCCCGACGCCCCGACTCCACGCCCTGCGCCCAGAGTCCGGGGTCCCCGGTGAGGGGAACGGCGAGGTCGGCACGGACCGCCGCGATGATCCAGGCCAGCACGTCCACCGGCTCGGGCACCTCGCCCAGAAGCTCACCCAGGTGTTCCGGCAG
Source organism: Streptomyces blattellae (assembly GCF_009709555.1). Taxonomy (GTDB): domain Bacteria; phylum Actinomycetota; class Actinomycetes; order Streptomycetales; family Streptomycetaceae; genus Streptomyces; species Streptomyces blattellae. The sequence continues at coordinate 69,085 of NZ_WJBG01000120.1, read as the reverse complement.
GCCCGGCGCCAGGTTCGGTTCCGCCCCGCCCGGACGGCGATACAGCGGGCGGACCCGGCCGGGGCGCAGCACTGGCAGCAGGGAGGTCGCCAGGAGGACGGGGCCCGGCCCGCCGCCCGCCGTCTCGGCCACGAAGACCTGCCGCTCGTCCGCCACCCGCCACAACTCCGGCCGGGCCACGTCGATCAGCCGGTGGTCGGGGATCAGCCACTGCTCGTCGAACGGCGCATGCAGCACGCGCACGGGTTCCGGGCAGGGCCCGGTGGCCCGGGCCAGCTTCTCCGTGCCGCTGGACTGTCCCGGCAACTGCCCGACCGCGGTGTGCGGCGTCCGCGACCGGGTCGGCTCGAACAACGCCTCCCGGTCCGGGCCTTCGGCCTTCACCAGCGCGTCCCACCGGGCTTTCAGGGATGCCGCGTCCGGACCCGCCGGCCACCCCCGGCCGAGCCGCGGCGGTGCGACGGACCACGGCATGAGGTCCGCCAGCAGCGGAGCGTCGTCGTGCGTCACGCAGGGCATGGTACGACCTGGCTACGACAGCCGGGGGGAGGGCAGCGCCCCATAGGGGCGCGAGGCTGTGTCGATGTGCGGCTCCGCCGCGTGGGCGCGACCAGCCCGCACTGACCGACAGACGAAGAACGAGTCACCCAGCGGAGCGCTACGCATCGAGGGTGACCGAGAACGAGAACCGGTCACCCCGGTAATGGATGACCGCCACATCCAGCGCCCGCCCCCCGGTGTCGTAGATGATCCCCGTGTACCGCAGAATCGGGCTGAGCAGCGGGACTTCGAGGAGCCGCGCCGTCTCCGGGTCCGCGAGCCGCGCCTCCACCGTGTCCGTGATGCGGCTGATGTCCGCCCCGACGACATCCCGCAGCACCTTGGTCATCGGCCAGCGGACCAGGTCGTCGAGATCGAAGCGTTCGGCCAGTTCGGGACGGACGTGATTGCGGGCGTGGTTCGTCGGTTCGCCGGTCTTCTCGTCGCCGCGCAGCCGGTGGTACGTCGCCACCTCGTCGAGATCCGGGAAGTACTCGGCGAGTTCGGTCGGCACCGGCGCCTTGCCGTGATCGAGAAGCTCGGTCGTCATGCCGGACTGCTGGGCCACGATCGCGTCCACGGAGCCCAGCAGCCGCACCGGGGCGCCTCTTGTCGCATCCGGCTCGATGAAGGTGCCGCGCCGGCGATGACGGGTGATCAGCCCCTCGTCCTCCAGCTCCTTCAGCGCCTGCCGCATGGTCAGCACGCTCACGCCGTAGTGCCCCGCCAACTGCTCCTCGGTCGGCAGCCGCAGCGGGTCCTGGGGCGAGCGGCCGAGTATCGACGCGCGCAGCGACTGCGACACCTGATACCAGAGCGGCAGCTTGCGGTTCAGGACGATCGAGTCCGGGGCGAAGGAGGTCATTGAGCCATCCGTACCGGCAGGGGACCCTCAGTGCAAGGGGCGGAAGTGGCGTTCGAGGCCCTGCCACACGTCGTCGTACCCGCGCTGCCGCTGCTCCGCACCGGCCGCCTGCCCGGTCAGCGTCACCGGCCAGCGGGTCTCGAACATGAACGCCAGCCCGTCGTCGACCTTGTGCGGCCGCAGCTCGGCGGCGCTCGCGCGGTCGAAGGTCTCCCGGTCCGGGCCGTGCGCCGACATCATGTTGTGCAGCGAACCGCCGCCGGGCACAAACCCTCCAGGGCCGGCCGTTTTCGCGTCGTAGGCGCCCTCGATGAGCCCCATGTACTCGCTCATCACGTTCCGGTGGAAGTACGGCGGACGGAACGTGTCCTCGCCCACCAGCCAGCGCGGCGCGAACACGACGAAGTCCACGCCCGCGAGGCCCGGGGTGTCGCTCGGCGAGGTGAGCACCGTGAAGATCGACGGGTCCGGGTGGTCGTAGCTGATGGTGCCGAGCACATTGAAGCGGCGTAGGTCATAGGCGTAGGGCACATGGTTGCCGTGCCAGGCGACCACATCGAGGGGGGAGTGGTCATAGGTGGCCGTCCACAGGTTCCCGCAGAACTTGTTCACCACCTCGACCGGACCCTCGACGTCCTCGTAAGCAGCCACGGGCGCCCGGAAATCCCGGGCGTTGGCGAGCCCGTTGGCGCCGATCGGGCCGAGGTCGGGCAGTTGGAAGGGTGCCCCGTAGTTCTCGCACACATAACCCCGGGCGGAACCATCCAGCAGCTCCACACGGAAGCGCACTCCACGAGGAAGCAGCGCCACATGTCCCGGTTCCACATGCAGCAGCCCGAACTCCGTGCGCAGCAGCAGTCCGCCGCGTTCCGGCACGATCAGCAGCTCGCCGTCGGCGTCGCTGAAGACGCGGTCCATGGAGGCATCGGCGTGATACAGGTGCACGGCGATACCGGTGCGCTGGGTCGCGTCGCCGTTGCCGCCCAGGGTCCACAGGCCCCGCAGGAAGTCCGTTCCGGCCGGGGGTGGTGGCAGCGGGTTCCAGCGCAGCCGGTTCGGGTCGGGCACCGATTCCGTGAAGGGCGCCGTACGGATCGAGCCGTTCTCCGTGCGCGTGAACGCCGGGTGCGCGGCCGAGGGGCGGATCCGGTACAGCCAGGAGCGGCGGTTGCGGGCGCGGGGCTCGGTGAACGCCGTACCGCTGAGCTGCTCCGCGTACAGCCCGAGCGGGGCGCGCTGGGGCGAGTTGCGGCCCTGGGGCAGGGCGCCCGGGACCGCCTCGGAGCTGTGCTCATTGCCGAAACCGGAGAGGTGGGCCAGTCCTTCGGCGGTCTTCCGCGTTTCCTCACGCTCGAACACGCTCGCGCGGGAGGTACCCCCAACGCTCATGATCGGTGCTCCCTTGGCGTCTGATTCCTATGTTCCACCATAGGAATGTGGTTTCAGTGACGCAAGGGGTGCGCATCCGGTCCTCAGGGCGTACATCGAGAACCAGACTTCAGGGGGATTCGAGGTATCGGACCGGTGTTCTACTCTCGCCGTCATGTCGTGGACTCGCATAGTGCTCGCAGCGCTCGCGGCCTGTGTGCTGCTCTTCGCCGGAGCGGCGGGCTGTGGCTCCGGTGACGCGGACGGGGGCGGGGGCCGGAAGAACGGGGAGTCGATGTCGCCGGTCGGCAAGCTCCTGGACGCCACCGACGACGAGGGGCGGCACTACCGCGAGGTGGACGACGAGGACGCCCCCGAGGTGGGCGTCGAGGTGCAGCCGGACGCCGACGGGGGCTGGGACGTGCGCCTGACGGTCCGTAACTTCCGCTTCTCGCCGGCCGGCACGAAGGCCGAGGCCGTGGCCGGCCGTGGTCTCGCCCATCTCTTCGTCGACGGCCGCCGCGTCGCCCGGCTCCGCACCCCCGAGTACCGCCTCCCGGCCGGCCTCGTCCAGCGCGGCACGCACCACGTCACCGCCCGGCTCTACGCCGACGACGGCACGGTGTGGGCCGTGGACGGCGAGCCCATCGAGAGGACGGCCGACATCACGGCGTCGCAGCCGGGGCCGACAGGGCGCACCAGCGCGCCCGCCGGACGGTGAATGTGCGCGGCAACGGGGGGCGAGGTTCACCGGGCCCGGGCGGACAGGCATCATGAAACCCGTGCCCCATGCGACCTCGCTCCGTCGTGCGCCCATACAGCGGCGCAGCGCCGAACGGCTGACCAGGATCCTCGACGCCTGCGCCGACCTCCTCGACGAGGTCGGCTACGACGACCTGAGCACCCGCGCCGTCGCCCAGCGCGCGGGCGTCCCCATCGGCTCGGTCTACCGCTTCTTCGGCAACAAACGGCAGATGGCCGACGCCCTCGCCCAGCGGAACCTGGAGCGCTACACCGAACGCGTCACCGCCCGCCTGCAGGAGGTCGGTGACGGCGGCTGGCGGGGCGCGATGGACGCCGTGCTCGACGAGTACCTCGCCATGAAGCGCACCGCGCCCGGCTTCTCCCTGGTCGACTTCGGCAACCAGATCCCGGTCGGCGTCCGGCACGCCGAACCCAACCACCGCGTCGCCGACCGTCTCACCGACCTGCTCTCCGGCTACCTCGGCCGCACCCCCGACGACGATCTGCGGCGCACCTTCCTCATCGCCGTGGAGACCGCCGACACCCTTGTCCACCTGGCCTTCCGGGTGGCCCCCGAGGGCGACGAGAAGATCATCGAAGAGGCGCGGGAACTGCTGCGGGCGTACCTGGCGCGAGTCCTGGACTGACCGACCGCCTCGGATGCCGACCGCCCCGGACTCCGGCCCTCGCGGCGTCCGGCCCTCCCGCCCTCCCGTGTTTCCGACCTCGCCCACGGTGGACCCTCCCCCTCGTGCATACCGGTCGGTATGCTCGACCGCAGCCAGTGCGTCACCGTTGCCGCCGTGCCCTCCGGGAGGACCCGTGTCCCGCACCGCCCTGCGAATCTGCCCCCTGTGCGAGGCCACCTGCGGGCTGACGCTGACCATCGAGGGCACCCGTGTCACCGGTGCCCGGGGTGATCGCGACGATGTGTTCAGCGAGGGATTCATCTGCCCCAAGGGCGCATCCTTCGGCGCCGTCGACGGCGACCCCGACCGCCTGCGCACTCCCCTCGTCCGCACGGACGGCGAGCTGCGCGAGGCCACCTGGCAGGAGGCGTTCGACGCGGTCGCGGCCGGGATCCGGCCGGTCGTCGAGCGGTACGGCGCGCACTCCGTCGGCGTCGTCCTGGGCAACCCGAACGTCCACACCCTGGCCGGCGCCCTCTACCCGCCCGTCCTGGTCGCCGGGCTCGGCACCCGCAGCCTGTTCACCGCCTCCACGGTCGACCAGATGCCCAAGCACGTCTCCAGCGGGCTCCTCTACGGCGACGCCCACGCGATCCCCGTACCCGACCTGGACCACACCGACCACCTGCTCCTCATCGGCGCCAACCCCCTGGAATCCAACGGGAGTCTGTGCACCGCCCCCGACTTCCCCGGCAAGCTCAAGGCACTCAGGGCCCGCGGCGGCACCCTCACCGTCATCGACCCGCGCCGCACCCGCACCGCCAAGCTCGCCGACCGCCACCTCGCGATCCGGCCCGGCACGGACGCCCTGCTGCTCGCGGCGATGACACACGTCCTCTTCGCGGAGGACCTCGTCGACCTCGGCGACCTGACGCCCCATGTCCAGGGCGTACCCGAACTCCAGGACGCCGTACGGCACTTCACCCCCGAAGCCGTCACCGCCGCCTGCGACATCGACGCCGGCGTCATCCGCGCCCTGGCCCGCGAGCTCGCCGCCGCGCCCACCGCCGCCGTCTACGCCCGCATCGGCAGCTGCACCGTCCCGTACGGCACCCTGGCCAGCTGGCTCGTCGACGTCCTCAACATCCTCACCGGCAACCTCGACCGCCCCGGCGGCGCGCTCTTCCCGCAGGCGGCCACCGACAAGACGCCCCGGCCCGCCGGCCCCGGCCGTGGCTTCCGGCTCGCCCGCTGGCACTCCCGGGTGAGCAAACACCCCGAGGCCAAAGGGGAGTTGCCGCTGTCCGCGCTCGCCGAGGAGATCGACACCGCCACCCCCGAGGGCGAGCCGGTCCGCGCCCTCATCGCCGTGGCCGCCAACCCGGTGCTGTCCGCCCCCGACGGCGACCGGCTCGACAAGGCCCTCCACTCGCTCGACTTCATGGTCAGCGTCGACCCCTACCTCAACGAGACCTCGCGCCACGCCCACGTCGTCCTGCCGCCGCCCCCGCCCTCCCAGAGCGCGCACCACGACTTCGCCCTCAACGCCTTCGCCGTACGCAACCAGGTCCGCTACAGCCGCCCCGCCGTCCCGCTCGAACCCGGCCGCATGTCCGAGAGCGAGATCCTCGCCCGGCTCACGCTTGCGGCCACCGGAACGCACGGCGCCGACCCCGCGGCCGTGGACGCCATGGTCGTACAGCAGACACTGGGCAAAGCCGTGAAAGAGCCGCACTCCCCGGTGTACGGCCAGGACCCTCGGACGCTGGCGGACCGGCTCACCGGCGAGAGCGGCCCCGAGCGGCGGCTCGACATGATGCTGCGCCTCGGCCCCTACGGCGACGGGTTCGGCCTGCGGCCGGACGGCCTGACCCTGGAGAAGGTCCTGGCCCATCCGCACGGCATCGACCTCGGACCGCTGCGCCCACGGCTGCCGCAGCCGCTGAAGACCGGGAGCGGCAAGATCGAGCTGCTGCCGCAGCCGATCGCCGACGACCTGCCCCGGCTGAGGCGAGCCCTCGACGAACGTCCCGGCGGAATCGTCCTCGTCGGCCGCCGTCATCTGCGGTCCAACAACAGCTGGATGCACAACGTGCCCGCCCTCACCGGCGGCACCAACCGCTGCACTCTGCACATCCACCCCGCCGACGCCGAACGGCTCGGCGTGCGGGACGGGGCGGCCGTACGGCTGAAGGGGTCCGGGGGAGAGGTGACCGCGCCCGCGGAGGTCACCGACGCCGTGCGTCCGGGCGTCGTCAGCCTGCCGCACGGGTGGGGGCACGACAGGCCCGCGACCCGGATGAGCCATGCGGTCAAGGACCCCGGCGTCAACGTCAACCAGCTCCTCGACGGCAGCCTGCTCGACCCGCTGTCGGGCAACGCGGTCCTCAACGGAGTGCCCGTGGAAATCTCCGCCGTGAAAATCTCCGCCGTGACCGAAAAGCTCACCCCGCTGACCTGAGCAAAGCCGTGACCAGGAGTTTTGCGCTTATTGCTCGCATGTCAACATCTTGTTAACGCCGTTCGGCGGCACCTAACGTCATCGCACTGCCGACTCCGGTGGGAGTTCAAGGGCGAACGTTAGGTATCCACTCATGCTGACCATCCTCGGCTTCGCCATGATCGCGACCTTCCTGGTCCTGATCATGATGAAGAAGATGTCGCCGATCGCGGCGCTCGTGCTGATTCCGGCACTGTTCTGCGTTTTCGTCGGGAAGGGCGCCCATCTCGGTGACTATGTCATCGACGGCGTGACCGACCTTGCCCCGACCGCGGCGATGCTCATGTTCGCGATCGTCTACTTCGGAGTGATGATCGACGTCGGGCTCTTCGACCCGATCGTCCGGGGGATCCTCAAGTTCTGCAAGGCCGACCCGATGCGGATCGTCGTCGGCACCGCCGTACTCGCCGCCATCGTCTCGCTCGACGGCGACGGCTCGACCACCTTCATGATCACGGTCTCGGCGATGTACCCGCTGTACAAGCGCCTCAAGATGAGCCTGGTCGTCATGACCGGCATCGCCGCGATGGCCAACGGCGTGATGAACACCCTGCCGTGGGGCGGCCCGACGGCTCGTGCCGCCACCGCCCTCAAGGTGGACGCCAGCGACATCTTCGTGCCGATGATCCCGGCCCTCGCCGTCGGCCTCCTCGGTGTCTTCGTGCTCTCGTACGTCCTCGGCATGCGCGAGCGCAAGCGGCTCGGCACGCTCACGCTGGACGAGGTGCTGGTGGAGGAGAAGGAGACGGAGACCGAGACCGTTCTCGTGGGCACCGGAGGTTCCGGCAAGGGCCCGGTGGCCACCGGCGGCTCCGGCTCCGGCACGGACGCCGACGCGGACGCGGACGACGACCGTATGCTCAAGGTCCTCGACCCGGCCCGGCCCACCCTGCGCCCCAAGCTGTACTGGTTCAACGCGCTGCTCACGGTCTCCCTGCTCACCGCCATGATCATGGAGTGGCTGCCGATCCCGGTGCTGTTCCTGCTCGGCGCGGCCCTGGCGCTGACCGTCAACTTCCCGCAGATGCCCGACCAGAAGGCCCGCCTCGGCGCCCACGCCGAGAACGTCCTCAACGTCTCCGGCATGGTCTTCGCCGCCGCCGTCTTCACCGGCGTCCTCCAGGGCACCGGCATGGTCGACCACATGGCCGAGTGGATGGTGGACGTCATCCCCGAGGGCATGGGCCCGCACATGGCCCTGGTCACCGGTCTGCTGAGCCTCCCGCTCACCTACTTCATGTCGAACGACGGCTTCTACTTCGGTGTCCTGCCGGTGCTCGCCGAGGCCGGTGCCGCCCACGGCGTCACCCCGCTGGAGATGGCCCGCGCCTCGCTGGTCGGCCAGCCGCTGCACATGTCGAGCCCGCTCGTCCCGGCCGTCTACGTCCTGGTCGGCATGGCCAAGGTCGAGTTCGGCGACCACACGAGGTTCGTGGTGAAGTGGGCGGCGCTCACATGTCTGATCATCCTCGGGGCAGGGATCCTCTTCGGAATCATCTGACCTACCGCAACGGAGGACGTGAACATGACGCCCGGTGGGAACCGCGGCTGGCTGCTCCGCCTCGTCATCGCCTTCAGCTTCGCGCAGGGTGCGGTGTCGATGGCCCGGCCCGCCGTCTCCTACCGGGCGCTCGCGCTGGGCGCCGACGAGCGGGCGATCGGCGTCATCGCGGGCGTGTACGCGCTGCTCCCGCTGTTCGCCGCGGTCCCGCTGGGCCGCCGTACCGACCATGGCCGGTGTGCGCCCCTGCTGCCCGTCGGCGTGGTCCTGATATCCGGCGGCTGCGCGATGAGCGGCCTGGCGAACTCTCTCTGGGCGATGGCCGTCTGGAGCGGGGTGATGGGCCTCGGCCACCTCAGCTTCGTCATCGGCGCCCAGTCCCTGGTGGCCCGCCAGTCCGCCCCGCACGAACAGGACCGCAACTTCGGCCACTTCACCATCGGCGCCTCGCTCGGCCAGCTGGTCGGCCCGATCGCGGCGGGTGCGCTGATCGGCGGCCGGGACATGGCCGGCACCAGCGCCCTCGCGCTGCTGATCGCGGGTGCGGGCGCGGCGGTCGCCTTCACCTCGCTGTGGCGCATAGAGCACCGTACGACCGCCAAGTCCCCTGCCGGGCGAGGCGACCGCGTCCCGGTCCGGCGCATACTGCGCGCCCGGGGTGTCCCCGCGGGCATCCTCATCAGCCTCTCCGTACTGTCCGCGACCGACATCCTCACCGCCTATCTGCCGGTGGTCGGCGAGCACCGGGGCATCGCGCCGCCGGTCGTCGGCGTGCTGCTGAGCCTCCGTGCGGCGGCCACGATCGCGTGCCGTCTGGTGCTGACGCCGCTGCTGAGGCTGGTGGGCCGGACGCTGCTGCTCACCCTGACCTGTCTGCTGGCGGCCCTGCTGTGCGCGGGTATCGCGCTGCCGGTGCCGGTGTGGGCGCTGGCCCTGATGCTCGTCGCCCTCGGCTTCTGCCTGGGCGTCGGCCAGCCGCTGTCCATGACGACGGTCGTCCAGGCGGCCCCCGACGGCGCCCGCTCCACGGCCCTCGCCCTCCGGCTGACCGGCAACCGCCTCGGCCAGACCGTGGCGCCGGCGACCGCGGGTCTGGTCGCGGGGGTCGCGGGTGTGGCGGCGCCGTTCGTGATGCTGGGGGGTCTGTTGCTGCTGTCGGCGGGGGTCGCGCTGCGGTCGCCGGGACGGCCGGGCGGGCGGGGACCGGACGGACAGGGCCCGGACGGGCAGAGACCGGACGGGCAGAGACCGGACGGGCAGAGACCGGACGGGCAGAGACCGGGCGGGCAGAGACCGGACGGGCAGAGACCGGGCGGGCGGGAGCGGCCGAAGCGGGCGGGATTCCGCCGGACGAGTGGTATTTGACGGCACGCCGGGTGTCGGTACGGCGCGTCGCCGTGTGCGTGACGGAGAGTCAGGCGAAAGAACGATTTGTATGAAAATCGTCTGAATCGGAGGAGCGCGCATGCCGACCCTGACACCCTCACGTACCTACCGCCGCCGCGCGGGCGCCACTGTCGTCCTCACCGCTCTCACCGCGGCGGGCGCGTCGTGGGTGGCGGCGCCGACGGCCTCGGCCCAAGGGGAGAACGGCGACATCCGGATCCACAGTGTGGGCGTGCCCTACGGGGCATCGAAGGAAGATGCGGTGGTCTGCAAGTTCTACCTCGACGCCGTCAACTTCGACGTGCTCCCCACCATCGCCTACACCATCACGCCGCAGCCTCCGCTGCCCACCGCCGCCACCGTCGCCGGCACCATCCAGCTCGGCGGGGGCGCCGGCCACACCGACGCGCTGGGGCTGGCGGACGGGCAGTACAAGATCAGCTGGATCGTGCTGGGCGCCCTGAAGGAGAAGGTCTTCCGCGTCAACTGCCGTGACCGCAACCGCATCGAGGACCACCGCACCGACGCCGCCTGGGGTCCGGGCGACCACCGCGGTCCGAGGGGCGGTGTGCACGCGGGTGGCGGCGGTCTCGTCGACACCGCTGCCGCGTTCGCGCCGGTGACCGGCGCGGCGGCCGTGGTCGCCGCGGGCGGCGCCTTGTACTTCCGGATGAACCGCCGTCGGCCCCATGGTGCCGCGTAGGCGCAGACGCAGGCCCTGGTACCGGACTCGCGCCTACCGCCTGGCCAGGACGGCCCTGCTCACGGTCGTCCTGGTGACGGTGGGGGTGCGGTGTGAGCCGGACGGCATGCCGGTCGTGCCGGAGGGAGCGGACGGCCCGGTCACCGTGGCGGCCCCCGGCCCGGCCCGCTCCGCCCCCTCCGACCGCTCCGCCCCCTCCGACCGCCCCGTCCCCTCCGACCGCCCGGTCCACGCCGCCCGCCGCATGCCCCCGCCCCGCCCGCTGCCCCGGTCCAGGCCGATGACCCTCCGCATCCCGTCCCTCGGCATCGACGCCCCGATCACGGCCCTCGGGCTCGACAGGGACCGGGAGCTGGAGGCACCCCCGATGGACAAGCCGAAGCTCGTCGGCTGGTACGAGGGCGGCCCCACGCCCGGCGAGCCCGGCACCGCGATCGCCGTCGGCCACCGGGACACCAGGACCGGCCGCGCCGTCTTCGCAGGGCTGGCCTCGGTGAAGCCCGGCAAGCCGATCGAGGCGCGGCGTGCGGACGGCCGCACCGCCGTCTACACCGTGGACCGGGTCAAGGTCTTCGACAAGGCGGACTTCCCCGACAAGGAGGTCTACGGCCCGGTCAAGCGGCCGGAACTCCGCGTGATCACCTGCGGTGGCCTCTTCAGCCGGCGGTCCGGCTACACCAGCAACGTGGTGGTCTTCGCCCACCTGACCGCCACAAAGTGACCGACCCCTTCCCCGGCCGCGCACATTCCGTTAACTTCCGTGACCCACGCCCCGTTCGACCCGCACGGGGCATTTCGACCGCGGAGCACCAGGGCCGGCCCGCCGGACCGGCCCTGGTGCACGAGTGAGCGCTCGGGGGCACCTGCCATGACACGCGCCATCTCTCTGCACGACGTGAGCAAGGTCTACGACCGGGGAGCCCGCGTGGTGGACCGGCTGTCGCTGGACATCGAGCCCGGTGAGTTCCTGGTGCTGCTCGGGCCGTCCGGGTGCGGGAAGTCCACCGTGCTCAGGATGATCGCGGGGCTGGAGGAGATCACCGAGGGCGAGCTGCTGCTCGACGGCGAGCCCGCCAACGATCTGCCGCCGTCCGGGCGGGACATCGCGATGGTCTTCCAGAACTTCGCGCTGTACCCGAACATGACCAGCCGCGACAACATCGGCTTTCCGCTGCGCATCGAAACGCCGGGCGCGGATCACCGCCCGCGCGTGGACGGCACCGCCCGCATGCTGGGCATCGAGGACCTCCTCGACCGCTTCCCCGCGCAGCTCTCGGGCGGCGAACGCCAGCGCGTCGCCATGGGCCGCGCCCTCGCCCGGCACCCTTCCGTCTTCCTGATGGACGAGCCGCTGTCCAACCTGGACGCCAAGCTCCGCAACCACCTGCGGGCCGAAATATCCGCCCTCACCCGCGAGTTGGGCGTGACCACGGTGTACGTCACCCACGACCAGGCCGAGGCCATGTCGCTCGGCGACCGGGTCGCCGTCCTGCGCGGCGGTCTCCTCCAGCAGGTCGGCACCCCGCGCTCGGTCTACGCGCTGCCCCGCAACGTCTTCGTCGCCGCCTTCATCGGCATCCCGCGCATCAACCTGCTGCGCGGACTGGTGCGCGCCCCGCTCGACGGCGCGATGACCATCAGCCTCGGCAAGCAGTATCTGCGGCTGCCCGAACCACTGTCCCAGGACCACCAGTTGCTCCGCGTCCAACAGGGCCGGGAGGTCATCGTGGGCCTGCGCTCGGAGGCCATACGCATCGCCAAGCCGGTGTCCGCCCGCCCCGGCGAGGTGGCGCTGACCGGACTGGTCGAGCATGTGGAGTTCCAGGGCCACGAGGTCCTCGTCCACTTCAACACCGGCTCCCACCCGGCCGTCGTACCCGAACTGGAGGCCCCGCGCCCCGCCCGCCCGGTCCGGCGCCGCCGCCGCGAGGGCGGCACGGTCCTGGACCGACTCCGGGAGCGGGCGGGTGCCCTGCGCGCCGGCCCGGTCGTGGTCCTGGAGCACCCGGCGGACGCGGCCCCCGAACCGGCGCCGCCCGAGGGCCGCCTCCCCGGCGACCTCATCGTCCGCACCACCCCGGACATCGAACTCCGGCACGGTATGCAGGTCCCCCTGCTCGTCGACATCGCCCACCTGTTCGTCTTCGATCAGCACGGAGAGCGGATTTGCCCGGCACCGGCGCGTTTGCCCGACCTGGCGGAGTGAGGCCCGCGACCATGGGCGCATGAATCTCCAACTCACGCGCACTCAGGCCGCGTTCGCCGTGGCCGGGCTGCTGCTCGCGGTCGGTGCGCCGACCGCGTACGCCACCCTCGACGACGGAACCTCCGCCGCACCGCGGCGCGGGGAGCCGTACATCCAGACCCAGCTCTTCTTCGGCACCGCGCGCCCGGACGGCGGTCCGGCCGTCACCGACAAGCAGTTCATGGCCTTCATCGACAAGGAGGTCACGCCCGGCTTCCCCGACGGGCTGACCGTGCAGAGCGGGCGCGGGCAGTGGAGGGACGTGAGCGGGACGATCGAGAAGGAGCGGTCGTACGAGCTGATCCTGCTGTATCCGGTGGCGGAGGCGGGCCCGAGCGACCGGAAGATCGAGGAGATCCGCCGGGACTACGAGAAGGCCTTCGGCCAGGAGTCGGTGGGCCGGGTCGACGACCGGGCCGAGGTCGACTTCTGACCGGTACGGCATGACCGGTACGGCATGACCGGTACGGCATGACCGGTACGGCATGATCGGTCCGGCCTCGGCGGCCCCTCTGGCGAGCGAAAACTAACATCGCTAGTTTGGGTGCTCGGACGACATGGCTCCGCCCGGGAGGAAGCACGATGAAGGCACACGACGGCATGTACATCGACGGCGCCTGGCGCCCCGCCGCCGGCCAGGACGCGATCGAGGTCGTGAACCCGGCCGACGAGCAGGTCATCGGCCGGGTCCCGGCCGGTACCGCCGAGGACGTCGACACCGCCGTACGGGCCGCCCGCGCCGCCCTCCCGGGCTGGGCCGCGACCCCGCCCGCCGAACGGGCCGCCCGCCTGGCCGCCCTCCGCGACGTGCTCGTGGCCCGCAAGGACGAGATCGCCGAGACGGTCACGGCCGAACTGGGCTCGCCGCTGAAGTTCTCGCAGAACGTCCACGCGGCCGTCCCCATCGCGGTCGCGGGATCGTACGCCGAGCTGGCGGCCGCGTACGCCTTCGAGGAGAAGGTCGGCAACTCGACCGTCCACCACGAGCCGATCGGCGTGGTCGGCGCGATCACGCCCTGGAACTACCCCCTCCACCAGATCGTCGCCAAGGCCGCCCCGGCGCTGGCGGCGGGCTGCACCGTGGTGCTGAAGCCCGCCGAGGACACCCCGCTCGTCGCCCAGCTCTTCGCCGAGGCGGTCCACGAGGCCGGGGTCCCGGCGGGTGTCTTCAACCTCGTCACCGGCCTCGGCCCGGTCGCCGGCCAGGCGCTCGCCGAGCACCCGGACATCGACCTGGTCTCCTTCACCGGCTCCACGGCCGTCGGACGGCAGATCGGCGCGACGGCGGGCGCGGCCGTCAAGAAGGTCGCCCTGGAGCTGGGCGGCAAGTCCGCCAACGTCATCCTCCCGAGCGCCGACCTCGCCAAGGCCGTCAACGTCGGTGTCGCCAACGTCATGTCCAACTCCGGCCAGACATGCAGCGCGTGGACGCGGATGCTGGTCCACCGGGAGCAGTACGAGGAGGCGGTGGAGCTGGCCGCGACGGCCGCCGCCAAGTACGGCGAGCGCATCGGGCCCGTCGTCAGCGCCAAGCAGCAGCAACGCGTGCGCGGTTACATCGAGAAGGGTGTGGCAGAGGGCGCGCGGCTCGTCGCGGGTGGTGCCGAACCCCCGCGTGCACAGGGCTACTTCGTCGCGCCCACGGTCTTCGCCGACGTCGCCCCCGACATGACGATCGCCCAGGAGGAGATCTTCGGGCCGGTCCTGTCGATCATCCGGTACGAGGACGAGGACGACGCCCTGCGGATCGCCAACGGCACGGCCTACGGGCTCGCCGGCGCCGTGTGGGCGGGCGACCAGCCGGAGGCGGTGGCCTTCGCCCGCCGTATGGACACCGGGCAGGTGGACATCAACGGCGGACGCTTCAACCCCCTTGCCCCCTTCGGCGGTTACAAGCAGTCGGGCGTGGGCCGGGAACTCGGTGCGCACGGCCTGGCCGAGTACCTCCAGACCAAGTCCCTGCAGTTCTGAGGAGTCCGCACATGGTTCGCGCCGCCGTCCTGCCCGCCATCGGCTCCCCGCTGGAGATCACCGACATCGACCTGCCCGACCCCGGCCCCGGCCGCATCCGCGTCCGCCTCGCCGCGGCCGGCGTCTGCCACTCCGACCTGTCCCTGTCCAACGGCACCATGCGGGTACCGGTCCCGGCCGTCCTCGGCCACGAGGGCGCGGGCACGGTGGTCGCCGTGGGCGAGGGTGTCACGGGGATCGCGCCCGGTGCCTCAGTCGTCCTCAACTGGGCCCCGTCCTGCGGCGGTTGCCACGCCTGCTCGCTCGGCGAGGTCTGGCTGTGCGCCAACGCGCTGACCGGCGCCGCCGAGGTGTACGCCCGGACCGCGGGCGGCGCCGACCTCCACCCCGGCCTGAACGTGGCCGCGTTCGCCGAGGAGACGGTCGTCTCCGCGTCCTGCGCCCTGCCGCTCCCGGCGGGCATCCCGCTCACCGACGCGGCCCTCCTCGGCTGCGCGGTCCTCACCGGCTACGGCGCCGTCCACCACTCGGCGCGGGTCCAGCCGGGGGAGACCGTGGCGGTGTACGGCGTCGGGGGAGTGGGCCTCGCCGCACTCCAGGCGGCGCGCATCGCGGGCGCGTCGAAGGTCGTCGCGGTCGACGTCTCCCCGGAGAAGGAGGAGCTGGCGCGGGCCGCGGGCGCCACGGACTACCTCGTCGCCTCCGACACCACGGCCCGCGAGATCCGCGCCCTCACCGGCAAACAGGGCGTCGACGTCGCCGTCGAGTGCGTGGGCCGCGCGACGGCCATCCGCACGGCCTGGGACTCCACCCGCCGCGGCGGACGCACCACGGTCGTGGGCATCGGCGGCAAGGACCAGCAGGTCACCTTCAACGCCCTGGAGATCTTCCACTGGGGCCGCACCCTCTCCGGCTGTGTCTACGGCAACTCGGACCCCGCGAGGGACCTCCCGGTCCTCGCCGAGCACGTCCGCGCGGGCCGCCTGGACCTGGGAGCGCTGGTGACGGAGCGGATCGCGCTGGACGGGATCCCGGCGGCGTTCGAGAACATGCTGGCGGGGAAGGGTGGTCGGGCGCTGGTGGTGTTCTGAGGCAGTTGGGTGGTCGGGCGCTGGTGGTGTACTGAGGCAGTCGGGCGTCCGGAGCCCTCGTGGAGTTCTGAGGCATCGGGGGCGCCCGGAGCCCTCGCGATGAGGGATCCACTCGGCGATGTCGGCGATGCCGGCGATGCCGGTGATCCACTCGCGGCGATGTCGGCGATCCGCTCGCGGCGATGTCGGCGGGACCGTGCCTCGGCTGGCTCGTCGGCACCGCCGCCACCCCCGTGGAGCGAACCGCTGTCGCCGCCCCGGCTCACCGCAGCGCCGCCGCCTCGATACCGAGCAGTTCCCCCAGCGCCCGCTCCCCGGACGGAGTCACTTTCACGGCCCGCTCGGAGCCGATGCGCACACACCAGCCCGTATCCAGGGCATGGCGGCACAGGGCGGCGCCGGCGACGCCCGCGAGGTGGGAGCGGCGTTCGGTCCAGTCGAGGCAGGCCCGGACGAGCGGACGGCGTCCCTTGCGGTCGAGCGCGATGCCGACGGCGCCGAACCAGCGCAGCCCCGCCTCCGTGAGCGCGAACCCCGCGTCCTGGCTCAGCAGTCCGCGCTCGGTCAGCGCGTCGGTGAGCGTGATGCCGAGCCGTCCGGCCAGGTGGTCGTAGCAGGTACGGCCGCGGGCCATCGCGGACCCGGCGGTCGACTCCCGGAGGGTGCGCGGGCGCGCTGCCGCTTCCGGGGCGACCTGCGCGGCCAGGTCCTCCAGGAGCTGCGCGACCTGCGGGCCGGCGAGACGGACGTACCGATGGCGCCCCTGCCGCTCCTCCGCGAGCAGTCCGCCGGCGACGAGTCTGCCCAGGTGCCCGCTCAGCGTCGACGCGGCGACACCTGCGTGCCGGGCCAGTTCACCGGCGGTCCACGCCCGTCCGTCGAGCAGCGCGAGCAGACACACGGCCCGCGTCTCGTCGGCGACGAGCCCGGCGAGCCGGGCCAGCTGCGGGGCGCGGGTGTCCTTGGCGGTCATGCGTTCCAGGATGGGGCACGCACACTTCGGTTCGGACCGAAGTGTGCGGGGCGGCCGGGTGGGGGTGCGGTGGCGGTCGTGCGCCGACTGCGGGTCCGATGCGGCCCGGCCGCGCCCACGCGAAGCCGCAGGGAAACAGCCCCGTGCCCCTCACAGGCGCGGGGAACCGCGCTTGACCTGCTCGTACTGCCGCACCAGCCCGTCCAGCAGCGCGGTCAGCCCGGTCTCGAAGGCCCGCTCGTCGATCTTCTCCTGCTGCTCGGCGAGGAGGTGCGCCTGTCCGAGATGGGGGTAGTCGGCGGGGTCGTACGCACTGGCGTCGTCGACGAAGCCTCCGGCGAACGAGCCGAGCGCGGAGCCCATGACGAAGTACCGCATCAGCGCGCCGATCGAGGTGGCCTGCGCGGGCGGCCAGCCCGCCTCGACCATCGCGCCGTAGACGGCGTCGGCGAGGCGCAGTCCGGCCGGCCGGCGGCCGGGGCCCCGGGCCAGCACCGGGACGATGTTCGGGTGGTCGCGCAGCGCGGCCCGGTAGGAGACGGCCCAGTCGTGCAGCGCGGTCCGCCAGTCCCGGGTGTCCTCGAACATCGACAGATCGACCTGGGCGCTCACCGAGTCGGCGACCGCCTCCAGGATCTCGTCCTTCGTCCGGAAGTGGTTGTAGAGCGAGGGTCCGCTCACGCCCAGCTCGGCGGCGAGCCGTCGGGTCGAGACCGCCGCGAGGCCCTCCGCGTCCACCAGCACCCGTGCCGCGTCGACGATCCGGTCGGTGCTGAGGAGGGGCTTGCGCGGTCGGGCCATGGCGCACATAGTAGGGCTGCGTGTGTAAACTAGCAGTGCTAATTTAAATGTACGGTCGTCAAGCAGGGCTGACTTGGGGGGACTTCGGCATGAACCTGGAGCTCAGCGAGGAGCAGACCGCCGTCCGGCAGCTCGCCCGGGACTTCGTGGACCGCGAGATCGCCCCCCACGCCGTCGCCTGGGACCGCGCCGAGGACGTCGACCGGGCCATCGTGAAGAAGCTCGCCGAGGTCGGCTTCCTGGGGCTGACGATCGACGAGGAGTACGGCGGCAGCGGCGGCGACCATCTCGCGTACTGCCTGGTGACGGAGGAGCTCGGCCGCGGCGACTCGTCGGTGCGCGGCATCGTGTCGGTCTCGCTCGGCCTGGTCGCCAAGACGATCGCCGCCTGGGGGAACGAGGAACAGAAGCGCCGTTGGCTGCCGGGGCTGACCTCCGGCGCGTACGTCGGCTGTTTCGGCCTCACCGAGCCGGGCACCGGATCCGACGCGGGCAACCTCGCCACCCGCGCGGTCCGGGACGGCGACGACTACGTCATCAACGGCACCAAGATGTTCATCACGAACGGGACGTGGGCCGACGTCGTCCTGCTCTTCGCCCGCTCCACGGACGCGCCCGGCCATCGGGGCGTCTCCGCGTTCCTCGTCCCGACCGCCACGCCCGGCCTCTCCCGCCGCACCATCCACGGCAAGCTCGGACTGCGGGGCCAGGCCACCGCCGAGATCGTCCTCGAAGACGTACGGGTGCCTGCGGCGGCGTTGGTGGGGGAGGAGGGCAAGGGCTTCTCGGTCGCCATGTCGGCGCTGGCGAAGGGGCGGATGTCGGTGGCGGCGGGCTGCGTCGGCATAGCGCAGGCCGCGCTGGACGCGGCGGTGCGGTATGCGACGGAGCGTGAGCAGTTCGGCAGGACCATCGCCCACCATCAGCTCGTCCAGGAGCTGATATGTGACATAGCACTCGACCTCGACGCCGCCCGGCTGCTGACCTGGCGGGTCGCCGACCTCGTCGACCGCGGCCTGCCCTTCGCCACCGAGTCCTCCAAGGCCAAGCTGTTCGCCTCGGAGGCCGCCGTCCGCGCCGCCAACAACGCCCTCCAGGTCTTCGGCGGCTACGGCTACATCGACGAGTACCCGGTGGGCAAGCTGCTGCGCGACGCCCGCGTGATGACCCTCTACGAGGGCACCAGCCAGATCCAGAAACTGGTGATCGGGCGGGCGCTGACAGGGGTGTCGGCGTTCTGAGGCCGTACCGGGTGCTGTGAGCCGGTACGGGTGACCCCTGGCTCTCCGGCCGTGCATTTCGGATCACGGGTGGATGGTTGCCTTCTACCACGTGTGCTTCGCGGTGCAGGACCTCGATCAAGCGATGCGTGACCTCCAGCGCTCGGCCGGGGCCGAATGGAGCGAACCCGTGTCCGACCGGCTCGGCGAGTGGGAGTACCGGATCGTGTTCGGGAGGGCTTCGCCCTGGACTTCTCCGGCTGTCCCTACGGCCGTCCGTTTGTGTACCACCGAGTGGACAGCATCGGCGCGCGCATAGAACTCGTCGATGTCGGTCGCCAGGCGGGCTTCCTCGGCGCATGGCATCCGGAGGGACCTCCCATGCCTGCCATCGACGAGACCTCCGGCGGATGACGCGCGGACGCGTGGGCGGCAGCCGGCAGACTGAGTAGGTGTCTGAGTACTTCGGCGGAGGTGCCCGGTGCCGCGATCGCCGATCCTGTTCGGCATGAGTGACACACCAGTCAAGCAGCAGAGCACGGCGGCGTTCTACGGGCAGGCCGTGGCCTCTTTCGCGGTCGCCATGGCCGCCACCGGCATCGGTATCTACCAGCTGAACGCCGACGCCTGGGTGCGGGGCTTTCTCGCGATCGCCGTCCTCTACCTGGTGACCTCGGCATTCACCTTGGCCAAGGTCATCAGGGACCGTCAGGAGGCCGGGCAGATCGTCAGCCGGGTCGACCAGGCGCGGCTGGAGAAGCTGCTGGCCGAGCACGACCCCTTCGAGAAGCTCTGACCGCCGGACGGACACCTCCGACTCGGCTTGCTAAGCGCTCGCTCAGTATCGGCGGTATGGTGGTGGTTCTGTCAGCGAGAGGGGCGAGTGAGCGATGAGCACGGCGGAGGAGACGGCCGGCGGCGAACCGCAGGCGTGGGGCGAGGTCACGCCGGACGCGGCCCGGCGGTTGCTGATCGCCGCCGTGGAGGCCTTTGCCGAGCGCGGCTACCACGCCACGACGACCCGTGACATCGCGGGTCGCGCCGGCATGAGCCCGGCCGCGCTCTACATCCACTACAAGACCAAGGAAGAGCTGCTCCACCGCATCAGCCGGATCGGCCATGAGAAGGCGCTCGACATCCTGCGTACGGCGGCGCGGCGCGAGGGCGATGCGACGCAGCGGCTCGCCGATGCCGTGAGCTCCTTCGTGCGCTGGCACGCCGGGGGGCGCACCACGGCGCGGGTCGTGCAGTACGAGCTGGACTCGCTCGGCCCCGAGACCCGTGCGGAGATCGTCGCGCTGCGCCGCCGGTGCGACGCCGAGGTGCGCGGGATCATCGAGGACGGCGTGGCCGCGGGCGAGTTCGACGTCCTCGACGTGAAGGGCACGACGCTCGCGGTGCTCTCGCTCTGCATCGACGTCGCCCGCTGGTTCAGCATCGACGGTCCCTGGACGCCGGACGAGGTCGGCGCGCTCTATGCCGACCTCGTGCTGCGGATGGTGGGAGCGAAGTAGTCCGCCGGACCGGGCCTGGGCGGTCGCTCAGAGGTAGTAGCGGGACACCGACTCGGCGACACAGACCGGCTTGTCGCCGCCCTCGCGCTCCACGCTGAAGGCGACGGCCAACTGCACGCCGCCGGTCACGTCCTCGACGCCGCTGATCACGGCGGTGGCGCGCAGCCGGGAGCCGACGGGTACCGGCGCGGGGAAACGAACCTTGTTCGTCCCGTAGTTGACGCCCATCTTCACGCCCTCGACCTTGATCAGCTGGGGTCCGAAAAGCGGGAGCAGCGACAGTGTGAGGTACCCGTGGGCGATGGTGGTCCCGAAGGGCCCGGTCGCCGCCTGCTCCGGATCGACGTGGATCCACTGGTGGTCGCCCGTGGCCTCCGCGAACAGGTCGATCCGCTTCTGGTCGATCTCCAGCCAGTCGGTGTACCCCAGTTGCTCGCCCACCGCCGCCTTCAGTTCCTCGGCGGACGTGAAGATCCTCGGCTCTGCCATGTCCCGGCCTCTCGCGTAGCAAATTCCAGCTGCCTAAGCAACTGCTTAGCATGGTGGGCGGTGGGCGCCCTGTCAACGCACAAGCACTCTCCGGACCGCCGGAGTCACCGCAGGTCTTCGATGGGTAACCTTCGAGGGGTGCCCCAGATTCACGAGAAGATCCACGAGCTCACGGTCGGCCAGCTCGCCGCCCGCAGCGGTGCCGCCGTCTCCGCCCTGCACTTCTACGAGTCCAAGGGCCTGATCACCAGTCGCCGCACCGCCGGCAACCAACGCCGCTACACCCGCGACACCCTCCGCCGGGTCGCCTTCGTCCGCGCCGCCCAACGCGTCGGTATCCCGCTGGCCACCATCCGCGAGGCCCTGGCCGAACTCCCCGAGGAACGCACGCCCACCAAGGAGGACTGGGCCCGCCTCTCCGAGGCCTGGCGCTCCGAACTCGACGAACGCATCAGACTCAACCGCCTCCGCGACCACTTGACCGACTGCATCGGCTGCGGCTGCCTCTCCCTCAACACCTGCGTCCTCTCCAACCCCGACGACATCTTCGGCGACCGCCTCACGGGCTCCCGCCTGATGGTCGAACGCCGCAACACGAAGCACGAGTAACGGCGGAGGGGCTCCATACCGACGCAGCAGCCGGCGAACGCAGGGTCACTGATACGCCCGCCGATCCTCGTACTCCCGCACCCCCGCCGCCACCAACTCCGCATTGGACCGCGCCCGCCGCCCGTCCGGCAGGACCACCGTGTCCTCCATGCCGATCCGCGACGCCAGGCCCAGCCGCACGGCCAGTCGCAGCACGGGCCACGCACCCCCGCCCTCCCCGTGCAGCAACACCGGCCGGCCGGGAGCCGAAGCGAGGTCGGCCAACAGCGCCCGCGCGCTCTCCTCGGCCGTGTCCGGCGACGCGTCGGTCACCTCCGCCAGCACCCGCAGGACCTGCACCGCGAGCGGCGAGCGCACGAACCGGCCCGCCGCGTCCGTCCCGGACCGGATGCCCGCCTCCACGCCCACCCCCCGCTCGATCAGCGCGGCGGCGACCTCCTCGGCGCCCGGCTCATGCCAGTTGACCGAGGCGTGATCGGGCAGCACCGTCCACCCGCGGACGCGCTCCAACCGGGCCACCGGATCAGGCTCGGCCCACGCACCGGTGGTCACTCCGACCGGCACCGACACCCGCGCCCGTATCGCATCGAGCGTCGCCGCGACCACGCGCGGCGACAAGGAGTCCTGCCCGCACGGCGTCTTGGGGTGAACATGGATGTCCGTCGCGCCGGCCGCGACGGCGAGCGCGGCCGACTCGGCCATCGCCTCCGGCGACAGCGGCACCCCGGCCCCGTCGGCAGCTCCCCGAGCCCCGTTCAGACACACCTGCACCATGCCTCGATGGTGCCAGCCACCACTGACATCAACGCTCACCGGCACCGCAGCACACCGCGTTCGACAGTGGGTGCGGCATCCCCGGCGCACCCCCGCCGTTCCCCCGTCGCACCGCGCCGTACCTACGCGGACGCGGACAACAGCAGCCGTCCGCGCCTGGCCGTGGCCAGCGCCTCGGGCGTCAGCACCGGACGCGGCACCACGATGCCGCAGTCCGTGCACACCGGGCCCGACGAGGGTTCATGGGCCAGGTCGTACTTCCAGATCAGGCGCTCTCCGCCGCACACCGGGCAGTCCGAACCCGGTTCGCGCTCAAGGGCGGAGATCAGTCGGCGCAGTACCTCGGCCAGCGGTTCTCGCGGATGAACCCGCGGATCGTCGCACCAGGCGACTCCGAAACCGCCCCAGGTCAGCCGGTGCCAGTCGTCCACGCTGCCCGGCCTGCGCAGTCCGTCGTGCTTCTCCTTCTTGCGCCGCTCGGCGAACCCGGCCTCGTAGGCCAGCCACACCGAACGCGCCTCTTCCAGCTCGTCCAACGCGGCCACGAGCCGCGCCGGATCGGGCGAGCGGTCCTCCGGACCGAACCCTGCCCGGGAGCACAAATGGTCCCAGGTCGCCCTGTGCCCGTACGGAGCGAACCGCTCAAGGCACTTGCGGAGCGAATAGCGCCGTAGCGCCAGATCGCACCGCGGGTCTCGCACCTGTCTCGCCAGACTCCGGAAACCGGCCATCGCCCTGCACCTCCGTCACACCTGCACCTGTACTTCGGTTACTTCGGCGTCGTCGTTCGGACGTTGCCGAATAGACGTATCGACACGCGATTCGGCTCCATCCTTTTTCTGATGACCTCCAGAACTTGACGCATGTTCACCTTCAAACTCGGGGATACCGGCGGTAACGTCTGGCCCACCCCCGTCGGGAGGAGCTGCCATGCCACGGCGCACCCCACGCAACGCCCTCGACATACTGAGAACTCCCCGCAGATTCCCCGGGTTCCTGAAGTCGGCATCCGTATGCGTCCTGATTGCCGGGCTTTTGACCCCGCTTTCCCAAGCGGCGGCGGCCGAGACGGCGGAGGCCGACGCGGCCGCGGTCGACGCGGCGGCGGTCACCGATCACTGCGGCGGCCAGTGCTCCGACATCCTCCCGCCGGGCCAGAACGGCAACGCCACCGTCGCCGAGATCATCCTGAACCAGGGCTTCGGCGCCCAGCCCGCCCATGCCGAGGACCAGCTCGGCCCCTACGCGAACCTGGCCACCGGTTATTCCAGCCTCACCAACGCCACGATCAACTCGTTCTTCAACGACGCGTCGTTCGGGGTCCCCGCCGATCAAGTCGCCTCCACCGTCAACCCCGCCGGCCGCAGCGACGTGACGATCGTCCGCGACAGGAAAACGGGCGTGCCGCACATCACAGGTACCACTCGGTACGGCACGGAGTTCGGCGCCGGCTATGCGGCCGCCCAGGACCGGCTGTGGCTGATGGACGTCTTCCGCCATGTCGGACGCGGCCAGTTGACCCCCTTCGCGGGTGGCGCCGCCACCAACCAGGGCCTGGAGCAGCAGTTCTGGCGCACCGCCCCTTATACCGAGGCCGACCTCCAGGCGCAGATAGACAGCGCCGTCGCCAGCAACGGCGAGCGCGGCCGGCAGGCCCTCGCCGACTCCAACGCCTACCTCGACGGCATCAACGCCTACATCGACGCCTCCGACAGCGGCCGCTACTTCCCCGGCGAGTACGTCTTCACCGGCCACAAGGACTCCGTCACCAACGCCGGCACGATCGAGCACTTCAAGGCCACGGACCTGGTCGCGCTGGCTTCCGTCGTCGGCTCCCTGTTCGGCTCCGGCGGGGGAGGCGACGTCAACAACGCGATCTCCCTGCTCGCCGCCCAGGAGAAGTACGGCGTCGAAGAGGGCACCGAGGTCTGGGAGTCCTTCCGCGAGCGCAACGACCCCGAGGCGGTCGTCACCGTCCAGGACGCCAGCTTCCCGTACGCCTCCAAGCCCGACGACCCGCAGGGCGCCGCCCTGCCCGACGCCGGTTCGGTGACCGAGGAACAGCTGGTGTACGACCGTACGGGCAGCGCGGCGACCGAGGGCGCCGCCGACACCTCCAGCACGGCGACCGCCACCGCGCTCTCGTCCGCCAGGCGCGGCATGTCCAACGCCCTGGTGGTCAGCGGCGAGCACACCCAAAGCGGCCACCCGGTCGCCGTCTTCGGGCCGCAGACCGGCTACTTCGCTCCCCAGCTGCTGATGCTCCAGGAGATCCAGGGCCCCGGCATCAGCGCCCGCGGCGCCTCCTTCGCCGGCCTGAGCATGTACGTCGAACTCGGCCGCGGCCAGGACTACTCGTGGAGCGCCACGACCTCCGGCCAGGACATCATCGACACCTACGCCGTCGAACTGTGCCAGGACGACCACCACTACCTCTACCGCGGCACCTGCACGCCGATGGAGAAGGTCGAGCAGAAGAACGCCTGGAAGCCCACGACAGCCGACAGCACCCCCGAGGGCTCGTACACGATGCGGGTCTGGCGCACGAAGTACGGCCCCGTCACCCATCGTGCGACCGTCGACGGAAAGAAGGTCGCCTACACCAGCCTGCGCTCGTCCTTCATGCACGAGGCCGACTCGATCATCGGCTTCCAGATGCTGAACGATCCGGGCTACGTCGACAGCCCGCAGACCTTCCAGAGCGCGGTGCAGAACATCAACTACACGTTCAACTGGTTCTACGTCGACTCCGAGCACACCGCGTACTACAACAGCGGAGACAACCCGGTACGGGCCACCGGCGTCGACGCGGAGTTCCCGGTGTGGGCGCAGCCGGCGTACGAGTGGCGGAACTGGGACCCGGCGACCAACACGGCCGACTACACGCCCCCGTCCCAGCACCCGAACTCCATCGACCAGGACTACTACGTCTCCTGGAACAACAAGCAGGCCGAGGACTACACGACCGCGTCCTGGGGCGACGGGTCCGTGCACCGCGGCAATCTGCTGGAGGACCGGGTGAAGAAACTGGTCGACGAGGGCGGCGTCACCCGGGCTTCGCTGACCAAGGCGATGGCCGACGCCGGGCTCGCCGACCTGCGGGCGGAGAACGTGCTCCCGGATCTGCTCAAGGTCCTCAACAGCTCGCCGGTGACCGACGCCACGGCCAAGTCGGCGGTCGACAGGCTGTCCGCGTGGGTGTCGGCGGGCGCCAAGCGCACGGAGACGTCGGCGGGTTCGAAGACATACGCCCATGCCGAAGCGATCCGCATCCTGGACGCGTGGTGGCCGCTGCTGGTGCAGGCCGAGTTCGAACCAGGCCTCGGCAGCGAACTGTACGCCGCCTTCACCGCCAACCTGCCGGTCGACCAGCCCCCGTCCGCCTCCCAGGGCCCGACCGGAGCCCATGCCGGAAGCGCCTTCCAGTACGGCTGGTGGAGCTATGTCGACAAGGACATCCGGGCGGTGCTGGGTGAGTCGGTGCAGGGACCGCTCGCGCAGGACTACTGCGGCGGCGGCAGCCTCAGCGCCTGCCGGGACACCCTGATCAGCACGCTGAAGCAGGCGGCCGGCAAGACCGCGGCCCAGGTCTACCCGGGCGACGACCTGTGCGCGGCCGGCGACCAGTGGTGCGCCGACTCGATCAACCAGCAGGAGCTGGGCGGCATCAGGCACTACAACATCAGCTGGCAGAACCGGCCGACGTACCAGCAGGTCGTGGAGTTCACCTCACATCGGTGAGTGTCCGCATCGGTGAGTGCAACCGGCGGCGGGCCGGGCGATACGGCCCGCCGCCGGCACCATCCGCGCCGGCTCCCGGTGCGCGGTGTCGCTGTGCGCGCCGGCCGGTGGGTTGCCGCGCCTGACCAGACGGCCGGAGTCAGCTGTAGAGGAGGTACTCCCTCCGCACCTTCCGGAACGCCGCCAGCTCCTCCTGCCAGCCCGCCACCACCTCGTCCGTGCCGGCTCCCGCGTCGATCGCCGTGCGCACCCGTGTGGAACCGGTGAGCCTGTCGATCCAGTTGTCCGGCCGCCAGGCGAAGCCGCTCCACACCTTCTTGGCGGTCACCAGCAGCGCGATGCCTGTGCGTACGGGGTCGTACGCGGCCCGGTCGTGCACCTGGACCTGGACACCCCCGATCGTCTTCCCCTGGAACTTGGAGAAGACAGGAGCGAAGTACGCCTCCCTGAAGTGGACTCCGGGCAGGCCGAGTTGATTCACCTCGGCGGCCCAGCGCCCGTCGACGCCCTCCGCGCCGAGCAGTTCGAAGGGCCGGGTGGTGCCGCGTCCCTCGGAGAGGTTGGTGCCCTCGAAGAGGCACGTCCCGGAGTACACGAGCGCGGTCTCGGGGGTGGGCATGTTCGGGCTCGGGGGCACCCACGGCAGCCCGGACGCGTCGTGGAACTCCGACCGCTTCCACCCCGTCATCCCTACGGTGTCCAGCTCGACCGGTGTGGTCAGGAACTCCCCGTTGAACAGCCGCGCCAGCTCGGCGACGGTCATGCCGTGCGCCTGCGAGATCGGTTGCCGGCCGACGAACGTCGCGAACTCCTTGTGCAGGACCGGGCCTTCGGCGGAGCGGCCGGTCACCGGGTTCGGGCGGTCGAGCACGACCAAGCGTTTCCCGGCGAGCTGGGCCGCCTCCATGCAGTCGTACAGCGTCCAGATGTATGTGTAGAAGCGGGCACCGACGTCCTGGACGTCGAAGACGATGGTGTCGACGCCGGACGCGGTGAAGATGTCGGCCAGCGGCCGGCCGCTCTTGAGGTACGTGTCGTAGACCGGGAGGCCGGTGGCCGGGTCGTCGTAGCGGCCTTCGGAGCCGCCGGCCTGGGCGGTGCCGCGGAATCCGTGTTCCGGGCCGAAGACCGCGGTGAGGTTCACTCGGTTGTCCGTGTGCATCACGTCGACGATGTGGCGGACGTCGCGGGTTACGCCGGTGGGGTTGGTGACCATACCGATCCGCTGGCCGCGGAGTTGTTCGTAACCGGAGGAGGCCAGCTGTTCGAAGCCGGTGCGGAGGGGCTTGCGGCGTTCTGCCGCGGTGGCCGGGGGTGCTGCGGTGGCCGGGGGTGCTGCGGTGAGTGATGCTGCTGCCGTTGTCGCTGCGAGTAGGGCTCGTCTGGATAGGCGCATGGGGGGCACGTTATTGCTCCCGCGGCCTGTGTGGAAGCTGCGGGTTGTCTGCGGGTCGTCTGTGGCCTGCCGCTCCGCGCTCCTGGGGATCCCGTCACCCTTCCTTGATACATACCGACTGGTTAGTCTGGACCGCGGGAGCCGTGGCCGGAGGAAGCCGTAGCCGGAGGAGTCGAAGGAGACCGATGGTGGAAGCCGTTCGGGGTGACGGAGTCGTCGTCACGGGGGCCGGAGCGGGGATCGGGGCCGCCCTGGCGCGGCGGTTCGCCGCCGCGGGGGCACGGGTCGTCGTCAACGATCTGGATGCCGGCAAGGCGGAGGCCGTCGCCGCGGAGATCGGGGGGATCGCCGTGCCGGGTGACGCCTCGGCCATGGTGGCCGACGCCCGCGACGCGCTCGGTGGCACCGTCGACGTCTACTGCGCCAATGCCGGGGTTCCCGCGGGTGGGTCCGAGGCGGCGGGCGAGCAGGTCTGGGCGTCGGCCTGGGACGTGAATGTGATGGCGCATGTGCGGGCCGCTCAGGAACTGCTTCCGGGGTGGCTGGAGCGTGGGCGGGGGCGGTTCGTGTCCACCGTGTCCGCCGCCGGCCTGCTCACCATGATCGGGGCCGCGCCGTACAGCGTGACCAAGCACGGTGCGTACGCCTTCGCCGAGTGGCTGTCGCTGACGTATCGCCACCGTGGGATCAAGGTGCATGCGATCTGCCCGCAGGGTGTGCGGACCGACATGCTGGCCGGTACCGGCAGTGCGGGCGATCTGGTGCTCGCGCCGACCGCCATCGAGCCGGAGGATGTCGCGGACGCTCTGTTCGAGGGGATCGAGGAGGACCGGTTCCTGATCCTGCCGCACCCCGAGGTCGCCGGGTACTACCAGGCCCGGGCCGCCGCCCCCGACCGCTGGCTGATGAACATGAACCACATCCAGCAGAAGTGGGAGCAGGCCGCGGCAGGGGGAGATCCTGCCCGCGTCGCCCAAGACGGCGAGTGGGAAGATCCTCCTCGGGAGCTTCGTTCCCGGCCGCAAGACAGTCAGTGAAGAACAAGAGAACAGCAGACAGCTCGGAAAGGCAGGTGGCAGCAGTGCCCAGGACGACGGACGGAGACGGTACGCCCGTCCCGCAACGGCTGCTCGCCGCCGCCACCCGGCTCTTCGCGAAGCAGGGCTACGACCGCACCTCCGTGCAGGAGATCGTCGAGTCGGCGGGCGTCACCAAGGGGGCGCTCTACCACTACTTCGGTTCCAAGGACGACCTCCTGCACGAGGTGTACGCGCGCGTGCTGCGCGTCCAGCAGGAGCGGCTCGACGCGTTCGCGGACGCCGACGAGCCGATCGACAAGCGGCTGCGGGACGCGGCGGAGGACGTCGTCGTCACGACGATCGAGAACCTCGACGACGCGATGATCTTCTTCCGGTCCATGCACCATCTGAGCCCGGAGAAGAACAAGCAGGTGCGCGCCGAGCGCCGGCGCTACCACGAACGCTTCCGCGCTCTGATCGAGGAGGGCCAGGACGCGGGTGTCTTCTCCAGGGCCACCCCCGCCGACCTGGTGGTGGACTACCACTTCGGGTCCGTGCACCATCTGTCGACCTGGTACCGGCCCGAGGGCCCGATGAGCCCCCAGCAGGTCGCCGAGCACCTGGCGGACCTGCTGCTGCGGTCGCTGCGGCCCTGACGGTCGTGCTCCCCGGACGTCACGCGGCGGCGTGGGGCAGTGGGGCGTGGGGCTCACCGCACGGTGCGGTGAGCCCCGCAACGGGAGCTGGGGACGGCGTGGCTACCCGGCGTACTTTTTCAGTTCCCGTCGCGCCAGCGAGCGCTGGTGCACCTCGTCCGGGCCGTCGGCGATCATCAACGTCCGGGCGCCCGCGTACAGTTCGGCGAGCGGGAAGTCCTGGCCGACACCGCCCGCGCCGTGCAGCTGGATGGCGCGGTCGATGATGTCGACGACCGCACGAGGCGTGGCGATCTTGATGGCCTGGATCTCGGTGTGGGCGCCCCGGTTGCCGACCGTGTCCATCATCCAGGCCGTCTTCAGCACCAGTAGCCGCAGCTGCTCTACGGTCACGCGGGCGTCCGCGATCCAGTTGTGGACCACACCCTGCTGGGCCAGCGCCTTGCCGAAGGCCGTACGGGACACGGCGCGGCGGCACATCAGCTCGATCGCCCGCTCCGCCATGCCGATCAGCCGCATGCAGTGATGGATCCGGCCGGGGCCCAGGCGGGCCTGCGCGATGGCGAAGCCGCCGCCTTCTTCGCCGATCAGGTTCGACACCGGCACGCGCGCGTGGTCGAAGATCACCTCGGCGTGGCCGCCGTGGTAGTGGTCCTCGTAGCCGAAGACCTGCATGGCGCGCTGCACGGTGACGCCCGGGGTGTCGCGGGGGACGAGGACCATGGACTGCTGCCGCCGGACGTCGAGCCCGTCCGGGGCGGTCTTGCCCATCACGATGAAGATCTTGCAGTCCGGGTTCATCGCCCCGGAGATGTACCACTTGCGGCCGGTGATGACGTAGTCGTCGCCGTCCCGCTCGATGTGCGTGGTGATGTTCGTGGCGTCCGAGGAGGCCACCTCCGGCTCGGTCATCGCGAACGCCGAGCGGATCTCACCGGCCAGCAGCGGCTGAAGCCACTGCTTCTTCTGCTGCTCGTCGGCGAACTGGGTGAGCACCTCCATGTTGCCGGTGTCCGGTGCGGCGCAGTTCAGCGCGGTCGGCGCCAACTGCGGGGAGCGGCCGGTGATCTCGGCGAGCGGGGCGTACTGGAGGTTGGTCAGCCCGGCGCCGTACTCGGCGTCGGGGAGGAAGAGGTTCCACAGGCCCTGCCTGCGTGCCTCGGCCTTGAGCTCCTCGATCACGGCCGGCGTTTCCCACGGGGAGTCCAGCTGAGCGCGCTGCGCCTCCACGACGGACTCGGCCGGATAGACGTACTCGTCCATGAAGGCGAGCAGCTTGGCGCGCAGTTCCTCGGTGCGTGCGTCGAACGCGAAGTCCATGGCGGATCAGCCTTCCTGAAGGGTGGTCAGGCCGTGCTCGACGAAGACGGGGACCAGGTCACCGATGCGGTCGAAGCCTGCGCCGACCGTCTGGCCCAGCGTGTAGCGGTAGTGGATGCCTTCGAGGATCACGGCGAGCTTGAACCACGCGAACGCCGTGTACCAGGAGACCGCGGAGACGTCGCGCCCCGAGAGCCCGGCGTACCGCTCGATCAGTTCGGCCGGATCCGGGTGCCCCGCGGCCTCCGCGGTCGTGGAGACCGGGGAGTCGGGCGTGCCGAGCGGTGTGCCGTACATCACCAGCAGGCCGAGGTCGGTGAGCGGGTCGCCGAGCGTCGACATCTCCCAGTCGAGGATCGCCTTGATCTCGTCGACACCCTTTTCTGGCTCGTTCGCCTCACTCGCGGGGCCGATGAGGACGTTGTCGAGCCGGTAGTCGCCGTGCACGACGGTCGGCGCGGGGGAGTGGGGCAGGTCCCGGCCGAGGGCGGCGTGCAACTCGTCGATCCCCGCCAGCTCGCGGTTGCGGGAGGCGTCCAACTGCTTGCCCCAGCGCCGCAGTTGCCGGTCCAGGAAACCCTCGGGACGGCCGAAGTCCGCCAGGCCCACCGACGCCGGGTCCACCGCGTGCAGTTCGACGAGCGTGTCGACCAGGGACAGCACGGCGGCCCGGGTGCGCTCGGGGCCGAGCGGGGCGAGCTGGTCGGCGGTGCGGTACGGGGTGCCCTCGACGAACTCCATGACGTAGAACGGCGCTCCGAGCACCGCTCCGTTCTCGGGGTTCTCGCACATCAGCACCGGGCGCGGCACCGGCACGTTCGTCGGGTGCAGTGCGCTGATCACCCGGTGCTCGCGCTTCATGTCGTGCGCGGTGGCCAGGACATGGCCGAGCGGAGGGCGCCGTACGACCCAGCGGGAGGTGCCGTCGGAGACCGCGTAGGTGAGGTTCGACCGTCCGCCCTCGATCAGCCGGCCGGTCAGGGGGCCGTGGACCAGGCCGGGCCGCTCGCTGTCGAGCAGACCGCGCAGCCGGTCGAGATCGAGACCTGGCGGGTGGTCGGCGCTCATCGTTGCTCCTTCGCTCACGCGACAACGGGTCCCCGACCATGATGCCGACCGGTCGGTATGCAGTCCAGTACGGGGAGCGAACGTGATCGGAGCCACCTTAGGCGACAGCTCCCCGGCGGTGGACGCCCATGGTGGCGCGGGGAGCTGTCGGGCGATGCTTCTCGGTCGGGCTGGCGGTCGGGGCGATGGCCAGGTCGGCGGTCGGGCCCATGGTCAGGCTGACAGTCAGGCCGATGGCCGGGCCGATGGTCGGGCCGATGGCTGGCCTGACGGTCGTGCCGGCGGTCGCCTCAGTGGTCGTCCCAGTGGCTGTCGTGCGCGGCGTGCCGGTGGCCGTCGTGCAGATAGTCGACGTGGTCGCCGTGCTGCACCCGCAGGTGTCCGCAGTCCTCGCCGTGCTGGTGGTCGTGGCCCTCGTGGGTGGTGTGCCCGGCGGGCTCGCACTCGTCCCAGTGGCCGTTGTGCGCGCGGTGCAGATGTCCGTCGTGCTCGTAGTCGATGTGGTCCTCGTGCGGCACTTCGGTGTGCCCGCAGCCCGGTCCGTGGGTGTGCGGGTGGGTGGTGTGTTCCTGGTGCAGGACGGTCATGCTGGTTCACCTTCGGATGCTCGGCAGTACGTCCGATGACGTCGGACAGGTAGCCACGCTGCCACGCGAACAGTGCATATCCGGTCATTCGGCGTGCGTGGCGCCCGGGCGCCCCGGAGGGGCGGACCCATCAAGGGCATCAGCCACACACGCTACGGCGGGCCCGAGGTGCTCGCATTCGGTGACGCGGTCTCCTACGAGGAGGCGGCCGGGCTGCCCCTGGCCCGGCGACCGCCTTCCAGGTGCTGGTCAAAGCCGTTGAGGTGAAGCGCGAGGAGACGTTCTGGTGCACGCGGCGACCGGCGGCGTCGGCTCGGTCGCCGTCCAGCACGCCCGCCACTTGGGGCCCAGGGCATCGGCACGGCGAGCGAGAGTAACCACGACTACGTGCGCTCGCCCGGTGGCGAGCCCGTGGCAGCGGGCCGCCGTCGGCGGAGTACGGCGAGGGGCTGGCTGGCCCAGAGGGCGCGCGGGGTGGCCGTCCGGGGGGCGTGGACGCGGCACCGGCACCGGCGGCGGTGAGGCGCTCAGGCTCTCGGGGAACGTGCTGGGTGCGTCCCGGCGCCGAGGACCTCACTCGGCGGTCCGGGCTGCCTGGAGCGGACCGCCGACGCGTACCGGCTGAACTGAACCAGTAGGCCGGACCAGGAAGGGAAGGCCGTTGTGACGGCGGGCCAGGAGACGGGGGCGCGTATCGGATCCGGGTCAGGAGATCAGGGCCGCCGCGCACACCGCGAGCGCGATGGTGCACAGGACCGCCGCCGCGGCCTGGCGAGGAGAGAGGGTCGCGGGGTCGTGGGCCGCCGCGAGTGTGCGGATGCGGCTGTGGGCGACCAGCAGGAAGCCCAGCCAGAAGGCCACGCACAGGGCGCAGACGAGGACACCGGCCACCGTCGCGCCGCCCCGCAGCACCGTCCGCATGGCGAGCACGGCGGCGACGGTGCCCGAGAGTGTCGTACGCCGCCAGGCCAGCCGGGTGCGCTCGGGCTGCAGACCGGGGTCCCTGGTCCAGCCCCCGGCCGGTTCGGCGGTCACCCTTCCCAGCCGACGAGGACGACGAACACCATCGCGAGGGCCACGATCGCGACGACGAGGCTCAGCAGCGCCGGGAACCGTGACACCGGCAGATCCTCGCCCCTGCGCATGGCCCGCTCGCAGCGCAGCCAGTGGTTGACCGCGCGCAGCGAGCACAGCACGCCCGCGGCGAGCAGCGCCAGTGCAAGGCCGACGCGCCAGCCCCACCGCAGGTCCGGAAGGAACTGGTCCACCGCGAAACCGCCGCCGATCAGCGCGAGGGCGGTCCGCAGCCAGGCCAGGAACGTGCGCTCGTTCGCCAGAGAGAAGCGGTAGTCGGGGGTGGTGCCCTCGTCGCGGATCTTCTGTGGGGCGAACCACAGACGGACGTTCCGAGCGAGATCGATCACGTTCAGGACGATACCGGTCGCGAATTTCCCATTCTGTATGCCCTCAGGCGTTCATACGCCGCCAGCCCGTCCGGCACCCACTCCCACTCCGCCAGGCGTCGCTCCACCTCGGCCTCCGGCAGGAAGTCGTGCCAGGCCACCTCCTCGGCCTGCGGCTGTACGGGGAGGTCGCAGCGGACCTCGTACACCGCCGACCACCAGCTCTGGCCGACGCCGTTGTCGTAGCGGAACTTGAACAGGAAGTCGGGCTGCGGCAGGCCGGTGACGCCGAG
The DNA here is from genome assembly GCF_009709555.1 of Streptomyces blattellae. Lineage (GTDB taxonomy): Bacteria > Actinomycetota > Actinomycetes > Streptomycetales > Streptomycetaceae > Streptomyces > Streptomyces blattellae. The sequence continues at coordinate 35,679 of NZ_WJBG01000120.1, read as the reverse complement.
TTCCTCCTCGGCCTCGCGGAGGGCGGCGGTGTCGTAGGGCTCGCCCGCGCCGACGACCCCGCCGACGAACATGTCGTAGAGAGAGGGGAAGACCAGCTTGGTCGGGGTGCGGCGGTGGACGAAGAGGCGGCCGGTGGCGTCGCGGGCCTCGATGAAGACGCAGCGGTGGCTCAGCCCGCGGGCGTAGGCCTCGCCGCGCGGGGCCCGGCCGATGATCTGGTCGTCGTCGTCGACGATGTCGAGGATTTCGTCAGCAGCGCTCATGCCGCCCATCCAACCGCTCAGGCCGCCGGCCGGTCAGCTCGGCTGCAGATCGCGCGCCCGCTCCCGCACCGGCGCTCCGCACGGCATCGCCGGATGCAGGCCCAGCATGACGATCCCGGCGACGATGGCCGCGAGGCCCGCCGCCTCCCAGGCCAGTGCGCCCGGGTCGGTGCGCAACTGGTCGCCGAGGAAGCCCACCCCGCAGGCGATCCCGGCCAGCGGCTGTGCGGCGGTCAGCGCGGGCAGCGACATGCGCAGGGACGCCGTCTCGAACGCGCTCTGCACCAGGATCAGGCCGGTGACGCCGAGCGCCAGCACGGCGTACGGCTGCCAGCCGGTCATCAGCTCGACGAAGCCGCCGTCGGAGAAGCGCTGGCCGCTCACCCGGGTCAGGGCGTCCTGGACGCCGTACAGCAGGCCGGCGGCCACGGCGAGGAGCGCCGGGCCGGAGCTGAGCCGGGAGCGCTTCGCATACGCCGTGAGCAGCAGCGCGGCTCCGACCATGACACCGATGATCAGCCAGTGGCGCAGCGGGTCGGTGAGCGCGGTGCCGCCGGTCGGCTGCCCCGCGACGATGAACGCGGTCACGCCGCCCGCGAGCAGTGCGAGCCCCGCCCAGCCCTGGCGGCCCAGCGGCTGTCTGGTCTGGCGGCGGGACAAGGCCATCGCGAACAGCAGGTTCGTCGCGAGCAGCGGCTCCACCAGGGATATCTCGCCCTGGCCCAGCGCGATCGCGCCGAGCGCCATACCGGCCACCATGAGCCCCAGGCCGCCCAGCCAGCGCGGCACCTTCATCAGGTCCAGGAGCAGGCGGGGGGAGAGAAAGTCGTTGAGGGGCGCCCGCTGGGCCGCGTTCTGCTGGAGGACGAAGCCGAAGCCCAGGCAGCAGGCGGCGCTCAGCGCGAGTATCAGAACCTGAAGCGACACGCTGCGTACCTCGATCGTTCGGCCGGGCTGGGGGGCTGCGTCCGGCCGACTGTAGTGCTCCGGGGCCCGGTGTGCCCCTGGGAGTGTCCGAACCGGGCGGTGGACTCGGTCACGGCACCCCGTGGATCAAGGGCGGTCGCATGACCGTCCCGCCATGGTCCGACGGCCGGGCGAGCAGCGCTATGGCGCACGCCACAGTCAAATGCCAGGGTGTGGTGATCATGCGTCGGTCTCGGTTGATCGGTAAACCACAAGTGTCTTTTCTGTGACGGGAGTTGACGCGTGTAAGGGCCGAGTGGGCCTTGACGGGATGTATTGGCTGAAGGTTTGCTGTAAGTGATCACTCGCTGGCGAGCCGATCACTCGCCGGCGAGCCGATAGTGCTGGCTGGTGACCGGACATCGCCGGATGGCCCACCAGAACCAAGACCGACCGACGAACCGCGCCGCCATGAGCGCGTGAGGAAGATCCCGCGGTGCCCCCACCTCCGCCACCTCCCGTCCGTACCCGAAGACGCGCGCCCCAGACCTTCGACCCTGCCCTCGACGACGCCGAACTCGCCGCCGCCCGCGCCGCGTTGGCCCAAGGGCGCTGGCAGGCGGCCCGCACGCTCCTCGCCCACACCGCCGACGACTTCGACCGCCGCGGCCACCGCGTCACCGTTCTCGCCGACGAGCCGTACAGCACGGCCTGGGCCCGGGACTGGCTGCTCGCCGAACCCGACTCCGCCGACGCCTGCGTCCTGCTGGCCCTCTCACTGGTCAGACGTGCCCTGCGGGGCGAGGAGAAGCCCGTCCAGGCCAGTGCTGCCTGCCACGCCGCCGCAGCGCTCGCGCCCGCCGACCCCACGCCGTGGCTCGGTCTGCTGATGCTGGAGCGCCGCTTCGGCGCCGAGGAGGAGGTGATCCGGTTGTTCGGCGAGATCCGCGGCCGGTACGCGGACCACCATCACGCGCACCATCTGATGGTCGCCCGGCTCGCCGAGCGCCGCGCCGAGGCGGGCCCGGACCCGCTGCACGAGGTCTACGACTTCGCGGCCCACTGTGCCGAGCGGGCCCCCGCCGACTCTCCGCTCGCGATCCTCCCGGTCGTCGCGCACGCCGAGCGCTACCGCGCGCTGGCCGCCGCCGGTCAGGCGCCCGCCGACCCGGCCGCCTCGGGGCACTGGGCCGGGCGCCGGGCCCGGCAGGACATGAAGGCCGCCTTCGACTGGTGGCTGGAGTGGGAGCACGAGGGCCAACCGCGCCGCCTGGTCGATCTGAACTTCCTCGCCCACGCCAAGGTCTGCGAAGGCCGCGGCGCCGAGGCCGCCGCCCTGTTCCACCGCATCGGCGAGCACGCCACCCCCGACCCGTGGTCGTACCCGGACCACGACCCGTACACCGCGTTCCGAGCCGCACGAGCCACCGCACTCGGCACGGCATGACCCCCGTGCCACCCCTGTTTCCCATGCCGTCGCACAGTTGCCGAGCTGCCCGGCTGCACCTGATCGACACGGGGATCGGGGACCGGGAGACGGACACGGGACCGGGAGATGGACACGGGGAACCGGCAGACGGACACGGGGAACCGGCAGACGCGGGCGCCGGGAAATGATTAAGAAACCCTGACAAGCACCCGCGACCCCTGGCCGCGCCGGGCCCGCGGGTGCTCGAATGGACGGGTGAATGCCGAACAGCTGGAACAGCCCCAGCAGTCCGAACAACCCGAGGAACACGGTAATCCGGTCGGCCGTCGGGTCTTCCTGGGCACCCTCGGCCTGGGCGCTCTGGGCATGATCGCCGCGCCCCCTCTGCAACGTGGCCTGGAGGCCTTCCTCGGCAGCGCGGCCGACGTGGACCCCACGGGACTGACCGGCCTGCTTCCGAACGGCGGCGGCTTCCGCTACTACTCGGTGGTGACCTCCGTGTCCCACAAGGATGCCGGGAACTACCGCCTCACCGTCGACGGCCTGGTCGACCGCCCGCAGACGTACACGCTGGCCGACCTGCAGGCCATGCCGCAGAACCGGATGGTCAGGGACGTGCAGTGCGTCACCGGGTGGCGCGTGCCGGAAACACCCTTCGAGGGGGTGCGCCTGTCCCGGTTGCTGGACGCCGCGGGAGTGCGTTCCACGGCCCGGGCGGTGCGCTTCACCTGCTTCGACGGCGCCTACACGGAGAGCCTCACCCTCGACCAGGCCCGCCGCCCGGACGTCCTGGTCGCCCTGCGCATGCAGGACAAGGACCTCGGCCACTCCCACGGCGGCCCGGTCCGCCTCTACGTCGCCCCCATGTACTTCTACAAGTCCGCCAAGTGGCTCTCCGGCATCACCCTCACCGACGAGGTGCAGCCCGGCTACTGGGAGGAACGCGGCTACGACATCGATGGCTGGGTCGGCCGCTCGAACGGACGTGACGATGAGCCTACGTGAGGCACCCCCGGCCGCGCGGGTCCGCCGGTTCAGCCGGGCCGAACGGTGGGTGCACCGGCTGACCGCGTTGCTGATGGGCATCTGCGTGGTCACGGCCGCCTGTCTGTATCTGCCGGAACTCGCCGAACTCGTCGGCCGCCGCCAGCTGGTGGTCCGTATCCACGAATGGTCCGGACTCGCCCTGCCCGTCCCGGTACTGGCCGGTCTCGTCTCCCGCGCCTTCCGCGCCGACCTGCGCTTCCTGAACCGCTTCGGACCGCACGACCGGGTCTGGCTGCGTGCGGCCCTGCGCCGCGACAAGCGGGCGTCGGCCCGTCCGGCGGGCAAGTTCAACGCCGGGCAGAAGATCTACGCCGCCTGGATCGCCGGCGCCACGCTGGTGATGCTGGGCACGGGCCTGATCATGTGGTTCACCCACCTCACCCCGGTGATGTGGCGCACCAGCGCGACCTTCGTCCACGACTGGCTCGCCCTGACCATCGGCATCGTCCTCGCCGGCCATGTCGGCATGGCGCTGGCGGATCCGGAGGCCCGGCACGGCATGCGCACGGGGTCGGTGTCGCGGGAGTGGGCGGACCGGGAACATTCGCTCTGGCGGCCGTGACGCGGTCGCTCACGGTGAAGGGATGGACGACGACGGGGTGCCGGACGACTCGACCGGCGAGGGGCTCGCGGAGTCCGTGGTACCGGGCGCGACGAGGGTGAAGGCGCCCTCCAGCGCCGCCGTCCCGCCGTACGTGACGCTCACGTCGGCGCTCTGCGGATAGGTGACGGTCGGCGGAACCGGGACGACGACCACGAAGGTCAGCTGGTCGCGTGGCTCGGCGCCGTGGTCCTGCTGCGCGGCGGGTTGCGCCGGTACTCCGGCGATGGTCACGGCCCCGGTCGCGCTGAGCAGCTCCCGCTTGTCGAAGTAGATGCCGCCGACCCGGACGGTGATCGTGTCACCCGGCGTGGCCTCGCCGTCCCCGCCGACGTCCACCGCGACGACGCGGAAGTCGCAGACATCGCCGCCATCAGCCTCGGACGGCGTCAACCGCACGGTGGTGGACGGATGCTGCCGGTGGAAGCGCAGCACTTCGCCGAGTACGGCGTAGGCGGCTCGCCCCTTGCAGCCGGTGAGCCTGCCCCGCAGCGCGGCGTAGTCCGCGGCCGCTGTGTCCCAGTCGCCGCCCTGGCCCTGAACGGCCTTGCATGCCTCGGCGAGTGCCCGGACCGCGCGCCAGTCGTCGTCCGGCGGTTCGGCCGGGATCAGCCCGGCGGTGACCCCGCACTTCTCGGGGTGCTCACCGAGCGCGTCGTAGACGCTCTCCGGGTCGGCGGTCCGGTCGCCGTCGGGTGACTTCGGCCCCCGGGGCAGCCAGCCGGGAGCCTCGACGTGCCCGCCACCGCCGGTGGAGTCACCGTTCCCGCCCGAACTGCCCGACCGACCAGCCCTGTTGGCCCCCTCGGAACCGCCGGTCGTCCCACCGGTCATTCCGCCGGTCGCCCCATCGGTGGCGCCGACCTCGCCGTCCCCACCATCGGGCCGCCACATCGGCGTGTCCGCGGCGGGGCCACCGGCACCGCTCGCCCCGCCGTCGCCCGCGCCCCCGCCGGAGATACTCGTCCCCCCACCACCGGGACCGCCCGCGGCACCGTCGCCGTCCCCGACCCCGCCACACGCAGCAGCCGTCGCGATCGCCAGCGCTCCAGCGATCAACAGACCGGATATGCGCGCCCCGAGTGATACCGCCATACCGCCCCCGATGCCCTCGACCCAGGACCGCGGCCCGAACGGGCCTCCGCCCCGGAGATCTCCCCATGATGGGACGCGCACCCCAGCCCGGGAAAGCCACTTCTCCCAGGCTGCGAAAGCTGGGGCAGACCGCCACTCAAGAGACGAAGCCAAGCAGAGCAGGTTGCCCGCGAAGGGGACCTGCCCCGGGGCGGGGTCACCGGGTGCCGGGCCCGTCGGCTGTCTGGATGCTCCTCGCGGCCGACCGGGAACGCGGTGGTCAGGTTGGTGTCCAGGATTCGGCGCCAGTCAGAGTCGGTGAACTCCAGGAGCGGGGCGCGCAGTTGCATCCCCGCGTTGTTGACCAGGATGCCGAGCGGGCCACCCGCTCTTCGACATCCGCCGTTCCGGCGGCGGCCAAGGGCCCGTCGGTGACGTCGGACACCGCGGTGTGCACGTCGCCGGGCAGTGCCGAAGCGGCCTTGGCCAGGCGCTGTTCGTCCCGTCCGTACAGGACGACCGTGCGGCCGGTGATGTCGAAGAGTGGGTGAGCCGTCATCGTCGTACGCCTTCTAAACCAACAAGGACAACAGCAGGACGATGCCGCCCGCGACCACCGAGATGATCGTCTCCATGACGGACCAGGTCTTGATGGTCTGGCCGACACTCAGGCCGAAGTACTCCTTCACCAGCCAGAATCCGGCGTCGTTGACATGGCTGAAGAAGAGCGAGCCGGCGCCGATGGCGAGGACCAGCAGGGCGGTCTCGGTGGTGGACATGCCGACCGCGAGCGGGGCGACCAGACCGGACGCCGAGACGGTCGCCACCGTCGCCGAGCCGGTCGCGAGACGGATGCCCACCGCGATCAGCCAGGCCAGCAGCAGCGCCGGGATCGACCAGTCCTCGGAGATGTCCAGGATCATCTCGCCCACACCGGAATCGATCAGCGTCTGCTTGAAGCCGCCGCCCGCGCCGACGATGAGGAGGATGCCCGCGATGGGTGCGAGGCCCTTCTCGACCAGCCCGGAGACCCGCTCCTTGCCGAACCCGGCGGGCCGCAGCAGAGTGAAGATGCCCAGGAGCACGGAGGCCAGCAGGGCGATCATCGGGGAGCCTATGACGTCGAAGACGCGCTGCGTGGTGTTCTCGGGGTCGTCGATGACGATGTCGACGAGCGCCTTCGACAGCATCAGGACGACCGGCAGCATGATGGTGGTGAGGGTCGCGCCGAAGCCAGGGCGCTTCTTCAGCTCCTCGGAGGCGCGCTGCGGGATCATCTTTTCGGGGGCCGGGACGTCCACCCAGCGGGCCGCGTACCGGGAGAACAGCGGACCGGCGATGATCACCGTCGGGATGGCGACCAGAACACCGAGCGCCAGCGTGACACCCAGGTCGGCCTTGACCGCGTCGATCGCGACCAGCGGACCGGGGTGCGGCGGAACCAGGCCGTGCATCACGGAGAGTCCCGCGAGCGCCGGGATGCCGATGCGCATCAGGGAGTAGTTGCCGCGCTTGGCGACCATCAGCACGACCGGGATCAGCAGCACCACGCCGACCTCGAAGAACAGCGGCAGGCCGATCACGGAGGCGATCAGCACCATCGCCCACGGCATCGAACGGCCGCTCGCCCTGGCGAGGATCGTGTCGACGACCTCGTCCGCGCCGCCGGAGTCGGCGAGCATCTTGCCGAGGATCGCACCCAGCGCGATCAGCACGCCCACGCCCGCGACGGTGCTTCCGAGCCCATTGGTGAAACTGGTGATCGCCTTGTCCAGCGGCGCCCCGGCGAACGCGCCGAGCGCCAGCGACCCGATGGTCAGCGACAGAAAGGCATGAAGCTTGAACTTGGTGATGAGCAGGACGATGACGGCGATGCCCGCCAGGACGGCGATGCCCAGCTGAGCGTGGCCGGCCGAGGTGATGGGCTCGGCGGCGTCCGCTGCCAGCAACTCGGCGTTGAGTCTGGTCACGGGGGTTCCCTTGCAGGTACGGGGATGGGGAAGGTGCGTGGGGGGTTAGGGGCCAGGAGGTCAGGAGGTCAGGGAGGTAGGAGGATCAAGGGGATGAGGGGCCTCAAGGGCCTCAAGGGTTTGGCTCGGGAAGAGCCGTGAGAGCGTTCATGGCCCGCTGGGTGATCTCCTCGGGGCTGCCGGAGACGTCGACCGCGACGCCCACCTCGTCCGGCTCCAGCGGCTGGAGCGTGGCGAACTGGGAGTCGAGGAGCGCCGTCGGCATGAAGTGCCCCTGGCGGTGCGCCATCCGGTCCTCGATGAGGGCGCGGTCGCCGGTGAGGTGCACGAAGACGACGCCGGGGGCCGCGGCCCGCAGCCGGTCGCGGTACGACCGTTTCAGCGCGGAGCTGCTGACCACCCCGCCGAGCCCCGCCCGCCCGTGCGCCCAGGAGCCGATGGCGTCCAGCCAGGGCCACCGGTCCTCGTCGGTGAGCGGGGTGCCGGCCGACATCTTGGCGATGTTGGCCTGCGGGTGGAAGTCGTCGCCCTCGGCGTAGGGAACGCCGAGCCGGGCGGCGAGCAGGGGACCGATGGTGGTCTTGCCGGTGCCCGCGACGCCCATGACCACGACGACCTGGGGGGTACTCATCGCTGCCTCACTGTCTGCTGTCTCCGTCGACGCATGCCCTCGAAAAATCTCACCGAACTGAAACCCATTAAGTACGACAAATTCAAGAGTCTGTGATGAATAAGTCTGACTTTTTGTTCGCGTGATGTTCCCCGTACTCTGAGTGCATGACCACACCGGGCCGAGGGCTGCACGGCCACGTACTGGAAACCCTCGGCCCCGCGATCACCGCGGGCGAGTACCCGCCGGGAAGCGTTCTGCGCACGGACGAACTGGCCCAGCGATTCGACGTGTCACGTTCCGTGATGCGAGAAGCGGTCCGTGTCCTGGAATCCATGCACCTGGTCGAGTCCCGCCGCCGGGTGGGCGTGACGGTCCGCCCCAGGTCCGAGTGGAATGTCTACGACCCGCAGGTGATCCGCTGGCGTCTGGCGGGCGCCGACCGCCCCCAGCAACTGCGCTCCCTCACCGTGCTGCGCTCCGCGATCGAACCGGTCGCCGCGCGCCTCGCCGCCAAGCACGCTACCGCCGACCAGTGCGCCGAACTCACCGAGTGCGCCCTCGGCATGGTCGCCCACTCCAAGGGCCACCAACTGGAGGGCTACCTCCTGCACGACGTCGCGTTCCACCGGGTGATCCTCAACGCCTCCGGGAACGAGATGTTCGCCCGCCTCGGGGATGTCGTCGCCGAGGTCCTCGCGGGCCGTACCCATCACGACGTCATGTTCGAGGACCCCGACCCGGCCGCCGTCACCCTGCACGTGCAGGTCGCCGAGGCGGTCCGGGCGGGCGACGCGGCCCGCGCCGAGCACCTGACGAAGGAAATCACCGAGGGCGCACTCCAGGAGCTGGACATCCTCGCTCCCTAGTGCCTGCCGGGCCGCTAGTCCCGGACTTCGGCCAGGAACTCCCCGTCGACGTACACCCACGCTGCCGCCACCCGTTCGAACCGGCTCCGCTCGTGCAGTGAGCCGCCCCGGTACGAGGCGCGGAAGGTCACCGTCCCGGTGGGGTGGAAGGCCGACCCTTCACTCGTACCCAGGATCTCCAGCCCCGTCCACTTCATCCCGGGGTCGAAGTCGACCCGCGCGGGCCGCGTCCGTGGATGCCAGGTGCTCAGCAGGTACGCCTCGTCCCGCTTCACGAAAGCGCTGTAACGCGAGCGCATCAGCGCCTCGGCGGTCGGTGCCGTCGCGTCCCCCCGATGAAATCGGCCACAGCACTCCTCGTACGTCCCCGCGAGACCGCATGGACAGGAACGTGTGTGCGCGGCGCTGGAAGCGCGTCCTGGCCGGTGAGCCGCGTTGCGTCGGGACATGCCGCCATTCTGCTGCAACATCGTGCCCGAGACGGGATTGGAGCGGAATGCCGACGACCGCAGCGAGCGCCGCGTGCCGGTGCGCGTCACCGGCTTCGCCGAGTTCGAGCGGACCTTGACGAGACCTTCAACATGCGGGAGGGCGGCGACACGGGCGGCAAGAGCCCTTCCCCGGCAGCGGCTTCCTCCATGTCGGCGACAAGCCACAGTCGACCCGCAGCCGCAGCGCAACCGCCCCACCCGCAGCGCAACCGCCCCACCCGCAGCGCAACCGCCCCACCCGCAACACAACCGCCCCGGCCCCAGAACAACCGCCTCACCCGCAGCACAACCGGCCCACCCGCAGCACAACCGCCCCGGCCCCAGAACAACCGCCCCCGCCCCCGCCCCAGCTGTCACGCGCTGCTCGGCGGAAAACTCGGCCGCACCGGAACCCGCACATCCTGCTCAGGCAACGGCGGCAACGCCCCCTTGTGCAACCACGCCGTGAACAAATCCTCCAACGGCTCCGCCGTGGACCGCGCCGCATGCGCGGTGAACGCGTCCGTGGTGACCGCGCCGTTACGGTGCAACCCCACCCAGCCGCGCAGCATCCGGAAGAAGTCCGCATCACCCATCGCACAGCGCAACGCATGCAGCGCGAGCCCACCCCGCAGATACAGCCGGTCGTCGAACATCGACTTGCGCCCAGGATCGGCGAGCTTCAGATCCTGCGGCTGGCCGGCGAGCACCCGGTGAGCCGCGGCGGCATGCTGCTGCGCCGTGGCCCCACCCGACCGTTCCGACCACAACCACTCGGCATACTTGGCGAACCCCTCGTTCAGCCAGATGTGCCGCCAGTCCGCGATGGACACACTGTTCCCGAACCACTGATGCGCCAGCTCATGCGCGATCAGCCGCTCCCAACCCCGCGCCCCGTCCACATGGTTGGCGCCGAACAGCGACAACCCCTGCGCCTCGACGGGCACATCGAGCTCCTCCTCCGTCACCACGACCGCGTACTCGTCGAACGGATACGGCCCGAACAGTTCCTGGAACAGCTCCATCATCGCGGGCTGCCGAGCGAAGTCCCGGGAGAACTGGGGCAGCAGATGTGCCGGAATGTGCCCGTGCTGCGGCACCCCGCCCAGCCCCGGATCGCCGAGCAGCACCGTCTGGTACTTGCCGATCGACAGCCCGACGAGATAGCTCGACGTGGGCGCGGGCTGCTCGTACACCCACGTCGTCGTCGACGCCTTGGTGGTCCGGGTCAGCAGCCGCCCGCCCGCGACCACCGAGTACGCCGACGGCGTCGTGATGGAGATCTGGTACGACGCCTTGTCCGCCGGGCGGTCGTTGCACGGGTACCAGGACGGCGCCCCGACCGGCTGGCTCGCCACCAGCGCCCCGTCCTCCAGCTCCTCCCAGCCGAGCCCGCCCCAGGGGCTGCTCACCGGCTTGGGATTGCCCGACCACTGCACCTCCACGGTGAACGCCGCCCCGGCGCGGATCGGCTTGGCGGGCCGGATCCGCAGCCTGCCACCGCGATGCGTGTAGTGCGGCTGCCGTCCGTCCACCCGCACCCGGCCGATCTTGAAGTCGGCCAGGTTCAGCTGGAACCCGCCGACCGGCGACCGGCCCGCTATGGCGTTGATCCGGGCCGTCCCCGACAGGCGGTTCGGCCCCGGGCGGTAGTCCAGCGCGAGTTCGTACCGATGCACCCGATAACGGGCGTCACCGTTGTCGGGGAAGTACGGGTCCGCACCCACGGACTGCTGAACTGCCACTGCTGCGTCTGCTCCTCGCGCCGCGCTCGTACGACGACGTCCTGCTCCACCCGACGCCCACACGGCCGCGGTCACCGACGCCATGCCTCGATCGGGTTGCCCAGCCAGCGCGTGTCCTCGGGAACGGACTCCGCGGCCATCACCAGTGACGCGGGACCCAGCGTGGTGCGGGCCCCGATCGCGCTGCCCGGCAGGACGATTCCGCCAGGACCCAGCGTCGCGCCCTCACGGAGTACAACAGTATCCGTCCGCAAGATCCGGTCGTGGAAGAGGTGCGTCTGCAGCACACAGCCCCGGTTCACGGTCGCCGCATCCTGAAGGGTCACCAGATCCGTCTCCGGCAGCCAGTAGCTCTCGACCCACACGCCCTTGCCGATCCGGGCGCCCAGCCCGCGCAGCCACGCCGTCATCACCGGCGTACCCGGCACCGACGCGGCCAACCACGGCACGGCCACCACCTCGACGAACGTGTCCGCCAGCTCGTTGCGCCAGACGAAGCAGCTCCACAGCGGGTGCTCCCCGCTGCGGTGCCGCCCGACCAGCGACCACTTGGCGGCGATCGACAGCAGGGCCGCCAGCCCGCCCGCCCCGAGCAGCACCGGCCCGCCCAGCAGCCAGGCCCAGCCGCCCAGCGCACTCAGCGCCGCCACCGTCAGCACGGCCAGCGCAGCCGAGCAGAACACCGGCACGATCCGGCACAGCTCCACCAGGCCGCGCGCCCACAGCAGCCGGGCCGGCGGATCGTACGTCCGGCTCTGGTCGCCGTCGCTCGCGCTGCGCGGCAGCTTCACCGGCGGCAGCCCCAGATACGACGTGCCCTTCTTCGCCTTCTTCGGAGTCGCCGACAGCACCCCGACCAGGCCGCCGTCCGGCACGGTCCGCCCCGGCGCGGTCATCCCCGAGTTGCCGAGGAAGGCCCGCCGCCCGATCTCCGCGCGCCCGATCCTCACCCAGCCACCGCCGAGCTCGTACGGCGCGGTCAGCGTGTCGTCGGCGAGGAAGGCACCCTCACCGACCGTCGTCAGGCTCGGCAGCGCCAGCACGGTCGACACCTCGGCTCCCTTGCCGATCCGCATCCCGAGCAGCCGCAGCCACACCGGCGTGACCAGCCCGGCGTACAGCGGGAACAGCGACTCCCGGGAGCGGTCCATCAGCTGCGTGACCGTCCACGCCTGCCAGCCGGTCCGGCTGAGCGTCGGATACGTGCCTTCGCGCAGGCCCAGGCTCAGCAGCCGTACGGCGACCAGGATCAGCACGGCGTACGTCAGCCCGAACGCGAGCGTCGCCGGGACCAGCGCGAGCACGGCACCCCGCAGGGCCTCGCCGAGCCCGGCGCCCGGAGCCACGAAGGCCTCCGCGACCAGCAGGGCGGCGATCAGGGAGAGGACGGGCAGCAGCGTCAGCGCGATGCCTGTCATGCCGTACATGACACGCCAGAACGTGGCGTGGCGCGGCCGGTCCTTGGGCCAGTTCCGCTTCGCCTTGCCGAGCTTCACTGCGGGCGCTCCGGCCCAGCGCTGACCGGTGGGAATCTGCCCAGAGACCGCCGACCCCGGCGCCACCTCGGCCCGCTTGCCCACGCGGGCGCCCGGGAACAGCATGCTGCGGGTGCCGACGACCGCGTGGGCACCCACCTTCACCGGGCCGATCTCCAGCCGGTCACCGTCCAGCCAGTACCCGGACAGATCGACCTCGGTCTCGACGGCGGCGCCCCGGCCCAGCTTGAGCATCCCGGTGACCGGCGGCGGCGAGTGCAGATCGACGTCCTGCCCGATCCTGGCGCCCAGCGCACGGCCGTACCGCTCCAGCCACGACCCGGTCAGCGAGGTCGCGCCGCTGAACTCCGCGAGCCGCTCGGCGGCCCACAGCCGCAGATGCACACCGCCGCCGCGCGGATACCGCCCCGCCGTCACGCCCCGCAGCAGCAGCCGCGCCCCACCCGCGGCGATCGCGAGCCGTCCCGGCGGGCTGAAGAGCAGCAGCGCCCCGGACCCGACCAGCCACCAGGGAGCGGTCGGCAGCCAGGAGTACCCGCTCAGCACGTTCCCCAGCGCGGCCAGCGGCACCATCCAGCGCAGCCCCAGCAGCGTGAACAGGGGGAGCAGGACCAGCAGCTGGACCACCTGGGCACGCCTGGGCACCGGAGCGATCGTCCGCTGGGCGTTGTCGTCCTGCGCGGACTCCTCCAGGTGCCGGGCCAGCTTCCGCAGCGTGGGCTGCTGGTAGATGTCGAGGACGGCCGCGCTCGGGTAACGGGCGCGCAACCGCGTCGTCAGCTGGGCGGCGGCCAGGCTGCCGCCGCCGATCGCGAAGAAGTCGTCGCAGGCGCTGCTCACGGGGATGCCGAGGACTTCCGTCCACTGCTCGGCGAGCCAGGCCTCGGTGCCGTAGAGCCGCTCGGCCTCCGGGGTTTCGAGATTCTCGAGCGGCCAGGGAAGCGCATTGCGGTCCACCTTGCCACTCGTCCGCGTCGGCAGATCGCCGACCGGCGCGAGCAGCGGCACGAGCGCGGCAGGCAGCTCGGCGCGCAGCTTCTCGACGGCGGCCGCCTGGTCCCAGCCGTCCTGCGTGACGACATACCCGACGAGCAGCTGATTGCCGCTGCGGGCGGTGCGTACGGCCGCGGCGGCACCGGCGACACCGGGCAGCGCCTGCAACGCGGCATCCACCTCGCCCAGCTCGATCCGCCGCCCGCCGAGCTTGATCTGCTCGTCGGCCCGACCGAGGAAGACCAGCCCCTCGGGCTCCGCCCTGACCAGGTCACCACTGCGGTACGCCCGCTCCCAGCCCAGCGACTCAAGCGGCGCGTACTTCTCCGCGTCCTTGCCGGCATCGAGATACCGGGCCAGCCCGACCCCGCCGATCACCAGCTGACCGCTCTCGCCCATCCGGACGGGCACCCCGGCCTCGTCGACGACGGCCAGCTCCCAGCCGTTCAGCGGCAGCCCGATCCTGATCGGCTCCTCGCCGCTCAGCAGCGACGCACATGCCACGACGGTCGCCTCGGTGGGCCCGTAGGTGTTCCACACCTCGCGCCCCTCGGTCACCAGCCGCTGCACCAGCTCGGGCGGGCAGGCCTCCCCGCCGAAGATCAGCAGCCGTACGTCGTTCAGGGTCTCCGGCTCCCACAGCGCGGCCAGTGTCGGCACCGTCGACACGACGGTGATCTCCTGCTCGACCAGCCACGGCCCGAGATCGGCACCGCTGCGGACCTGCGAACGCGGCACCGGCACCAGGCAGGCGCCGTACCGCCAGGCCAGCCACATCTCCTCGCAGGACGCGTCGAAGGCCACCGACAGCCCCGCCATGACCCGGTCGCCGGGCCCGATCGGGTCCTCGGTGAGGAACAGCGCGGCCTCGGCGTCCACGAACGCGGCGGCGTTCTCGTGGGTGACGGCGACGCCCTTGGGCTTCCCGGTCGAGCCGGAGGTGAAGATGATCCAGGCGTCGTGCTCGGCGCCGGGCCGGCCGGCGGGGACGTCCGCCCTGCCGTGGGCGGTGATCGCATGCCCCGCACCGATGACGGCCCGCACGTCGGCCTCGCCGAACACCAACTCGGCCCGCTCGTCCGGGTCCTCGGCGTCCACCGGCACATACGCGGCGCCCGCGGCCAGCACGGCGAGGATCGCCACGTACAGCTCATCGGTCCCGGACGGCACCCGCACGCCCACCCGGTCACCCAGTCCGACCCCGGCGGCGGAGAGCCTGCGCCGCAGCGCCGCGACCTCGACGGCCAGCGCACGGTACGTAAGTCGCCGCACACCGTCGTCCAGGGCGAGTTCGTCCGGATACGACCGTACGGACGCCTCGAAGACATCGACCAGAGTGCGAGGAGATGCCGCGGCCCCGCCCGAGAAACGTGCGGTACTGCCGAATCGCTCGCGGATCTCTTCGTCGAGCAGGCCGAGAGCACTGCTCTCGTGTAGGGCTGCCATCGGGTCCTCGCGTCTCGATCCCGGAAGCCTCCGGGGCGCTGGCGGGCCCGCAGGTTTGCCTGGGGTTGTCCGGCTCCAGCTCCGTAACAAGCCGGAAATTTTAGTACGACGTTAGGTTCCGGGTTACCTGACGGCCACTCGGGCGGGTTGTTCGGGGCATGCCGGAGCAGCCGCCGGGTGCCGTGACCTCGGCGTCTGCCCGCCCGGCGAGAGATGGCCCACACTTGATCGCGAAGGGGGTCCGGCATCGCCCCCACGGTTGCGGGGAACTGAACTGCAGGTCCCGTCTATTACATCGGGACGCTCCCCACGGGTGCGGGGAGCACCTCTTCGGCCCGGACGCCACGGCCGAGGAGTCGGTGCTCCCCGCACCCGCGGGGATGGTCCCCTGCCGAACTGCACCGGCATCCTGCACCAGCTGTGCTCCCCGCGCAGATAACAGGCAGGCACCCGCTGTCCGTTCGCTGGCCGCCCACCTCTGGTTCACTACCAAACAAACGGCGACAACGGCCCACCCCGGCTCCCACCCTGCGGCCGACGCCAGCCCTCGCGTCCGCTGCACTCTTGCTCGCGAGCTCCCCGACGATGAGAATCACGCCGCTGTGCGCGAAGTCCTCCAGCCGCGACTGCCACCGGTCTGTACGCATCGTCGCAGGCCAACCAGAGCCCCACTGATCGCCCGGAAAGGCACGTCCATCCGAACCCCCACCGGACCCTGGCGCCGTGAGTCCCCTCCGTCAGCCTTGCAAGGACTCGGTCACCGAAGCCTGCTGGTGATCAACCGAGCCACCTCGCGCGCACAGCCCCACGACAAGGTCACCCCAGCGCCGCCGTGCCCGTAGTTGTGAATGACAGGAACGCCGCCCTTGCAGCGGCCGGATTCGACCCGCACCTCGGAACGAGTCGGCCGGATGCCAACCCGATGCTCGATGACCCGAGCGTCCGCCAACCTCGGCTCGACAGCAGCACAGCGCTCGATGATGCTCTTGGCTGCGGCTACGTCGTCGGACAGGTCGCCATCGCCGTCGATCGCGGTACCGCCTAGAACGACCGTGTCGCCGTGCGGGTAGATGCAGACGAGATCGGGCGACAGCCCCGTGTCCTCGGAGAAGAACTCGGTGATGCCCGGGTTCTCAACGACCACGTGTTGTCCTCGAATTGGTCGCAGAGTGCTGTCTTCGGCCAGCCCTACCGCGCCCATGCCTGCGCAGTTCACGACGGCTGCCGCGTCCGCGAACTCGTCGAGGGAGTGGACCACGCGCTGCTCGACCGCTCCGCCGAGATCACTGAACCGGCGCCGCAAATGGTCGAGATAGACCGGCATGTCGACGAACGGGACGGTGAAGCGGTGGCCCGAGACGAAGTCGTCGGGAAGCTCGGAGGAATCGGCCTGCTGGAAGTCAGGGAGAAGCTCGCTCCACGGCGGCGTCTCGACAGGGTGCCGGGCCGCCTCCACCCCGCTCACCATGCGGACGCCTGCACCACCCACCTCGGCAAGCTGCCGGAAGACGTCGAGCGACGCGAGGCTCCACTCCCGGACCTTCGCCCAGGGCTCAACCAGGTACGGCCCCCACATTGCCCCGGCCGCGAGCGACGTACGCCCGGGAATCTCCTCGGCGACAAGCCGCACCGGCAGCCCGGCCTCAAGGAGCACGACTCCGGTGGTGAGGCCGGAGACCCCGCCACCCACGACGACGATCGTCTCGTTCGTTGTCATGATCCGACCGTAGCTGTTCGAGCACTCCTCAAGCTCGACTGCTCTGAGATGCGTCCCTCGAGGCCGGGGAGGAAGTCCCGGACGTACGCGTTCCGCTGCTTCCGGCGCAGCTCGGTCGCCAGCCGGTTCAGCACGGCCGTGCTTCTCGGCGACCGCACTGTGCTGAGGCGGGCAGCGGCCGTCTCGCCGACCTCGCAGGAGCGTTCCAGGTCCCCTGAGGCGCTGTAGCCGAGGGCGAGCCACGCGCCTTCGAAGAGAGCCCGGCGCTGGCTCGGATCTCCCTTCTCCACTGTGTACGCCCCGGTCTCCAACAGGTCCTGCCCCTGTCGAACGAAGCGCCGGCCGCGGGCCCGGTCTCCCCGTTCCAGTTCCGTGCGGCCGAGGCTGATCAGTGAGTAACCGGCCTGGCATTCAAGGTGGTTGGGGGTGAGGAAGTACATCCAGCGGGGCTCCTCCTCGGAGCCGGTGCGGTCCTCGATCAACTCGCGGGCCAACGCGCTAGTGCGCTCGAAGTCCGTACTGCGTCCTGCCGCCGCGTATCCGTAGGCAAGTCGTGAGAGAACCGAGGCACGCACCGAGGCGGTTCCACCCTCGCTTGCCCGCCGAGCCGCCTCACCGAGAGCGACGGCGTCGGCGGGGTGGCTGCGCGAGGCAGCCTGGAACGACAGGTCGGCGAGGATGTGCGCGCACAGGGCCCGGTCGTTCACCTGGTGTGCTGCGCGGAGCGCGGTCACGAAGTACCGCTGCGCCAGACCGTGGTCCGCGGAGTCGAACGCCATCCAGCCGGCGAGCTGCCCGATCTCGCCCAGGGCGCGGATCAGGCGTACCGTCGCGGCGTCGGAGAGCCCGCCCTCGTGGAGCAGCAGTCCCACTGATCTGAACTGGGCTCCGACATAAGGGAGATGGCGAGCCCCGCCGTGTTCGTCGTCGAGCTGCTGCAGCAGCGGGAGGTTCTGTTCCACCTGAGCGACGAGCGGGTCGGTGGATGTGTCGTCCGTGAGCCTGGCACTGAACGGCCCGCGGCCGGCCGTGCCGTCAAGGTACTCGGAGACCACCGCGAGCAGGCCAGAGCCCGAGATCGCCAGGAAACGGCGACGATCGACCAGTCCGCTGAGCACCCAGTCCTCCAAGATGCGAGCAAGTCCCCGGAACGTCCAGGTGTATTCCATGCTTGCATCTGACGGCACGAAGGCCAGGGACTCCGGGGCCTTGCCTTGCCACAGCTGGTCCATTGACACGACGCGTCCCAGCTCCTGCGAGAGGACGTAGGCCGTCATGGTGGGAAGCGGGGCGCGTGGAACGCGTCCGGCGTCGCGCCAGTGGTACGGAGCCGACTCGGCGACGGTGCCCGTACCGAAGACGCGATTGAGCTTGCGCGCGAGCACCTTCGGGCTCCAGCCGAGCTCGTCCAGGCACGCTGCCAGCGCGTCGTTGCGCCCTCTGGCCGCTGTCGCCATACGGCACTCCTCCGCAGGTCCGGTCACTGTGCCGACGCACACCCTTGCGTTCAGTTATTCCCATCGTCCAGTCACTTCGCCTGTCCCGTCGCCAAGTTGACCGAGTTGACCGCTCCTTCGCCTCCTGTGTCCCAGCCGACTCCGATGTCCTGGACTGACGATCCGTCGAGAGATGGGCCCCTGTCGGAAGGAGGGCGATCGTGGCAGGTCCAGGTACCGGGCACGACCCGGTCACGGGCAGGGAGCCGGGAGAGCGGGCGGCCCCCGCAACTACGTACGAGGCTGGTCCGTATCGACCCGGACCGGCGTATGTCAGCGTCGAGCTCCCCTTCGATACCACCGTCGCCAGCGTGGCCCGCAAGGAGGTCGTCTCACTGCTCGGCGCCTCGGAGGAAGTCACCGGTTCCGTGTCACTGGTCTGCTCGGAGTTGGTGACCAACGCCTACCGCCACGGCAGCCCGCCGATCCTGCTCAGGGTTCAGGTGGACCCCGATGAAGCCGAACCGGCGGTCGAGATCACGGTGACGGACGGCGGCTCGCCGCGTCGGCCGGTTCACGACAGGGAGCCGGCGCTGTCGGACGAATCGGGGCGTGGTCATCTGATCGTCGACGCCCTGACCGTCGGCTCCTCACTTGAGGTGGGCACCACCGGGACCCGGGCTTGGTGCCGCCTGCCCATCGCGGCTCAGCCCACACTCTGCGCCTTCCCCGCACCTTGTCCTTCGAAGGAGTCCCGCCATGGCAGCTGAACCCGTCCGCGCCTTGTCGGCCTCGCCAGCGGTCGGAACGCCGAATACGGCTCAGTCTGCTGCGGGGGTCCGCGCCCCCAAGGTTCTCGTCGCTCTGCACGAGGGGTTCTACGGAGCGTCCTCCGGCTCCGGCTTCAGCAACCGGGCCTTCCTGGAGGCGCTTGCCCTCACCCTTCCCCCGGGTCGGCTACTCGTTCTCCCCACCCACGTCCCGCACTCTGACCCGGCGTACGACCAGCGATGGACCCTGCGGACCAAGCGGTTGCTCGACAGCGTGGAGGCGGAAGCTGTACCGGTCCCGTGCCCACACCCGGCGGGCGCCAGTACCCGCGACAGCGAAACCCTGTGCCAGATCGTCGGCGACATGGCGTGCGAGCTCCTGACGCAGGCGCGGCATGCCCATGTGATCGGTCTGGACACCCCCTTCCTCGGCCTGGCACAGCACATGGAGGAGTGCCGAGCCGGCCTCCTACTCGTACCGCGTTCCACGAGCAAGCTGGCGGAGGGCAGGAACGACCGCATTCATTGGGAGCGCAACGGGCTGATCGCCGCGGTGGGCCAGGGCGCCAGGATCGCCGCCATCTCGCAGCACATGCGTCTGCACCTGAAGCACCAGTACAACGTCCCGGCCTGGGCCATCATCGACCTGCCCAACGGACTTCTCCTGTACGACCGGCCCCACGAGCCGGAACCGGCACCGCTACCGCCGCCCGCCCGGGCGGGGTTCCTGTTTGCCATGGGACGCGCCGTCGCGAGCAAGGGTTTCGACGACCTTCTCTCGGCCGTGGCTCTTCTCCAGCACGAGGGTGTACGTCTCCCGCACCTCGTTCTCGCCGCCACTTCGGACGCGCGATATCCCACCCCGTACCACCGCCAGTTGCACGAGAGGGCGCGCGAACTGGACCTCGATGCCACGTTGCTCGGGCGCTTCTCGCCCGTCTACCGAACGTGGCTGCGCAGCCCCGCGCTTCGCGCCATGGTCGTGCCCTCTCGGGCCGAACCTTTCGGCAGGATCCCGCTCGAAGCCTTCTCCGCGGGAGCCGGACCGGTCGTCGCGACCCGCGTCGGCGGACTCATGGAGACCGTGATCGATGGCGAGACCGGCTTTACCGCGGAACCCAACAATCCCGCCGATCTCGCCGACGCCATCCGCCGGGCACTGCTCGCCACGACGCGCGAGCGCGATCTGCTGCGTCGGCAGGGGCGTGCCCTTCTCACGGCGCGACACGACTACGGGACAACCGTCCGCTCGTACGTGCGTGATCACATCCCGTGGGCACTGGAACCCTCCGATGTCGAGCGGAGGACACTGTGACGACGACCGTCCTGGTCTGCCTCAACTCGCCTTATGAGTTCTGGAACTTCGGGCGAACCCATGCCGAGGGGCTGCATGCGGAGTTTCCCGGCGTGACGTTTCTGGCTGTGCCGGAGGCTGACGCGCCGTGGCACCTTTCCGCAGCCGACGTCTACTTCGGCTGGTCGTTCCTGGCTCACTGGATCAAGGACGCGCCTCGCCTTCGGTGGGTCGCCACGCCATCCGCCGGCGTGGACCATCTCCCTGTCGACGCGCTCCGGACTGCCGGTATCGGACTCACACGGGGCTACGGCTACCACGCCCGCCCGGTGACCGAGCACGCCCTCGGGCTCCTCCTGGGCTTCTCGCGCGGCCTCTTCCTCAGCCACCGGCTGCAGGGCCGGTCCCGCTGGTGGAAGGACCAGATCGCGGAGTCGTTCTTCGACCTGCACGGTCAGACCCTCGCCATCGTCGGCTGTGGCGAGATCGGCACCCGCCTCGGCGTCGCGGCACAGGCGCTCGGCATGCACGTGATCGGCGTGCGTCGGCAGCGGCCGCAGGACGACCCCCTCGGTATCGAGTGGGTTCCGGCCTCCCGGCTGCACGAAGCTCTGGCCCGGTCGCAGGCCGTCGTCGACCTGCTGCCGGCCACCGACGAGACACGACACCTCTTCGACGCGTCCGCCTTCGCGGCCTGCCGACCTGGAGCCGTCTTCCTCAACCTCGGCAGGGCCAGCACCGTCGACCACGCCGCGCTTCTCGACGCACTCGACTCCGGGCACATTGCCGGAGCCGCGCTCGACGTGCCATCGGTGAAGCCGCCGCCCGCCGACGACCCTTTGCGTCACCATCCACGCGTCGTACTCACCCCGAAGAGCGCCGTGTTCAGTCACGACTACATGGACAGGGCTGTCGCCTTCTTCGGCGACAACCTACGGCTCCACCTGGACGACCGACCACTGAACGGCATCGTCATCCCACTCCCCGACGGAGACCGACATGTCCGCTGAACCGTACGAGGCGCGGGCCGAGCTCCTGCGTGCCTTCTCCGAAACCGGCCGCAACCACCCCTACCTCGCCTTCACCCTGAACTCCCTCTGTAACCGCGACTGCACCTTCTGCAAGCCGCGCTGTGTCCCCGACTACGGCCACAAGGACCGGCCGTTGACCCCTGCCGACTACGTGGCCATCGCGGAGGAGGCCGGAGCCTGGGGGATCCGCAAGGCCCACTGCTCGGGAGGCGAGCCGACTCTGCGAGGCGACATCCTCGATGTCGTCGCGGCCCTCGCCAAGGGGCTGGGGACGGGTGCCGCGATCGGCATGACCAGCCACGGAAACCTCCGCCGCGGGCTGTCCGTCCAGGCCCTGCACGAGGCCGGTCTCACCTACCTGAACGTCAGCCTGCACAGCCTGGACCCGGCACGCTCCGCCGAGATCATGGGCGGGGGAGACTCGAACGAGACGCTCGCCACCATCGACGCCGCGCTCGCCCTCGGGATAGGGGTCAAGGTCAACTGCGTTCTCCAACGGTCCTATCTGGAGGACGCGTTCGGAGTCGCCGAGCTCGCCAAGGGACGCCCGGTCGCCGTACGCCTCATCGAGCTGCAGCGGATTGGGCCGGCCGAGGCCTTGTTCTCGACAGAGTTCGTGGCTGAGGACGAGGTCAGGGGGCACCTCCAGACGTGGTTCGAGAAGGCCGGCGAGATCCCGCGCTCGGAACTCGGGGTGCGCAGTCCCGGACGCTATCTCCGACCACCGGGCTGGGAGGGCTCGATCGGGTTCATCTCCAACTCGAGCTGCGCCACCTG
Organism: Streptomyces blattellae; assembly: GCF_009709555.1. Taxonomy (GTDB): domain Bacteria; phylum Actinomycetota; class Actinomycetes; order Streptomycetales; family Streptomycetaceae; genus Streptomyces; species Streptomyces blattellae. The sequence continues at coordinate 13,734 of NZ_WJBG01000120.1, read as the reverse complement.
CTCCGACGCAAACCGCATCAAGATCACACCGACAGGCATCGCCCGTCCGTGCATCCTGCACAACCGGGACATCGAGCTGAAGCCGCATCTGGCCAACGGGACGCTGACCGACGCCTTCACCCATCTCTTCCGCGCCATCGTTGAGCGCGACGGCAACGAGGCGTGGCAGGGCTTCCACTACGTCGACTACGACCTGCGCTGGGACCGCCTCGAACGCCCCAAGGGCGTTCCCGTGCTGCCACTCCTCCCCTTGGCGAGCGGCATGGGCGCCAGCTGCTCTCTCCGACGAGAGCTAGGGGAGGAACAGTGATCACCACGCAGACCGTTCCCACGTACGCCCAGGTCAGCTCGGCCTACGCGGAGCAGCTGGCCGCCCACGGCATCGGCACGGCCATGCTGACCCACAAGTGGCAACCAGGCGACCTGATCTCCCCGCACTCCGACATCGACGTACGGGTCATCCTCCACCAGCTTCCTGCCTCCTGGTGGGACTGGAACCAGAGCCTCGCCCTCGCCCACGCGCGCACGGTGGCTCAGGACATCACCCACCGGCGGCTCCTGGAACACCCCCCGGGTTTCGCCTTCACCACGGCCGAACTCGACCAACACCGTGTCTCCCCTCCGGAGCTCGCCACCTGGAGCCTGGTCACGGGGAGTACGACGGCGCTCCAGAGGTGGAAGTCCCACGCCCAGATGGCGCCGTGGAGCAGGGACGACGAGCGGTTCTACCGAGGCATTCTCGGAGCAAGGATCGGCGGCCGGTACCAGTTGGAGAAGGACAGCGCCGATAACGTCCACAGCGACCTCACCGGTTATCGAGGGCACTGCGTTGCCTGGCACTACGTGGCCCCCTGCTGGTTCGCCGCCGCGGCACTCGCGACCGGAACCCGCTGCCCGGGCAAGTCGGCCGCGCTGGTCCAGTGGCATCCAGGGGAGCTCGAAGTCCACGCAGAGAGCTTCCTTCGGTACGGAACCGAGGGACTGCCGCCCGGCCATTCGCCGAGGGATCTTCTGCGCGAGGCGCACGGCGTCGTGGACGCGATGCTGCGCCGTACGCCGTCACCGAGGCAGGTGGATGAGCACACCGGGTCGGACGCCGTCGCCTGGACGATGACAGCCGGGTTGCTCCGCGTACGGGTCGCGCGCTGGCTCTACTACCTCGATCCGCCCGCCGGGACCGCGACCGGCTACCTGATCGCGCGCGAGGCGAAGGAGATCCGAGCCGCGAGGGAGACCCTGAACCGTATTGCCGACGGCACTTCCGGCAGGGAGGGGCGACTCGCTGCCGCCATGGCCGGTCTACTGCCCGACGGTCCCACCACCGCCGAGAGCCTCCGCGCGCTTCTGGACCGGTGGAGGCGCCACGAACCGGTGGTCGAGGAGTTCCTCACCGCCCAGTCCACATGACCAGGGAGCCCCCGATGCAGACGCGGACGCTGAAGACCGCGAAGATCAAGATCACGACGAAGTGCAACCGTCACTGCGACTTCTGCATCTTCGCGGAGGGCGGGCAGGGCGTGAACATGTCCCTGCACACCTTCCAGACGGTCCTCGACCGCCTGGACCGCGTCCCCTTCCGGCAGTTGCACATCAACGGCGGCGAGCCGACCGTCCACCGCGACTTCGCCGAGCTCAGCGGCCTCGCCCGCGAAAGGTTCCCGGACCGTGCCATGGTGCTGGGCACCAACGCGATCACTCTGGCCCGCAACACCCGGCTCCTCGAAGCAACGCTCGCCCACTACGACCAGGTCCTCATCGGCTGCGACAACGAGCACGGCAACTACGACGAGGTCGTCGTCACGCTCCCGGTCCTGGCCTCGGCCGGCAAGGCGGTCGTCGTCAACAGCGTGCTGGAGGCCATCGACGGAGCCCGGCTGACCCGACTCGCCGAACTGTGCGAAGAACACGGGGCCATCCACGTCACCAACCACGTCCACCACATCGATGTCGGCCAACCGGCCAACAAGCTCGGCGGCCTGTGCGACCTCTACCTCGACCAGCACCTGATGATCGAGGTGGACGGCTCCTGCTACCGCTGCTTCAACGCGATGGCCAAGTACGACAGCGAGTTCAGCGTCTGGGACGAGGACTTCGCCGAGAAGGTCTTCGCCCCTCGTACGGGCCACTACCGCTTCTGCCTGAAATGCCACGAGTACCGCGACTCCGGACACCAGGTCCTTCCCGCGCCGACCGCCCCGGCCCGTACAACGGCCGCTGCCTGAGACACCTCACCCCAGGAGGCGCTCCATGCCCGCAGTGCTCGGCCTGAACTTCCATCACGACACGTCCGCCTGCCTCATCGTCGACGGTCACATCTACGCCGCCGAGGAGGAGCGGTGGAGTGGCGCCAAGCACAACCGCTCCTCACGCGCCGCCGGACTGCTCACCTCTCCCACCCAGTCCCTTGCCTGGTGCCTGGAGACAGCAGGGCTCACCCCCGACGACATCGACGAGGTATGGGCACCGGCCATGCGGCCCAACCCGCCGACCGGCGCCTGGGTGGCAGAGGAGCGGGCGGAACTCTCCGCCATGCTCCCCGCCCTCCTCACGGCCCGGCTGAATCTCATCTCCCACCACACCGCCCACGTCCTTGCCGGATACCTCCTCTCCGGCGAGGACCACGCAGCCGGTCTCGTCATCGACGCGGGCGGCTCCGCGCTCGGCACTGACATCGCCGTCGGACGCGAGCGCATCACCGGCTACGACCTCCGCCCCGACCGGATCGACCGCGTACACCAGGCACTGCCGCTCATCAGTCCTGGCCGCGCCGCACCGCAACGAGCGCACCCGTCGCTCGGCCACTTCTACCGCAACCTCGCCCTGCGCGTGATCCCGCCAGGAGACGAAGCGGAGGGCAGCATGATGGCCCTCGCCGCACACGGCGATCCCGACCGCTTCTACAAGGCGCTGCACGACGTTCTCGTGCTGGGGGACAACGGTCACGTACACGTCGTGGCCCCATGGGGCTCGTACGACACCGACACACCACTTGTGCTCGGTGATGCGGAATGGACCGCGCCATCGGCAGCAGACAAGCCGCTGGAACTACGCGCCGATCTGGCGGCCGCCGCACAACGCGTCTTCAGCGAGGCGGTCATACACGTCGCCCGGCACCTGCGCCACGTGACCGGCGCCCGCACCCTGGTCTTCTCCGGCGGCTGCGCCCTGAACTCTCACCTGAATGGCACCCTCGCCGAACGGTCGGGCTTCGACGGGCTCTTCGTAGCCCCAGCTCCGCACGACGCGGGCACCGCCGTCGGGGCGGCCCTGTTCGCCTGGAACTACGTACTGGGACAACCCCGCCCATCCATCCCGGAGGACGCGGATTGGGGGCCAACTCCAGGCTTGGTCCCGGACGGACCGCTGCCCGCCGACTACCGCGTCGTGAGAGGACTCGGTGACCGGCTGACTCCCACGGTCGCCCGTCTGCTCGCCAACCACCATGTCGTCGGCTGGGTCCGGGGCGGGCTGGAGTTCGGCCCCCGGGCCCTCGGACACCGCTCGATCCTCGCTCATCCGGGCCGGGAGGACACACGCCACCGACTCAACGCCCTGAAACGCCGCGCCTCCTTCCGCCCCTTCGCTCCCGTCGCGCTGGCAGAGGAGGCCGGCGCCTGGTTCATCGGCGAGGGCGACCCGTTCATGAACCGCGTGGTGACGGTCCGAGCCTGCCGTGCCGACCGCCTCCCGGCGATCGTCCATCGCGACGGGACCGCTCGCCTCCAGACCGTCGGACGACAACACACCGGGCTACGCCGACTGTTGGAGGAGTTCCAGAAGACCACCGACCTGCCTGTACTCCTCAACACCTCCCTGAACCTCAAGGGCACCCCGATCCTGCGCACCGCCGAACAGGCCGTGCGGGCCGCGGTGGAGCTCGGATTGGACGCACTCGCAGTCGAGGACACGCTCGTTGTCGCCCCCGGTGTCGTACACCAGATTTCCGAACCGCTGGCCGCATCGGGGGTGACCCCGTGACCTCACACGGCGCGGCGAGCGACGCACTCGGCCTGTCGACCTGGCCCGAAGGGGACAGCCCGCGTGGCCACCACGCGGTGGCCCTGGCTCTGGCGGTGTACGCCGGTCACGAACGGGACCAGGGCACGCCCTACCTCGCCCACCCCGTCCGAGTGGCTTCGCTCCTCCGTCGGGAACTCGGTGCCCATGACCCCGACATCCTCATTCTCGGCCTGCTCCACGACGCGTTGGAGGTCTCTCCAACTGCCGAGCCTCTGATCGCTGCCAGCCTCGGTGAGGACGTGGTCGGACATCTCCGTGCCATGACGCCCGACCACCGCCTGGAGAAGAGACAGAAGCGTCCTGGCGACGAAGCAGCGTGGCACAGGAAGCTTGCCGCACTCAGCCCGAACGAACTCCTCGTTCGGCTCGCTGACCGCGTCGACAACCTCAGGGACCTCCGCCACTCCCCGGTGCCGGAGCGACGCACCCGTTTCCTCAACGCCTTGGAGGAGACGTACCTCCCGCTCGCCGAGGCGGCCCGGCATCTGGGGCCACACCACCGCACCGTCCGTGAGCTGCTCGTCGAGGAGTACCACTGCTACCGGGGGACAAGGTCAGGGGAGGGCACAGCGTGAAGCCCGTCATACATTCCATGGCGCCCTACGGCCGGACCGGAGGACGCGTATACCTGCGCATGATCCATGAGGCCACCGCCGATGCCGTCGAGTGGCGCATGGTCCCCGACTACAAGCGCACGTACGCCGTCCGACGCGGCCGGAAGCTCCGCCACCTCGCCCGTGTCGCGCCCCACATCCGCGACCTGCAGAAGGAGCGGGGCTGGTTCCTCTGGGACGACCTGAGCGTCCTGCTCTTCACCCCCGAGATGCGGGCCCGGACCGTCTTCCTGCTGCACCACTACGAACCGCTCCAATTCGACTCCTGGCCGGTCGAACCGCTGCTCTGGCGCAGGCTCTTCGCCGTCCTGCCCCAGTGCCGCGCCGTCGTATGCGTCGCCCCCTACTGGGCCGACTTCCTACGGGACCGCGGAGTGCGGAACGTCCACGTCATCCACAACGCCTTCGACCTCACGGAGATCGACCACGTCCGGGGCCTGGACCCCGCCGACTGCAAGGACCGCTTCGGCCTGCCCCACGACGAGATCACCGTGTACGCCGGCAAGGCCGTCCACTGGAAGGGCATCGAGACCGTAGTCGAGGCTCTGCGCGGAGCGCCCGGCATCCACGTCGTGACGACCGGGAGCAACACCATCGGCTTCGCGGGACACCACTACGACCTGCCACGACCGCAGTACCTACGGCTTCTGCGAGCCTGCGACGTCGGCGTGTTCGCGCCGCGTATGCGCGAGGGATGGAGCCGATGCGCGGCGGAGGCCCTGCTCCTCGGGATGCCCTGCCTCATCCGGCCCGTGGCCGGCCTCAGCGATCTCGCCGGCCTGACCGGGCAACTGGCGCCCGACTTCGGAAGACTCGTTCAGCAGGTCCGAGCCCAGGCGGATGCGCCGCCGGAGCGGGCCAAGGCCGCGTACGACGCCCTGGCCCGCTTCGACACCGCTTACTTCGCGGATGCCTGGGGAGCGTTGTTCACCCGGGCGACAGCCTCATGACCGGGGCGGCATCAACCCGCGAGTTTCGTCAGAGCGGCATCGAGCCGGGCCAGGGTCCGCTCGCGGCCCAGAACCTCCAGCGACTCGAACAGCGGAAGACCGACCGTACGGCCCGTCACGGCGACACGCACCGGTGCCTGCGCTTTGCCGAGCTTGAGCCCGTGGGCGGCGGCCACGTCTTCCAGTACGGTCTTCAGTGAATCCGCGTCCCATGCCGCCGCGGCGTATTGCTCGCGTGTGTCCTTGATGATCTCCTCGGCGCCGGACTTCATGGCCTTCGTCCACGACGCCTCGTCCTCGGGCGCGTTGTCGAGGAAGACCCAGTCCACGTACTTCGTGATCTCACTGAGGACGGTGATCCGGGTCTGCGCCAGCGGAGCCAGTTTCACGAAGACTTCGGCGTCGTACGCGTCCGGTCGCCAGGTGGCGTACGGCTCCCACAGCCACTGCTGGCACGCGTCGATGAAATTCTCCGCCGGCAGTGCGCGGATGTACTCGCCGTTGAAGGCGGACAGCTTCTTCACGTCGAAGAACGCCGGGGAGGTGTTCACGTCCGCGACGCGGAACAGCTGCTCCAGCTCCTCGTACGGGCGGATCTCGAGGTCGTCGCCCGGGCCCCAGCCGAGCAGCATCAGGTAGTTGGCCATCGCCTCGGGCAGGTAGCCCTCCCCGAGGTAGTCCTCGAGCGCGACCTTGTCCCGGCGCTTGGAGAGCTTCTGCCGCTTCTCGTTCACGATGACCGGCAGGTGCGCCCACACCGGCGGCTTCGTGCCCAGGGCCTCCCACAGCAGCTGCTGCTTGGGGGTGTTGGACAGATGCTCCTCACCCCGGATGACCTCCGTGATCCCCTCGTCGAGGTCGTCCACGACGTTGGCGATCAGGAAAACTGGCGAGCCGTCGCCACGAGCGATCACGAAGTCCTCGATCGCGGAGTTGGGGAAGGCCGGCTCCCCGCGGATCAGGTCCACGACCACGGTCTCACCCTCGTCGGGCGTACGGAAGCGCAGTGCACGCCCCTCCGCGTACTCCAGACCGCGGTCCCGGCAGAAGCCGTCGTAGCCGAGGTGCTGCGAGCCGGTCCGCTCCTGCAACTGCTCTCGCGTGCAGTCGCAGTAATAGGCTTTCCCCTCCGCGTACAGCCGCTGGGCGGCCTCACGGTGCCGGTCGGCGTTCTGGGACTGGAAGAACGGCCCTTCGAATGCCGGGTCCGACTCGGAGATCCCGATCGACGCCAGCGCGCTGATGATGCCGTCGATCCATTCCGGCTTGTTGCGGGCCGCGTCGGTGTCCTCGATCCGCAGGACGAACCTGCCGCCGGACTGTCGCGCGACAGCCCAGTTGTAGAGAGCGGACCGGGCCCCGCCGACATGGAACATTCCGGTCGGAGACGGGGCGAAACGAACACGAACGGGAGCGGTAGACATGCCCGCAAGCGTACCGATCCCCGGCCCTCGCCCCGGCCCGACGGCGCATCATCGCTTCACCGCATTCACATGAGCACAAGCAAGAGAATTCCGATGCACAAGGTGATCGTGGTCGGCTGTCCCGGAAGCGGAGGGAGCCCCTTCGCGTACGCGCTCGGTCGAATCATGGGCGCGGCGGTGCTCTCTACCGACACAGCGCCGCCTACAGGGGCCGATGCCTGGCGCTGGGTGGTCGACGGACGGCAGGGCGAGGGGCTGGCGTCCTGCCTCGCCGACTGTGACCCCGTCGTCGTTCGGGACCCGCAAGTCGTCACCTGCCTGCGGAGAGTCCTCATGCGCCGCCTGCGGCAGGACGCCAATGGCCATCGTGTACCGCGCCATGACACCCGTAGCCACCAGGCGGAGGTCCGGAATATGCTCGCCGCCTGCATCGCCCTCCAGCCGTTTACGACCCCGCAAAACAGCTCATGCGGGCCGAGACTCAGCTCGACCCGCACAAGTTGGGGATACGGTCAGTGTCCGAGGGGGGACTTGAACCCCCACGCCCGATAAAGGGCACTAGCACCTCAAGCTAGCGCGTCTGCCATTCCGCCACCCGGACAAGGTGTGTGTCATGCGGGGTTTCCCCCGCCGCGACGAAGGAAACATTACCAGGCTCCGGAGGGTGGGCCGATCACCCCCTGTCGTCGCGTGAACGGCGTGTGACGGGGTGGGAAGGGTCTTGGGGCGGACCGGCGAGGGAGGGAGGATGAGGGGGACCACCAGCAGTGACAGTGGGAGGAAGCAGCGTGAGCGGGACGGACACGGCCAGCAGCGTCACGGGCGAGGACGAGGTCGTGGACCTCTGCCGCGAGCTCATCCAGATCGACACCAGCAACTACGGCGACCACTCGGGTCCCGGCGAGCGCAAGGCGGCCGAGTACGTCGCCGAGAAGCTCGCCGAGGTGGGGCTCGAACCGCGGATCTTCGAGTCCCACCCGGGCCGCGCCTCCACGGTGGCCCGGATCGAGGGCGCGGACCCCTCCCGGCCCGCGCTGCTGATCCACGGCCACACCGACGTCGTACCGGCGAACGCCCAGGACTGGACCCACCACCCCTTCTCCGGCGAGATCGCCGACGGGTGTGTGTGGGGCCGCGGGGCCGTCGACATGAAGGACATGGACGCGATGACCCTCGCGGTCGTCCGCGAACGGCTGCGCAGCGGACGCAAGCCCCCGCGCGACATCGTCCTCGCCTTCCTCGCGGACGAGGAGGCCGGCGGGACGTACGGCGCCAAGCACCTGGTCCGCGAGCACCCGGACCTCTTCGAGGGCGTCACCGAGGCGATCGGTGAGGTCGGCGGGTTCTCCTTCACCGTCAACGAGAAGCTGCGGCTGTATCTCGTGGAGACCGCCCAGAAGGGCATGCACTGGATGCGGCTCACCGTGGACGGCACGGCCGGTCACGGGTCGATGACGAACAGCGACAACGCCATCACCGAGCTGTGCGAGGCGGTCGGGCGGCTCGGGCGGCACACGTGGCCGGTGCGGGTCACCAAGACCGTACGGTCCTTCCTCGATGAGCTGTCCGACGCGCTCGGCACCGAACTCGACCCGGAGGACATGGACGAGACGCTGGCCAGGCTCGGCGGCATCGCCAAGATGGTCGGCGCGACGCTGCGGAACTCGGCGGCGCCCACCATGCTCGGCGCCGGCTACAAGGTCAACGTCATCCCCGGCCAGGCGACCGCGCACGTCGACGGGCGCTTCCTGCCCGGGTACGAGGAGGAGTTCCTCGCCGACCTCGACCGGATCCTCGGCCCTCGGGTCAAGCGGGAGGACGTGCACGGCGACAAGGCGCTGGAGACCGACTTCGACGGCAAGCTCGTCGACGCCATGCAGAGCGCGCTGAGCGCCGAGGACCCGATCGCCCGGGCCGTCCCCTACATGCTCTCCGGCGGCACCGACGCCAAGTCCTTCGACGACCTCGGCATCCGCTGCTTCGGCTTCGCGCCGCTGCAGCTGCCGCCGGAGCTGGACTTCGCGGGCATGTTCCACGGCGTCGACGAGCGGGTGCCGGTGGCGGGGCTGAAGTTCGGGGTGCGGGTACTCGACCGGTTCATCGACGCGTCATGACGCGTTGACGTCGGCATTCGCCCGTGTGTACGGAGATCGCCCGGGACGGGTGAAGACGACCATAAGCTCGTAGCTCCATTAGTTCCTCCTCGTTACAGCTGATGTGATCCGCGACTTTGGATCGCATTGCCAACAAGGAGGAATAATGTTCAAGAAGGTCGTCGCCGCTGCTGCCGCCACTGGTGGTCTGGTTCTCGCGGGTGCGGGCCTTGCCGTTGCCGACTCGGGTGCGCAGGGTGCCGCCGTGCACTCTCCCGGCATCGTCTCGGGCAACGTGATTCAGGCCCCGGTTCACGTCCCGGTGAACGTCTGCGGCAACACCGTCTCCGTGATCGGGCTGCTGAACCCCGCCTTCGGCAACACCTGCGTCAACAAGTGACGCCACCTCTCTGAGGTTCTCGTCCACACCGCCGGTCCCGGAGCGCACACCAAGCGCTCCGGGGCCGTCCGGTCTTCCGCGTCGGTAACGCAGGTACAAGGCAGGTAAGCAGCAATGAGACAGGTCACCCGCAAAGGCCTGATGACCGTGGCGGCCGCGACCGGCGTGATCGCCGCCGTCAGCGGTCAGGCCCACGCCGACTCGGGCGCGAGCGGCTCCAGTTCGAAGTCGCCCGGCGTGCTGTCGGGCAACACGGTGCAGGCGCCGGTGGACGTGCCGGTCAACGTCTGCGGCAACTCGGTCAACGTCGTCGGGATCCTCAACCCGGCGTTGGGCAACGAGTGCGTCAACCAGGGCGGGAACAGCGGTCACGGCGGCTCCGGCGGCTCCGGCGGCTCGCAGGCCGACGGCCACGCCAAGGACTCCCCGGGCGTCGGCTCGGGCAACCACGTCCAGGCGCCGGTCCACGTCCCGGTGAACGTCTGCGGCAACAGCGTCGACATCATCGGCGTCGGCAGCGGCACCAAGGGCAACGACTGCGCGAACAACGACGGTTCCGGCGGCGGACAGCCGAGCACACCTCCCGGCGGGGGCGACCACGAGACGCCGCCGCCCGGGAATCCGGATGATCCGGGCAACCCCGAGCAGCCCGGTGATCCCGGTGATCCCGGTGAACCAGGTGACCCGGGTAACCCTGAGCAGCCCGGCAACCCCGGCAACCCCGGCGATCCGGGCAATCCCGAGCAGCCCGGCAACCCCGTGGAGCCCGGCACGCCGCCCGGCGCGGACGATGAGACTCCGGACGGCGGCAACGGCTCGTCGCAGGGCAACCAGACCGGCGCCCAGTCGATCAGTCAGCCGCAGGGCAGCGCCCAGCTCGCCCACACCGGCGGTGACTTGCCCCTCGGCGTCGTCCTCCCGGTCGGCGCGGGAGCACTGCTGGCGGGCACGGTGCTCTACCGCAGGGCACGCGCCTCGGCGTAGCGGCACCGTCCAGAAGTAGCGGCACGCACAGAAACGGAGCGGGCTCCGCCACGGTGGGGCCCGCTCCGTTTCTCCTGCCTCAGCTCACCACGTGGCGCGCACCTGGCGGATGATCCGTCGGCGCAACCGCACCCTGCGGCTCCCGTCCCGCAGCAGGCTCAGGCGGTCCAATTCCCAGTGTCCGTACTCGGCATGGTCCGTCAGCAGGCGTGTTGCGTCCTTGCGGGAGACCCCGCGCGGTACGTACACGTCGACAAATTCGTATTCCGGCATCGCATCTATTGTGCGGGCAGAGCCCCGGTACGGATAGCGTCTGCTCTATGTCTGATGCTGCGCAGCCCACCGCTGCCGAGGTACGCGCCGCCGCCGAGGCGGTCAAGACCGCGCTCGACCGCCACCTGGCCGCGGTCGAACGCCGGTTGGGGGAGGACGACCCGGCCGTCTACGAGGCGTTCAACCAGCTCGCCGCGGCCGCCGAGGAGTACGACGAGCTGCTCTACGACCGCTACGACGAGGTCACACCCTTCGAGATCCCCGGTACCGAAGGCGCGCTGCCGCCGTACGCGGGGCCCGAGGAGCCGAACGCGCTGAGCGTGCTGATCCGCCGCGACTACGCCGTGGTGGAACCGCAGCGGCTGCTGGCGCAGGCCCAGCGGGTCGAGGCGGCGGACGACGAGGGCAGGGACGGTGCGGGCGCGGACACCTCCGCCACCGTGCACGGAGCGGTGGGCATCCTGTTCGGCGAGTTCGAACCGGACGAGATCGCCTCACGGCACAAGGAGTTCGGCCTGGAGGAGGGCGACTCCACGCTCTGGGTGACGGCGTCGGACGAGCCCGCCGATCCCGGCGAGTGGCTGGAGACACCGTTCGAGGCGATCGACCCGCAGCAGGTGGTCTGCCGGTTCGACGTCAGTGCGGTCTTCGACGACGAGATCGACGCCGAGGTCGAGGACGACGATCTCGACTCGGCCCTGGATGAGGACGAGGCGGAGGCAGAGGTGGAGGAAGAGGACCTGGAGCCACTGGACGTGGACCGCTGACAGGCTGAACGCCGACCGGTACGACGGCGGTGGTCACGGAGGTTCCGGCCTCCGCGGCCGCCGCCGTCGTCCATGTCGGCGGCGGTCAGCCCGTCAGCCCGCCGCCGGGACCTGCGGGGCCAGCAGGACGGGCAGGCGGGTCGTCCTGGGCTTGGGCGGGACCTCGGCCACCGCACGCGGGAGCGCCTGCTCGACTCCGTGGACCACGGACAGATGGCGCTCCGCCCGGCCGAAGGCGGTGTAGACCCAGGGGCGGCTGAGGGCCTGCGCGGCGTCACCGGGCAGCACCACGACCACCGCGGGCCACCGGGCACCCACCGCCTGGTGCGCGGTCAGCGCCCACCCGTGCCGCACGGACTGCTCCACCCGCTCCTTCGGTACGACGACCGGGGCGCCCGCGCACGACAGGTGCAGCCCGTCGGCGTCGGCCTTCACCACCTGGCCCGGCAGCGTACGGCCCGGTGCGGGGGAGTAGGCGATCCGGTCGCCGGGGTCGAAGCCGCCGAACCGGCCGGGGCCGGGGTTCAGCCGCTCCTTCAGTGCCGCGTTCAGCGCGCGCGTACCGGCCGCGCCGCCGTGGCCCGGCGTGATGACGACGGTCTGCCCGGCCGGCACGCCGATCGCCCGCGGCACCGAGTCCGCGACGAGCTGCACGGTCCGGTGCACCGCCTCGCCCGCGTCCCGCACCGGCACGATCACCAGTTCCCTGCCCGGCGAGTCCACCTGATTCAGCTCGCCGACGCCGATCCCGGAGACCAACTCGCCCAGCGGACCGGGGTCGGGCCGCCGGGAGGCGATCTGGGGGCAGACCCGCGCCGCCAGCAGATCCGCGAACACCCGCCCCGGACCCGCCGACCACAGCACCCCGGGATCACCGGCCAGCAGCAGCCGCGCCCCGTCCGGCAACGACTCCGAGAGCAGCGCGGCCGTCTCCACGTCCAGCTGCGGAGCGTCCAGCACTACGAGGAGGTCGAGGTCGAGAGCACCGTCCGCGTCCCGGCCGGGGCCCTCGGCACCGGAGAGCAGGCCGGACACCGTGGTGACCCGGGAGCCGCCCGGCTCGCTCAGCAGCGCCGCGAAACGCGTCCGGCCCAGCGGGCTGTGGGTGGCGGCCCAGGCGCGGAGGCCGAGTTCGGCAGCAGTGCGCAGCAGCGCCGCCGGTTCGGCCAGGGACGCCTCGCCGCCCGTGTGCAGCACGAGACCGTGGGCCGCGACCGCGCGGATCAACTCGCCCGCGGAGCCCGCCGCCGACGCGGCCCGCTCCCACTCGTCGGCCGAACCGTCCTGCTTGGGCACGGAGTTGATCAGCCGGGCCAGTCCGTCGGCGAGGCTCTCCTCGGCGAGGGCGTACCGCTCCAGACCGACCAGGATCCGGACCGGCCGCTCCTCGTCGCCCTCGTCGCCGCCCTTGTCGTCCAACGCGTCCTGGAAGGCCAGGGCCTCGCCCTCCGCGAGCGTGTTCTGTACGGCGGTGTCCGCGTCCGGCACGCCCCGCTGGGCCAGCGCGGCGGTGAGGTCGGGCAGGTCGAGGGCGGTGTGCCCCGCCAGGGCGGCCTGCTCCAGGAGCCAGACGGTGACCGCACGGCCGCGCCGCTCGTCGGCCGGGCCGGACTCGGCGCCGAGCAGCGCCCGCGCGAACCCGTCGGCCTGCTCGGGACGCACCCCGGTGACCCGCAGCAACTGCCAGGGGTCCGCCCGCAGCACGTCGCTCGCGCTCTCGCCGAGGACCGCGGCGACCTGCGGGGCGAGCGCCTCCGGGGCGCCACCGCCGGCGAGCACGTGCCGCACGGCGTCGACGGCCTCGGCTGCGGGGGCCGTGACCGCGCCCGCGTCGGCTGTCTGAACCGCCTCGGTCTGCGGGCGGCGCACCGGCTCGGGGGCGGGACGCCGGGGTGTCGGCTCCGGCTCGCTGAAGACGGTGGCGGCGGGCCTCTCGCCGCTCTCCACGGCACGCACGGCCGCGAGCAGCTCGGCGGCCGTTCCACTGAGCTTCGCCCCTGCCGTGATGGGCGCCGCCTTCTCGGCCTTCCGGCGCTCGATCCGCTCCCGCTCGACCCGCTGAGCAGCAAGCTCAGCCTCAGCCTCCGACACCTGGGCGGCGCCGGCGCCCTCATCCCCCGTACGCGATGCCTGGCCCGCTCCGTCGCGGCCGTGGTCCTCGCCCGCGTCGGCTGCGCCTTGGCCGGCGTCCGCGTCGGTCCCGGTCTGG